>DATFSO010000094.1:0-124884 GCA_035262585.1 Occallatibacter sp. | reverse complement strand
CTTTTCCAGCCGGGAGTCCCAAGCAACAGGCACGGGATCATCGGCCTGGATAAGAGGAAATTCTGGATGCATGGTATTGAGCACCAGATTGAACTCCGGCCCGTGTGTCACGACGCTGGGCACCTTGAGGATTGGCGTCCTTCGGGAGTCATACCACACATCCCCAAACGCCTGTGACACGCGGCTATCCTCATCATCCCATCCGGGCAAATCTGCCGGAAACACGGTCTCGATACCGAGAGAATCAGGAATGAAAATGCGAACGGACTTGTGATGTCTGGGGAGCTTCGGTCCGTTCCTGTGCGCAAGCACCTCCAGCAAGGCCGCCGCAAAGGAAACCGACGCATAGATAAGGCGCTTGCCGACCGAATTCCACCGCCCTCCATATAAGGCCGCGCCGGTCGGGTCGAAGACTGGATGCCGGGAATCGGCGATGCGGTAGGCCTCCATCAGGCAGGAAGTCCGAAAAAGAGCTTATTGAGAACCGACTCAACCCGGCGTGCGCCAATCTCTGTCCGGGCAACTTCCAACGGCGACTCGCCGTTGAGCTCCCTGTGCCCTGAATTGATCCACTTGCGGGCTTCGTCTCGATCGTCGAGGACGTATTCGGCATAGGCCAGAACACGGGCGATCCGCTCGATCCGCTCACTCTCCTGCCGTGAAAGACGTGTGGTGCGGCGCTTCCATGTGGCTGGAGGAATGACTTTGGACTTGAATGCGCTGGCATCACGATTGTCGTTGAAGAGGCGCGCCGAGAGTCGAACCAGCGCCCTCTTCGGCAAACCGGCATTAACCGCTGTATCGAGCTCCTGCATCGAGCGAACAGAGCCGCCGAGGCCAAGGATGTCCGCGATGGGTTGCGCCGGGACCATATTTACTGCCTTCGGTATCAGTATAGCCCAAATAATGGCTCACTTGAACGGACGCGGATTTCGCCGCAACACGAATGCCACTTCGGTGTGCAGGTTGCGTTACCACGGGTAGTGTGCGGGAAGCCCCTTGTGGGATGGGTTTCGCATCGGTTCGGTGCTATCTTCAAACTTCGACCGAACAGCGCGGAGCTGAAAAGGGATGCTGCGTCAATCCGCCAAGACGGATGGTTCGGGAGCTAGGGACCTCGTGAATGACTCCCCGGAGCCTGCAGTTTCCACCAAGCAGAAGCGAATGGAAACAAAGACCTACTGTGCCTACAACGTATCCAGGAGCCGGCATCTCAGCCCGAAGGTCACCGTTGTCGACCGGGCAGATCAACCGCTCACGCTCATGAGGCTACTCATCGAGAGTCTTGGGTTCAAAGCCGAGACGAGCCTCTGGCTGAATCCCGTGTGCGGTGTTCCCTCGCTTGTAAAGCCCTTTCCGTTCGATCTTGTCTACCTCGACAAAGACCTCAAAGTCCTGCGCGCCGCAGAACTGATGCCCGAGGTGCCGTTTCCGGTGATGGGTTGCGAAGTGACGACCGCCCTCGCTCTGCCGCTCCGCACATTGTCATCGACGGGAACACAGGAGGGTGATCGGCTCGTCGTTTGCGCGGAAGACGAGCTGGAGCAGCGCCTGGAAGAAATCCTCAGTACCGAGATTTCCGACTCGACCTCATCGAAGACAGACGAGTTTTGCGAAAACGAGTGCGCTTCGACTGAAGCAGAGCAGAAATCTTTACCAATGCGGGAGGCCAGTGAGCCGGTTTTGGCTCTCACAACCACTCAAGCCGGTCCGCAAGGCCTGGGCTTCACCGTGGCCCTCACGACACGGTGGCAGATTACGAACTCGACCACCTCCGCTGCGGCGCCGGGCAACAACCAAGTGAAAGAGGATGTTCCGGAAGTGAAGGCGCCGACAACCGCGGTCGACTCGGTCGCCGAACTCGCAACGGAAAACGAGACTGCCGAGGTGGCGCCAAGCGTATCTGCTGCCGAGAGCGAGGCCGAGGTCGCGGAGAGCACACCAGTTGCGGAGCCTGCGCCAATTGAGGCGGTGGAAAGCCAATCAGCCGAGAAGGTTGAGAGTCCACCTGTCGTCGAGACAGAGAGCAGATCCAACGTCGCGGAGAGCGTGCCTTCCGATCAGACCGAGAGCGCCGAAGGGCCGGATGAGCTTCAGGTCGAGGCCAAGCCGGTTGCGGAGGAGACCGAGAGGCTCGCTGTTTCGGCTGAAATTGTGGCTGATGTTGCAAATAATGCGCGCCCCGAGGCTAGGAAGCCCGTTTCAGAGGAGGCCCCTGTACAGCCCTCCGTCACCGCTGCGACGATGCATGGGCCGAGCGTGACCGCCGAGCCAACCACTGCCATGCCGGCGCTGCACCGCGACAGAAGTGCCGAGCATAAAGAAGTGGAGACGCCAAAGCGCAACAGCGTTGAGGCTCCGGCGCGATCGGTCTTTCCGGCCAATAAGCGCGCCCCGCAGAAGAACAAGCCGGAGGAGCAAAAACCGCGGGAGCCAGAGGAACAGAATGATCGGGAGGAAGAAAAGAAAGACCATCTGGGAATCCGCGTCATTCGCTGGCTCAACCTGGAAGATCCGCGTCCGGACCGGCGTTCGAAGAAACGCTACCTGATGCCCGGCCTATTCGCGTACGACGCGGCCGCGACTGAGGCGAAAGCTTATGAGGTGCGGGACGTGGGTCCGGCCGGCCTCTACGTGAAAACGCCGAAGCGTGGGAAACCCGGACAACTGATCTCCCTGAGGCTGTGCTGTGAAGACGCTAAAGAGAAGACATCGGCGAGTTCAGTAAAGGTGCAGGCTCAAACCGTTCGGTCAGACAAGGAAGGCACGGTATTGTCGTTTGTGTTTCCCGAAGCCGTGGAGTTCGAGCCATGGAATCGCCTGCACACAAGAAAGTCAAGTGAGACGGACGCGGAGTATTTTGTAAGGGAACTTCGGCTGGCAAAGGCGTTCGGATTCCTGCGCCGGATATGCGAGAGTGCGACCGAGCAGATCAGGCTCGCGCTTCACGAGAGGTTCAGTAACAAGAGACTGGCCAGTGCCACGGAGATTGCGCTGCAGGCGGAGGAGATGCTTTCGCGATGTGGAGAAACCGACATCGTCGCGCACCCGCACGTTCTGATGCGCATTCTTGAGGAAGGTTCGTGGGCACAGGATGACTGGGTGCGACAAATGTGGGCGGGCCTGCTGGCGACGTCGTGTACGGCTGATGGGCAAGACACATCGAATATGGCCCTCATCGATCTTCTGGACAAGCTGACGCCGATTCACCTTAAGGTTCTTGCCTTCGCGTGCAGGAAAGGGGCGGAGGCTGGCGCATCGGGAGAACTTCTCGCCAACTTCACGGTGTATTGCAGCGGCGACGAGCTGGTTCAAGTGGTGGGCTCAAACAACCTCGCGCGGATTCAGCAGACAATCGGGCACCTCGCGGGCTACGGCCTGCTTGCCGAAAGCGCCAGACCGTCCTATGTCGGGGCTATGGAGAAGATCAAGACCAAAGCCACTCCGACGGAATTGGGGCGGAGGCTACACGCGCGGTGCAGCGGACAAAGGGCCTGAGCTTTGGGCCGCTACTCTGAAGGGCCTATCATGATTGCCAGGCCCCCAAGGCCTTCCGGTGCTGCAGCTCCGGTTGAGAGCAGCCCGGGGGCTGCTGCTCCTGCTCTGTTTAGAATTGGATCATGCTTGTCAGATTGCGCCATGTCCCATCCCTGTTCCTCGTGTGCATCTCTGCCTTTCTTGCCTTCGAGCCAATATCTGGCCAGGCGCAGGCTTATGTCGGCAGACCGAAACTGATTGTGATCATCGTGATCGACCAGTTCCGCGGAGACTATCTGAATCGCGACCGGGACAAGTTCAAAGACCGCGGTTTCAGGCTGTTCATGAACGAAGGAGCATGGTTCACGAATTGCTATTACGACTACGCCAACACCAAGACCGCGCCCGGACACGCGACGATCGGAACAGGCGCGTACAGTGACGGGCACGGAATCGAATCGAACGAGTGGTGGGATGCTGCGCGGTCGGATGAGGTGAAGGTCAGTTCGGTCCAGGATGAACGCTACCAACTCGTGGATATTCCGGCTGCGTCGATCCCGGCGAATGCGCCCAATGCGCCGCCGACGGCTGCTAAATTCCTGGTCGGCTCATCGCCTCTGAACCTGCGGGCTTCGACGCTGGGCGACGAGTTGCGGCTGGCGACGCAAGGCAGGGCGAAGGTGTTCGGAATTTCGCTGAAGGATCGCGCGGCGATTCTGACGGTCGGTCAGTCGGCCAACGGAGCCTTCTGGATCGACAACGCGAGCGGTCAGTTCACGACCTCGACGTACTACATGGAGCACCTGCCGGAGTGGGCGCGGGCGTTCAACGCGAGCGGGCGCATTGCGCAGGCAGAGCGGGAGGCAAGCGTCGAAGGCACCACGCAGTTTTATGACCTGGTAGGCAGGACGCCGGCGGCGAACAGCTATCAGTTCGACTTTGCCAAGGCGCTGATCACGGGCGAGAAGCTGGGGCAGCGTGGCGTGACTGACCTGGTTGCGATCTCGCTTTCAGCCAACGACATTCAGGGACATCAGCTCGGGCCGGATTCGGACTCCCAGGAGCAGATGATCCTTGCGCTCGACCGCGACTTGGACAAGTTCTTTGCGTGGCTCGATCAGGCAGTGGGATTGAACAATGTGTGGCTCGCGCTGACAGCCGACCACGGCATTGCGCCAATACCCGGTGAGGCGGCAAAGCTGGGCATCGATTCGGGGTTGGTGAACTCGGAGAAGCTATACGACCGCATCGAAGATGAGCTGAACAAACGCCACTCCCCGGGCGAGCATGTCCCATACCTGATGCCGGGCCCCGATCTGCCCTACATTATCTTGAACAAGCGTGCTTTCGAAAAGGCGCATGTCGAAGAGAAGGCGGCCGAAGAGGAGGTCGCGGCGCTGTTGCCCGTTGCAGTTGCCGCGCAGAATCCGGCACCACCACCGGTTCTCAAAGCAAACGAGCCCACACCCGAGCCGTCGCAGCAGCGGTTGCAGCCTGCGCCGCAGGTGGCGGGCGTGTATACGCGGCTGCAGATGGCGAATGGTGCGCTTCCGCCTTCGGAGTGGGGACACCTGTTGGCTCATAGCTACGCGTCGCACGGAAACTGGTTTGTGATGCTGGCACTGGGTGCGTACCAGATGGAGGACATTCGAAGCTCTTCAGGAACGACACACTTTAGTCCATGGTCTTATGACCGGCATGTTCCGCTGGCGATCTACGGTCCGCCGTTCGTTGACGGCGAGTATCATGAACGTGTGGCTCCCGTGGATCTGGCGCCCACATTCGCATCGGAATTGGGCATCAACTTTCCGTCAGCGGCAGTGGGGCGCGTGCTCACCGAGGCGCTGCGGCCGGTCCACCCGAGAAAATACTAGACGCTCCAGAACCGGAGGAAAACAACAGCGCGTGAAACCCGACATGAAAGTGCAGTTCGCCGGCATTGAGTTGACCAATCCGGTCATCGCCGCGAGCGGTACTTTTGGCTACGGCATCGAGTTCGAAGAGATCGTCTCGCTGGAGCGCATCGGCGCATTCGTCACAAAGGGTATATCGCTGGAACCGATGATGGGGCATGCAGCGCCGCGCCTGATTCAGACAGCAGCCGGGATGCTGAATGCCATCGGGCTCCAAAACATCGGGGTTGTGGAATTCATTGCCAAGAAGCTGCCGCCGCTGAGCCACTATCCCAAGTGCAAGGTGATCGTAAACGTCTTTGGTTATACGGTTGGCGAATACAAAGGCGTCGTGGAGCAGCTGAACGATGCGGATGGAATTGCCGCATACGAACTCAACGTCTCGTGCCCCAACGTGCATGCCGGCGGAATGGCGTTCGGATCGGATGCAGGCTCGCTCGAGTACCTCGTCAACGAGGTCAGAAGCATTTCGAAGCGGCCGCTGATTGTGAAGCTCTCGCCCAATGTCACGTCGATTGGGGGAATGGCCCGCGTTTGTGCCGCTTCTGGCGCGGATGCGGTGAGCCTGGTGAATACTTTCGTTGCGATGTCGATTGATCCGGAAACGCGCAAGCCGAGACTGACCAATGTGACCGGAGGGCTGTCGGGACCGGCGATCAAGCCGATCGCGGTGCGGATGGTTTATGAAGCGGCACACGCCGTGGACATTCCGGTGATCGGGCTGGGCGGCATTATCACTCCTGAGGACGCGGTGGAATTCATGCTCGCGGGCGCAGCCGCAGTGCAGGTGGGAACGGCAAGCTATGCCGATCCTCGCGCGACCGAACGGCTGGCGAAGGGCCTCATGTCGTGGTGCCGCAGTCACCACGTGGAGCGTGTATCGAGCCTCACCGGCGGGCTGGATTCGCCGCAGCATTAGCGCATCGCGCGGACTGCTCAATTTCACGACCGCGGTTGATATCATTCGGTATTACTTCCCTCGCTGAGGAGCTTGTGCATGATGATTTGCCGCCTGCAGTGGCTTGCGCTTGTAATCTCCGGCTTCGTTGTCATCGGGAACGCGAGGCTGAAGGCCGAAAGCATCTCACTTACCGTTGACGCGAGCAAAACGCAGAACAAGATTCTGCACATGCACATCGTGATGCCGGTGAAGCCGGGGCCGCTGACGGTCTACTACCCCAAGTGGATCCCGGGGAACCACGGGCCGGACGGGCCGATCGCCAATCTGACCGCTCTGATGTTTGAAGGCGGCGGCAAGGTCATTCCGTGGAGGCGTGATCTGCTGGATGTGTTTACGTTCCACCTCGATGTACCCGCCGGGGTCAGCCTTCTTGAAGCGAACTACGACTACATCGAGCCGAATGGTGGCTCGGCTACGGACAAGCTTCTGGTGCTCGAGTGGAGCGAAGTAGCGCTCTATCCGGAAGGGACTCCCGCGGAGAAGCTGACGTACGAGGCAAAGCTGATCCTGCCGGAGGGATGGAAATACGGCACTTCCCTGCCCGTTGCCAGCGCAAGCGGCAACGAGGTTTCGTTCAAGCCGATCTCGCTCGACATGCTGGTGGATTCGCCGGTCGATCTCGGGCAGTTCTATCGCAGCTACGACATCACTCCGTCGGGCGAGCCGATTCATCACCAACTCGACCTGGTGGCTGACAGCGAAGACGCGTTGAACCTGAGCCCGAAAGACAAGCAAGGAATGACTAATCTCGTGGCGGAGGCGGGCAAGCTGTTTGGCGCGCGGCACTATCGCGATTACCATTTCCTTCTTGCCCTGAGCGATCATGTCCAACACTTCGGCCTCGAGCATCATGAGTCGAACGACAGCCGGCTGCCGGAGCGGACGCTGATGGGGCCGGGGGCGGGGATGGCGCTCGGATCGCTGCTGGCGCACGAGTTCGTGCACTCGTGGAATGGGAAGTTCCGCCGGCCTGCGGACCTCGCCGTTCCCTACTATCAGGAACCGATGAAGACAGACCTGCTGTGGGGCTACGAAGGGCTCACGGACTATCTCGGCCCGCTGCTGGCGGCGCGCAGCGGTCTGTTTACGCCTGAGCAGTATCACGAGTGGCTGGCGAGCATTGCGGCTTCGCTGGGGCCAGGACGGCCGGGGCGCACATGGCGTCCGCTGCAGGATACGGCTGACGCTGAGCCGGGGATGGGATTCGGCGGTCGCGGCTGGCTGAACTGGCGGCGCGGCACAGATTATTACGATGAGGGCGACCTGTTGTGGCTCGAGGTGGCGACGATCATTCATCGCGAGTCGCATGGCGCGAAGTCTATCGACGACTTCTGCCATGCCTTTCATGGCGGAGCCAACAACGGGCCTCAGGTAAAGACCTACACCTTCGAGGAACTTGTGGCAGCACTGAACGCAATTGCACCGTACGATTGGACAACGTTCTGGCGTACGCGGCTTGATTCCACTTCTCCGGAAGCCCCGGTGGGCGGAATCGAGAATGGTGGCTGGAAGGTCGCCTTCACCGATCAGCCGACAAGGCTCGAAGGACGGCGCGGGACTGCGGCCGAGACGTACTCGATCGGCCTGAGCGTCGCCCAAGACGGCACGGTGGGGGATTCCATTGTTGGTAGCCCTGCCTTTGAAGCCGGAGTCTCGTCAGGGATGAAGATCGTTGGCGTGAACGGACGCGTTTTCAATCTGGAGCTGCTGGCCGAGGCAGTAAAGGATTCGAAGGACAATTCGAAGCCAATCACGCTGCTGGTGGTCGTGGACGAGTACTATCGCACGGCGACGATCGACTACCACGGCGGCCCACGGTTTCCGCACCTGGTGCGCGACGAGACCAAGCCGGATTATCTGGATGAGCTGATCAAGGCGCGGTGAGACAGGGACCGAGGAGAATAAGTGAACGAGGGGTTGGTTGCGACGAGGTGTTTCGATTTGCAACCCATCCTCCTTGCCCGGGTGCCAGGTGTTCCACATCTCGAAGAGACGTGGGATGCTCAAGCCCAACACGTCTAAACATCACAAATGCTGGCAATAATTGGTGCCCGGCTCTTGCAGATAATTTTCCCTCCCCGTGGCACAATGGAACCCAAAAGCAATTCCCTCAATTCCGCCGTGCTTTCCCTTGTTGACCGCGAGCGGACAAAACGCACTAAAGGCGGTCGGAGGGATGCCAAAAAACGCGCCAAAATCCGCCAAAAAAGGGCCTGAAAAAGCGCCACTTCGGAATACTAAGTGCCTCAATCTATGGCGGTAACAATCGGTTACCGGCGAATCTCAAATTCGCTCTGTGAAATTGTGAAACTGTGAAGACTGTGCGGCGGGATATGGAACTCCTGATGACATTGAAGACGGCAAAATCAACGACAGCTCTCTTGGTCTTCTCGTTCGCTGTTCTGTTCGCAAGCGGAATCCGAGTCGGTGGCCAGGCTGCGGCCTCTGATGAGCAGCAACTGCGAGCGCTCGAGAGCAACTACATGAAGGCTGTGGACACTCTCGATCCTGAACTTATCTCGACGGTCTGGTCACATGGTCCGGGAGTATCGTTTATTCATCCGCGAGGGACCGCGGTCGGATTTGAGCAGATCCGGGAGGGCTTCTACAGAGATACGATGGGACTCTTTTCCCAACGCGACTTAACTCTCGAGAACCCGGTTCTTCACGTCTACAACGGGACTGCGTGGGCAGAGATGACCTGGACGTTCCACGCCACGCTCAAAGACGGCCAGAAGATCACGACCACCGGACGCGAGACGCAGATTTACAGCAAGGAAAGCGGCGGCTGGCGAATCGTGCACGTGCACTATTCCGGTCCTCCGGTGACTGGGGCACTCAAGGGCTTCTGATAGCTTGAGGCCGATTGGTTCAAGGGTCTCCAAGGGAGGAGACCCTTCGACTGCGCTCAGGGCAGGCTCTGGGGCACCCGGCACCTCAGTTCAGCTTGGCGCCTGCGGAGCGCACGACTACCCACTTGCCATCGCGCTTCTCGAGAAGATCCATCCAGACAAACTGACCACTGGTATCTTTTCCGTCGCGGCTCCTCTTTTCTCTGACGCTGGCGTGGGCCACGGCGACATTGCCGTACACCTGCACGTCCATCGGTCCATTTTCAAACCACTCGAGTTTGTCATGGAAGGATTTGAAATCGTGTAGAAGGTCTTCCTTGGTGGTTACCTTGCCGGAGGATCCAACGGTTGCAAAATCGTCGGCGTAGATCTGACTGAGCTTATCGATATCGCCGGCGATCATAGCAGTCCCCATATCCTGTTCAAGATGCTTGATCGTGTCGACATCACTGGGATCTTTCGTCTGACCTTGCGAGGGAATAATCACTATCAGGGAAATCAACGCTATTACGATGTTGTTTGCGCGCCGCATGTCGGGGCATCCTCCCTTCGAGAAATTGAGCTCGGTTCCGGGGACAGTATTCAATGGAAGAGAAAGGGTGTCGATGACCTCCGAGGTCATGGCGAAAACGGGTTGTCGTAGGGCGCAATTGAGAATTGCAAAACAAATGCATGATTCGAGGAGGACAACAGCAGATCCTTCGCTGCGCTTACCCCACTTTCGCGGGGCCCCGAGCGTGCACCGTTCGTGATGACACGTGCTCTTCTTATACAGAGATCAATCGAGCGCGCTCTCGGCGAGGCGATCGACAAAGGTGCGGGTAGCTTCATCTGCAGGAAAAAAGGTTTCAATGCGGAGTTCCTGCAGTCCGACATCGAGCGGCGTGCCCAGGGTAGTGAGGGCGGAGAACAGGCGAAGCGTTGAGTTCTTCCACTTGTAGTTGAGGGTCAGGAACGGTGGTGGAGTGTCATCGAAGTCGAGCATTCGCCAGCGGCTCGGCACGCCGGGAAAGCTGAGCAAGTCTTCCAGAAGGCTCTTTAACGTCTCGTCTGATGGGTTGTCCGCGACTTCGCGGCGCACCCGCCCAAGAACGCGTGCTGCCACCAGCTCCCAGTTGTCGATATGGGGCCGCAGTCCGTTGGGATCGAATACAAGACGGGGTCCGTTGTGAGGCGAACCGGAATCGCAGCCAGGGAAGAGGGCAAGAAATCGCTTTGCGCCGACATTCATCCTCAGGGTGTTCCAATAGCGATCCAACACGAGCACAGGATTCGGCTCGAGTTTCTCCATGAGAAGCTCCAGTGCGCGGCGCCCTGCTTCCAATTCGGGAGCATCGAGGCTGGTGCGCCGATATAACGGCGCATAGCCGGCCGCGAGCAGCATTGTATTGCGCTCACGCAATGGAACCTGCAGCGCCTCGGCGAGACGAAGGACCATCTCCCGGCTCGGCTGTGCGCGGCCAGTCTCGACGCAGCTCAGGTGGCGCGTTGAGATTTCGGCATCGAGCGATAGATCCAGTTGGCTGACGCGCCGCGCGCCGCGCCATTGACGCAGTAGGAGACCGAAATTGCTGTTCGGGAGCACCGTCGGAGAAGGACGAGGTGAGGAGGTCACGGTCGGATTATAAGAGGAATCGCGCTCTTGTCGCGATGAATAAGGACCCAATTTCCAGCGAAGCATATGATCAGAATGAAGAAGGAATGATCAGAATGCGGAAGGACGAGATCCTGGATCGGCTGGTGTTTTCGGAGGGAGTCGTCGAAGCGTACGCACGGCCCGAGAAGGCAAACTCGGAGCAAGGCAGTGATCACTGGACCAAGCCAGTATTGCTGGAGCGGGTTGCCTACCTGCGCAAGTTGGCGCGGTTCAGCGAGGGGTCTGTCTGTGAAGCAATCCGCGACTTTCCCGGCTACACCATGATGCTTTCGGTTCTGCTGCGGAGCGGCGATGCTGTGGTGCTCGAAGACGTTTCCGTGATCCTGGTCGCTCTGGATGGACACGCCACACTCGTGACCGGGGGTTCGCTGGAGCGTTCGAGGCAGGTTGGTCCCGGAGAGATCATGGGAGCCGCGATCAGCGGGGGCTCGAGCTGTGAGTTGCGAACCGGCGATCTGGTTCACATAGCAGCGGGAACTCCTCACCAGCTGCTGCTTAGCGGCGAGAAAGCGATCAGTTGCCTGGTTGTGCGGGTTAAGGAAATCTCTGACAGCGAATGATCGCAGGACGCTGACAACCGCAGAGATCTGGAAGACAACCGCAGAGTCTTCGCTCACCACCCCCGAACTTCTGCCCCAAAGAGCAAACGATCGCTCTTTGGGGAAAAGCGTTCGGGGCCTCGTTCGCACAGAATGACAGCGGGTTTCAAGGAACAGAAACCGAAGAGCCCGTCCGAAGGGACGGGCTCTCTTATTTGCAGTGAAAGGGGCGCTTGTGGACAAATATAGTCCAGTTTCGGATCACATGTATATTTTCTATTTCGACCGGATACAAAAGTATTTGAGTAACTAAGCGAAAGACTTGCGGATCGAATGTGACGAATGTGCGCAGGCTCACCCGCGCGTCCCCTAAATACGCGAGCTGAGTGATCTGCCACACGTGTGATAGCGCTCACAGCCGATCGTGTTGTGAGAAAAGTAACGTGCCTACATTTGCCGGAACTCCATTGAGTGAACTGGATCACCTTGTTCACTGGGGATTTCGCGGCACCCGCACAGCGAGAGAGGTGGGCATGGGGCAGTCGATTTGGCAGTCGATGGAAAAGAAGGGATACAGCCGCAGACAGTTTCTGCAGTTTTGCACGGCAGCCGCGGCGGCGGCCGGTTTTGCGAAGAGCGGCGTAGCCCAGGTGGTGTTGGCGTTTGAGAAGAAAGAAAAACCGGCGGTCGTTTGGATGCACTTCCAGGAGTGCACGTGCTGCAGCGAGTCATTCATCAGGGCTTCGCACCCGATTGTGGCGGATGCGCTGCTGGATGTGCTGTCGCTGAACTACACAGAGACGTTGATGGCAGCGTCGGGATTCCAGGCGGAAAAGAGTCTGCAGGACACCATCAAGAACAATAAAGGTAAATACATTGTGCTGGTCGAGGGCGCGGTGCCTACCAAGGACGGCGGTGTCTACTGCATGATCGGCGGAAAGACGGCCGAGTCGATTCTGCAGGAAGTATCGAAGGACGCGGCCGCGATTATCGCATGGGGAAGTTGTGCTTCGAACGGCTGCGTGCAGGCGGCAAAGCCTAATCCGACTAATGCGACGCCGATTCATAAGCTCGTGGACAAGCCGGTGATCAACGTGCCGGGCTGCCCGCCAATTGCCGACGTGATGATGGCGGTTGTTACGCATGTCCTGGTTCTGGGGCAGATTCCGGCGCTCGACAATCTGGGACGCCCGAAGGAGTTCTACGGACGGCGCGTACACGACACCTGCTATCGCCGGCCGAACTACGATGCGGGGCTGTTCGTGGAGTCGTGGGACGACGAGAACGCGCGCAAGGGATATTGCCTATACAAGATGGGCTGCCGCGGCCCAGTGACCTACAACGCCTGCTCGGTGGTGCGCTGGAATGAGGGTACGAGTTACCCGATCCAGTCGGGTCACGGGTGCATCGGATGCAGCGAGGAGGGCTTCTGGGATAACGGCCCGTTTTACCAGCATCTGAGCAGTTTCCCGGGCTTCGGCATCGAGAGCACGGCCGACACGATGGGCACGATTGTGGCAGCGACTACGCTGGCCGGCGTTGCGGCACACGCCGTTGTCACCAATGTGCGCAAGCACAAAGTCATTGCGGAAGTGCACGCAGACGATCAGAAGGAGTCGTAAATTCCTATGGCACGCATAGTCGTAGATCCCGTAACCCGCATTGAAGGCCACCTGCGTGTTGAGGCGGTGGTAGAAAACGGCGTCATTACCGACGCTTTCAGCTCAGGCACAATGGTGCGCGGTCTCGAGAAGATCCTGATCGGACGCGATCCTCGCGATGCCTGGGCCATTACCGAGCGTGTATGCGGCGTGTGCACCACGGTTCACGCGCTGGCGAGCGTTCGCGCCGTCGAGGACGCACTGGGAATCTCGGTTCCACCAACCGCGGAGACGATCCGCAACATCATGCTGACGACGCAATATGTGCAGGATCACGTGGTCCACTTCTATCACCTGCACGCTCTGGACTGGGTGGACATCGTTAACGCGCTGAAGGCCGATCCGAAGAAAGCTGCAGAGCTGGCGCAATCCTTCTCAAGCTATGACAAGAACACGACTGCGCATTTCAGCGACGTGCAGAAGAAGATCAAAGCCTTCGCAGACAGCGGGCTGGGGATCTTCGCGAACGGCTACTGGGGCCACTCGGCATACAAGCTCCCGCCCGAGGTGAATCTGATCGGCGTCGCGCATTATCTCGATGCGCTTGAGTGGCAGAAGGAAGTCGTCAAGATCCATGCCGTTTTTGGCGGCAAGAATCCGCATCCGAACTACCTGGTTGGCGGAGTTCCTTGCTCGATCAATGTGAACGAAGTGGCTGCGATCAACTCAGAGCGGCTGAACCTTGTGGCGCGGCTTATCAGTCAGGCAGACGAGTTCGTCAACCATGTCTATATTCCGGATCTGCTGGCTGTGGCGTCGTTCTACAAGGACTGGGCCAAGTATGGCGGGGGCTTGCACAACTATCTCTGCTACGGCGAATTCCCGACGAACGGCTACAACCATCCTGAGTCGTTCAAGTATCCGCGGGGCGCCGTGCTCAATCGCGACCTGAGCCATGTGCATCCGGTGAACGCAAAGGATACGCAGGAGATCAAGGAGTACATCGCTTCGTCGTGGTACACCTACGCGGGCGGCGACTCGGTGAGCCTGCACCCGTGGGAAGGCGAGACGCAGATCAAGTACGCCGGACCGCGGCCGCCATTCGAGTCATTGGAGGGATACGAGAAGTATTCGTTCCTGAAGACGCCGCGTTGGAAGGACAACGCGATGGAGGTTGGTCCTCTGGCGCGGTTGCTGGTTGCATATGCGTCGGGCCGTGCCGATGTGGAGGGCGTTGTGGACCAGACGCTGGGCAAACTCGGCGTGCCGGTCGATGCGCTTTTTAGCACGCTTGGACGCACGGCCGCGCGCGGCATCGATGCAGCGCTGGCAATGGTGTGGCTGAAGGATTTCTACGGCGAGTTGATCAATCGCGTAAAGATCAACGAGGTGTCGACGTTTAACGGCGAGAAGTGGGAACCGAAGTCCTGGCCGGCTGATTGCGAAGGCGTTGGCCTGGAGGAGGCCCCGCGCGGATCGCTGGCTCACTGGATCAAGATCAAGAACGGCAAGATCGACAACTACCAACTGGTGGTGCCGACGACCTGGAACGGGTCGCCGCGCGATGCGAAGAAGCGGCACTCTTCGTTTGAGGCTGCGCTGATCGGCACGCCGGTGGCCAAGCTCGATGAGCCGGTGGAGATCATCCGGACGATTCACTCCTTTGACCCGTGCCTCGCCTGCGCCGTACATCTTTACGATTCGCAGGGCCGGCACCTTCACCAGATTTCGTTTGAGTGATGGCTATGGCAACGACAGGAGCAGCAAGAAAGTCTGTCTACGGAAATGGCGATCGTCCGGCAGAGTACCGGCGCGTGTATGTGTGGGAGCTTCCGGTGCGCGCGTATCACTGGATCAACGCGATCGCGCTGGTGGTTCTCTGCTTCACCGGATACCTGATCGGTGCGCCGATCCGTGCATTCTACGCAAGCGAAGCCTACCAGCAGTACTGGTTCGGCTGGGTGCGCTTTCTTCACTTTCTCTGCGCGTATGTTTACGTCTTCAACTTCCTGGCGCGGCTTTACTGGGGATTTGTGGGAAACAAGTACGCCCGGTGGACCGCGTTCTTCCCGCTGAAGAAGTCGCAGCGGCAGGAGATCGTGGACGTGATCAAGGCTGACGTATTCGAAACGAAGCTGCACGGGCCGATCTCGACCGGGCACAATGCGCTGGCCGGCCTTGTCTACTTCTTCACCTTTCTCGCATTCGTGGCTCAGACAATCACGGGCTTTGCTCTCTACTCAAGCATGAGCGACTCCTGGATCCCTCGGATGTTTACGTGGATCGTGCCGCTGATGGGCGGAGAGATGAGCGTCCGCTACTGGCACCACCTGTTCCTGTGGTTCTTTGTGGTGTTCATTGTCGTTCATGTCTATCTTGCCTTCTATCACGACTACATTGAGGGGCGCGGGACGATTTCTTCGATCGTGGGCGGTTGGAAGTTTGATCGAGTGAAAGAGACAGGGACGAAGGACAGGGACAAGGGACTGAGGGACTAGGGTGGTGAGCGCTGACGCGAAGAAGACACTTGTTCTGGGGCTGGGGAACGTGATCATGGGCGACGAGGGTGTCGGAGTTCACGCGGTCAGAGCCCTGGAAAAACATGAACTACCCGCGAACGTTGAATGCCTTGACGGCGGCACCGGCGGATTCATTCTGCTGGAGCCGCTGCAGGCCGCCGATCAGATTATCCTCATCGACGCCACCGATGACGGCAACCCGCCCGGAACCGTCACGCGAACGACGCCGCGATTTTCAAGGGACTATCCGCCGACGCTGACAGCGCACGATATCGGGGTGAAAGATCTGCTGGACGCGTTCTATATGCAGAGTGGCGAGCGCGAGGTTGTGCTATACGCGATCTCGATCAATCCCAGGCAGCCGATCTCGATGGAGTTGTCGCCAGAGTGCGCGAATGCTCGGGATGAAGCGGTACGGATGATTGCAGCAGAGTTGAAGGGATCTGTACTTCCGCCCTCGATTTCGTCGGCTGCACACGCCGCACCTTGAAACCAAAAGCAGATCCTTCGCTCGCTTACCCCGCAGACGCGCGCGTCTGCGGGGCCTCAAAGTCAGCCAGCGACAAATCGCTACGTTCACTCCACCGACACGATGCTGCAGTACTTGCAGAGACATAGGGCAACCGCTTAGATTTCAAGACGTCACATAGAGAGACATTTTTCCATATTCCGAAAGGACTTCATGGACCGCCGTACGTTTCTGGGTGCTGCTACTGCTGCTGCGATCTCAACCGGGTTTCGGCCGATTCCCTCACCTGCCGAGCCGGAGAAAACAAAGCTGAAACCGATGGCCATTGGTCTCCTGGTCAGTCCCTACGGAGCGCCGGAAGCAACCATCAAGCGAGTTCATGACATGGGCTTTTCGAATTGCTTCCTGTCGCTGGATGGCTACATCGACAAATTCACGCCGGACGCGGCGAAGCAGATTGGCGACCTGCTGGCGAAGTACGATGTGGTGGCAACGACGGTTGAAGTCGTCGGGCCGGCGCCGCTCGAATGGAATTTCCTTCAGGGACCTGCGACCATCGGGCTGGTGCCGCCAAAGTACCGTGCTGCCCGGATCGACGCGCTCCGCCAGGTTTCCGACTTCGCGAAGCTTTTGGGCATCGAGCAGGTGCAGACGCATTGCGGATTCGTTCCTGAGGATCCGGCAGACGCTTTGTATCCGGGCACGGTAGAGGCAATCCGGACTGTCGCGCAACACTGCCAGGGGAACGGCCAGCACTTCCTGATGGAGACAGGACAGGAGACACCGACCGCGATGTCGCGGGCGATTCGTGATGTGAATATGCCGAACCTGGGAGTCGGGCTGGATACCGCAAATCTGATCCTGTACGGCAAGGCAAACCCGGTTGACGCCGTCGAAATCATTGGGGCACACGTGCGAAGCGTGCATGCAAAAGACGGCAAGTGGCCGACCGATCCGAGCAAGCTGGGAGAAGAGGTGCTGATCGGCCACGGTTTGGTCGATTTCAAGGCGGTGTTCACGGAGCTGCACAAGCTCGGATACACCGGCGCAATCACGATCGAGCGCGAGACATCGGGTCCGCAACAGATCGAGGATGTAAAGAACGAGAAGTTGTATCTTGAGCGGATTCTGGATGGGGTGCTGGCGTGAACGCTCAGGGGCTAAAGCCCTGATAGTTGTGTCAAGGTTCTTGCGTACGCGCTGAAGGCCGTACGCTTCAAGATATGGTTCTTCTTTGGATCGCGAGGACACATGAATCGTCGGGAGTTTTTGCAGGCTGGATCGGGGGTTGTTACAGGAATGATTGTGCTCGATGCACGCACGGCATTTGGGTATGAGGCGAACTCAGCGGTGCGGCATGGGCTGCTGGGATGCGGGAATCGCGGGACCGCGGTGGCAGAATCGTTTGCGCGGAATACTTCTGCTCGTGTCGTAGCCCTTGCGGATTTGTTCGCTGATAATCTAGCGGCCGGACAGGATCACTTCAACAAAGTGAACGCGAGCCTTGGGCAATCGGCAATCGACAGCAAACTTCTCTTTCGCGGGCCACATGCGTTTGAGCAGTTAGCCGGCTCGAAAGATATAGACCTGATCCAGATTTCGACTCCGCCGTTCTTTCACGTACATCATCTCGAGGCCGCCGTTGGCGCCGGTAAACATGTCTATTGCGAAAAGCCGGTCGGGATCGACGTCGCGCAGGCTAAGCAGGCGTTGGAGATCGCAAAGCGCGTGAAGTCGAATCAAAGCGTCGATGTTGGCTTCCAATGCCGCAACGCTCCGCCGATCGCAGCCCTGGCCGAGAAGGTGAAGGCTGGAGCGTTGGGAAAAGTCGCCATGGTCGCGGGTAACTACAACGCTCCGGCATCGACAGAGAAGAAGCGCGAGGGCGAAGGTCAGGAAGAATATCGGCTGCGCAACTGGCTGTGGGATCGCGTGCTTTCAGGCGACATTCTGGTAGAGCAGAACATTCACATCATAGACCTGTGCAACTGGATGCTCGGCGCACATCCTCTGAAGGCTACGGCTACCGGCGGACGGAGTGTTCTTGACCACTACGGTGATTGCTGGGACAACTATCAGGTCGACTTCACGTATCCGGGCGACGTGCACTTCTCTTTCGCTTCGACGCAATTCGGAACGGACGGCGTCTTCGATGCGGGACTGAAGTTGTTTGGCGCGAGCGGAACGGGTACGTGTCCGTATTCAGGGCCGATTGCGATCACCGGCGAGAATGCGTGGTCGTGGCAGGATTCGGAGTCGACTGCGACCGGCTCCGGGAAGTTTGCTGCGAACGGCGCCTTTCTCGACAACCTGAAGGATGCGGATCGGGAAAAGGAGCGCACTTTCATTGTAAGCATCCTGTCAGGGCCGGCGCACAACCAGATTGCCGAGGGCGTCGAAACGGCGCTGAGCTGTATGCTGGGGCGCATGGCCGGCTACCAGAAGCGCGAAGTGACATGGGACGGGATGCTGGCTCAGCACGAAGACTGGCAGTTGGGATTCAGCGTGGAACAGTTCGCTTAGCGTGCCTGGACGCCCGTATCCCAACCTTCTTTGCTACAGACGCGTTGGAGCCTATCCCATATATGCTCGTCCATGCTGCCGTGCCAGACTCCGCCGAGCATATGAGCGAACGTCGGGTCCTTGCGCGCAGTGATTTCAACGCGGTCAATGAACTGCGGGCCGAAGCGTACGAGAAGATTCTCGACCGGTCCAGCAGAGAGAACCGCCTGGATCCACAATGAGGAATCTTTTCCAAGGATTACAGGGATAAGGCGCCAAAGTGTTTCTGGATCGTGGTGCTCCAGATCGTGAGTGTCGGCAGCCCAGGCATCCGGTTCTTTTTGTGACTGCCTTGGCGCAAGGTGATAGCGAATCCACGAATCGGCGAGTGTAGACAATTCCTCGTCCGTCATGGGATCAGGATAAGCCCGTTTACGGCTCTGGGAATTCTCTTCGCGCAAAATATTGACAAAGATTTCGCGGAGTTTTTCGGTATAGATCGAAGGTCTGCAAGCGCTTGCTTTGATTTGATTGTTACGGTTCGCATGCCTGTCCGCCGGTATCGAAGACGCTGTCGTCTTCCAGGATCTGTCCGTCACGCACTCTGAGAAACGTGTGGATCTTCAGCGACATTCCACCGCGCCTGCTGACCGCCATGAAGCGAACGGCCACGTGGTCGCCTTCAGAGACAACTGTGGTTACGTCGTCGCGGATATCCGGAAACGCCCTGAACAGCGCTTCATACGTGCGTCTTACATCCGACCGTCCACGTGCACGGCAGAAATCGGACGACGTCAGACGGGCATCCGGGGCATAGATCCGTTCCATGGCGACCGCGTCGTGGCGGTTGAACGCAGCGAACATAGCTCGGACGACGGCCTCCGGCGATCGGTCAGCGTCGATCTTTGGAGCCGGTTGTAGCAGAAAGATTATCGACAAAAGCGTGCCAGTCATTCTGATTCCTCCACGGGTTCCAGCAGAAGAAGTGCGTCGGTGCACAGTTTCTCGACCGGCGTTTCATCGGGATCATCCAGGAACTGGTGTACGAGCGGGTGATCTGCTGGTTTGCGCCCGGATCCGATCGCCCACTGGATCAGTGCCTGGTCGGTGTCCTCCAGGTCGTCGTAGCTGCCAACGTGGCGCAGCCGGGCATACTCTCCGGCAGGCAGGATCAGGCGGTGAAATGGATCGGGCGCGATCACATCGTCACCAAGCGCCAGACCCGCCTCGTAGCGCAGCTGCTCTTCCGGAACGCTGAAGGGGTCGTCCATGGGCAGGCCGTAGATCCCCAGCAGGTTGAGGAGCCTTTCTGTCTCCTGCGCCCATGTCCACGCGCGGGCAAACAAGGAATTCAATTCGCGATAAGCACCTCCATCGCGCCGCAGGGCGACCAGCGTGCACGCCGAACGCAGTTCCACCTGCACGTCTGCGGAACGATCGGCCTCGACCCCGACCTGTGGAAGATCGCTGGCGACAAACTCGCTTGGCGACAGGCCGGCGACCCGGCGGAAGGCCCGGGCGAAACTCTGCGGCGTACCGTATCCTCCGTCCATCGCAACCGCCGTGACGGTTGTTCCGGGGATGCGTAGCCGTTGTTGTGCAGCGGCGATGCGCAGCCTTGCGACGGTCTGGCTTACAGGTTCGCCCAGCAGCGCACGCCAAATGCGGTGGAAATGAAACGGCGAGCAACCTGCGGCAGCGGACAGTTCTTCGAGGGACGGCGGATCGTCCAGCCGGACCGACAGGAGATTCAGCGCTTGCGTTGTTTGTTCAATCCAGCGATGTTTTACGTGCCGGGACATCCAAATACCTCCTCTTGGGATGGACAGCTCGTTTATAACCTCGCCCGCTAGGTCTCTGCGGTCCCGATCTTGCTCTGAGCGAAAGAAGATGTAGCCAGGACTTCTCGCGAAGGAGGTCAGCGATTCGCAGCAACATATCTGACCTGGGCATGTTTAGTCCGTCTAGTAGTAGAAAGTTGGCATGTTCTTCCGTACTGTGTATACTACCTTTGGTGCGATTATGCCTACTACTTCTCCCAAAATTGCCCGCAAGATCAAGAAGAGTTTCAGCATCTCAGTGGAATCGGACTCGTTTATCCGCAGGACTCGCAAGGAACGGAAATCCAACTCGGAGTCTGAAACGTTGGACGCGCTGCTGAGTGAACTGATCGCGATTCGGCAACAGAAGTCGGTCGAGGCCGCTTACACGGACTACTACGATTCCCTGAGCGATGATGACATTGCCGAGGAAAGCGCGTGGGGAGCGTTCTCGGAGTCGCAACTCCCAAAGGAAGTGCGGTAGTGAGGACAGCGGCACAGCGGTTCCCACAACGTGGCGAGATCTGGTGGACGAGTTTTCATACCGATCCACCGGAGAAAGGGCGGCGCCCGGTCGTCATCGTCTCACCGAACGCGCGCAATCAGCATGAACGGGCCACGACGGTTCTGGTCGTTCCCCTCTCTGCTTCCGTTCACAAGCTCGGCCCTGCGCACCTGCTTCTCGACGCCGGAGAAACGGGATTGCGCATGGATTGCGCGGCCGAGGCAGACAACATCGCTGTCGTGGTTCGTGACAACCTCCGGGAGCCCGAGCCCGGGCAGCGCTCGCTCACAAACACCAAGATCTGCAAGCTGGCCTCGCTGGTGAAGCTGGCGATGGGATGTCCCGAACCGACGGCAATGCTCTAATCATTGCATGATCTCGCTTGAGAATTTCAGGCTAATCGTTTTCCGCAAGGTGGCCGAACAACTTAGCTTTCGCAAAGCTGCCGAAGAGTTGTATCTGACGCAGCCTGCGGTTAGCCTGCAGATCAAAGCCCTTGAAGAGGAACTCGGCGTCGTGCTCTTCGATCGATCCGGCTCGCAGGTCAAGCTCACGGCTGCCGGCGAGGTGTTGCTCAAATACGCCGAGGAGTCAAGCCGGCTGCTCCGGGAGGCCGGGCAAGCCCTTTCTCCTTTCGGCGGTGCGCAAAGCGGCGCGCTCACTCTGGGAGCTTCGACTACCATCGCACAGTACGTGCTGCCGCGCCTGCTCAGTGAGTTTTGCTCATCGCATCCGCGAGTTCATCCCACGCTGATCAGCGGGAATACCGAAGAGATTGTGACGGCGGTCGAAGAGGGGAAGATCGCGCTCGGGTTCATTGAAGGGCCGCCGCGCAGCCGTGATTTATCACGGGTGCCTTTTCTCGAGGATGAGCTTGTACTGCTGGTGCCCGCAGCTCACGAATGGGCCGAGCAAAAGGAGATCGCTCCTGCCTATCTGACCAATGCGCCGCTCCTGATGCGAGAGCGCGGTTCGGGGACCCGGCACATTATTGAGCTGGCTCTTGAGCGGCATCACATCCGGCGCAGTGCGCTCAACGTCGTGATGGAGCTCGATTCGACTGAGGCAATCAAATCTGCCGTCGAAGCAGGATTTGGCGTTGGATTTGTCTCCCGTTGGGCGATCGCCAAGGATATGCGGCTTGGACCCTCATTCCGGATTGTCGAGATCAAGGGGATCCGCTTTCGCAGGCATTTCATCTCGGTCTTTCCCAGAGGACCCGATCTCTCGGGGCCAGCCGCCGAGTTCCGCAGTTTCGTGCTTCGAAGCACTGCGCCAAAGGGATTGAACAAATCAACGTCTCCGGTCAGGCCCGCCAAGCGAAGATAAGCCCGACTTATGATGCATCAGTCTTTCTGCTTGGACTCGCGGTATCTCTTAGACACAGACTGAATAGGTGGCGAGGATGCTCTTTATCGCGGGTTTGGTCCTGGCGGCGAGTGGTTGGCTCTCGCCGCCTGTCGCTCTTGCCCTGGGAATTGCATTCGGATTCAGCTTCGTTCATCCTTTTCACGCGAAGGCGCGGAAAGGCTCCAAGCTGCTGCTTCAGCTCTCTGTTGTCGGCCTCGGATTCGGCATGAACCTGCGCCAGGTGCTTGAGGCGGGCCGGGCCGGCTTCCTGTATACAGCATTGAGCATTGCGGCGGCGCTTCTTCTGGGATGGTTGTTCGGCAAACTCTTGCGGGTCAGAGCAACGACCTCATTCCTGATATCGACCGGAACAGCGATCTGTGGTGGGAGCGCCATCGCAGCAATTTCTCCGATTGCAGAAGCGAACGAAGACGAGATCGCCGTATCGCTCGGCACCATCTTCATCCTCAATTCGATCGCCCTCCTGGTGTTTCCGTTCGTCGGGTCGCGGCTACACATGTCGCAAACGCAGTTCGGGCTGTGGTCGGCATTGGCCATTCACGACACAAGTTCCGTTGTCGGCGCGGCAGCCAAGTTCGGAGCTCTCGCACTCGCCGTGGGAACGACGGTCAAGCTGGCTCGCGCGCTATGGATCGTGCCGCTCTCGCTCGGCACCGCGGTAGTGAAGAAGAGCAAGGCGCGCGTCCACTGGCCATGGTTCATCCTGTTCTTCTGCCTGGCTGCCGTTGCCAACACCTACTTCCATGTTCTCGAACCCGCATTTCCCTTCCTGAAGCATCTGGGCGTGCTTGGTCTGACCGTCACTCTCTATCTGATTGGGAGTGGACTTTCGATGAGAACCATCCGCCAGGTGGGACCGCGTCCGCTTCTGCAGGGCGTCTTGCTCTGGATCGCAGTCGCAACCGGTTCGCTGGCTTTGATCCGCGCTGGATTGATTCATCTTTGACGAGCGCGGCTCGATTTGCGGCGCAATCTCATCGAATAGTGGTGGACCGGGCACGCGATTTTCTGCTTATATTGCTGTTACAGGCTCCCCGGAGGATCGTGTGCAAATCATCGCCACATGCGTGAAATCAGTCCTCCTCTGTGTTCCGTTGATCCTGCTTATTCGAGTAGAGGGTTCAGCGCAGCAACCACCGCCAGCTCATGTTTACATCCCGAATCCCACGCCTCGACCTCCCGACCTGCAACAGGAGTTCGATGACAACTCGAAGGATCAGAAGAAGCAGGATTCTCTATCAGTGCAAGGTCAGCTTCGCGCAAGAGAGGTCTGGCTTGAATCCAATCAGATTTTACTGCTGGCACAGCAGCTTGATCAGGAGATCAATTCCAGCAGGAAGACGCCGTCGATGGGAACCAGCGCCGCCAAGGTGGGGCAAGTCGAAAAGCTTGCTCGTAGTATTCAGGAGAAGATGAATTTCGATCAAGGCAAAGCGCGGGCCGACAGTGCACCGCCGGAGGAATTGAGAGAGACTCCGATTGAGGTGGACACGCGAAAGCTTCATCTGCTGGCTGCGGAATTGAGAGTGGAAGTGGGAAAGACATATAAAGAGAGCATCTCTGTCGTTGCGCTCAAAAAGGCGGCCGAGGTGGAGAAGCTCGCAAAGAGTCTCAAACAAGAGATGAAAGAAGCTGCCGCTGCAAAGAATTGAAAGTAAGATCAGAAAGTGATTCCCGCCCAAGGGCAGCTTAGAATGATTCGATCCGGTCTCGCCGTTCTGTTTGTGTTCGCTGGAATCTCTATCGCACTTATCTCTCCCTCGATGTCAGAGCCGCGCCCTGTCGATCGACCCGGTTATGTGGGCGATGCAGCCTGTGCCGACTGCCACAAACATGTCAGCCAGGGCTACCAGAACACTCCTCATCGACTCACGTCGCAAATTCCCACGTCAAGCACTGTGCTGGGATCTTTTCGCAAGGGCGAGAATTCGCTGACGATTGTCGGTGCGGCACAGTCTTCGGAACCCGGTCTCAAGTTCGTGATGGAATCTCGGGAACGGGGGTTCTACGAGACGGCGTTAACGGGCTGGGGCTCAGACGTTGATCAGCGGAGCGAGCGCATTGACCTTGTTACCGGCTCGGGTGTGCGAGGACAGACCTACCTGTACTGGGAGGGGAATCGGCTATTCGAGTTGCCGGTCAGCTACTGGACTGACGGACATCGATGGATTAACAGTCCTGGGTATGTCGACGGAACTGCCGATTTTTCGCGAACCATCAATCCGGCCTGCATGGAGTGTCATGCGACCTACATTCGGCCTCTCTCGAGCGACCCAAACACGAATCGCTACGACCGCTCCAGCCTGATTCCGGGCATCTCCTGCGAGAGTTGTCATGGGCCCGGAGCAGCGCATGTTCAGATCGAGACAAAACATCAGACCAAACGTGGCGAGCCCTCGGGAATCCTGAATCCATCCGCGTTTTCGCGCGATCGGCAGGTAGATCTGTGCGCGGAATGTCACAACGGCATCGCACGGGAGCCGCTTGCCCCAGCCTTCTCCTATGTGCCGGGCCGGCCGCTCAGCGATTACTTCAAGCCGATCCCCGGTCCCGATCTCGACCATCCTGACGTTCATGGGAACCAGGTCGGACTGCTGCAACGCAGTCAATGCTATCGTTCATCCGCGAAGATGAGTTGCTCCGTCTGTCACGATGTCCATACCACCGGACAACCTGCCGCGGCATATTCAGCGAAGTGCCTCGGCTGCCATCAATGGCAAGGCTGCGGTGAGGCCAAAAAGCTGGGCCACAGCATCGTGAACAAGTGTATCGACTGCCACATGCCGGTCCAGCAGACAAATGCCATCGTCTCGCAAACAGCGAACGAGGTAGTGCACGCCAAGATGCGCAATCACTGGATCAAGGTATACGCGGTCGCCGGCGTGTCCAAAAAGTCTTTGGAGACTCCTCGCTAGCTGAGCTGCTCGCAGAGATATCAGGGAGCTTGAGTTTCGATAACTTCCTGAAGAGGGCGATGCGATTGTGAGATCCGGCTTCCCTTCTCGACTTCAGCTTTGGCTTCCTCCGGTTTGCCGGCGGACCTGTAGAGTCTTGCAAGCTGACGATGGGTTTCGACGCTATCCGGGTCCGCGTCGTCCGCCATTTCGAATTCGCGAATCGCGTCGTCCGTCCGGCCAGCGGCGGAATCAATAATGCCGAGGTCGATGTGGACGAGCGGTTCCGATGGATCGGAGGCGGAGAGTTTCTCAAGGTCCGGAAGTGCCTTTGCGTTCTGATTTTGCCGCACCAGGCAGTCGGCAAGGTAGACGCGGGATTTTGTGTGCTGCGGATTGTTCTGGAGTGACAACTGGAACTGGTCGGCGGCATCTGCCCACTTATCCTGCGTCCACAGCAGATAACCCAAAGCGAAGTGCAGCTCCGGGTCGTTTGGGTTCGCTCGCAGTGCGTCGCGTAGGTCGTTGATGGCTTCCTGACCTTGTCCCATCTTCTCCCGGGCTGCAGCAGACAGAAGGTCTGCCTCGGCAGATTCTGCGTTCGATGCGCGCATCGCCTTTTGAGCATCGACCACGCACTCGTATTGCTTGCTACTCATGCAGCTGTGAGCCAGCGTCAGGCGCAGAGTGACGTCCTGCGGACTTCGTTCCACTGCCTTCTCGAGGTACGGAATTGCGACCAGATAATCCTTCATCCCATAGTGAGCCATGCCGAGCAAGATCATAAGGCGCTGATCGCCGGGGTACTTCCTGATTTCGGACGAGAAAGACTGGATGGCATCGGGGAATTGCGCGGCCTTGAACAGCGCCAAGCCAAGGTTCATTTGCAAGCCGGGCCGATCCGGATCGATCGCGGCAGCGCGTCGGTAGTAGCCGATTGCGGTTTCCAGATGTTGCTGCCGGGCCTCGAGAAGACCCATATGTGCAAGCGCCTCGGCATTGCGTGGGTCGGCGCTGAGGATGGCGCTCCAGGCGCTTTCCGCCTCTGCGTTCTGACCACTCTGTTCGAGAGCCATCGCGCTGAGTCGCGCGTGAGCCGAATCATCGCTCTGGCCATGCAGCCCTGGCATCGTCGCAAGAGAAAACGCAAGAATAAGAGCAGGCCAAAATTTTAACTTCAAGGTTGCCCAGCCTTCCATCTTTCAAATCTAAGCGGAAAAAGCAAAGCGCGGCAGTGTTTGCTGCCGCGCTTCGGTCTTTCCCGAGTTTGGTTAGAAGATGAACTTTCCGCCAAACTCGAGTGCGCGTGGATCGTAGAACGAGGTTACCGTTCCGAAGTTCCCATTCCCTAGCGTGTTGCCCACGCCATTCGGTTCGGTGTGGTTGAAGGTGTTGAACGACTCCATGCGGAACTCGAAATGAGCCCGTTCCGTGAACGCGAACGACTTGTAGAGTGAGGTCGTAAAGTTCACACGGTTCGGTCCCGGAATCGCGTCCTTGCCCGCGGTACCGAAGCCGAGGTTGGGGCCGCCATTCCATGACGGAGTCGGGTTGCTGAAGACAGAGGTGTCAAATGCTTTGATAACAGTGGCACCACCGGCGACACTTCTGCCACTCACCTTGTTTGACTTGCCGGACTGGTTCGGACGGTTGGTGTAGCCGCCGTCGAGTCCGACCGTATCGTAGTTGATCGACAAGCGCGGCGGATTTGCGGAAACGCCGGTCTCGCCGATGATGGTGCCCGCAAGCTCCCAGCCACCGAGGATCGAGTGGGTAAGACCCGCGGCCTTGAAAATGGGCAGCTTGTAGATGTAGTTCGCACTGAGGATGTGGCGCCGATCGAAGCCGCCCGATCCCTTCATGTACTTGATGTTGAACGGATTGTCGATGCCGGAGTCGTCGGTGCTGGTGATGTCGATCTCGTGCGAGTAGGTGTAGTCAAGCTCGCCGCTCAGACCCCAACGGCCCTGAACACGGAGTCCGGTCTGGAAGCCGTTGTAGTTGCCGTTGGTATTGTTTTCCTGCTCCGTAATGCCGCTGAATCCGGCGAAGGTACGGTATTGATCGGGAACGGAAAGTTTGCCCGGATCGACGGCCGTATTGCACTTCGTGACGAGAGGGGGGCCCGGCGAAACAACGATGTAATCACCAGGGTAATTGCAATTGCCGTCTCCAGACTGAGCCCGGGTCATCGCCCCTGTGTTGGCTGGGAAATTGTTGATGTTGCGGCGGATGTTCTGGTGCCAGGCGAAATTGCCGACATACTGGGTGACCAGGATGACGGACTGTGAAATTTGGTCCTGCAAGCCGAGGCTGAACTGAGCGACCGCAGGCGCCTTAAAGGTGGTCGCCAAAGTCGTGCTTCCTGCGGGGAAGAGTGGGGTTGCTGCGGCAGCACCCGTGTCGTAACTGGTGTGCGGATCGCTAAGGTACACGTCGTTCGCCGAAGGCGTATTTGCGAACGGTGCCGCCGTGGCCACGTCGTAAATGTCATTGCCCTGCATGCGCTCGTAGAATGTACCGATGCCACCGCGCAGCACCGTCCGGCCATTTCCGAAGATGTCTTCAGAGAAGCCGACGCGGGGTTGCAGCGTGTTGTAGTCGTTCTTGACCATTCCCCTGGGAGTACCGGCAACACCTGCCAGGTGAACGCCGTTCAGATAGAAGGTGCCTCCATTGACGGTCTGTAAATCCTGGCTGCTCGGATCCAATGCTCCGCTTTTCTGGAATATAGGAGCCTGGCTGCTCAGGTAGTCGGCGGGAACAAAGTTGGCGACCTGGTTGTTGCGCTCCCACGCGAACGGCATCGCGTCGTAGCGAAGGCCAAGTTGCAGGCTGAGGCGAGGTGTCACTTTCCAGGTATCCATCGCGTAGACCGATGGTGTCTGGTTGACGTAGTGACGGATCGGAGCGGCCTGCGACTCGGAGTAGTTGGTGGGCAGACCCAGCAGCATGTCCATGAACGGATCGTTTGTGTTTGCACCCCAGGTATAGCTTCCTTCTGCGTTGAGGAAGAGCTTCTGGTTCTTGGTGTAGCGGTTGTAGCTGAAGCCGAACTTCATGGCATGCTTGCCCTTGGTGTAAGAGATATCAACCTTGGGCTCGAAGTCTTCCGCTGCGTTGTGCCACGGAGCCGAACCTGGGTTCTCCTGAACGCCGTAGCCTGCGCCGCTCCAATTCATGCTCGGGTACGACTTTGAGCCATTGTTGAAGAACTTGTTGACCGCAAAGCCGCCGGACGCCGGCAGGTTGCCGGTTGGGCTGTTGATGATGTCGATGATGTTGCCGTCGTAGTTCATGCTGGCTTCGACGAGCAGATCAGGCGAGATTGTCGCGGTCAGCTTGACAGCGGCGCTGTTTGAGGGGTTGTTGAGGGTGCTGGTGATCGTCGGCCAGCTGCCCGTGGACCAACCCACCATCGGCGCCGTGAAGGACTGCGAAACCGAGTCGTGCATGTAGTGGGCAAGGATCTGGTACTTGTCATTGATCCGGTGATCGCCGCGCACGATGTCATCGCGAACGTTGATCGGCAGGCTGGCCTGGCCGAGATACTGGTCGTTGGCCGCGTTCGGCTTGGGAATGATGCCCGACGCGAAGTACTTCAAGGCATTGGGGTCGAACAGGCCTGCCGGAATCTGACCGTTGGGGAACGGCGAGCCTTGCTGACAGGCCGGGCAGGCGGCAGCCAGTTTCAAAGCAAATGCAGGATCGCCGACCGTCGGGACCTTCAGAGAAATGGGAATCTTGGCCCATCCCGGAGAGACGTAGGTCAGGTTTTGACCCGCTGTGGGGAAATCCGCAGCCGGCAAATCGTTCACGAGCTGAGGCGACTGGCCCTGGATCAGCTTGCGCCACTCCTCATTCCAGAAAAAGAAGGTCTTCTTCTTGTCCGTGTTGTAGGCATGGGGAATGAACAGCGGTCCACCAAGGTTGAAGCCGTAGATGTTGTAGTTCAGCTTCGCGCGGTTGGTGGGGGCTGTTGCCTTGTTCTTGTTCTGGAAGCTGTTCGCGTTGAAGGCTGTGTTGCGGTTGAACTCCCAGAGTTCGCCGTGGTAATGCTGCGAGCCGCTCTTGAGGGAGAGGCTGATCGTTGCGCCCGACGAGATGCCATAGTCCGGCGGATAGTTGGAAGAAAGAGTCTCCATCTGAGCGATTGCATCCTGCGAGGGCAGGATGTCGATGCCGCCGGCGCCGCCGCGGTCGTCAGCCTCACCGCCGTCGATGAGCCAGATGTTGTGGCTTTGACGAAGTCCGTTCACGCTGATGTTAGAACTCGCGCCAACGGAGGTTGGGGTGTTGCTGTCAGGCAGCGTCGAGCTGACGCCGAGTCCGAGAGCCACCAGTGCTGCAAAGTTGCGGTTCTCTGTTGCGATTTCCGTGATCTGCTCTTCGCTGACCAGTGTGCTCACAACGTTCGAGTCTGTTTGTACGGTCAGCACATCCGATTGCACCGTTACGGTCTGGTCGACGGCGCCAACTGTCATCGTCGCATCGACGCGAGTCGTTTGCGAAACGTTGACGACGATCCCATTCTCGGCATAGGTATTAAAGCCCTTTGCCGTTGCCTTGAGGTTGTAGGTTCCAACGTTCAGCGCGTTAAACGTAAAGTTCCCGCTGTCGTTGCTGATGGCCTTGCTGACGAAGCCAGTCTCTACCTGGGTAAGCGTAACTTCCGCTCCCGCGATAGCAGCTCCAGCCTTGTCGTAGACCGTTCCGGTGATGGTGGAATTCTGCTGAGCGTGCGCCGCCAAGCAGGCAAAGAGCACCACGAGCGGCAGCAGGAATATCCTGTACCGCACAGATTTCACGTCCATACGTCACTCTCCTAAAAGATTGGTTGTCCATTCAATGGCGTCGAATCGTATGCCTCAGAGACATCCGGTTCCCGCCGCGGTGTGAGCCCCGCTAATTTCTTTGTGCTCATCTTTGCCCCGGTTTGAGCAAATTCAGAGCGATTGGTATCCCGGGTAAAATTGCCCATGTAGATACAAAAGAGCGATCTCGCGCGTTATGCCTGAAGACCTCGCCTGAAAACCTCTCATGAGTGGTCAGCCGAAGCCTTGGGGGGCTGCTCCGGTAACTTGATGCACAGTAACCAACCACCTCAGTTTCAGAGGACCCGGGAAACTGCTGAGTAGGTTGGCAGCAGGCTAAAACGCTTTACTTAGTTCGGTCGGGATCATAGCCATGAGAAATCAGCGCTGTCAATAGAGAAATTTGCTTCCTCCGTTGTACTGTTTTCCGTATGGTCGACAGCACACCTAATGGTTCTCTGGATTCACGGCAACTCCTTGTAGAAGTTGTACTTCAGATTAGTTCGAGGGGGTTTGCAAAATAGGTTACGAAGCTTGGTATTCCATATTTTTGACCGGTAAAATTGATCGGACGCAAAGCTCTCGTAAGGAGTCTTAACCAGAGCAGCAATCCAGCTCTCATCGACAAGTCAAAAATCGGCTAAGTATCTTCGGCAGATCCCATGCATGAAGTAAGTGGAGGTTAAGCTTGGCCAGGCGCAAAGCTCGGCCTCTTTTGATTCATACTTCCCTTCGCGAGGTCCGAATTATGCCCGGTCCGTTCGTCAAGCTGAGTGGCATCCGAATCTTCGGAACTCGAGCAGACAGCCCTGAAGTGCGCCGGTTCATTTTGGCGCTTTTATTCCTTGGGGTTTTGATCGTTCAAACGAAAGCACAGGGCAATTACGAGATCCAGGTTTACGCCTCCGACACCGTTCCGCCGCGCACAACGATGGTGGAGTTGCACTCGAATTTCACCTCGGCTGGACAAAAGTCCGTCATCGACGGCCAGGCTCCAACGAATCATGCGGTACACGAAACCGTCGAGATCACCCAGGGCATTAACAACTGGTCGGAGGTGGGCTTCTACATCTTCACCGACATCCAGAGCGGCATGGGTTGGCAGTGGGTGGGCGACCACATTCGGCCCAGGGTTCGCGCGCCAGAATCGTGGCACTGGCCCGTAGGGGTGAGTGTCTCAACTGAAATCGGCTACCAGCGGGCAGCTTTCTCCAATGACACCTGGACGTGGGAGATTCGGCCGATCGTCGATAAGACCGCCGGCCGCTGGTACTTTGCCGTTAATCCTGCGCTGGAGCGGACATGGCACGGCCCCGATGTGGCACAAGGCGTCGGTTTTTCTCCCGCCGCGAAGATCAGCTACGACTTCACCAAACAAATCACCGGCGGCCTCGAGTACTACGCCGACTACGGCAGCATCACCAATATTTCGAGCCTTCACTACCAGCAGCAGCAATTCTTCCCTGCCATTGACCTGAACGTCTCGCCGAAATGGGAAATCAATTTCGGCGTAGGTGTCGGGGCAACAGCTTCTACCGACCACTGGATCGTCAAGGGCATTCTGGGGCGCCGGTTTGACTGGGGACCGCGGAGGCCGTAAAAGCCGGCCTGGCGGCTTCCAGTAGACCTTGCATGTGACCAACACTCCATGCCGCGGAACTGGTAAAACTCACAGGCGACGAACCCTCTCATAAAGCACACACTGCTTTGGGAGGTAGACCATGAACGTCTGTCAGAAGTTCCGGAGTCCGTTCATCGTGACTTCGTTGTTCATGCTTGTAGTGTTTTCGGGTGTAGTCGCTGCCGCGCAGACGAAGCTCGAGGGCATAATCAAAGGACGGAGCGGCCCGCAGATTTTCCTGCAGACCTCAGATTCGCCAAAGGTTGTTGTCCTGCTCAATGACGACACAGACGTGGCGCAGTTCGAAGGCGTCTTCAAGGCTCGCAAGAAAGAGATGTCGATGGCCGCGCTGATTCCGGGCCTTCCCATCCAGGTCGAAGGTGAGTTTGACTCGCAACAACAACTCGTCGCGAAGAAAATCAGGTTCAAGGGCAATGACCTGGAGCAGGCGCAAGCCATCCAGGCCGGACTGCACGAAACAAGCGCGCAGACTCAGCAGAATTCCGAGGAGTTGGCAAAGCAGAACGCTGAGTTGGAGAAGCAAAACGCGGAGCTCGCAAAGCAGAACGCGGACATTCAGGCTGCGGTGGCGCGATTCGGTCAACTCGACGACTACTACATCCTCGACGAGGTGACCGTTTATTTCGAGAATGGAAAAGTGGTTGTCGACCCAAAATACAACGCTCAGCTGACAGCCCTTGCTGAAAAAGCCAAGAATGTTAACGGCTATATGGTCCAGGTAAAGGGTTACGCATCCACTTCGGGAAGCGCGGAGCTAAACCAGAAGCTGAGCCAGGATCGGGCCAACAATGTGTCCACGATCTTGATTCAGCAGGGCCATGTACCGCTGACGAATATGTTGGCGCCTGGCGCCATGGGCGAGACCGAACAAGTAGAAAGTGATAATGCAACGGACACCGAGGCCGCCAACAGGCGGGTCGTGGTTAGGGTTCTTCAGAACAAGGGCATCGCAGGAGCTAAAAGCGGAACCTAAGCTCTCCCGTGACCGGATCGCCGGGTGATCCGGTCACTAAAGGGGTCGTGGCGACAATCAGTAGCCTGACGACGACTGGAGACTCGCGATCCCTATTGCGGCCTCTTCGCTCGATCACCACACGTGGCAGGCATTCTTCGGCATCATAGCCTGGCCTGATTTGCATCCGAATGCCTGGCCAAATTCGGGCATGTTCTCCACAACACCCTTGATCCGGAAGGGATCCGGCGAATGGGGGTCCGTCTGTACCTGTAAACGGATTTGTTCAGGGCGCAAGGTCGCGCAATAGTTCTGGCCAAATGCGAGAAAGAACTGCTGCACTGGCGAGTACCCGTCCTGTTTTGCGGCAAGGTCGATGTTTTTACGCTTCGCGTCGGCGAGGAAAGCCAGGAAAGCGAGACGAAGACCTCCATTATCCGCAGTGTTCTCACCCAGCGTGAGTTTGCCGTTGAGTTTCACATCGTCAACAGCCGTGAAGGAGCCATATTCCGTTACTTCGCAATCCGTCATCGCGTTGAATTTCTTCTCGTCTTCCGGCGTCCACCAGTCTGAGAGATTTCCATTTCCATCGAATTTCGCACCCTCATCGTCGAAGCCGTGGGTTAATTCGTGTCCCACGACCGCACCGATGTGCCCGTAGTTCTCTGCATCCGTGGCTGCGGGGTCATAAAACGGGGCCTGGAGAATGCCTGCCGGGAAATTGATGTCGTTCATGCTGGGGTTGTAATAGGCATTTACGGTCGGAGGAGTCATTCCAAATTCGCCCCGGTCTACGGGCTTCCCGATCTTTGCGAGCTGACGCCGGTTCTCGAATTCAACAGCGTTCCATTGATTGGCCAACGCGTCTCCCCGAACGATGTTCAGATTTGAGTAATCACGCCAACGATCGGGATATCCAATTTTGTTGGCGACCATGTGCAGCTTGGCCTTCGCTTTCGCTTTGGTGTCGTTTCCCATCCAATTGAGCGTGTCAATCTCGCCGTCGAGCGCATTCTCGATGTCGTGAACCATCTGGAGTGTGTAGGTCTTGCTCGATGGCGGGAACTGCGAGGCGACGTAAAGTTGTCCCAAAGCCTCACCGACGGCGCTGTCGGTGGCATCTACGCAACGCTTCCATCGTGCGCGCTGAACGGGCTGGCCGTTCAGCTTGTGCCCAAAGAAATCGAAGTGTTCTTCATCGAAAGCCCTGGGCAGCGTGGTGCTCGCGGCAGAATTGATAAGCTGCCAGCGCAGATACGTCTTGATCGTGTCGAGATCCGTGTTGTCAATTAGCTTCTGAAGACCGGCAAAGTACTCCGGGTCGGTTACGATCACATCGTCAGCAGTCGAGACTCCCATGCCTGCGAAGAAGCGCGGCCAATCGACCAGCGGTGTCAGCCCAGACAGTTTGTCGACCGGCATGGGGTGATAGATGTTCTTCGGGTCGCGGCGCGCCGTGACGTCCATCGACACCTTGGCAAGAGCGGTCTCCAACGCCATGACCTTCCGCGCGTCAGCGTTGGCGCGATCATCCGGCTCACCCATCAGCTTGAACACGTTCGCGACATGCTGTACATACTGCTTGCGCGTGGTTTCTGCGGCTTCTCCGGTCCGGAAGTAGTAGTCGCGCTCTGGCAGTCCGAGTCCGCCCTGATCCACGGCCATCACTTCTTTCGTTGCATCCTTGAAGTCCTGAAGGACTCCCGCACCGAAGAATGCATTCACGTTAATCAACTGGTAGTGCACGAGCAGCCTGGTCAACTCGCTCTTGTCCTTCAGCGTTGCGATCCTGTCCAGTTCCGCCTGGAAGGGTTTGAGACCCTGCTTGTTGATCGCCTCTTCATCCATGCATGTTGCGTAAAAATCGCCGATCTTCTGCTCGTCCGGTGAGCGCTTCGCGTCATTTGCGGCGACATTCTCCAGCAGTTTCCGCAAAATGGGTTCGTTCCTCTCGATCACCAGGTCGAAAGAGTCAAACTCCGAGTGGTCCTGCGGAATGGGGTGGACCTTGCTGAAATTGCCGCAGACGTAGGCAGCAAAATCGACGCAGGGATCGGCGCTCGTGTCCATAAGCCGCTTGTCGAGGAGCGGAAGAGCCTGGACTTTTTCCGGTGCGTCGGCTCCAGCGTGAGAGAGGGCTTGCGCACCAGCCAGCAGCGGAAATCCGCCAATCATTCCGGCAACGGTCAGTGAGAGTATTCGGGATACAGAGATTCGCATAAGGCTGGCCTCGATTCAAAGCAGAAGGACACCTGCGTCGATTGGATTTAAGCAAATCAATCTTGACGAAACAGCGGAGGAGTTGTCCAGCATTTCCCGGCGCGGAATACCTGAAAATGCTGGAGATGCGAGCGCTCCGAACGGACCCGAGATCGGCAAGCTGATCGAACCTTCCTTCGCAAAGAATCAAAAACCGCTGCTGTCTCCTCCGTCAAAACCGCCGCCATCATCGACTCCGCCCGAGTCATCAAAGCCTGAGCCATCGTCGATGTTCTGGTCGTCGAAGCTCGCCTGGTCCGCGAAGGCGGAGACATCATCCGCTGGGCTCAGATCCTGATTGTTTGCGGGGGCCGCCTGTTGATTGTCGAAGCCGCGGAGATTGTCGCCCGGGTCGTTGTTCCGTGGATCGTAGGCGTCGCCTGAGAGCGCGCCGGTCTGATCCGCCATGTGGTGTTCATTCTCGGCTCTCCGGCCCGGTTCGTCGTAGTAGTTGTTGATGATTTCAACAGGACGCTCGCCGCCCAAGCCGCCCATTCCGTAGCCGGGACCAAAACCGCCGCCTACGCCGTGCAGAAGCGACTCAACGCCCTCGAACGCCAGCGCACCCGCGGCAACTCCTGCCGCCGTCTGCATCGCTCCGCGAAGGAAGCTGGGCTGGCCACCGACTGGAACAAACTGAGGCTGTTGATATTGCGGCTGGCCATACTGCGGATACGCCGGTAGAGATGGTGCATACTGCTGCGGAACCGGTTGGTATGGCGGCGCCGGAGCCTGCTGTCGTGGTGGAGCAGGCTGATCGTCCCGTTCGCCGAGGAGTCGGCCGAGAAAGCTGGTGGTGTGTGCAGGCTGCGCCCGCTGTTGCTGAAGCTGCTGCAACTGCTCCTGCATTTGCGAGGCCTGCGCCTTCGCCTGGTCGAGCGCAATGTTCTGCACCAGCACCGTTTGCGACAACATATAGAGCGCATCGGGATTCCCGGCGAGTCTCTGCTTTAGGAGTGCCTCGGCATCAGGATCTTTTTCCTGAAGGGGTGTCTGGTTTAAGCGATCGATCAGTGAGCTAAGAAGCTGTTCTTCCTGGGGAGTCAACGAATTAACCTCCGGCGGCCTGGCTAATCTCGGTCGGGCCGCCTCTCGTCAATGAGACGCGAGCCTGCTCGCAAAGTTGCACCGCCGAGACTTGAATACGATTTAGATTGATCCAAAGTTCCGAATCGCTCTATGCAATGTTCAAAGCGTTGCTGCCCCAAAAAAAGCAGCTGCAGGTTCCTCCGCTCCCGTTGGTCGGTCGGAATGACAGGGCTTGATGGCTCAATGACAGAGCTTAGCGGCTAAATCGGCTTAGAGCCGATACCGGCACTTGCGCAGCTTCCCGCCGTATTTGCGGATACCGCAATCTTCCGGCACGTCCACAATCTCCACGAACTCCGCGCCTGCGATCTCAAGGCTGCGTCGCGAAGCCCCGTTCTCCGGATCGCAAGTGATCCATATCGGACTAATCCCGTGCCGGTAAGCCAGGGGAAGCAGCAGATTCACCGATCGCGCCGCATAGTGGCGGCCCCGATGTGGCGGGTGTACGCCATACCCAATGTGACCCGCGTAGCGCTCGAGGTGGACCGTCGAGCCGATACGCAGATTGATCGTGCCCATCTCTTCTTCGCGCGATACGCTCATCATGCGAAAGAAGTACGTTGGCGCTTTGTGAAAAGTATGCACGGAATAATCCGCCAGACGCAACTCGAGGTCGCCATGCCGCAAGTTGAGCGGCCGCACGACCTCGATAGCTTCATATACATCCACGATGGGATCTGGACCTAACTCTGCCCCACAAGTTCGAATGCCCGGATCTCCTCTTTGCGAACCGTCAGGCGCTCGACGAGATCAGTACGCACCTCGAAGCCGCGTCCTGGGCTGGTGGGGACCACAATTTCTCCCTCCAGTGTGACTGTCACCTCGGGTTCGATGATGTCTTCTGTCCAGTACCGCGCCGATGCAGAAACGTCACCCGGCAGCGAGAAATTCTCGAGCGTCGACAGCGCGATATTGTGCGAGCGGCCCACGCCTGATTCCAGCATGCCCCCGCACCACACGGGGACGCCGCGCTCTTGTGCCGCGTTATGCACTGCGATGGCCTCGGAGAATCCGCCTACGCGTCCAAGCTTGACGTTAATGATCTTGCATGACTCCATTTCGATTGCCGCTAGCGCATCCCTCCGGTTACGGATCGACTCATCAAGGCAGATGGGCGTGGTCATGCGCTCCTGCAGCATCGAGTGATAGTAGAAGTCGTCATGCCACAGCGGCTGTTCGACCATCAGCAAATCGAATTCGTCAAAGGTTACTAGGTGATCGGCATCTTTCAGTAGATACGCCGAGTTGGCGTCGCAGCTCAACAGGATGTCCGGCCACTGAGTCCGCACCTTTTCAAAAACTTCAACATCCCATCCGAGTTTGCACTTCAGCTTGATGCGCTGATAGCCGGAGGCCAATTCCCTGTCGATGATGTCCAGCAACTCCGGAATCGACTTCTGAATGCCCAACGAAACACCGCACGGAATCTTGTCGCGCACGCCGCCTATCAGTTGCGAAAGGGGCACACCCTCGCGGTGCGCTTCGAGGTCCCAGATTGCGTTCTCCAGTGCGGCCTTCGCCATGGGATTGCCGCGCACCACGCTGAAGATTCTCGGGCAGTCTCCGCCATGTTCAACTTTGGCGGCAGCCAGCATGGGGCCCAGCTCGTTCACGATGACCTGCCACGCCGTATCGGTCGACTCACCGGAAAAGTGCGGACGTTCGCCGGCCGTGCATTCGCCCCAACCCGTCAATCCGTCCGACCTGATCTCGGCCAGCAGAATCCTGCGCATTTTGGTGGTGCCAAAGCTTGTTTGAAAGGGACGAACGAGCGGCATCTGCAGTTCGCGGAGTATGATTCCGTCGATCCTCATAAGTGTCGGTTCCTTCGAATAACAACAACTTTAGAAAAACGTTCCTGCTTCAATGCTCGGTTTCCCGGAGCTACGCCGGCTGAGGCCATCGGGCCAATCCGAATACTCCGTTACCTTCCGCGTCCCTGTTGTGCGAGACGACGGCTAATCCTCTGGAAAATGCATTCTGGAACCTGTGTCGGTTCTCATCTTGAACAGCCAGTGCCTGCTCCCTGCCCTCTGGGGACGACTTCCACGTATAGATGGCGGCTGGGACCAGTATATGTTCTTCAATAATCTTGCAATCGGCTGCCTCACGGCCTTCCAGAGCTCCGCTTACCCGGTCTGAATCCAGGAACCACTCCGCAACCAGGCGGTCCGTCGGAAGTCCACCTTGAAGTCGAGAAGAGGATACACCATAGAAATTCACCAGATAGCTGCGTACGATCACTCCGAGCTTGTGTATGTTTAGATGCGCATTCTTGATTTCGAGCGGATCAAAAGTCCACTCCATCCGCCGGATTCCGCGCGAAAGAGCTTCACGGCGCTGCTCCAGCTTGAGTTTTGCGCCGAGCCCGCGATCGCGGTACGCCGTACGCACTGCAAGCATGTGCGAGTGTAGGTAAGGCTGTGGATTTCCATCCGCGGAATTCTCACGCGTCTTCACTCCCGGCAAAGACATGGCGAAACCGATCATCGATTCGGCCGTCCCGTTGGGGGCGGCTCCGGGAAGTGTCGTATCGAAGGCGCCAATCACCTGTCCGCCGATCTTCTGTGCGACAAGAAATGCCTTCCGCGGAATGATGTCGCTTGCGTCGTAACCCCACGTCTCCACCTCCATCTGGACGCAGGCTTCCAACTCCTCCTGCCCGGAGCACGCTCGGATCAGGATCATCGGCAATCCCCCGCAGAGGCCACACCAACGAAACTTGTCATTCCGACCGACCCTGAACGGAGTGAAAGGGAGTGAAGGAACCCGCGGTTGCTTTTCCTGATGTGTCCCAAGCCAAGCCGCGCGGATGCTGTTCTGTAACAGCGCACGACTTTCAGTCGTGCCGTCAACGATTCAAAACCGGCAAGGGATTTAGCCCCTGCGGAATGCCTTTTCGCGAAATTCGACCAGAGCTCTGCGATCACAGATTGTTCGCCGTCCTTTCAGCTTTACTGCCCTGTCCGGCAAGCCTCCGTTTCGCCTCAATCCACAATGCTTCCAGTTGATCAGGCTGCAATTCTTCTAATGGCTTCTCAGAAATCAACTCCATCTCTCGGAATCGTTGGCGAAATCGCAGATTGCACCCGCGCAGCGCCATCTCCGCATCCACGCCAAGATGCCGGGCAAGATTCACGACAGTAAAGAGCAAATCACCCAACTCGGCTTCAACCGCAAGTTTCAGGGCAGGATCGCGCGAGGTTTCCGCCGCCGCAGCTTCCGTTTCGAGCTCGGCAGTCTCTTCGGCCAGCTTCGGCAGCAAATCGCGCCAGTGCGGCCAGTCGAACCCGGACTTCGCCGCCTTCGCGCCAATCTTCGCCGCTTCCGCCAGCGCAGGCATCGCACGATGCACGGTATCTAATCTCGATTTGCTCGAAGGGTCCGCTGCATTCAACCCCGTGGATGCCTTCTCCGCCTCTTTGATCTCCTCCCAGTTGCGCAGAACCTTCGCCGCGGAGCCCTCCACGGCAGCATCCACCAGGGCCTCGTTGCCTGCTGCACGCGAAGCCTCCTCGCCAAACACATGCGGATGGCGGCGGATGAGCTTACGATTCAGGTGGTCCAGCACTTCGGCGATGGTAAAGTGGCCCTCGTTCGACGCCATCTCGGCATAAAAAAGCACCTGCAGCAGCAGGTCGCCGAGTTCCTCTGCCAGGTGCGGGAAGTCGCGCCGCTCAATGGCGTCGAAGACCTCGTATGCCTCTTCCAGCGTGTATTTGCGAATGGTGTCGAAGGATTGTTCGCGGTCCCACGGGCATCCGCCGGGGGCACGAAGGCGGGCCATAATGGCCACCGACTGCTCAAAGAGGGCTGCCGCCCGCGCCGGATCAGTTAACAGATTGTCCGCGTTGGCCTCTGGCTTTGGACTGGCAGGCGGGACGTCCATGTGTTTTCATTTTAAACGCTCGAATACGCGGGCGCTGTGACAGCGTCTAATTGTCGTCGCTTCAACTCTTCCCCGCGGGAATCACGCAGTTCTCTTCCCTTGTTGCATGTAATCGCGGAGGTCGTTCCATGATTCCCAGATTGCTCGTTCTGCTTCTCTTCGCCGCACCCTTCAGTTTTGCCCAGCAACCCACCATTCCTGACACGCCAGCAGGCCATGCACTATCGACGTGGCTTGATGCGTTCAATAGCGGCGACCGCGCCAAAGTCGAGGCCTATATCAAGAAGTACGATCCCTCGGAGAATGTTGATGGCATGATCGGTTTCCACAACCAGACGGGCGGCTTCAATCTGCTCTCCGTCGACGGCAGCCAACCGCTGGAAATCAAGTTTCACGTTCGCGAGAAGAACGGCGCTGCAGTGGCGCTCGGCTCCCTCAGTATCAAGGACGCCGCCTCGGGTCAGGTTGCAAATCTCGGTCTGCGCGCGATTCCGCCCGGCGCCAAGGAAGAGGACATCACGCTCGACGCAGCGCGACGCAAGAGCGTGATCGACGGAGCCATCACGCAGCTGAAGGCCTACTACATCTACCCCGATGGTGCGCAAAAGATGGCCGATGCCGTGCTCGCGCATGAAAAGGCGGGTGACTACGAGAAGATCACCGATGGCAGCACCTTCGCTGCCCGGCTCACCGATGACATGCAAGCCGTTACGCACGATCGCCATCTGCACGTGAACTACGCGCCATTCCAGATCCCGGTCGAGCACGACAAGGGACCGTCGCCGGAGGAAGAAGCGCGCTTCCGCAAGGAGTTGGAACACGAGAACTGCGGGTGGGAGAAGGTCGAGATTCTGCCGGGCAATATCGGCTACGTTAAATTCAACGAGTTCGCACCGCCGGAGTGGTGCGGCCCGACGGTCGTAGCGGCGATGGGATTCCTTTCTCATGTCGACGCCATCATCTTCGACTTGCGACAAAACGGCGGTGGCGATCCGAAGATGGTCGACATGGTGGTGTCGTACCTTTTTGACAAGCCGACCCACATCAACGATCTCTACTACCGCAAAGACGACAAGACCACGCAGTACTGGACGCTACCGTACCTACCGGGCTCGCGGCTGGCCACCCAGCCGGTCTACGTGCTGACGTCGAAGCGCACGTTCTCCGGCGGCGAGGAGTTCTGCTACGATCTGAAGACCCAGAAGCGCGCCACGCTGGTTGGCGAGGCCACAGGAGGCGGCGCGCACCCGGTTTCGGGACGCCGCATCGACGATCACTTCATGATCGGCGTGCCCGAGGGTCGGCCGATCAATCCCGTGACGCAAAAGGACTGGGAAGGCACCGGCGTCGAGCCTGACGTTACGGTGAAGTCGGCGGATGCGCTGACTACCGCCGAAAAGCTGGCAGGAGACAAGCTGCGCGAGACGCGGGAGAGGGAGACCGCAAAGAAGGATTGACCCGCTTGTCATTTCGCCTAAGTTCTCAGTCTGAAGACTGAGAACTGAGAACCGAAAACTGTCCTGAAGCCGCGCCGCCGTATACTCAACCTTCCGATGATTCGCATTCTTGGTACGGTGTTGGCAGGACTGCTGGGCTTGGCCTTCGGCAGCTTCCTCAACGTGTGCCTCAGCCGCTGGCCCGAGGGTGAAAGCATCGTCACGCCGCGTTCCCATTGCCGCAACTGCAGCCGCACACTCACGTGGTGGGAGAACATTCCATTAGTGAGCTGGCTCGCTCTCCGCGGCCGGTGCCGCACATGCAAGACGAAGATCAGCTGGCGCTATCCGCTAGTGGAACTCAGCGTCGGCGTAACGTGGGCTTGCGTCGCGTGGAACACCTTCGATTCGCAGCTGATCTTCTTCACGAACCTGGTGTTGGTTCGCGTCGTCGGCCAATGCGTTCTGATCTGGCTCTTGGTCGCTCTCGCCGTTCTAGACGCCGAGCACCTCTGGCTGCCGGACAAACTCACGTGGCCCGGAATCTTTCTTGGTCTACTCAGTTCAGCCATGCAATTACTTCTGGTCGAGCGCTTCTTCACCGCAGACCACGGCCTTCTCTATGCGATTGGTATGCTCCTCGGGAGCGCCGCGCTTGCCGCCCTGCTCATCCTTGCCATCCGCTGGACCTACTGGCTTGTTCGTCGCCGCGAAGGCATAGGCCTCGGCGACGCAAAACTTATGGCAATGCTCGGAGCGTGGCTGGGCCTCTCTGGCGCGCTGCTTTCCTTCGCTATTGGAGTGGTCCTTGGCGCCATCTTCGCACTGGTCGCTCTTGCAGTTCCAGCCGCACGCCGCGAATCGAATACCTGGCTCGCCGCAAAGCTGCCGCTCGGCACCTTCCTCTGCGTCGGCGGCATCATCAGCGCACTCTGGGGCCGACCGATCGTCGCTGCTTATATGCGCTGGGCTGGGCTCTGATTTCAGAGAAGTCGTACACAGTTGGGGCCATCCCCAAGTGCTGTCATTCCTATGGAGGGCAGCGAGTGGAGGAACCTGCAGTTGTCCTTTGCTCCAGTTTCATTCGACGCTGATCTCCGCCAGAGCCAATCCAACGCGCGATGAATACCCTTCTGCAGTCGATGAACGCCTCTACTCGATCTACATCGTTGCAAGCCGCAGCCGCACGCTCTGCTTCGGTTTAACGGGCGACCTTCGAAAGAGAGTCTTCCAGAACAAGTGGAAGGAATAGGAAAGATTCAGCGCGAAATACAACTGCGATCGACTGGTCTGGTTCGAGAATCATCAGGATGTTGTAGAAGCGATCGCTCGGGAAACGCAGTTGAAAAAGTGGAACGGCTGATTGAACGAATGAATCCCACGTGGACAGACCTGAGTAGAGACTGGTTTGAGTGCGAGCCGGCTGACTATAAGCGGGCGACCGATAGACTGGTGTTCCAAACGACGCAGAAAAAGCAACTGCAGGTTCTTCCACTCCCGTTTGTCGGTCGGAATGACAGTGCTTTAGAGCGTGATCCGTCGGAATGACAGTGCTTTGAAAGGGACTGGGTGATCACTGCCGCTGCCCCAGGGTCTTCGACACCGCGGGTGCATTCGCGATCTGCGGACTCTTCAGCAGCTTCTTCGCGTCCTTCGAGTGCTTGCTTTCCGGATCGTCGTAGTCCACGACCTTCTGGTAGTTCGCCTTGGCGTTGGCGTAGTCGCCCAACCCGCGCTGAGCTTCGGCCAGACCCCAATAGACGTCGGGGTTCTCCGGATCGGTGACCAGAGCCGACTCGAACCGCGACAGCGCAGCCTTCCAGTTCTTCTGCCCCAGGTAGTATTCGCCCACCTTCTCGTCTTCCTTGGCCGTCTCCTCGTGAACCGCCGGGATTGGCTGGGCGCCGCGGCCACGCTTCGTCGGCGTCGGCTTGACCTCATCGGGGATGTTCACATCATTGGCGCCCGCAAGGCTAGAGCTGAATCCGTTGTCGGCATTCGCATCAGGCGGCGGATCGTCGGGACTGCGCACCGGGTCCGTATCGTTCTTAAGCAGACTTGTTGTTTCCGCACCTGACGTTTCCGGAACGGGAGCAGGCGCAGCCACAGGCTGCGAGGTCGTCGGCACGACCGGCACATTGCTCGTGTCTTCAGGAAACGGGTTTGATTCTGCCGGAGGCTTCTGCGCAGGCTGCTGTTGCGGCGCCGAGGGCTTCTGCTGCGGCGACTGCGCAATTACACCAATCTGACTGCACAACCCGCATCCGAGTACGAACGCTATTTGAAATTTGAAACTCATCCCAATCTTTTTAACGTCACGTCGCTTTTTCCCGTCACTTCAATGTTACGATGCGGAGCATAGACGTGTTCGATCTCATGGTTCGTCGCCACATGAGATTCGCCGGTTCAGGCGCTCCCGGCACAATCTGGAACCATTGCTGCACCGAACTTAACCTCACTCCCAGGACTATCTGCATCCCCCATGACCTTAATCATTCGTTCCTCTGCTATTCATGCCGCAGGTTGCTACACCACCTCCGCAGTTCGCAAGGGCACTCGTGTTGCCGAATACACCGGGCCTCGGCTGAGCAAAGAAGTCGCCGACGCATCGAACGAGGACTCGCCCATCACCTACCTTTTTGGACTCGGCGACGGCTCGGTCGTCATCGACGGACATTGCATGGCAATGTTCATCAATCACAGCTGCGCCCCGAATTGCGAGACTGAGGAGGTTCGGGGCCGCGTCTGGATCAGGGCGATCCGCAACATCGAGGCTGGTGAGGAGATTACATACGACTACTGCCTCTACGATGGCGGCGACGACGAAGCGATTTGCAACTGTGGCGCCGAAAAATGCCGTGGGACCATGTATTCACCGGAGGAGAGTCGCCGGCGCAAAGCCGCGGCAAAGAGGGCTGCAAAAAAGAAGCAGATTCGTCGCCGTACGCGGACTACCGAGATTCCGCTTCCCAAGAAGCCCGAGGTGGTGGAAGAAGAGACCGCGGCATAGACTCGCCGGATTGGACAATGTCCTTTAAGCTGGGAGACAGTATTGAGGTGGGCTCCGGCTCTTTGCAACTCCAACAGTTCCAAGAGACAACTTCAGGTTCCTCCACTCCCGTTGGTCGGTCGGAAGGACACTCCTTATTAACACAAGGAGATCCGGGTTTCCGTATCGTCGGCTAAAGTGTTATGCATGGATTGCCGATCCGGTTTCAAAAGTCTGAACGGCTCTGGAGCCGGATCCAGGCGCAGATTGCAATGACCACGGAGCCCGAACATCCGCCCCTGTCCGACGAGCAGCTTGACGTGCTCAGGCGATACGCATTGTTCGAAGTCGGACTGGAAGAGATGCTGCACTCGATGGCGGGAGCGTTCGACTTCAACTTCGAACTCAAAGAGGATGCTAAATCGGGTGTTACCCAGCGCCGCTCCGCCAACAACCGTTTCCCTATCCCCGAACCCGGGATCGTGATCTCGCGCGAACACATCTCCAACGCTCTGGAACGCAAGCGCTTCGGCCTCATCTCAGAGCGTGACCTCGTGTATTGGGCGACGATTCTGCTGCTCAACGATGCCTACGTCTTCGATCCCGGCGACGAAGACCTTATCGCCGAATGGCTTAATGACATCAGCTTTAATCTGGACGCGACCTGATTTCAGACGCAATACAGGCAGGTTTTTCCACCCCCGCGACGACCGGCTCCGGAACGATACAATCCAACCTAGCGCTCGAAGCAAATCACGAGATTCCGGGAGTAGTTGGTCGCATGGGTTACCAGGTTTTGGCTCGTAAGTATCGTCCGCAACGGTTTGCCGACGTCGCCGGCCAGGACCACGTAACGCGCACCCTTCTCAATGCGCTCACGCAGAACCGGATCGCGCACGGCTACATCTTTTCGGGTCACCGGGGTATCGGCAAAACCACTATCGCCCGCATCCTGGCTCAGGCGCTCAACTGCCGCACCGAAATCGGCTCCCCTCAGCGCCCCACGCCGGAACCCTGCGGTGTCTGCGACTCCTGTGTGGAGATTCGCCAGGGCAACGCCGTCGATGTCATCGAGATCGACGCCGCCACGAATCGCGGGATCGACGAGATCCGCGAACTGCGCGATGCCGCCCGTTACTCCCCCGCTCGCGATCGCTACAAGATCTACATCCTCGACGAGGCGCACCAGATCACCGAGGCCGCGTTCAATGCGCTGCTCAAGACGCTTGAGGAGCCGCCGGCTCACGTCATCTTCATGATGGCGACCACCGAGCCCGAGAATATTCCCCAGACCATCCGCTCGCGCTGCCAGCACTTCAGCTTCCACGCGGTCAAGTTCGACGACATCCTCGCGCAACTCAGAATGATCGCCGGACAGGAGAACGTAATCGCCGAAGATGCAGCCCTGGCGATTCTCGCCGAGGCCGGCGACGGCTCCATGCGCGACGCGCTTAGCATCATGGACCAGGCCATCGCCTCGGCTCCGTGCGATGCGAGCAATCGCCCCGTGCTCGAAGGCCAGCAGATTCGCGACCTGATGGGCTCGGTCCCCAACGCAGTATTTGAGCGGCTGCTGGAGTCGGTTGCCAACGGTGAGAGCGCGCCGCTGATGACACAGTTGAACGAACTTCTCAGTGCCGGGCACAGTCCGCAGTCGCTCGCACGCCAGATGGTTCGTTACCTGCGCAACACGCTGATGGCCAAGCTGGGTGGAGAGCAAACGGAGCTGCTGCAGATCTCGGGCGACGAACGCGCCAGGGCCGCGCGCTCGGCAATACTGTTTACCGAAGAGGAGATCACGCGCAACCTGCAGATCATGCTGCGCACCTTCGACGATCTGAACTACCGGCAGGAACAGCGCTTCCATCTCGAACTTGGCCTAATGAAGCTGGTGCATGCACAGCGCCTGCTGCCTTTGGAGGAGTTGCTCAATGGAGTCGCAAGCGGCACACCCGTCCGCGGCAGCGGATCATCTGCGCCGCGCACGCCGTCGGCGCCACCGCGGCCTTCGTTTTCCGGTACTCGCACAACGGCGACACCCGCAAGTGCTTCGCCGCAGACCAAGTCTCCGTTTGGATCGAGTCCGGTGATGCAGTCGGGCCCTGTTGTCGAGAGCCACGCGGTCAGCGGTTCTGCGGCTCTGGCAGCAGCACAGCGGACGCAGGCTGAAGCGGTGCGCGAGGTGATCCCCTTTCCCACCGTCCCGGCCAAGGCTGTTGCCGAACTGTCTCTTGAGCCGGTTTCTGCCCGGGAAGCCGATCCCGAGCCGTCCATTCCTCCACCGGCTGCGCCAACTCCGCCGAGCACTGTTGCAGGCGGTCCTGATCCCGACGAGGTCAAGCAGGCGATCGTCTCGGCTCTCGCCCAGCAGGGACACGACAGCGCTTCGCAGTTGATCTCGACCGCCCGCTTCACGCTGGAGGCCACAAGTTTGCGCGTCGAGGTTCCCGGGATCGGCAAAAAGATGCTGGCCCTTACGGTGAATGCCGCGGCGGAGAAGATCATCCGGCAGGAGGTGCTGCGCCTGGGCGGGCCTGTGCGTTTCATGGTCATTCCCGGTGAAGGCGTCGCCGCGACATCAGGGGTCGCCGCGCCGGCCGCGGGCAGCATTCAGCAGGCGGCTCTCGAACATCCAATGGTCCAGCGAGCCAGGGAGATATTTAACGCCGAGGTTCGCAGCGTGGTGGACCTGCGCAGCAAATAGCAACAGGAGGTCGCAATGATCAATCCCCTCAAGATGGCTGAAATGCTCCAGCAGGCAAACAAGATGCAGGAGGAGATGCAGCGCAAGCTCGCGCAGACGGTGGTTGACGGCTCGAGCGGCGGCGGAGCCGTAACGGCCACCATGAACGGCAAGAAGGAACTGATCAAGATCAAGATCGACCCTTCTGCCGTCGCCAGCCTCAGCGGGCCGAATCCGGACGTGGAATTGCTCGAAGCGCTGATTGTCGGCGCCGTCAACGAAGCGGGCCACAAGGCAGACGAAGCGATCCAGTCAAGCGTAAAAGGCGCGCTCGGCGGCCTCAATCTGAATATCCCGGGCCTGGCTTGAGTTATAGTTTTCCCATTCTGACGTAGAGTTTCATTTGAGTTGTTGTGAAGATCGGAGGGGGTCACGATGACGAGTGGAATCGACCGCAGAAGCTTTGTCCAACTTGGCCTTGCTGCGGGGACCGCGGCCCTTGCCCCACGGTGGGCTCTTTCCCAGGCCTCACAAACCGCACCGCCAGTTGACCGGATCGCGCAAATGCGCGCTGCCGGTGCAAGCACACCCATCAAAACCACGAAGCTCTACGACAACGTATGGCTGCTGCAGGGTGCAGGCGGCAACATGGCCGTGCAAACCGGCAAGGATGGGGTCGTCCTCATCGATTCGAGCTTCGCAACCGCAGTTCCCCACATCAAGGAGGCCATTGCCGCCGTCAGCAGCGATGCGCCGCATGCGCTGGTCAACACGCATTGGCATGTCGATCATGTCGATGGAAACGAAGGCATGCACGCGGCCGGATTTCACGTGATTGCGCACGAGAAGACGAAGACTCGCATGTCGCAGCCTGCCGAGATGAAGCTCATGCACTTCACAATTCCTGCCTACCCCGCGGGGGCCATCCCAAGCACCACCTTCGAGGACTCGTTGCATCACGATCACAACGGCGACAGTGTGGAGCTTGTTCACTACGATCCGGCACACACCGACACCGATATCTACATTCACTTCCACAACGCCGATGTTTTGCACACCGGTGACATCTTCTTCAACAAGTCATATCCGTTTATCGACGAAGGCACGGGCGGGTCGATCGGCGGCACGATTTCCGCGGCGCAGAAATCCCTTACTCTGGCCGGAGACAGTACAAAGGTGATTCCGGGGCACGGCCCACTGGGCAACAAGGCTGATCTGAAGAGTTACATCGACATGCTCTCTACCGTCCGGGACAAGGTTGTGGTGCTCAAGAAGTCCGGCGCCAGCGAACAGGAAGTGATCGCCAAGAAACCGACCGCCGACCTTGATGCGCAGTGGTTACGCGGCCCCTCGCCCGACATGTTTGTCGGCATCGTCTACCGCACTGTTTAGGAGGAGTTCGCTGTGGCGCGCTATGCCGAGCCAATGGCCCGGCTCATCGACGAGTTGAAGAAGCTTCCCGGGGTCGGAACCAAGACCGCCCAGCGCTTCGCCTTTCACATCCTGCGTTCCACCGAAGAAGACGCCTCGGCGCTCGCCGAAGCCGTGCGTGGACTCAAAGCGAGCCTTCGGCTCTGCTCAGTGTGCAACAACATCACCGACGTTGATCCGTGCGTCTACTGCTCAAGCCCCACGCGCAACCAGCGGCTCATCTGCGTCGTCGAGGAGCCCACCAACATCGACGCGGTGGAACGCAGCCGCTTCGGCGGCGTCTATCACGTGCTGCATGGAACGCTTTCGCCGCTGCACGGCGTGGGGCCGGATCAGCTTCGCGGCAGGTCCCTCATTCAGCGTGTGGAGCGCGGCGAAGTAGATGAGGTCATTCTCGCAACTAGTCCGACGCTTGAAGGGGAAGCAACAGCAAGCTGGCTGGCCGGCACACTGCGTCAGTTCCCTGTCCGGATCACGCGGATCGCCACCGGTGTGCCCGCCGGCAGTGATATCGAATACGCAGACGAAGTGACGATGGCGCGCGCCCTTGAAGGGCGCCACGAGATGAAGTCTTAACGATGACTTAGCTGCGCAAACGGGTGAGAAGATCCTGCGGGTGCACCGGTTTGGCAAGGATCTCAAACTCGTATCCCTGGGCCCGCGCTTTCTCCAGCAGATCGGCGGTTGCAGCCTGCCCGGAGAACAGCAGGATTTTGATCTTCGGCAAAAGCTCGCGAATTCGGATTGCCGCATCGATGCCGTTCAAGTCTGCCATGATCACGTCAGCGATCAACATATCCGGTTTATAGCTGGAAGCTGTTTCGAGCGCCGCTTCGCCAGAATAGACGGCCTTTGCCTGAAATCCGCTCTGATTCAATATCATCGCCAGCGTATCGGCAATGACGCGTTCGTCGTCGACGACAAGAACTTTGGGCTTACCGTGATTTTCGGACATACACTCCTGAACGCCAAACGGGGATGACGCAAAAAAGGTTTCAGTCGAACGCGCCGCGCAACTAAGCCGACAGGCATCGCTCCGGGCGCGATCAGCAAGGTAAACACGCTGTTAGCATAGCATCGTCTGCTTGAGACGACGAGAAGACTGGCATCTAAGTCTAAGGGCTTCCCATCCCGCGCGCAAGACAGAGATAACTCAGACGTTCACCCCGCCAAATCGCAATATGCCCCGGCTGAAAAACTTCATGAGTGCCAGGCACGACAAAACTACGATACTCTAAACCCGCGGGCCATTCCCGTCCGCCGCGCCGATTCATCGGGGAGCACGCAACCCCCATAAGCCTTACAAACCCTCGCAGTGAGGCATGCATGCAGCCAGCAGGTATTCAGAACGCTGAGCAGAACCCTGCCACTGAAGCAGCCGTTCGTCCTGACGGCGAGGCGATCATCCGCGCCGAAAAGATCGAAAAGTACTACTCGCAACCAAGCCAGAATCGCATCCAGGTCATCTCAGCCACCGACCTGACCATCGTGCCGGGCGAGATCGTTGCTCTGCTCGGTCCCTCCGGTTCGGGCAAATCAACGATGCTGCGCATGCTCTCGGGGCTCTCGCGGCCCTCGGCAGGCCAGGTCTACTGGCATGGTAAGCCCATCTCCGAAACCGAAATTAACGTATCCATCGTCTTCCAGAGCTTCGCGCTCTTCCCGTGGCTGACCGTCCTCGAGAACGTTGAAGCTCCTCTGCAAGCTCGCGGCGTAAATCCGGAAGAGCGGCGAGACCGCAGTATGCGCATGATCGACACTGTCGGTCTCGATGGATTCGAAGCCGCCTACCCCAAAGAACTCTCCGGTGGAATGAAGCAGCGCGTCGGCTTCGCCCGTGCTCTGGTCGTCGAGCCTGAAGTCCTCTTCATGGACGAGCCGTTCTCTGCGCTTGATGTACTTACGGCCGAGAACCTGCGCAGTGAGCTTCTCGAACTATGGACCAAGAGGACCATGCCCACCCGCTGCGTCTTTATCGTCACCCACAACATTGACGAGGCGGTCCTGCTTGCCGACCGTATCATCGTGCTTGGCCGCAACCCCGGCCATATCCGCACAGATTTCCGGGTGCAGCTTGCGCAGCCCCGCGACCGCAAATCCCCGTCCTTCACGCAGCTGGTCGACTACATCTACAAAGTCCTGACACGGCCCGACGTTACACCCGAGGAAGCTCCGGATCATCAGCATCCGAGCCCTCGCGTTCGCGATCAGCGGCAAATGAAATACCAGATGTTGCCGCACGCGCGTCCCGGCGGTGTCGCAGGCTTGCTCGAACTGCTGCTCGACAAGGGTGGCCGCGACGACATCTCTCGCCTGGCCGACGACCTCGCCTTCGAAATCGACGACCTCTTCCCCATCGTCGAAGCCGCACAGCTCCTTGGCTTCCTCAAAGTCGGAGAGGGCGATGTTTCCATTACGGACAAAGGCACAGAGTTCTGCAACTCCGAGATTCTCCGGCAGAAGGAGCTCTTCCGCGACGCGGCCCTCGAAAATGTTCTCCTTCTGCGGCAGATTCGCCGCGCACTCGACTCCAAGAGCGACCATACCGTGCCGGAAGACTTCTTCCTCGATATGCTCGACGAGCAGTTCAGCGATGAAGAGTCGCAGCGCCAGATCGAGACTGCCGTTACATGGGGCCGCTACGGCGAGATCTTCGACTACGATGCGGCGCGGCGCAGGTTCGTGATGCCGGATGCCCTGGAGGAGAACGTCTCCGCCACCGAGGAAGCCGAGTGAGTGTCCAGAACACCTTTGGGCGGTCGCTCGTTGCCGTTCGCAATTGGCCCGTCGTTACCGACCTTGCAATTGCCTTCTCGGGCCTCGCGGTCTTCTTCGCGGTCATCAGGCTCGGCAGCTACTGGCTGGGAAAGCCCATGCCCGCAGTCGAGATCTCCCACTCCATCAGCGCCCTGCCGCTCTACGCGTTCTACTCCATCATGCGCATCGGCATCGCCTATCTCCTCAGTCTCATCTTCGCGGTGGGCTACGGCTATGTCGCCGCAAACAATCCGCGCATTGAGGCGTGGATGATCGCGCTTCTCGACATCCTGCAATCCATCCCGGTGCTCAGTTTTCTGCCCGGCGTCATGCTCGCCATGATGGCCCTGGTTCCGGGCCGCCAGCTCGGCATCGAGTTGGGCTCCATCGTGCTCATCTTCACCGGCCAGGTCTGGAACATGGCGTTCAGCTTCTACTCGTCCATGAAGAGCATCCCTCGCGAGATGATCGAGGCTTCACGCATCTATCGTTATTCGTCCTGGCAGCGGTTCTGGCAACTGGAGATGCCTTTCGCGACCATCGGCCTGATCTGGAACTCCATCGTTTCCGTTGCCGGCGGCTGGTTCTTTCTGATCGCCTGCGAAATGTTCGTGCTTGGCGATCGTGACTTCCGGCTACCAGGCCTAGGCAGCTATCTGCAAACCGCCGCCTCCGCGAATCCGGTGGACATGCACGCGCTCCTCTGGGGACTCGCGGTGCTCATCCTGATCATTGTCGCCACCGACCAGTTCATCTGGCGGCCGCTGATTGCCTGGAGCGACAAATTCAAATTTGAGCAGGTCGAGTCCACCGACCGTGTAACTTCGCCTATTCTTGCGCTCTTCCAGCGGTCGAGCTTCCTGGCCCGTTTGCCGGTGCGAGCCTGGGGAACCTTCGAAGAGCGTTTGTATAGCCGCCTCGCATCGACGCCCGAATGCCGTGTGGTGCAGCCAATCGACGAAGGCGGCAAACGTCGGGGCGGTGTCCTCACCGTTGTCCTTGCATCCGTCGTCGGGTTGGCAATCTTGTGGGGAGCGATGCAGGCTTTCCACCTGCTTCACGGCGTCACCTGGGCGGACATTCGCCACCTTCTTCTTGGAGCAGGCGCAACATTTCTGCGCGTCAATGCTTCTCTGGCCATCGCAACACTCTGGACTGTCCCGGTCGGCGTGATCATCGGCTTCAATCCGAAGCTCGCGCGTATTCTCCAGCCCATCACGCAAGTCGTCGCCTCGGTCCCCGCCACCGCACTGTTTCCTGTCCTGCTTCTCGGACTCATCCGGCTTGGCGGTGGTCTTGGTGTCGGGTCAATCGCGCTCATGCTCCTCGGCACGCAGTGGTACATCCTATTCAACGTCATCGCCGGAGCCATGGCCATCCCGTCCGACTTGAAAGAAGCCGCCTCGCTTTACAAGTTCACCCGCTGGCAGCGCTGGAAGACTCTCATCCTGCCCGGCATCTTTCCGTACCTCATCACAGGTCTCGTGACCGCTTCGGGAGGCGCATGGAATGCTTCCATCGTTGCCGAGTACTTTCACATCGGCAACCGGACCATGCAGACCCTCGGCCTCGGCGCAACCATCAGCGCCGCCACCGATGGTGGACGGTTCTCCACGCTGCTTCTTGCCACGGTGCTGATGGCCCTGATGGTGGTTACCGTAAATCGCCTTGTGTGGCGTCGCCTCTATCGCTTGGCCGAGACCCGTTATAAACTTGAGAGTTAACTGACAAAACAGGCAGTCGCGAACGGGGGACGAATGATTCGCGTTGGGCTGGTTGGTTTCGGCATGGCGGGCCGTGTGTTCCATGCTCCGCTCATCTCTTCCGTTGAAGGTCTCGAACTCGCAGCCGTCGTCGAGCGCAGCTCCAACAAAGCTGCCGAACGCTACCCGGGAATCACGACCTGCCGCAGCGTCGAAGAGCTGCTGGCCGATTCTTCCATCAAGCTTGTGGTCGTCGCGACACCGAACAGCAGCCATTTTCCGATCGCTTTGCAGGCCCTCGAGGGCGCCAAGAGCGTAGTCGTCGACAAGCCGGTCGCGCTGACTTCGGATGAAATCGATCAGCTTGCGGAACTGGCCGGCGGCGTAGGGCTGCATCTATTCCCGTTTCATAACCGACGCTTTGACAACGACTTCCTGACGATCCGCAAAGTCATGGATGAGCATTCGCTGGGCCGTCTCGTCCATTTCGAATCGAACTTCGATCGCTGGCGTCCGGGTCTATCGAGCCGCGCATGGAAAGAGGAAACCGAGCAGGGTGGCATCCTGCTCGACATCGGCACGCACCTCGTCGATCAGGCGCTGCTGCTCTTCGGCCCACCTGCCGCCGTAGGCGCCGAGGTCCGGCGCGAGCGTGATGGAGATGGCGCAAACGATGCTTTCGCGATCCGCCTGCACTACTACACCGGCTTTTCGGTTACGCTCGGGGCGAACTGCCTTTCGTCTCTGGCACGACCGCGGTTTCACCTGCGCGGTACGCGTGGCAACTTCTGGAAGTGGGGATTGGACCCCCAGGAGGATGCGCTGGGAAAGGCGACGAAGATCGACGACGCGAATTGGGGGCAGGAACCAGCCGATCGCTGGGGCACCTCGAGTATCGAGTCTGATGGCGGCGTCGTCACGCAGGCCGTCTCATCCGAAGCCGGCGATTACCGACGCTTCTACGCAGGCGTTCGAGAGGTTCTGCTGGGCAACTCCACGACCCCGCCTGTTTCGCCGGTGGAAGCATGGCGTGTGGCCCGTGTACTGGAGTGGGCTAAGGAGAGCTCAGTGCAGCATCGCGACATCGAGTGCGACTGGACGGGCGAGCCGGCGTAGGTTCTGTAATGGGGCACGAGTTTTTATTCGTGCAGAAATTCCTCTCACGATGAGATCGGCCATTAGGCCCTGAAGCCGTCACTTTTCAGCGAGAGTCCTCTACCTCGACGCATCCTTTTCCACGAGCGGCACCCAGAAACGGAAGACGCTGCCGCGCTCCGGGCTGGTCTCGACGTTGATCTCTCCGCCGTGCGCAACCACAATGGCGCGCGCGATTGCCAGTCCCATTCCCGTCCCCTTGCCCAGCCTTGCGCTCTTTCGCCCGCGATAGAACTTCTCGAAGATATGCGGCAGGTCAATCTTCTCGATGCCGGGGCCGCTGTCTTCGACCTCGAATTCCAGACGTCCTTCCACGCGCCGGCTGCGCAGGACGACCCGGCTGTCAGGCGGCGAGTAGCGAGCGGCGTTTTCGATCAAATGCCGGAATACGCGGCCCAAAAGCCGCGCGTCGAACCAAACCGGGGTATCCGGCTCCTGGACCATCAACACCACCTGGCGCCGGCCCAGTGATGCCCGCGATTGCTCCGCGGCGTGCTCCAGCAGTGTTCGTGTATGCCGGGGAGCAGCCTGCACCTTCACAACATTCGCGTCGATCTCCGCCATCTCCACAGCTTCGCCGATCAATCCATCGAGTCGCGACGACTCCTCATCAACAACGACGGCGAGTTCACGGCGTGCCGCATCGTCGAGGCCCTCATCCTGCACGAGCGTAGTGGCTGCCGCCCGAATCGAGGTGAGCGGCGTGCGCAGCTCGTGGGTCAGCGAATCGATCAGCGCAACCCGCAGCCGTTCGCTCTCGCGCGAGGCCTCCATGCGCGCGTTTTCCTCGATCGCTGTCGCGCGCGTGAGTGCAATTGCAATCTGCGCGCAGACCGCCGTTGCTACTTCATGCGACAGGCTGGCAGGCCGCCATGCCAGCGACCCGACACCTCGCATCCCCACCAGAAGCGCATGCGCTTCGAAACCGCCCTGAGCCGCGATCGACGCCGGCGCCCCGTTTGCGACTTCGCGCAGATTCGCCTTGAACAGTTCGGCCAGCTCTGCATTCGCCGAAGCGAATGCATCGCGGTCTTTCAGGTAAAGAACGACCGACTCCAGGCCAAAGATGCGCCGCACCAAACCTGGAAGGTCGCGGGTCAGTCCTTCCGCGTCTTCATGCAGCATGAACTCCTGGCTCAGCTGAAAGAGTCTCTCCACGTCTTCGCGGCGCTGTTCGGCCTGCTGCTTCTGCCTGCGCGCTCTCTCTGCCACGCGTCCTGCGACCAGCGAACTAATCACGAAGGTGAACATCGAGACCCACTGCTGGGGTCCGGCCAATATAAGCGTATGGATCGGCGGAAGAAAGAAGAAATCGAACGAGAGCGCGCAGAGTAGCGCGCTGTAAAGCGAGATGAGCAGGCCGGCTTGCGTTGCGGTCCAGACGACGACGACCAGGAACACCATGCCTGCGGTGGTCTCGCGCACATGCGCAAGTTCCAGCCCGACCGTTGTCAGCACCGCGGCCAGGGTGGCGACCAGCCACTGTGCATAATGCTTCGGTTTCGGCTTCAGATCCATGCCTGTCTCAAAGCGGAATGATACTTGAACCGTTTCGCTTGATTGGCTCGGCCGATGTTGTAAGCTTCCGATGGAAGAAGGAAGAAGATGGCCGGCCGAATTCTTGTTCTCGACGACGAACCTCAAATCACCCGTGTGCTGCGCGCGTCGCTCTCCTCGCAAGGCTTCGACGTCCGCACGGCAAACGACTCTGAAGAAGGTCTTCGACTCTTTGCCGAATGGAAACCCGACCTGGTCATCACCGACCTGATCATGCCCGGCCTCAGCGGCGTCGAAGTCTGCCGCGCCATTCGTTCCACTTCATCCACGCCGGTCATCGTGCTCTCCGTGCGCGATCACGAGCGCTCGAAGATCGAGGCCCTCGACTGCGGCGCCGATGACTACATTACCAAGCCGTTCAGCATCCAGGAGCTGCTCGCACGAGTCCGCGCCCACATGCGGCGCGCTCCTGAGCGCACAGAATCTGCCATATCCGCCGGAGACTTTGTCATCGACGCCGCCGCGCACAGCGTCGAACTCTCCGGCAAGCCCATTCACCTCACGCCCAAAGAGTTCGAGCTTCTGGTCCACCTTGCTCGACACCCCGGCAAGGTCATCACCCATCGTGCGCTCCTGACCGCAGTCTGGGGCGCCCAGTCGGCGCACCAACCCGAGTATCTTCGTGTCTTTGTGGGCCAATTGCGCAAAAAACTCGAAGGCGAAACCGGTAAGCAGTACATTCAGACCGAGCCGTGGGTCGGCTATCGCTTCGTACCTGAGGGCCGGAGTGGGAGCGAAGAGTAGTTTGCGATTGCACTACGGCTGATCGCTGGAACGATCCGTTCGCAGGTTTGGCCCGCGTGGCCACTTGGGCACGGCGGATCCTATCTCACCATCCATATCATCCCGGCCAGCGAAAATCTCGTAGCCAGTGAAGCGCATTTCCCAGTCTGGCTTTCCGCGCGCGCTTGCATTGAGGAGTTCCGCCAGGGGTACGAATGCAACAACTTCCCGCGCAAGAAATACTTCGTCATTCGAAACGATTCGACCCCGACGTGCGCGAATCTCCTTAGTTATGGCTGGCATATCCTCTGTGTACGCGAGGAACTCAACCTCCATCATTGGCTCCAGAAGCAACGGGCGCGCGTTCCTGCCAGCCTCTTCCGCGGCTATTGCTCCCGCATTGCGAAAGGCATCTTCGTTGGAATCAGTCTCGTGCCAGCTGCCATCAATCAACGCCGCTTTCACGTCCGTGATTGGTCTTCCTGGCCTGACTCCATGAGCCAGAGTCTCTTTGACTCCTTCTTCTATCGCGCCGAGGTACTCCTCCGGAATCTGGCTGGACTCGAGCCGGTTCACAAATGCGACCCCGCTCCCGACTCGGCCGGGTTCAAGTCGAATCACGCAATGCCCGTAGTTGCCGCGTCCGCCAGTCTGCCGAATGTACTTGCCACCCGCTTCGGTTGCCGTTCGAATCGTCTCCAGATAGCACACACTGATCTCACTGACTTCCGCGCCATCCGACGCAACCGCCTGCTCTCGGACCTCCTCAAGGAGCGACTCTTCGTCTCCGCCAACCGAAACACCACCCTCGACCAGCACCAACGTCAAGTTTGCTCCAGGATTCTCCGCTCGAACCTTCTCCACCGCGCTCTCAAGGGATTTGATCCCATCCTTTGAGATCCCGCTGACCGTGAACGCTATGAGCGGCTGCCGTTTTGCAGACATTTGCCCCTCGCTTTCCGTCTTTATGCTTCCTTTACGCTTCCTTTTTCCCTTCCGAATGCTTCGGCCCAGAGAATTGCTTTTGGAATCATGCGGTAATGCGCCTATTGCCATGCCGCAGCAGGTCGAGGAGGTTCGCATCATGCAAGACGTCCTAATGCTTTTCTACACCGCCGTTTTCTTCGGCGTGGCCTTTCTGTACGTAAGGGCCTGTCAGAAGTTGAGGTAAGCCATGGATCTCATCACCGCAGTGGCTCTTGTGCTTTCGGTTCTGTTGTTGATCTACCTTACCGCCACGCTGCTCTTCCCGGAGAAGTTCTGACATGACCGTCAATGGTTGGTTGCAATTTGCTGTCTTCTCGCTGGTATTGCTTGCCCTCACGCGCCCGGTGGGACTCTATCTTGCGCGCGTCCTCGAAGGCGAGGGCACCTGGCTCGATCCTGTTCTTCGCCCGATCGAACGCCTGATCTACAAGCTCTGCGGCGTCAGAGCCGAACACGAGATGAACTGGCGCGAGTACGCGTTTGCCATGCTTGGATTCTCGGCCCTAAGCCTCCTGCTGACCTACATCATCGAGCGCACTCAGGCGCTGTTGCCCTGGAACCCACAGCATCTGGCCAACGTCGCTCCCGATCTGGCATGGAATACCGCGGCGAGCTTCACGACCAACACGAACTGGCAGTTCTACACGCCGGAATCGACGATGAGCTACCTGACGGAGATGGCCGGTCTCGCGACACACAACTTCTTCTCGGCCGCCGTCGGGATTGTCGTAGCGATTGTTCTTGTGCGCAGCATCAAGCGCACTCAGTCCGCCACAATCGGCAACTTCTGGGTCGACACCACGCGGACACTTCTCTACGTCTTGCTGCCGGCCTCGATCATTTATGCACTGCTGCTGGTCGCGCAGGGCGTCCCGCAGAATCTTCATGCTTATACCGTCGCGCACACGCTTGAAGGTCAGACCCAGACAATCGGGCAGGGTCCGGTCGCCTCGCAGGAGGCGATCAAGATGCTGGGCACTAACGGCGGCGGTTTTTTCAACGCCAACAGCGCGCATCCGTACGAGAATCCGACGCCGTTTGCCAACTTCCTGCAGATCCTCTCGATCTTCATCATCCCCGCGGGCCTTACCTACGCGCTCGGCAGAATTACAGGCTCGCCGGGACACGGCTGGGCCGTATTTGCCGCGATGTTCGTCTTGTTCGCTGCCGGATTTGCAACGCTCTATTGGGCTGAGGCGCATCCTCATCCGATGATTCACGGAGCGGCGCAGAGTGTTACAGCCACTGCACCGGGCGGCAATATGGAGGGCAAGGAGGTCCGCAACGGCATTGCCGAGAGCGCGCTGTTCGGCACCGTAACCACAGACGCAAGCTGCGGCGCCGTAAACGGCATGCACGACAGCTTTACGCCACTCGGGGGGCTCGTTCCCCTCACCAACATCATGCTCGGCGAGGTGATCTTTGGCGGCGTCGGTTCCGGGCTCTACGGCATGCTGATCTTTGTCGTACAGGCGGTCTTCATCGCCGGGCTCATGGTGGGCCGTACACCGGAGTATCTGGGCAAGAAGATTGAGTCGTACGACGTGAAGATGGCGATGCTCTATGTACTGATCTTCCCGCTCATCATTCTGTCGCTCACCGCCATCTTCGTGCTGATGCCTAACGTGGGACTTGGGACGACAAACAACCCGGGCCCGCACGGCTTCAGCGAAGTGCTCTATGCCTTCACCTCGGGCGCAGGAAACAATGGCTCGGCGTTCGCCGGTCTCGGACCAAACTGGTGGTACAACGTCTCGATGGGCTGGGACATGCTGATCGGGCGCTTCCTGATGATGCTCCCGGTCCTGGCGCTCGCCGGCAACCTGGCGCAAAAGAAGAGCATTCCGCCATCTCCAGGCACATTCCCGGTAAACACGCCGCTCTTCGCCGTGCTGCTGGTGGGCGTCGTATTGATTCTGGGAGCGCTGACCTTCTTTCCGGCCTTGAGCCTTGGGCCGATTCTCGAACACCTGCAGCTCAAATCCGGACTGCTTTTCTGAGGAGACCTACATGAGTTCCTACGGCAAATTGAATTTTCCCGCTCAAACTGAAACTCATTCAGGTTCCTCTGCTCTCGCACCAGAGTCGCCACAGTTGCAACCCAGCGGAGCCTCGCTTCCGCCTGAGCACCACATGCACCGGAGAAAGAAGTCGACGCCAGGAGTCGTGGAGCAAAAGAGTCTCTGGAATTCCAAGATCGTCCAGCAGGCCATCCTCGACAGCTTTCGCAAGCTCGACCCGCGAGGTATGGTCAAGAATCCGGTGATGTTTGTCGTTGAGGTAGGCAGCGTGCTTACCACAGCGCTGCTGATCGACAACGTCATTCACAATCGTCCAGGATTCGAATTCAACCTGCAGATCACTCTATGGCTGTGGTTCACGGTTCTCTTCGCCAACTTCGCCGAAGCAATGGCAGAGGGCCGCGGCAAGGCGCAGGCAGATACCCTGCGCAAAGCCAAGGGCGAAACCATCGCGCAGCGCTACACCAACTCCGGCGCTCTGGAACAGGTCGCCAGCGGCATGCTGCGCGCGGGCGACGTCATCTACGTTCCCGCCGGACACTACATCGCCGGCGACGGCGAGGTGATTGAAGGTGTCGCATCGGTAGATGAATCCGCCATTACTGGCGAATCGGCCCCGGTGATTCGCGAAGCGGGCGGCGATCGTTCTGCAGTCACGGGTGGAACCAAGGTGCTTTCGGACTGGGTGAAGATCCGCATCACCTCGAACCCCGGCGAGACCTTTCTCGACCGCATGATCGCACTGGTCGAAGGCGCGACCCGTCAGAAGACGCCGAATGAGATCGCGCTCTCGATTCTGCTGTCGGGTTTGACGATCGTCTTTCTTCTGGCGGTCGTGACCCTGCAGCCGTTTGCCATCTATTCCAAGGCTCCGCAGACAGTGTTTGTGCTTGTCTCGCTGCTCGTCTGCCTCATTCCAACCACGATCGGCGCGCTGCTCTCGGCCATCGGCATTGCGGGCATGGACCGGTTGGTGCAGTACAACGTTCTGGCGATGAGCGGCCGCGCTGTGGAAGCCGCCGGCGACGTGAACACACTGCTGCTCGACAAGACAGGCACCATCACCCTCGGCAACCGCCAGGCAACGGAGTTCATTCCCGCGCCTGACGTGACTGCGGAGCGGCTTGCCGACGCTGCGCAACTGGCATCGCTCTCGGATGAGACGCCGGAAGGGCGCTCCATAGTGGTGCTGGCCAAGGAAAAGTACAACCTTCGCGGCCGCGATTTCGGTGGAATTCATGCCGAATTCGTTCCATTCTCCGCGCAATCGCGCATGAGCGGCGTCAACCTGCCCGGCATGCGCATCCGCAAAGGCTCCGCCGATGCCGTCGCACGTTTCCTAGAAGACCAAGGATCTTCGCTTCCAAAGAAGGTCCGCGATGCCGTAGAGGACATCTCTCGCGCCGGAGGCACTCCGCTGGTTGTGGCGGAGAACTCTTCGGCACTTGGCGTGATCTATCTCAAGGATGTCGTCAAAGGCGGCTTGAAAGAGCGTCTTGCGCGGCTGCGTGCGATGGGCATTCGGACCATCATGATCACGGGCGACAACCCGTTGACCGCGGCGGTGATCGCCCGCGAGGCCGGTGTCGACGACTTTCTCGCCGAGGCCAAGCCGAAAGACAAGATGGACCTCATCAAGCGCGAACAGGGCAAGGGCAAGCTGGTTGCCATGACCGGCGACGGCACTAACGACGCGCCCGCGCTTGCGCAGGCGGACGTGGGCGTGGCCATGAACTCAGGCACCCAGGCCGCCAAGGAAGCCGGCAACATGGTCGACCTTGACTCGAACCCGACCAAGCTGATCGAGATCGTTGAGATCGGCAAGCAGCTGCTGATGACACGCGGCGCGCTGACGACCTTCTCGATCGCCAACGACGTGGCCAAGTACTTCGCGATCATTCCAGCGATGTTCGCCGGCGCATTCCCGGTGCTGAACGCGCTGAACATCATGTACCTGCATTCGCCGCAGTCGGCAATTTTGTCGGCCGTCATCTTCAACGCCATTATCATCATCGCGCTGATTCCGCTGGCACTGCGGGGCGTGAAATACGAACCCAAGCCGGCTGAAGCTCTGCTGCGCCGGAACCTGCTGGTCTACGGGGTCGGCGGCGTCATCATCCCGTTCATCGGCATCAAGGCCATCGATGTGCTTCTGGTGGCCATGCACTTGGCGTAAGGAGAGGTTGTGAGGAACCTGCAGCAAGTGATTTCACGACATGACTTCATAGGCCGCCTGGAAACGCACCGCTTTGAAGGGGCACGACTTCAGTCGTGCCGATAAGGAACAAAAAAGAAGTTGGGCTTTAGCCCCTGAGGTTTCAATGCACGCAACATCGACACTAGCTTCACACACACCCGCTCACGCGCAGACGACTGTTACACACTCGTTGTGGAGCACCGCCATCCGGTTCACCCTCGCCGTCACGCTACTGTTCGGCATCGCCTATCCGCTGCTCGTAACAGGAATCGCCGGCGCACTTTTCCCGCACAAGGCAGCGGGGAGTTTGATTCTGAAGAACGGGCAGGTGATCGGCTCGGAATTGCTGGCGCAAAGCTTTGCGTCGGATCGCTACTTCCATCCGCGTCCTTCAGTAGCCGGCAGCGGCTACGACGCAACGGCTTCCGGCGGATCGAACCTCGCACAGTCGAACGCGAAGCTCGTGCAGCGCATCCAGGGCGACATCGACAAGCTCGCGGCCGAAAATCCCGGCCACCCAGTGCCAATCGATGCGGTGACCACATCGGGCTCGGGGCTTGATCCCGACATTACGCCTGACAATGCGAGTTTTCAGGCGCCGCGCATTGCCAAGTCGCGCGGATTAGGCGAAGAGCAGGTCCGCCAGCTCATACAGCAGCACACGGCGGGCCGCACCTTCGGCCTGCTGGGCGAGCCGCGGGTCAACGTGTTGGAGCTCAATCTCGCACTCGATCAGCTTGCAAAGTAGACTTTCCTGGAAATCGGGGGAGGGATGTTTCCTCCCCCGCCTTTTTGTGCCGAAGTAGACGCGCATGCATGCAATCGGCGACCTCACACCCTTCCCTACTGCTCTAGGTCAGCGCAGAACTTCGCGATCTCTGGATCGCTTCGAACCTCGTCGAAGATCGGCATCGGAAGCTCAGTCACGCGCATGACGCGCTCCGAGATGGCTTTCCGGATGTAGTGAAGCGCAGGGTCGTAATTCCGCAGTCCCAGGTGCGCCGTCGCAAGATCGAACGGTGAGACATACCGGCACGTAGCCGCCTCCTCGAGTCCTTGTGTAATCTCTTCCGCCTCGGCTCGGCGACCTACCCGCCCCTTCACATAAGCCAGTAACCCCATATACATTCCGGAGCCGCAGGTTGCCTCCAGCGTTGCGGACAAGCAGCGATCTGCCTCTGCCATCGATCCCGTCTGAATAAGAGCATGCGCCAGAAACCACGCGGCAATAGGAGACTGCTTGTGAAACTCCACGGTTCGCTGACACTCCTTCACGGCATCATCAAACCGGCGCGCCCTGTAGAGGGTGAAACCGAGGAACCCTGCTGTACCCACCGACAACGGGTCGCATCGCCGTGCTTCGACGGCATGAGCGATTGCTTCTTCGTGCCGCCCGACGATTGAGAGCAAATTGGCGTACCACTGATGAGAGACAGCATATTCCGGGTTCAACTCAAGAGCGCGTCGATATTGCTCCTCGGCTAGATTCCACTCCCAGTCAAAACCCTTGGTAATGTCGGCGAGCGCCGTTGTCGCCTCCGCCATGTAGGCGTCGATCTCGAGCGCCGCACTGGCGGCTGCTCGCGCCAGCGGATACACGTCAACGGGCCGCTTCAAGCCGTGTATGCCTTGCATTACAAGGCAATATGCCAACCCGACAAACGGAGGCGCGAAAGCCGCATCGTGATCGATCGCCTCTTGAAACAGTTCGATGGCTCTTTCATATCCGTGAGGCGTCTTCTTGTTCCAATGGTGCCGCCCGCGTAGAAAGTGCTTGATCGCTTCAGGATCGGGCGCCTGCGGACTTTTCTTCTGGGCTTCCTCTCTGATTGCAGCAATAAAACGGTAACCCTTGCCTGGCACGGTCTCGACGATTTGCGGCTGCGCGGCATCATCCTTTAGCGCCTTGCGCAGCTTTCTCACCGCTGTGTGCACTGCGCTTTCGCTTTCGAGGTAGTGATTCACACCCCATATCTGCGCGACAATCTCATCTCGCGTCACCAGCCTCGAACGGTTCCTGGAAAGCAGAATCAAAAGTTCCAGCGGAATGCGCTCAAGCCGCACAGGCCGTCCCTGCTCGCGAAGCTGAAAAGCCTTCTCGTCTACCTCGAAGCTACCGAACCGCACAAGCCACCCTTTCTTCAGCTTTTCTTCAGACCCGACCGCATTCATCTTGACATACGATCATCCTCACCTGCGCCCCTTCAATGCGCACCGGAGGTTACGAATGAAAACCGCGAAGACGATCCTTGCTCTCTCTGGCTTTGCAGCGCTCACCGTCGTTAGTGCTGCCCATGCCCAGGAGACCCCATCCTGCACCAACGCTACCATCATTGGCGACTATGCCTTCATCATCACCGGGCAAGTCCTCAACCCACCGGCTCCGGCTCCCCCCTCGCCCTCCGCCGGCCCTGTAACAGGGGTAGCCATGACCCACTTCGACGGTGAGAGCAACGCTGAAGGCGAGGGTTCTTTGACCCAGGTCGATCACGTTGTGCACAACGGCACTACCCCTCCGCCTCCCCCCGCCGATCAATGGCGGCCCGGCAACGGACCCTACAAGGTCAATCCCGATTGCACTGGCTGGATGACCATCACCTCTGAGGGAGCACCCGCGCCGCTAACGCTTTACTTCGTCATCGGCGACAACGGAAACACGATCCACACTGCAGTGAGCAACCCAAACATCAATATCACGAGTTCTGCAACCAGGGTTCGGCAGGTCGGATTCGCTTTCCCGCGTGCATTTGGACCACTTTCAAGAAGGTAGTCCGCCCCAGTCGATGAAGGCTCGGCTCCTCGCTCGCCAACTGAGAGTTCCGCGCCGTCTTGAGCATCACCCGCGACGACCAGTCGCGGAGATTAGAGCAAATCAGGAGATCATATGAGCAATCCCAGCACGACCCTCATGAGCCTTCGCAAAAGACTCGCTCACCGGAAAACCGGCGTCGTCTAAATCGCCGGCGGCCTAAGCAGTTCTCTCAGGGGCGGAAACCTTCAACAACCCGAAGCTGACCGCCATCGCCGTGGACCAACTGAACTGAGCAATTTAAATCTAATGGCGAATGGTCCTGGAAATCGGGGGGGAACGATTCCTCCCCGCCCCTCTAATCCTCGAATTCCTCCGTCGCATTCGACTTAGTGTCTCCTCATCGCATATCCTTTGCTTTCAAGCCAATCTGCAATTTTGACTGGCGCATTACGATGCGGGCATCGCTCTTCATCACCTGCTACAACGACACTCTCTTCCCAGAGACCGGGCGTGCCGTGGTTCGGCTGCTGGAGCGGCTTGGCGTTGAGCTTGATTTCCACACCGCGCAGACCTGCTGCGGACAGATGCACGCCAACACCGGCTTTCGAGCTGAGGCCTTTTCGCAGGCAAAGCGTTTTGTGCGAATCTATCGCGACGCCGAGTCTGTCGTGATCCCCTCGTCTTCTTGCGTCGCGATGATGCGCGACCAGTATCCCGGCCTCTTTGCGGAACTTGGCGCCGAATCCCTTCGCAATGACTTTCATGCTCTGCTGCCGCGCGTTTACGAGCTCAGCGAGTTTCTAAACGACAGGCTCGGCCTCGAGGACGTCGGAGCGTTCTTTCCGCATCGCGTCGCCTACCACGCAAGTTGCCACGGGTTGCGCAGTCTGCACGTCGGTGACCGGCCTATCCGGCTCCTGAACAAAGTTCGCGGCTTCGATCTGGCGCTTCCTGCCAACCTCGACCGCTGCTGCGGATTCGGCGGAACCTTCTCCATTAAGAATGCCGAAGTCTCCTCGGCCATGCTCGAAGCCAAGCTGGCCGACGTGCTGGCGACCGGCGCCGAATACTTCACAGCCCTCGACAACAGTTGCCTCATGCACCTGGGCGGTGCGCTGCACCGACAGAACAATCCCATGCGCGCGATTCACATCGCCGAAATCCTTGCCAGCACCGCAGATCATCCATACGAGGCAACGACATGAACACGGTTGTCGAAGAACGCCCGACGACCGGCCGCCATGCCCCGGTAATGGACCCAGCCATTGCGCCGTCCTTTCCCGTCGCGGCCTTGCCGATCCTGCAAGACACTCAGCTCCGGAAGAATGTGGCTCACGCCACGGATGTGATCCAGTCAAAGCGAAACCACCTGGTTGCTGAAAAGAAGGACTGGCAGGAATTACGGAATTCCGCCTCGGCAATGCGCGCACATGTACTTGCGAACCTTGGCAAGTATCTGGAGCAGTTTGAGGCGAACTGTACAGCAGCTGGGGGAACGGTCCACTGGGCCCGCGACGCCGCCGAAGCCAGGGCCGTCATCCTCAATATTCTTCGCGAAGAGAAAGCGGCCGAGGTCATCAAGATTAAAGCCATGACCTCGGCCGAGATTCAGCTGAACCCTGCGCTCGAGACAGCCGGCATTGCGGCCATCGAAACAGATCTGGCCGAACTGATCCTGCAACTCGGCGAAGACGAGCCTTCGCACATCGTGGTACCCGCACTGCACGTGAACCGGCGCCAGGTACGCGAGATCTTCGCTCAACGGATGGGATTGTCCGAGCTCTCTGACGATCCCAAGGCTTTGACCACTGCGGCACGCTCGTATCTTCGCAGCAAGTTCCTCAGCGTACCGACGGCGATCAGCGGCGCCAATTTTCTCATTGCGGAATCGGGCTCCGTCGCGATCGTTGAATCGGAAGGCAACGGCCGGATGTGTCTCACGCTGCCGCAGACTCTAATCACGCTCGCAGGAATTGAAAAGGTTCTTCCGCGATTCACCGACCTCGAAGTAATGCTGCAGGTTCTGGCGCGCTCGGCGACCGGCGAGCGGATGAATCCGTATACCTCGCTTTGGTCCGGCATTACACCCGGCGACGGCCCGCAGCGATTTCATGTCGTGCTGCTGGACAATGGCCGCTCCGAGATTCTTGCACGCAAGGTCGAGCGCCAGACACTGCAGTGCATCCGTTGTGCCGCCTGCCTGAATGCGTGCCCGGTCTATCGGCAGACGGGCGGCCACGCCTATGGCTCGCCGTACGCCGGGCCGATCGGTGCCATCCTCACACCACAGCTGCAGCACATGCGGCATGCGCAATCGCTTCCCTATGCGTCGTCTCTCTGTGCCGCCTGCTATGAGGTCTGCCCAGTCAAGATTAATATCCCCGAGGTGCTGATCGAATTGCGGGCGCAAGTTACGGATCAGCAGAGAACCCGAGTTCGCGAATGGCTCGATCCCATGTTCCTGGGCATGAAGGCGGCGAATTTTGCGTTTGGATCGGCGTGGCGTTTTCGGCTCGCACAGCGCTTCGGCCGAATCGCCCTTCGCGGGTTCACCGGTGAGGACGGCTGGATACACAAGCTCCCGAGCCTAGGCGCAAAATGGACGCAATCTCGCGATCTCCGCGGTCTTCCCCAGCAGACCTTCCGCGAGTGGTGGGCGACACGCGACCGTTCGGCAGGCAAGGAGGCAAAATGAACGTTTCTCCGCGCCAGCGGATTCTCGATCGCGTGTGCGCCGCAACCCGCGCCGACTCGAACGACTATGCAGGCCTGCCACGAAGTTATATCCGCGCGGGTGCACTCGACCAAGCAGGCAGACTGCGCCTGATGACCGAGCGGCTGCGTGAATACGGCGCGGAGGTTGTAGCGTCATCGCCGGCGGACCTGCCGAGCCTGGTCGCCCATCGGCTTCTGGAAAGCGGCCGGCAGCACTTTGCCGCACCGCCGGGCCTGCCCGCGGAATGGCTCTCGCGAAGTCTCAGCTGGAAGGTCGACAACAACCTGTCGCATGAGGAGATCGAGCACTGCGGCGGAGTAGTTACCGCGGCCTCGGCCGGCATCGCGGACTCAGGGACCATCGTTCTGCATCACGGCCCACTGGAAGGCCGCCGCGTCATTACCCTCCTGCCCGACTTCCATCTCTGTATTCTGCGTGCCGCGCAGATCTTTGAGACGCTGCCCGAGTATTTCGCTTGCTTCCCGCAGGCGCCGCGCCTCGCTACCTATATCTCAGGGCCGTCCGCCACTGCCGATATCGAGATGACGCGCATCAACGGTGTGCACGGGCCGCGCTTTCTCAGTGTCATCGTTGTCCGCGATTCGCCCACAAGCGCGGAGATACAATCGTCAACGAATGAGGCCGTCCGCCATGACGCAATCTGAATCCACGCCCTTCGATCAGGCTGTTCGCGCACTTGACGATTTCCAGATCGAGATTCCTTCCTGGGGCTTTGCCAACACCGGCACTCGCTTCGGCAAGTTCCTCCAGCCGGCCGCAGCTTCAAACCTTGAAGAGAAGTTCGGCGACGCGGCAGAGGTCCATCGTCTCACTGGCGCAACGCCGACGCTTGCGCTGCACGTTTTGTGGGATCTACCGCGCGGTGTTGCCGATATCGGCGAGGTTCAGGCGCTCGAGCGGCTCAGCGGCATTCGCGCCGGCTCCATCAATCCCAACCTGTTTCAAGATCAGCAGTACAAGTTCGGCTCGCTTTGCAATCCCTCCGATGAGATCCGCCACAACGCGCTTCAGCACCTGCTTGACTCCATCGAAATTGCAAAGCGTCTGCGCTGCCGCGACATCTCCCTCTGGCTGGCCGACGGCTCCAACTATCCCGGCACACAGTCGATCCGCAAACGTATCGAGTGGCTCCAATCTGCGCTCAACGCTGCACATGCGCATCTTGGGCCAGACCAGCGGCTGCTTGTCGAGTACAAGCCGTTCGAGCCTGCGTTCTATCACACCGACATCGCAGACTGGGGCATGTCATCCCAGCTCTGCCGTGCAGCCGGCCCGCAGGCGTATGTGCTGGTCGATACCGGCCACCACTACCTCTCGCAGAATATCGAGCAGATTGTGGCGTGGCTGCTGCACCTCGATTTGCTCGGAGGGTTCCACTTCAACGATCGACGCTACGCCGATGACGACCTTACGCTCGGATCCATCGATCCGTACCAGATCTTCCGGATCTTTCACGAGATCTGCGAGGATCACCAAACCCGTAAGTCCAAAGGCCGGCTGCTTGCGGTGCCCTTCATGATCGATCAGAGCCACAACCTGAAGGGCAAGATCGAGGCGACAGTCCAGACGGTTGTCACGGCACAAGAACTCTGGCTCAAGGCAGCATTGGTCGACCGCGAACATCTCGCCGAATTGCAACAATCCTGCAACCTCGTGGCCGCGGAAGAACTCTTCCGGGGCGCATTCTGGCGTGACGTCCGACCGCTTGTGGCCGCGTGGCGTGAAGCGCGCGGTCTGGCCGCCGATCCACTCAAGGCGCTGCGCGAGAGTGGATATTTGGAGCGCATCACTCGCGAAAGAGCCAGCCGGCAATCGGCGGTAAGCAGCTACGCGTGAGGGGCTTCATCCGGCAGTACAATCGAAGTCTGAGATTCGACGATTTTCCCCGCCCGGTGGTGCAACATGACGCAGGCAACTTTCACGACAACGCTTCGCTTCTTAGACGACCGGTGGGATCCAGCCGTCGCGGCAACCCTCGACGAACCGGAGCTTCTGCGGTATCGCTCCAACCTGCTCGGCTCGGATCTGCGGATCACCAACTTCGCCGGCGGTAATACCAGTTCGAAGATCTTCGATGCCGATCCGCTCACCGGCGAGCAGGTCGAGGTCCTGTGGGTCAAAGGTTCAGGCGGCGACCTGGGCAGCATGAAGCGCAGCGGATTGGCCACGCTCTATCAGGGGAAGTTGCTTGCGCTGGAGCACAGCTACAAGGGAGTCGACACCGAGGATGACATGGTGGCGATGTACCCGTTATGCACCTTTCGGAACAATCCTGTAGCGGCCTCGATCGATACGCCGCTGCACGGCTTTCTTCCCTTTCCGCATGTCGACCACCTCCATCCGGACTGGGGCATCGCGCTGGCGGCGTCGGCCAACGGCAAAACGAAGATGGACGAGTTCAACCGCGAATTCGGCCACAGGCTGGTATGGCTTCCCTGGCAGCGGCCTGGTTTCGAACTGGGCCTGATGCTGCGCCGGGCAGTCGGCGACAATCCCGAATGCGATGGCATCGTGCTGGGTGGACACGGCCTCTTCACGTGGGGCAAGACGCAGCGCGAGTGCTACCTGAATACAATCACCATCATCGACCAGATCGGCCAGTTTATTGAGCGGAACGGAAACGCAAAAGGCGAGGCGCATTTCGGCGGAGAGGCCACTCCTTCGCGGCCCAATCGAAGAGAACTCGCGCTCGAGATCCTTCCATTCCTTCGCGGTCGCGTCAGCACAAAGAACCGCTATATCGCCAGCTTCAGCGATGCCGACGACGTGATGCAGTTCGTGAATTCAGTCGATGCGAGAGAGCTGGCATATCTCGGCACAAGCTGCCCCGACCATTTCATTCGCACCAAGATTCGGCCGCTCTTCGTGCCTTGGGCGGCAGGCGCAGGAGTGGACAAGCTCAAAGAGCAGATCGAGTCTTCGCTCGCCGAGTACCGCGAGGAGTACTATGCCTACTACCACTACTTCGCCGCTTCGGACTCGCCACCCATTCGCGATTCAAGTCCCACCGTCGTGCTCATTCCCGGCATTGGCATGTTCAGTTTCGGAAAGAACAAGACCGAGGCGCGCATCGTCGGCGAGTTCTACACGAATGCCATTCACGTCATGGAGGGTGCAACTCTATTGTCCGAGGGGGGGAAGGGCGAGCAGCCCCCGCAGTGCGGCGACGGAATGGATCCGGCGAGCTTCAAGGTCTTCTCAAACTATGTCGCGCTGCCGCCGATCGAGGCCTATCGCATCGAATACTGGGCGATGGAAGAGGCCAAGCTTCGCCGTCAGCCGCCGGAGAAAGAACTTAGCCGCAAAATTGCATTGGTCGTTGGAGGCGGCAGCGGAATTGGGCGCGAAGTGGCGCGGCTCGCCGCGGCCCGTGGCGCGCACGTGATGGTCGCCGATCGCGATGCGGCGGCGGCGGCGCATGTTGCGGATGAATTGAAGGCCGTTTCGCAGAAAGAATTCCTCGCGAGCACGGCAGTCGACATTCGCAGCCGCGATGCGATCCGCGAGGCGATCCGAGCCACGATTGCGGCGTTCGGCGGCCTGGACATCCTGATCAACACCGCCGCGCTGTTCCCGTCTTCAACGGACGGGCGCATTGGCGATGAACTCTGGTCGGCTGCGCTCGATATCAATGTGACCGGTAACTACATCCTCGCCGACGAGGCCGCCAAAATCTTCGCCGAACAGGACCTTGGTGCCGCCATCGTGCTTACCAGCTCAGCCAATGCCGTTGTCCCGAAGCGCGGCAGCGAAGCCTACGACGTCAGCAAGGCGGCATTGTCGCACCTGGTGCGCGAGCTGGCGGTTTCATTGGCGCCACGGGTTCGTGTTAACGCGGTGAGCCCGGCCACGGTCGTGAAAGGCTCTACAATGTTTCCGCGCGACCGTGTCAGAGCGTCACTCAGGAAATACAACATCCCCTTCGACGAGGCGAAATCCGATGAGGAGCTTCGGACTCTGCTTGCAGGGTTCTACGCCAGGCGCACCCTGACGCATCAGCCGATCGATCCGACGGATTGCGCCGAAGCGATCCTCTTCCTTGCAGGCTCGAAGAGCCGCTGCACCACGGGCCACATCTTCCCCGTCGACGGCGGACTCACCGAGGCCTTCCTGCGATGAGTTCTGACCAGGGGCGAACACCCTTGGACTCTCGCGCCCGTATTGCGGTCGATCTCGGCGCCGAAAGCTGCCGGGTTTCACTTCTTCGTTGGCGTGATGGCCAGCCCGACATCAGGGAAGTTCACCGCATCCCCAACGGGCCGGTCACGAGCGGCCATTCCCTTCGCTGGCCGCTCGACGCGATCCTTAGCGGCATAGAAGAAGGCCTGCGCAAAGCCGCGGTTGCCGCTCCGGAAGGCGTTGCATCCGTGGCTGTAGACGGCTGGGCGGTCGACTATGTACACCTCGACGAAGATGGAAAGCCGCTCTACGACCCCTTCTGCTATCGCGACGAACGGACACTGGCCACGAAAGAGCGCACTGACAAGATTCTCCCGCCGGAACAGGCTTTTCGCCGGACCGGAGCGCAGCCGCTGCGGATTAACACAATCTATCAGCTATTGGCTGATTCGCCCGACGTGGCCGACGCTCCTTGGCTCTGCCTGCCGGAATACGTCCTGCACTGGCTCGGAGCCTCCCGAATCGCCGAATACACCAACGCCACGCATACCGGGCTGGTGGAAGTGGCTACGCGCAACTGGGCTCGCGACCTCTTTGAGACGCTCAATCTTCCGATCGAGGCCGCACCACCGATCGTTCAGCCGGGCACGCGTCTTGGCCATATTCAGGGCTCGCTGGCTCAGCTTCCCGCATTTCGCGACACCGAACTCATCGCGCCTCCGTGCCACGACACCGCATCGGCCGTCGCCGGCATCCCTGCCGATTTTGGCGAGACAGCATACATTTGCTCAGGAACCTGGTCGCTCGTGGGGACGGTTGTACAGCAGCCCAATACCTCTGACAAAGCACTTGCAGCCCGATACACCAACCAGGGTGCGGCTACCGGCGGGTTCTGCTTTCATACCAACGTGAACGGGATGTGGCTTTTGAAGCAGTGTATGGAATCCTGGTCCTCCGCGGGCCGAGCCTGCAGCGTCGAGAGACTGGTTCTAGAAGCAACGGCGTGCAAAGTACAGGCGGGAACGATCAACGTGGACGCCGAGCCTCTGCTTCTCGCGGGAAATATGCCGGACCGCATCAACAGCGAACTCCTCCGCCGCGGCCATCAGCCGATTCCCGACGTGCCAGGCAACGAGCCACTCTTTGCACGCGTCATCTTTGAAAGCCTTGCCGCACGCTACGCTGTCGCAATCGCCAATCTCCAGCAGATGCTAGGCCGCAAGCTTGCGCGAATCCACATGATTGGGGGAGCCAGCCGCAACCGGCTTCTGGCCGATCTTACCTCGCGCCGTGCCGGCTTGCCTGTCGATTGCGGCCACGCAGAAAGCTCCACCATAGGTAACTTTGCCATCCAGTTGGCCGCAGCGGAAGGCGTACCGCCAGAGTCGGCCCAACTCCGCTACGAAGTCCGCCAATGGGCAAGCCGCCTCTCCGGCCCTGCACCACAGCCCGCGCTCTCTCTAAGAATTCCCGACTGAGGAAAAACCAGTCCGTAAATTACTTTGGGAACCTTTGTAGAAATTGCAATAAAACTAAAGTGCAGTTGCAGGTTTATCGCTTTTCTAATACTTTTGTGAAAACCCTTTCTTGATCCTCAGGCCAAATTCGAGGAAGCCGTAAAAGCCATTACGCCAGCGGTTGCACGGTTCCCTTTCCCGTAAGCTCTTCCACCCGCTCAACCCAGCATCTGTCCGCCGCCACGCTCATCTGTTCCGGCTCAAGAATCACTTGAAATTCTCCCTTTTTCTCCAGGAAAATCATGACTTTGCCCGGACCTGGGGCGGCCTCCGCCGCCCTCCTGACGCTGGTAAGCAGCTCCTCGGTCGCGCGGTCCAGGCTGATGCGGATGCGCACCGCCGTGGGTAACTTCACCTTCACCTCTTCGAGAGGCTGAATCTGGCTCACGGAGATCTTCGGAGCCGAGTCTTCCTCGCCCATCAAGGTCCCGCGAATCAGCACCGGCGCCTGAATCTTCCATTGCTCGGTCAGGCGCTCATAATCCCGCGCGAAGGAGATCAGGTCGATTTTGCCGCTCGCGTCTTCGAGCGACCCCACCGCATAGAGCTTTCCATCGCGCTTGCTCTTCTGCACGCGGAAGCCATGGATGATCCCCGCCACCTGGATTTCGTCCGCGGGATCCGACTCCTTGCCCCAGCGCCGCTCTGCCGGCTTCCGTTCGAGTGCTTCTGCCGCAGATATCACACCGCTGAGGTTCTTGATTTTGTCGGCGTACTTGTCCAGCGGATGCCCCGATACGAAGAATCCCAACACTTCCTTCTCATTGGCCAGGCGCTCGCCCTCTTCCCAGTCCGGCACCCTGGGCAGGTCGTCGCCGTTCTTACTGTGAACCGGTCCGTCCTCGAAGAGCCCAAAGAGTCCAGCCTGGCCTTGCGCTGCGTCTTTCTGCGCCTTCTGTGCGCGCTCCATTGCTTTATCGATCGCCGCGAAAAGCTGGCCGCGCGTACCCAGTGAATCGAGAGCGCCCGCCTTGATCAGCGACTCGATCACGCGCTTGTTCATCACGCGCAGGTCGACCTTCTCGCAGAACTCCCAGAGGCTCTTGAACCGCCCATCGGCCTCCGCACGCGCCTTTGTAATGGAGTCGATTGCGTTGCCGCCGACGTTCTTCACCGCCGCGAGACCGAAGCGAATCGCATCCCCGTGCGGAGTGAACTGCGCGCCTGAGACCTGTACATCCGGCGGCTCGACCGCGATGCCCATCTCCTTGCACTCACCGATGTACTTGACGACGTTCTCGGGCTTCGATGTTTCCGAAGTGAGCAGCGCGGCCATGAACTCGACCGGATAGTGCGTCTTCAAATACGCGGTCTGGTACGCCAGCAGCGCGTATGCCGCGGAGTGCGACTTGTTAAAGCCGTAGCCCGCGAACTTCTCCATCTGGTCGAAGATTTCACCCGCGACGTCCTTCTTGATTCCGTTTGCATCGGCGCCGCTCATGAACCGGTCGCGCTGCTTGGCCATCTCCTCGGGATTCTTCTTGCCCATAGCGCGTCGCAGCAGGTCGGCTTCGCCCAGTGAGTAGCTCGCAAGCACGTTCGCGATCTGCATCACTTGTTCCTGGTAGACGATCACGCCGAGCGTTTCTTTCAGAATCCCTTCGAGTTGCGGCGACATGTATTCGACCTTGCGGCGGCCCCATTTGCGCTCAATAAAGTCGTCAATCATGCCGCCCTGGATCGGGCCCGGCCGGTACAGCGCGTTCAGAGCGGTCAGGTCCTCGACCGTCTCCGGCTTGTAGCGCCGCAACACATCGCGCATGCCGCCCGATTCAAACTGGAAGACACCCGACGTCAGCGCCGAGTGAAAGACCTTCTTGTACGTCTCCTCGTCCTTTAGAGCGATCGTTTCGATATCGAGCTTGCTGCCGCGATTCTGCTCGATCAGTGCGAGGCAGTCGGTAATGACCGTCAACGTCGCCAGGCCGAGGAAGTCCATCTTCAGCAGGCCCATCTTCTCGACGGCCTTCATGTCATACGCGGTGACGACTTCGTCGTTCTTCGTCCGCGCGACGGGAACCAGCTCAGTGAGAGCGCGCGGCGCGATGACCACGCCGGCCGCGTGCACGCCCTGCCCGCGCACCAGCCCTTCGAGCTTCTTCGCGGTGTCGATCAGCTCGCGGATCTGTTTGTCGTTGTCGTAGACCTTGCGCAGGTCCGGCGACTCCTCCAGCGCCTTATCAATCGTCATGCCGACCGTCGGAGGAACCAGCTTTGCAACGCGGTCCACGTCGCCGTAGGGCATGTCAAGCGCACGGCCGCAGTCCTTGATGGCCGCCTTCGCCGCCATCGTGTTGAACGTGATGATCTGTGCCACCTGCTCGCGGCCATACTTGCGCGTGACATAGTCGATCACTTCGCCGCGTCGATTCATGCAGAAGTCCACGTCGATATCAGGCATCGACACGCGCTCGGGATTCAGAAAGCGCTCAAAGAGCAGCACGTTCTGCAGCGGATCTATATTGGTGATCTCCATGACATATGCCACCAGAGAACCAGCCGCCGATCCGCGACCCGGACCTACCGGAATCCCATGATCTTTCGCGTACTTGATGAAGTCCCACACGATCAGGAAGTATCCCGCATACTTCATCTGCTTGATGCAGGCGATCTCCCGCTCGAGCCGTGCCTCATACTCGTGGACCGGCGAGCGCAGCAGCCCCTGCGTGTTGAGGTGATGAATCGCGGTTTCGAGCCGCTTCTTATATCCTTCGCGGCACACCTGTTCGAAGTAGCTGTCGATCGTGTGCCCCTGCGGAACCGCAAACTCCGGAAACGGATTGTCCACCGGGTGCAGCTTGAAGTTGCAGCGCTCCGCGATCTCCATCGTTCGCTCCATCACGCCGGGCGAATCCGGAAAGAGCCGCGCCATCTCATCGGCCGACTTGACAAAGAACTGGTCCGAGTCGAAGCGGAACCGGTCCGCATCGTGAATCTTCGCGCCCGTCTGCACGCAAAGCATCACATCGTGCGCGTGCGAGTCTTCTCCGCAGAGGTAGTGCGAGTCGTTGGTCAGCACAAGCGGAATGTTCAGGTCCTTCTCGAGCTGGAAGAGGCCGGACTGAATCTTCTTTTCCGCCTCGAGCCCCTGGTCCTGAATCTCGAGGTAGAAGTTGCCCCGCCCGAAGATGTCCTGATACTGCGCCGCGGCGCCCTTGGCCTTCTCGTATTTCCCTGCCATCAGCTCTTCGCACAGCTCGCCGCTCAGGCAACCTGAGAAGCCGATGAGGCCATTGGCGTTTTCGGCGAGGAACTTCTTGCTCACGCGCGGCTTGCGATAGAAGCCGTGCAGACTCGCCTCGCTCGTCAGCCGGATAAGATTGCGATAGCCCTCTTCATTCTCCGCCAGCACCAGCAGGTGGTTGTACTGGTCGTTGGGCGTCTCGGCGCGATGGTCCTCAGCCTTGCAGATGTAAAGCTCGCATCCCAGGATCGGCCTGATGCCCTTGGCCTTGGCCGCATTGAAGAAGTGAACCGCGCCGTAGATGTTCCCGTGGTCCGTCATCGCGACGGACTTCTGCCCCAGCGCCGCCACGCGATCAATCAGTTTGTGGACATCGCACGCGCCGTCGAGCAGCGAGTATTCGGTATGAAGATGAAGGTGAGTGAATTCTTGCATGGCCTGTCTTCATTTTACCGGCGGGGATACTGCGTTGCTTCCGGTTGAAAACAAGGCCGAAATTGACGGTTTGAAATACTCAGTTATCGCTGCATTTTTGGCTCCCACACAACGGCGTCATCCTGAGCGGAGCACGCTTGAGGCCGCGCGTTCGCATGCGAACCTGGTGTAATCGGGTGAAGGATCTGCTCTCCAAAAGGGTGGCTCGCTGTCTATGATCTCTACTCCGCGTCTCGGGCGTTCGGCCCGGGTCGCGTTTTCGAGCCTTGAAACTGCGGGACTCCGATTACAGTCGACCGGCAACGACATTGCCGAGAGCCGCCAGCTTCTTCTGATCGTTGCCATCGGATAGAAAGAACCGCACGTTTCCCTTGCGAACATGAAGGGAATGGTTCTTGTCGAAATACGCCTCATCGCCCACTGCGGCCGCTGTCGCTCCGGAACCAAAGAACATCTTCAGCCGGGCATGTAGATCATTCGCCTCAGCCGCCGAGCGGTCGAAGTAGACGCGGAACAGCAGTTCGTGACGGCCATTCGCGGTGGCGTAGTGGCAGTCCGTTCCCTCTGCTGTGTTCGCGAAGGGCCGCGGAGCAATGCTTTTCTGAGGCGCGCCGAAGCTATCACCAAGCGCAGTGCTCACCGCAGCCGGTGTCAGCAGCGAACACGGGTCGGCAGGAGCGTCGGCGGCTCTTGCAACCGGTGTCAAACCTGCAGCAGAGAGGAAGACGACGAGGCGGAGCGACTGCTTACCGATAGAAGGCACTCGATTCCTCCTAGTTGGAACTGATGGTCATTGCTCGCTCGCGGAAGTGTCCGCGATTGTAACCGAACAGCGGTCCCTTGAGCCAACGAAGTCCGCCCCATTCGCCGGGTGTCTCAGGTTCCGGGGTCCCCACGAACTGACCTCGTTCGTGGGGAGGAGAATCTCCATTCTTTTGGAAACCTGGAACACTTCGACCTATGAGAAATCTACTTGCCCAGTGCAGCCTCAATCGCCGCCGCCACCTCCGGCGAGTCGGGCTTCACTGCGGGCTCGAAGCGCGCCACGGGCCGGCCTTCGCGATCGAACAGGAACTTCGTGAAGTTCCACTTGATGTCTCCGCCAACCTGAGGATTCGCCGACTTGTCCGTCAGGAAGACGTAGAGCGGCGTCTTGTCGTCTCCAAGCACAGAGACCTTCGACATCATCGGAAACGTCACGTTGTACTTCCGGCTGCAGAAGGTCTTGATCTCCTCGTTCGTGCCCGGCTCCTGCTGCGCAAAGTTGTTCGCCGGAACGCCAACGATCACCAACCCGCGATCCTTGTACTTCTCGTAGAGCGCTTCAAGCCCTGCGTACTGCGGCGTGAATCCGCACTTACTGGCGACATTCACCAGCAGCACCACTTTGCCCTTGTAGCTGCCCAGGCTCACCGGGTCGCCGTCAATGGACTTCATCGTGAAGTCGTAGATGCTCTTCGCAGGAGCTGCGATAACGGCTGTCGCCGCACACAACATCAACATCAGTGTCAGTTTGCGCATGTTGGAATCGACCTCCAGGTGACAGAGATCATACCTGACGGCGGTAAACCCTATTTAAAGACGTTCTGGTCAGGGACTCCGAAGTGAGGCGCACGTGCCACGCAGTCATCGATCGATTTCAGGACAATGTTGTTCCCATCACCCACGTTCTGCCCTGAAATGATGTACGGACGATACTGGTCCTTCGGCGTGTGGTTGTCCACATCCCTCTTGATCCACGGAGCACAGTTCGGATGGAACGCCGTCTTGTCATCCGTCCACCAAGCCGCGACGAAGTGGAAAGGCCGCCCGCTCACCGCGACACCCGAGATCACCGAGTACGATCCATCTTTGCTGGTCGTGATCGACTTGAACTCGTCGATTTTGAACACGAGCCAGCTGCCCTTCTTGCTGTTGTCAAGAAACCTGCACGACTCGGCATCGCAGATCCGCACGATCCGGTACACGTCAATCGTGACGGGCTGCTGCGAGACGTTCTTGTATTGCACTGCGACTTTCCCGTCAGCGGGCTCGTAAATCTTCGCGCCACCCAGCCCCGTCGCAAACCCGAAGCGGTTGTTCCCGCCAACCTGGAACGCCTCGACGCAATCCGTGGTGCAAGGATTGGTCTGGACCGCCTTCCAGCCGATTTCCACGGGCTTTGAGGCTTCAATTTGTGCGACATACGCCTCTCCCGGTTTCAAAACCACGCCCGATTTGACAGGAACATGCCTCACCGCGGCATGGGCAGTCCCCACGCAGACGATCAAAAGGCATGTGAGTGGGCGGAACACCCTGGCAGTATAGCGGGCCAAAGTCTTGAATCCGCAGAATCGCCGACGTCACCCGGCCCTTCTGTCACGTTACTGCAGGAAGACTTCCGCGACTTTTAACGTATAATCGCATCAAATAATACGTAGAGTTAAACCTACAGCCCTTTATAGAGGTCGGTATAGATGAGCAGATTTCCCAGGCTGGCTATCCTGCTGGCTGTTCTATCGCTGGCATTCTCAGTTCGTTCAGCTTTCGCGCAGAAGCTCGACGTGAGCGTCCTTTACCGGCAGGACAGCGACGTCGCATACCACGCGGTGGTCCCTGGCTACACCGGCCCGAACGCGGACATTACCGGAGCGTGCACGCTCGACCCCGATCCAGCTAACTGCCCCGACGAGAGCCGGTCGCAGGTGAACGGCAGCGTCAACTACACGGTAGTCGGAACAACGTTGTCGCTCCTGCTGCCCGATGGGCGCGTCGCGGTGGTGAACTGCGTGAACCGCCACTCCGCAAAAGGCACCTACATCAACCGGCGCAGTTGCGGCATGCCGATGGTGGAGCGCGTCGAGGCGGAGTTCATCGGAGAGAGCGCGAAGCTGAAATGGGCTGTCGGCACGGACGGCAAGAAGACCGAATCCGAGATCTACAGGGTGGTCGCTATGCTGGACAAAAGAACCGAAACCGCCCGCGTGTCATCCTCCGAAGGTCCCTCCTCGCACTGATTCTGCGCGGAGCCTGCCTTAAATTGTGTCATTCCGACCGCGTCCTGGCGGCGAGGAGCAGAGGAAGCTGCAGTTGCTTTTCAGCCAATTCTGCTCGGAACTCTCTGCAGCCACCATATAAAAGCGTCCCTCCTGCTAATCTGACCACGCATCTCTGCGAGGTCCTCATGCGCAACAACCGCTCTGTCCCTCCCTGCCCCGTAATTCCCGTGCTCATCTACCCCGATCCCGGCACCGCGGCGGATTGGCTGATGAAGGCCTTCGGGTTTACTGTGCGCCTCAGGATCGCCAACCATCGTATCCAGATGCGGGCCGGCGAGGGCTGCTTCACGATTGCCGAGGGCAATGTGACGCCGAACCGTTCGTGTGTCGTCCAGGTGCGCATCGAAGACACCCACGGGCATTGCGAACGCGCCCGAGAAGCCGGAGCCACTATCCTCACTGAGCCGAAGGACCATATGTACGGCGAGCGCCAGTACGATGTCCAGGACTTCTACGGCCATCAATGGAACTTCACGGAGACGATCGCGGACGTCGAGCCGGAGAGCTGGGGCGGGACGTCGGTCAATCTGTAGTTCGTGGCTCATCGTTCGTAGATCACGGTTCGCAGCCGCATACAATGAGTAATTTACCGACAATATGCGAAGTAAGCCCTGCACCTTTGTGGGAGTGAACCGCGCACACGTTGTATTTACGTTAACGCTCAAAATGCCTTTTACTCATTAGCTAGCAGGCAAGACGACAGCTCTCCCCCCTTCTGTCCCTTGCCGTTGAAGGCCGACCCAAAAGGGAGCTGTTCATGAAAGCACGAATTGTCTTCTATTGTGTTGTCATTGCGGTTCTTCTGGCTACCCTAGCCGCGATTCCATCTCACGCGACCGAGCGCCGCGATACCCTGCTGGACCAGGAAGCCGCACAGGCATTCGGTTCGGGACATGGGAACTCTACTGCAAGGCCGCCGCAGAGCGCTCATTCCGGCAAGAAACCGAGTCCGGCCCACGTACTCCATGAAACCAAGGACAAGTCGGCGGCAAAGAAGAGCGATTCCAACGGCAACAAGGCCACGAAGTAGCAGCGCAATCAATGCGAGACATCCTGGAGGGAAGGATCCGGGATGTCCCGCGCCTTGCTATTTGCCGTCAGCCTGCGCCTTAGAGATGAAGGCGGCGACGCGATCGTGGAGTTGCTTGAGTGATTCATCCCGCACGTAGACCATGTGGCCGGACTCATACCAGTCGTACTCGAGATTGCCGGCCAGTGACTTCGGAATGGGCAGGTGCTTGTCCTCGTATTGAGCGGCGAAGAACGGCGTAGCCAGGTCGTAATAGCCGCCGTTGACCATAACCTTGAGGCGAGGATTGGTTTTGAGTGCCTCGGCAAGGTCATTGGCAACGTTGAGCTCGATAGGATTGTTGTTGTGCTTCAGATCCCACTCGAAAGTGCCGAAGAGCGCCTGAGGCAGATAGGTCTGGCCCTCGCCGTACTTCAGTTCTTTGCGCACGTAGTCGTTGAATAGCGAGACGTAGGCTGAGGAAATGGCCGAGCTCTGCGGATCGTACTCGGCGTTTTCGCTCAGCGGATTTAGGTGCGGTCCGGAGAAGCGCGTATCAAGGCGGCCAGTGGTCAGGTCCTGGTCGTCCTGGAGAGTTTTTTCGAACTCGCCGCCGCTCACGCGCAGGTTGGCCTTAAGCAGATACGCGGTCGGCAGGCCAATGTAGTTGTGAAGCTTTTCGGCTACCGACTGCTTCTCCTCCTGGGTTAAGTCCGTGCCTAGGGCCAGCGCATGTGCGTAGGGACCGGTGGCAAAGTCCTCGACTTCTTTCAAAAATGGCTCCAGGGCCGGTGGCTGGTTCGGCAGCTTCTTGTGATACCAGGCCGTAGCTGCATACGTAGGCAACGCCAGCACATAAGGCAGGTCTACACCGGGATTGCCCTGCGGGCCATCGATATCAGTGGTGAAATTGAAGATCTGGGAGAGAAGAATCACGCCATTCAGGTCAACGCTTTGCTTGTTCTGCAAGATGTCGGCGAGGACGGCGGAGCGGGTCGTGCCATAGCTTTCGCCGAAGATGAATTTGGGCGAGTTCCAGCGGTTGTATTTGGTGAGAAAGTGAACGATAAAGCGGGCGAAGGCATTCGCGTCCTCGTCGACGCCCCAGAAGGCCTTTTCAGCATCCTTTCCGACGAGGCGGCCGAAGCCGGTGCCAGGCATATCGATGAAAACCAGGTCGCTGGCATCGAGCAACGAGTATTGGTTCTCGACCAGCTTGTAGGGCGCGCCAGGCAAGTGCGTATCGCCCGAGGTGACGACATGCTTGGGACCGAGCGAGCCCATGTGCAGCCAAACGGTGGAGCTGCCCGGACCGCCATTGTAGAAGAAGGTGATGGGCCGGTCTTCGGATTTGGCCTCCTTCTTGAAATACGCCACATAGAACATGCGCGCCACCGGCGGCGTGTCTTTGGCTTCCTTGGGTTCGTCGAGGGCGAGTTGGCTGCCGGGCAGCGGCTTGCCGTCCACGCCAAGCTGCCCGTCCTGCACGTCGGTGGCGCCTACGGTGATCGTGCCGGCAACAGCACTGTAGGCGATGCGTTGGCCGCCGCCTACCGTAACAGAACCCTCGGTTGTAGCGTCGGCCGGCAGAGCTTTTTCAGGTGTCTTTTCGGCAGGCTTAGTGGCGGGTACGTCATCCGCGGCGCTGACGAGCGCAGGCGAAAGAACGAGCAAAGCGGCGAATGCCGCAGCCGCAAGGCGGCGAGCAAGCATTGAGATGCCCTCCAGATGGGAAGTAAATGAATGTCAGTATAAGCCCTGCGGTTGGGACCGAAGCTGTTGTTTACCCCACTCCAGCCGCGCTTTGTCACGTTTTCTGCAGCTTACGGAAAAACTGGCGTTTTGAAAGGGCAGGGTTTCAACCGCGCCAAAATGACCAATTCAAATCGACGGCGGCCTTAGCCGCTGAGGAAAGTATTCCCGCGGAAATCTGACTTTTTGCAGCAGCCGTGGAGAGCCTTCACTACTTCTGCGGCTTCTCGAAGGGCTGCTTTTCCGTGATGCGGGGGCGGTTTTCTGCCTGCAGTTGTTTGCTGACCTCTTCGACCTCGCGGAAGACGCGCAGCAGATTTCCGCCGAGAATCTTGCGACAGTCCTCGGCAGAGTAGCCACGCTCCATGAGAGCCGCAGTGATTTTGGGAATGTCACCCGGTGAGTCGATGCCCTCGGGCAGCTGTCCGTTCACGCCGTCGAAGTCGGAGCCGAGGCCGACGTGATCGACGCCGGCAACCTTCGCAATATGGTCGATCTGATCAACGAGCGCCGAAAGTGGCGGGCGCGGAATGCGATCCGCATACTGGCGCTGGAGCTTTTCAATCTCGGCCGGAGGAGCCTCCTTGCCTTCGGCCTTGTACTTGTCCTTGAGCGCCTGCACGGCCTTCTCGACCTCATGCTGCATGGCCTTCTGCGCATCGCGATACGCCTGCGAGACAAATGCGGAATAGAAATTCACCTGGACGACGCCGCCCTTGGAGCCTGGCCCGCCGGAGTTGGCGGCAGCGCGCAGCATATCGTCGGTCATGTTGCGGGGCGCGTCGCAGAGTGCGCGGGCGCCTGAGTGCGAGGCGATCACGGGTGCGCGGGTGATGACGAGCGTGCGATAAAACGTACGGTCGGAGACGTGCGAGATGTCGACCATCATGCCGAGACGGTTCATCTCGTAAACAACGTCCTTACCAAATTCGGTCAGGCCTTCCTTGGTATGGGTAACACTCTGATCGTTGATGTCGCCGGAGGAATCGGCCCAGCCGTTGGAGTTGGACCAGGTAAGCGTCATGTAGCGAACGCCGAGCGCGTAGTACTGGCGAAGGAGCGGGATCGAGTCCTCAATGGAGTGTCCGCCTTCGATGCCCATGAGCGCTGCGATCTTGTGTTCGCGGCGAGCGAACTCGATGCCCTCGGGCGAGGTGACAAACATCATCTTGTCTGAGTGCTTCGCGACCTGCTGCTTCACGGCATCGATGAGGATCAGCGTGCGCCGGGCAAACTGGCCTTTGTTTTGGGCGGGATCGACCCAGATGGAGAAGAACTCCGCGCCCAGGTTGCCCTTCTGGGCAGACTCGAGATTCCAGTTGCCGCCGTTGAGAGGCTCGGCGAGGTCATAGTTCTCGTCCACCATGCGTTGCGGCGTGTCGGCGTGGGTGTCGATGATGATGGCGGAGTGTTCGACCAGTTCAGGCGTTAGTTTTTTTGTCATGTTCGGGGAAGGCTTGGCTGAAGTTTGCGCGCACAACATGGCCGGTACTGCAACAACGACGGAAGCAAGCAAAGCACGAGTGAGCATAGGCTTGGGATGAGTATAACGGCAGCGAATAGGGAGTGGGGAGTAACAAACCAGTCCCTAGAAAGAAGCTGATTCGATGCGATTTGAAAGGGCACGACTTCACAGCTTGCGGGAAGACGTGCCGCGAGCAGGGTCTGTAAAAAGGCACGACTCAATCGTGCGGCAAAGTGCCCCCAAAGCTGCTGGGCTTTAGCCCTGAGGGATCAGACGTTGCCGGTTCCTTGAGCCACCGGTCCGATTAGTAATGTGTCGCCGGGTTCACAAGGGCTGATTTTTGTTTTTTCCGTGAAAGGCAGGATGCTAGAATTCAGGCCAAATCGCTCCATTTGCAGCGAAAGGGGTTATTCCGGTGATGCGCTTTTTACGCCAGATATTCGTGCTGGTTGGTCTTGTTTCTCTTCCGATGTTGTTGACGCCGCGAGCAAGCGGCCAAAGCGCGGATCTGCCGGATGACGCTCCGATTGCGAACATCGGCGCCGGGTCTACGATTGCGGTAAACGTGGACTTTCTGCTGCCCGCAAACCTGACCAATATCTACGTCCAGAATGGCGCGGTCACAACCTGGGAAACGGTGGACAAAAAGGCGCCGAGCTGCCGGCTGTCCACCGTGGAAAGCCCGGTGGTGCGGAAGCTGGCTCCGGGGCGCAAGCTGGTGATTACCGGAACACTGCAGAACAATGGAAGCGTGTTCTTCTACGGGGATGTCCTTCAGTTCGAGGAGGACGCGACGATAAGTCAGATGCAGTGCTCGCCCGGCCACAAAGGCCCGATGTCGATCGGCGAACTGAAGCAGGTCTTCGGCGGGATGTTCTCGCTGATCCAGGCCATGCCGGTCGTTGGCGAGTAAGCGCGTTTCAGTTCGTAGTTCCTAGTTCGGAATTCATGGGCCGGTAGTTTGCGGCTCCGAAATCCGGAGTTCCAGCGGCCCGTCGGGGCCCCCAACGACAGGTCTTGGTCGTTGGGGTGACATTGGGGCCCCACAAACTCTTGCGTTTGTGGGGTAGGCGAGGAGCGAAGGATCTGATGTCGTCTGCTACTGCACCAGTGCTGCTGGCTACTAACTAGAAGCTCATCCTTGCCAGCATCTCCGCCGTCTTCAGCTTGCGCTCCATATGCCGCTCCAGCGACTGCAGTGCAAACCGCCGCAGGTCCTGTCCGCGCCGCCGCGGCCACGCCTCTCCTGCAAACGACGCTACCGGCGCACGCAGCATCTTCAGCGCCATCTGCCATGAGTCAGCCGTGAGCTCACTCGCGTTCCCGGGCCGATGCACGCGGCAGAACAGTCCATCGGCGTGTGCGTTGAAGCTCGCCTCACCCGCCTCCAGCGCCTCTCCGCAAGCGATGCAGTGCGCGATGTCCGGAAGCAGCCCCATCAACCGCGTCATCCAGAGATCGAAGTACGTCAGCGCCATCCACGGCTGCTCGACGGTGGTATGCTCGAGCACCGACACGATCAGCCGAAAGACGGTCTCCTGGGGATCATGCTCCGGCAGCGCCTCTTCCAGCACTTCAGCAAAGAAGCTCAATACCATTAGCCGCGCCTGGTCCACCGGCAAAGACAAGGGCGAGAGCACGATCTCGAGTTGATCCAGCCGCACCAGCTCCTGCTTGGGCCGCTCCACAAACCAAGCCTGCGCCACCGTCATCGGTTCCAGCGCGCCGCCAAAACGCTTGCGGCTCTTCAGCGCCGACTTCGCCATGCCCTTCATCTTGCCGTAATCGCGCGTGAAGAAGCTCACGACCAGGTCGGCTTCGCGGAACGGCCACGTGCGCAACACCACGGCTTCTGACGTCAACACCGCCACTCACATACCTCAAACGCACAAACGCGCCCGCCGCAGCGGACGCGTTCTTAACCTTGCGCAAACTTCTCTACGCGCTGCCGACCTACCGGCCGTAGTGCTCTGCGTTCTTCTGCGTGAAATGCGCCCACTTCTCCGGCACATCGTCCTGCGCGAAGATCGCCGACACCGGACACGCCGGAACACAGGCGCCACAGTCGATGCACTCGACCGGATCGATGAACAGCTGATCGGTCTCTGCAAATCCGGCTTCGTCCTTCTTGGGGTGGATGCAATCGACCGGACAGGCGTCTACGCAGGCGGTGTCCTTCGTGCCGATACAGGGTTCAGTGATTACATAGGCCATTCTGCTATCTCCGACTGAGTAAAGTCTCGACGTGATAGTAGCACACGCCCCGCAGGGCTGACTTCGCCGTCAAGGCGACCGTTTTGCGATGCGGGAATGTGCAGGGTCAGGGACCAGAAGACCCAAGCGAACAACGAAACAAGACGGCCAAATGCAGGAATGTTCCCTCAGTAGACCCTAGTCTCTACTCAGCGTCTGGTTGCAGAATCAAGATAGTGAGTTGATTTCTTAGCCCTTCGCGCAGTCCCTTGTTCCCTTGGCCCCTTCTCCCCTGCTCTCGCGCATGGCGGCGTACTCCTGCGGTGTAGGGATCGGCGTCAGCCCTCGTCCGGCAAACATATCTTCGAACAATCCAACCAGCTCATCGTGAATCCGCCCATTCGAGGCCAGCACTTCGCGGCTGTCCAGCCGAACCAGACCGCCCGCGAAGTTCGATACACGCCCCCCGGCCTCTTCCACCAGCAGAAACCCCGCCGCCGTGTCCCATGGGTTCAAGTTGAACTCCCAGAAGGCGTCCAGCCTTCCCGCCGCCACATACGCAAGGTCCAGCGCCGCCGATCCAGCCCGCCTGACGCCGTGTGAACGCAGCGTGAACTCGTGATAGAAGTGGATGTTCGGGCTCTGGTGACGCTTCCGGCTCGGAAACCCCGTAGCTACCAGCGCCTCTGCCAATTCGGCGGTGCCTGACACCTTCGTTGTCTTGCCGTTCAGGGTCGCACCCTGTCCGCGTTCAGCTGCAAACAGCTCATCCCTCAGGGGGTCATAGATCACGGCAGCCAGAAGCGTGCCGTCTTCATCCGACGCCAATCCAGCCCTGCGTTGCTCGAGCCCCAGCGAGACACAGAACTGCGGAAAGCCATGGGCAAAGTTTGTTGTCCCGTCCAACGGATCGACGTACCACCGGAACTCCTGCTCCATCCGCTCGCGGGTGCCTTCCTCGCCATAGATCCCGTGCTCCGGAAACTCCTCGCCAAGCCGGCTCCGGATGAGCTTCTCCACGGTCCGGTCAGCCACCGTGACCACGTCCACGTCGCCCTTGTACTCCGTGGCCACGCCCTGCGCATAGAACTCGCGCAACCGCGCGCCGGCCTCGCGGGCAATCCCGGAAGCCTTTGGAGTCCACTTCATCGTTGTCGGATTTGTCGCAGCAGCCGCCTCGTTCACTCGGCGCCCTTCGGGTTCAACGAGTCCCCGTTGCCGCTGTTGCGGGGCGCGCGCCTCTTCCCGGCCTCGGTAATCGTCTCAATCTGGTGCTTATAGATGAACAGGTTCGGCTTGCCCTCGCGCGTCAGGCGCAACATGCCTTCGTCAAAGTATTCAATCCAGCCGCGCACGATTTCGCCGCCGCGCAGCTTGACTGCGACTTGAACCTGGCGTTCACTCAGCGAACGCAGATAGAGGGCCTCTTGACCTGTCTCGCCCGGCGGAGGCGTCTTCGCATGCCGGCGTGTCGGTACCGAAGGATTCATAATTGCCATTTTAGATGCAACAAATACGGGACACGTCTGTGGGATTCTGTGAATCAACTCGTCTCGACATACCGTTGCAAGTCAAACTCGAATCCCGCCTCAGTTTCAATTCAATTCCCTGTCGTGCCGGCCTTTCGCACCAGGGTGAGTTGTTGCTGATCTGCCGTTGCGACCTTCTCGTAGAAATCGTGAAGATCCCGATACGCATCGGGGCCCAATATCGTGTAGTTGCACACAAGGGTCCGGGTCACCGTAACCCTGCCTTCTCCCGAGGTCGATGTAATGCCCATTGCCTGTTGAGGCCACCCCGGTCGAAGTCCTTATATCCGCCTCCGGAATTTTTCCGCAAAAGGCGGCCCAATTTGGCACAGGACTAGTTCCGCAGCGTAACTCTGGCTTGCCGACCACTCGGCCAGAATGCCGAGAACGTCGTTCCGATTCGCTTTAATTGACTGTCTTTTCTAACAGTTGCTCTGCGCATTCCCGCTGGGTATCGTTTTTTTAACGGAAAGGGACTCTTTTGATGAACTGGTGGAGTTGTGTCTTGATCCGTGGGAGTCTACTCCACTCCCGCACGGTTATCCGCAATGTGTGGATAGCTAGCTACGGGCAATAGCTCGAACGTACCGACTGGAGCCACGTTTCCATGGCAGACGGTCATGCGCCCAAGGCAGCGAATCTGGCAGCTGGGATTCTATTCCTGCGTGGGGAAGAGAGACGCCTTCAAGGGATCATCGCTTCTAAGCTTCCTTCTCAAGAAGTTCGCGCAAAAGCACGATTTGCGCTGACAAAGATACGAGAAGAGCTTGAGCCCTACCTCCGGGAGCGGATCGGTCCGAACAAGCCAACCGAAGAAGTTCTGGCCATGGCGAGTTCTGATCGCGATATTGCGAACTCGCGCCAGAATCGCCCATCGATGGATGGAGGGTCAGTAGTGATGAAGATCAGTGCTCGGAATGTTCTTCTTGGGACGGTCAACGGAATAATGAAAGGAGCCGTGAACGCGGAGATTGTCCTTTCACTTCTCGGTGGTGAGACCATCGTTGCCGTCATAACCAACGCAAGCGTTGACCGGCTAGGATTAAAACCAGGCATGGACGCATTTGCCGTTATCAATTCGTCGGATCTCATGGTGGGCAAAGGCTTGGAGAATGCGAGGCTGAGCGCCCGGAATGTCTTCGCCGGGAAAGTCGCGGAGTTGCAAGAAGGCGCGGTGAACAGCGAGGTTGGAGTCTGGTTGCCGGGTGGTACCAAATTGATCTGTTCCATCACCAAAGAGAGTGTTCAGGCTCTCGATTTGAAGCAGGACGATCAAGTGAGTGCCGTGGTGAAGGCGTCCCACGTTTTGATCGGGATCTGATTATGGTTTGACTTCAATCACGGTGATTGAGGTCAGATTCCGAACCCATCGGGCAGGACGCTTTTCCTCGCTTGAAACCATCTTGAACAATCCGTCCTTGCCAAGTTTCTGTCCACCGACCGAATCAGCCACAATTACGTCGCCTGCGCGAATCGAGGGATCAACTTCAGCAAGGGAATAGAGCACCTTGTAATGATCGGTCCCTTCGGCTACCACCCCAATCAAAAAGAGCTTGCCTCGAACCTTCTCTCCAATGGGCACGCCAGCTTTACCGAGCAAGTCGGCCAAAGGTACGCCAGAATATGTTTCATTAGCCTTTGTGTGACTGTTGTATACGGAAACGGATTTGTGCGGCATCGCAGCAATGTCCTGGGGCGTGAGGATCATTGACTTGGCGTCCAATGCTTTGATCGTCAACTGCTCCGAGGGAACGGTCGGTCGAGTGTGATCCATGTCCTGCCCGACCGCATTTGTTGTCGCGAGACTGAGGACGAGTGCCATGATCGAGACCACGAAAGCTTGAGAGAAGGATTGGACTTGGCGATTCATAGCGCCATTCTAACGTGCGATGATAAGCCGGATTCGCTGATCCGCCGTGCCGTAGCCTTCTTTTTGGGACCTGAAAAAATGCTAAAAGATTAGTCGATGGCATGCCAGAAACAAACCCTGACGCCACGGGAGACTTCCCGCATTCCCGGGATAAGTTATCCCACGATCAAAAACTGGATACTGTCCGAGAAACTGAAAACCTTCAAAACGCCGGGGGCCATCATCGCCTGGATTTCAGAAGCCTCAGGCCGTTCCTGGGAAGAGACGCACCGAGGTCTCACGAGGAGTCCCGCGCGAGATACCGTCGCGTCAGTGGAAGGAATCAGCTCGCGGGGAAGGTTGTCAGCCTGAGGGTCGTGGGGCTGTTGGCCGAGGTTGTTCTCGCCGTCGAGGACGCCAAAGTCACGGCAATCGTAACGGCGGAAGCCGTGCGAGAAATGGGTTTGAGAAAAGGTGACTCTGCCGCCGCCTTAATTAAGTCCATGAACGTAATGATTGAACGGCTTGATGACTGATGGCATTGATATTCCGCTTTATTTCAATTTGGGCGTTTTCTTGACTATACGATTCATTCCATCTAAATTCGAGATTACCGCAAGCCTTACAAGCCCTTTCCCATTTTGGCTTGTCTGATCTTCGAGTACGAGTCCGCACGATACCGCGCCAAGTCCAGCTGTCCTGGAGATCCAATGCTCAAGCGACGCCTTCTTTCCGCAATTGTTTTGTTTCTCTCGTCTCTGATTTCTCTTTCCACATTTGCTCAAGTCTCGGCGAGTTTGTCAGGCCGCATCACTGACCAAACTGGCGCTGCGATTTCGGCTGCAACGGTGACAGCAAACAACATGGAAACTGGAATCTCTCGAAGCGCTCTCACCGATCAGTCAGGTCGCTACCAACTACAGGAGTTGCCGATTGGACATTATGAGGTCCACGCCAGCAAAGCGGGCTTTGCTGATGAGATTCGCAAAGGAATATTCCTGGTTATTGGTCAGGATGCAAGAGCCGACCTCGCCCTCCAGGTAGGACAAGTGAAGCAACAGATTACTGTTACCGAAAATGTCCCCGTCGTGAATTTCTCGACGCAGGATATTTCGGGGCTGGTCGGGGAACAGCAGGTAAGAAACCTCCCGCTCAATGGGCGCAGCTATGATCTTCTGCTCACGCTGAATCCCGGCATCGTCAACTTCACATCGCAGAAGACAGGCGGTATCGGGGTGTCAAATTCGAGCACGGGAAACAACTTTGCCGTCTCAGGAAACCGACCCCAGCAGAACCTGTTTCTGCTCAATGGCGTCGAGTTCACCGGCGCCGCAGAGAACAACATGCAACCGGGCGGTCCCAGCCAGCAGCTATTGGGCGTGGAATCAGTACGGGAATTTGATGTGCTTCGCGATACCTACGGAGCCGAGTACGGCAAGCGGCCCGGTGCGCAGGTGATCATTGTTACGCAATCAGGCACGAACCAGTTGCACGGCTCAGTCTACGAATTTCTGCGCAACAATGCGCTCGATGCCCCGAACTACTTTGATCAGGGATCGGCGCCGCCATTCCAGCGAAATCAGTTTGGAGCCGCACTGGGCGGACCCATTAGGAAAGACAAGGCATTTCTGTTCGGAAACTATGAAGGCTTCCGCCAGAATCTTCACCAGACCTCGGTTGCGTTTGTCCCCGACTTGACTTCACGAGCGGCAGCCGCGCCCAGCGTGAAACCCCTTCTGAACCTCTGGATCACACCCCCTGCGAACGCCCCCGCCTTTAACGGAATCGCCCAGGTCTTCAGCAGCCCTCTTCAAACCATCCGCGAGGACTACGGAACAGCACGGTTCGACCTGACACTCTCAGAGAGAGACAACTTCTCTGCGGTATACACCATCGACGACGGCGGCGACGTTACAGCGACGATAGCCAATCCATACAGCACCGACATTCTGAATCTCCGCGAGCAAGTGCTGAGCCTCGATCAAACGCATGTTTTTTCCCCTTCCCTCAACAACGTCGCTCGTGTGGGCTACTCCCGCGCCAACTACTTCTTTACTGGTGAGCCAACGCCTGGTACTCCGGCAGCTCAGGTCCCGGGATTCATCAGTGGACGGCAAGTTGGCGCCGTGGTCGTTGGCGGAAGCGCGGCATCGAATCCGCAGGCTCAGATCGGACTTGCCGGAAGCAACAACGGCAGCAATCTGCCGATCGTGCGAAACCTCTACACCTATGAAGATCGTGTTACCTGGTCGCATGGTCGACACCAATGGAGCTTCGGTGCGTGGTTCCAGAACTTCCAATCCAACGAAATCATCAATCTGAGCCAGTATGGTCAGGCGACGTTCACCAGCCTGCAAACATTTCTCACCGGGACCACCAGCAGTTTCCTCTATAGCCCGGCGCCCACAAAAATGAACTGGCGCTCTCTGTTTGGTGCGGTGTACGCCCAGGATGTGATTCGCCTAAATCCGAAGCTGACGCTCAGCCTCGGGTTTCGCGGCGAGTTTTCTACGGGCTGGAATGAGGCTCACGGCCGCGCCGCCAATTACACATTCACGAATGGAGTCATCTCTAGCCAGCCGCATATCGGCCATAGCGCTTTCACTGAGAACAATGCCAAATTCCTCGCCCAGCCGCGAGTTGGGCTCGCATGGAGTCCACGTAGGGATAGGACGGTTGTCCGTGCAGCATTCGGCATGTACAACCAGTTGCTCGACGATCTCGGATATAGGATGGATCAGAACGCGCCGTTCAATCCGACCTACAGCATCGCATCCCTTGCCGTATCGAAACTGCCAATCAACCCCACGGCTCCCACGCCCGCCAACGCGCTCCTTGTACCTGGGGGAGTTCAACCCGACGCGAAGATGCCGACTTTGATTTCGTACTCGTTGCGATTTGAGCAGGAGCTGACGCGCAACATGTCGCTCACGATTGGATATGTCGGGTCGCACGGCTACCATCAACTGATCGGCATCGATGGTAATACGCCGTTCCCGACAATCTGCCCCGCATCGCCCTGTCCGGCTGTGTATCCGGCAAACTTTCCCGACCCCCTGTCAAATTCGCCTGTCCCGGCTGGATCGTTCTACATCAAGCAGGGGACGCCGAAGGCGAATCCGACACTCGCCAACACGTGGACGTGGTTTTCCAAAGGCGACAGCAACTACAACGCGCTTCAGGTCGATGTGAATCATCGCTTCAGCAGTGACCTCGCGCTTCGTGGTGTATACACGTGGTCAAAAGTACTCGATAACGGAGATTCTCTGAATCAGACGACGGCGGGAAACGCACCGGGCCTTGTCTCGAATCCCGAAAACGTGCACGCCGATTGGGGACCGGGCACTTACGATGTCAGAAACATCGGCGTGATCAGCGCCATCTACATGCTGCCCTTTGGCAACGGTAAAGCCTTTGCGAATGGCTTGCATGGCTTTGCAAACGGCGCGGTGAGCGGATGGTCCGTGAACAGCATAGTCACATTACAGTCGGGCTTCCCGATGACACCGCAGCTCAGTTACAACCCATCGAATAACGGCGATACGCGCAATCCAGTAAGGCCGTTCGTGAATCCCAACTTCCACGGACCTATCATTCTTGGCAAACCTCAACAGTGGTTCAATCCAAGCGCCTACCTCGCTCCTCCCGCCAACAGCGGATTCTGGGGCAACCTGGGCAGAAATACGCTAACAGGCCCTGGTTTGGGAACCTGGGATTTTTCCGCAGTCAAAGACACCAGGATTCAGGAGCGCATGTCCGTCGAGTTTCGAGCCGAAATCTTCAATCTGCTCAACCGTTCCAATTTCAACACTCCGAATCTGATCGTCTTTACACCAACTGGGGTTTCGGGAACGGCTGGAGCTATCACAAGCACTTCAACCACATCGCGGCAGGTTCAATTTGCGTTGAAGCTCCTGTGGTAGCCATCTTGGGGCAGCGCCTATGCACATTTATCTCGGCGTGTTCTGCAAGACTCCCCACTGCGTGAACATTTGCGCTCTCAAATGCTTCGGAGAGGACGGGGGACGAATTGGTTCTGAAGGTTTAATGCCGACGAGCTTCATATATGAATGCGCGCAATGTCACCGAGTGCATCGCTATGAGCGGGAAGGAAATCCGGTGACGATGCGGTGACTAACGATGCTAGAAAGGAGTCCTAGCCTGTCCAAGGCTGTCATGTGTCTAGTTATCCGAACCCGCATGGAACCCGCTGATTCGGGCACCCTTGTCTATCTGATTCCTGGCTGTCCTCTCTGAATTCTTGCACTCGCAATGCGAGCGCAAAGTTGTGACTATTGGAAAAACTACTCTGACCTCAACGCCTCGACGGCGTTTACGTTCGCGGCACGCATTGCCGGAATCGCGGCTGCAATCACGGCCGCGGCAAGAATCGTGAGCGCTGACGCAATGAATGCCAGCGCACCGGGCTGATGAAGCTCCGTGATGTACTTCCGCGCGACCTCCGAGAGACCGAAGCCGATCACCACTCCAGCCCCAACGCCGATCCCGGCGATCACCAGGCCCTCGACCAGCACATCGGTCAATATATTGTGTCGCTGAGCTCCAAGCGCCATACGGATTCCAAACTCGCGCGTACGGCTGCTGACTGAGAACGCAAGCACACCGGCAACACCCACTACGGAAATCAGCAGCGCCACCAGAGCGAACCCGCCAAATACAACGGCATTTAGCTTGTCCGGCGTCAACACCTCCGCGCGCACATCGCCCAAGGTACTGGCCTTCTCCACAGGCTGGTCTGCCGACATCTCATGAATCGTGCGGCTGATCGCCGGCACCAGCGCATAAGGGTCCGGATGCGCACGCACGAAGAGGCGTCCGCCTGCCCATTCCTGCTGGATCGGCTGATAGATTGTCATGGCCGGCGCGGGAATAATGTTCTCATCGTCGAAGTCCGGTACCACGGCAATGATGCGCCGTGGCTCCGTGCTCATCCCGATGAACTTCATTACCCCGTCTGTCCACCACATCTTGCGATTCAGCGCGTTCTGCCCAGGATAGAGCAGATTCGCCAGGCTTTGGCTGATGATCACAACGCGCTCTGAACCCGCCTTGTCGCCGTCATTGAAGTCGCGCCCAGCAGTGATCGGGACTCCAAATGTCGCAAAGAAATCCGGAGAGACGGAGCGAAACTTTGCACGAAAATCCTGGCCGTCCTCGCGGTGCGCACCCTGCGCAGCAAATGTGAAGCTGAGGTTCAGACCGCGGTCATCGCGCCATGGAGCGCTGAAGCCCGAAGCCACGTGCTCCACTCCCGGCAGAGCGGCCACTCGCAGCTGCACGTCGCGGTAGAACTCGCTCACCTGCTCCGGCGTCTTTCCGTAAGACAGCACCGGCAGATTGATAGCCATCACATTGGCCGCGTCGAACGGCGGGCGTGTCTGCTCAAGCACGAACAGCGTCTTCATCAGCACACACGCGCCGGCCAGCAGCAGGAAAGACGCGGTGATCTGAGTGACAGTAAAGATCCGCAGCCGCCGGCTGCTTCCCCCCGCAACCCGCGCGCCGCGCGCTGCCAGGCTGCCCTGTGCGCCATTCGGCGAAGGCAAGCGCGGAACGTAGGCGAGGAACAAGGCCGCCACAAGCGCCAACGCAATCCCGAACCACACCAGGCTGAAGTCAAGCGTCATATCATTCGCTCGCACCGAGAATCGCGCCGCATACCTTCCCAGCACGTTCACCATCGGTATAGCCAGCAAAATTGCCGCCACTACGCCGCTTCCACACAACACCAGACCTTCCGCCAGCAGCGAACGGCGGATTGCTCCGGTGCTTGCCCCGAGTGCCAGCCGTACCGCCAGCTCCGGCTCCCGCCGCACTGTCCTCGCCAGAACAAGATTGGCGACATTCGAGCTCGCGATGATGAACAGCAAACCGGATGCCGCGAAGAGAATCCAGAGAATCGCATTGGCGCGCGCGTTGATCTGGTCGTGCATGCGCGTCACATCAATTCGATAATGATCCTCCGGCTTGTAGACCTCCGGATGCGCCGCGATCATCGCGGAATGCACGGCGCGCAACTCCGAGCGCGCCTGCTCAACCGTCGAGCCAGGAGCGAGCCGGGCGAAAACCTCGGTCATGCGATGTTCCCGCCCCTGCACCATCGTCGCAGAGAGGTGATGCGGGCTTGTGACGATGTTCGCAATGATCTCCGTGGCCACTGGATACGGCACCGCCGGCTCAAGTACTCCCACTACTGTCGCCGAGCGCGCGCCGCTGTAGCTCTCGAGGCGAACCTGCTTGCCCAGCACGCTCGGATCGGAGTGCAGCGATGACTTCCAGAAGTGATACGTCAGCACAATTGCGCCCGCCGCATTCTGCCCATCGTCCTGTGGACCAAGCAGCCTGCCCAGCACCGGCTTCAGACCAATCACCTCGAAGTAATTCCCGTCCACCACACCGCCGGGAATCTCGCGCGGCGTGCCCAGTCCCACTACGGTGAAATCCATCGTCGAGAACGTGCCGAGCCCCGTGATTGTCTTCAGGTTGCTTCCGATGTCATGGATCTCAGGAATCGAAAACGCGGAGTTCTCCTGGCCAATGCCCGGAGCGCTCTGGCGCACGTAGAGCAAACGATCTTCGTCGCGATTCGCCAGCGGCCGCAGCAGCACCGCGCGCACCACGCTGAAGATTGCCGCATTCGCGCCAATCCCTAACGCCAGGGTAAGAGCCACCGTGAACCAGAGCGCACGTTGGCGCGACAGAGAACGAACTGCGAACTTCAGATCATGCGGGAACGACATTGAGACGACCTCCGCGGGGAAATCAGGCCGATCGGAACGCCTGGCGCCATGACTTTGCTATCTGGCCTCGAATGTTGGGTGCCGTAGGTCCCGGGGTCCCCACAGACAGGTGCGGCTGTGGGGTGGATCTCTCCCGATCTTGGAGACCCGGGAAACTACGAACCAATGCCGTCACGGAACTAGAACGACCCTTCGTTCTGTTATCACATAGTCGTTCGAAACACCGAAAATCGACAGCCACCCGATTTTTAATTTCAACCGGCGAATCCCCTTCTGCAGGAATGGCCGCCGTCGGGTCACGGATCTCACGTTCCTTCCGGGCCCAGAAGAGACGACAACTCAAAGCAGCCAGGAGATGAGGAAACCAAACCTGACCCTTTGACATAAACGTTGATATCAACTATTCTCGCTTCGTGTCAAGCGCAAAGACGCTGCCCTACGAAACAACGCTGCTGGTACGAGACCGTTGTCTGTGTCTTCACACCCAGCGTGCGGCCCGTGTTCTGGCCCGGCGTTTCGATGAAGCCCTCCGGCCTTTTGGCCTGACCAACGGGCAGTTCTCCTTGCTCATGTCGTTGAACCGCCCCGAACCGCCGCCCATGGGGCCCGTCGCTTTCCTGCTCGCGATGGACCGCACCACTTTAACCGCGGCGCTCAAACCCTTGGAACGCCGCGGCCTCGTCAAAGTTGCCAAAGATCCCTCTGACCGCCGCAGCCGCATCCTCATCCTCACCGACGAAGGACGCACCCTCCTGGTCAGCGCTGTCCCTGTCTGGAAAGAGACGCACGCCTCAATGGAGCGCGAAGCCCCGAACATAGACTGGGACCTGCTGCGAAGGAGCCTGCGCGAAATCTCCTGAAAGCAGGATAGAATCACCCCGGAACACCGCACTTTCATCCGGTTCGCCCCGACGAAGACGGTCTCCAATTAATCAACCCCAAAAGCGCCTGTCATGTTGAGCGCAGCGAAGCGAAGTCGAAATATCTGCAGTTTTCTTTCTAAGGCCTCCAGTCGGATAAAATGCCGACTTCCTCGTGGGCGGTTACACACCGCGAACACAACTGAGATTCTGGGGTACGATAAGTCTTCGTCTCAAGAAGGCCAGATTGGCCACGAACTGCGCATTCTCCTGAAAGCATTTGCGCGGGCGGTTACACATCCGCGAAGTCGAAGTAAAACAAGTTCAGTTCGCTCGTCTCCTGACAGTTCTTACAGTTACGAGACGTCGAACCGCGTGCTATTCATTTCGTCGACGCGGTTATGACGCGGGAGGCTCGACAATGCAGGTTTCTGATGAGCACTTTAGAGGACGAACGGTAATTGCGGCTGACGGGCAGGCGGTCGGCGAGGTGGCGGCTCTTTTGCTCGACACCGCCACATGGATGATCGTCGCGCTCCAGATCAAGCTGAATAAGGCAGCCGCCGAACAGATCGGTGCTGTCCGGAGCCTCATCCGCGCCGCCACTCTCGAGATACCTGTCCGAGCGGTCCGGTCGGTAGGGGATGCAGTCCTCTTATCGGTTCCGACGCTGGAACTGCGAGATATGCTTCCGGAATTTGCCGGGCGGCACGAGGAACACGCTTAGCTCGTGAAATGGTCCGCAACTGTCAAAGCGCGGGTCTCGCCGGCTACACATCCCGCAGCTTCCTGGCTCGATTGTTCGAACCAATGGAGATAGGTATGCGAACCCGTCCAGTGGACAGCGTTCAGTCGCCGCTCAACCTGATCCTGCCAATTAAATCCTGGCTGCAGTTCAAGGAGTCAAGCGCTGCAATCCATTTCAGAGAGGAACAGATTATAGCTTCCAGAGAGGCTGTCGGTAACATGCACTTTGCGCGATATGTGGAGTTGGGCGACCACAACCACCTTGGTTACTTTGCGGTCTTCGATGGCGAATTCAGAAGCTACTTCAGCGAATTCATCAATTATGTAGGCCCGGTTTTTGACGTCCTGTTCCAACATGTTGTCGATGGCCCGCCCCTGCCGTGCGCAAGGAACCGAGAGCCGTTCATCGACTGGATTGTCGCTCATAAACTGGAGAGCATCGCGTTCTACACAGCGTACCCAACCTTGAATGTCAAGGAAATCAAGGCGAGGATCGATACCCGCGGTGGTGGAGCTGATGCGTGGGAACAGTCCCACCTGACCCTCCTTCTACCGGTCAAGTCGCCGAATCATTTTGTAGCGCTTCGCCAATTGCTGACTCAGTTTCTGCCGCAGTTACATGCTGCGTTGGACACGATCGGCACAGTGCATTTTTTCCGCTTTGTACCGTTTGGCACGCATGCCGTGGCGCTTGTTGCCGAGCACGACGATTCTCAGGAGAAGCTCGCACAGGATTTTTCGACACACCTCGGATCAGTGTTCAACGAGATCTTCGAGAACGTAATGGACGGCCCTCCTACTCCAGTGCAGGAGAACATGCGAGCGTTCACGCACTGGATCGTCTCCCACAATCTGGAAGGCTGGACGCTTTATAGCGCGTATCCGACGCTTGATGTGAAGAAGATCCGATCGAGTGTCGCTGGCTGACTTAAACGATCGGTTCTGGGACCTGCGAAGAATTGGGTAATTGTCGAGACCTGGGGCTAGCAGCTAGAAGCTAGTAGCTGATCCTCTCAGAAATACGTCTGCACCACATCGACCACGTTGTACTTCTCGTCCAGGATCGACAGCACGCGCCACTTGTCGAACGTAAGGCACGGATGCGAGATGTTGAACCCGACCATGTCTCCCACGCGCACGTCGTCTTCCGGAGCAATCTTCAGGTACGCGTGCTGATCCATCATCTTCGTGACTTCCCAGCGCGCCGAAGTTGGCTGAGGCTCGGTATTCCCTGGCCTGACATGCAGAGCCGGCGTGGGCAATCCTGAGTCGAATGCAGCGTCGCGACGGCCCATCTGGACAATCGCAAGTTCCGCCTCCGGAACCGACTGGACATACGTCCAGATGTGCAGTGCAGGAACCAGCCCCGAATGCATCTCCCGCGCAATTGGATTAGAAGCGAGAATCCGCTTCTGCTGTACCTCGTAGTTGCCCACATCGTGCGTGATGTAGCAGCCCGGCCGCAAAACGATCTCGACCGGGTCGCCGAACTTTGCAGCGGAGAACTCCTCGGCAACCACGTCATACCATGCCGATCCCGCACCAGAAATCAGTGCCGGGCCGCGTGCAAATCGCCCCTGCGCAACCAGCTCCGACGTTACAGCGCACGCTCTGCGCATGAACCCGCGAATGTTCTCCTCATCCTTCAGTACTCCTTCGTAGAGTTCGACGCCGCAAAGATCGACAACGCCCTTCCACCTGGCAAGGGCCTCCAGTGTCGCGCCCAGCTGCTCTTCGTTCCGCACGCCGCATCGGCCGCCCATCACGCCCAGCTCCAGTAGGACCCTGATGCTCAACCCGCGTTCTGAAAAGAAGGCTCCAAGCAGATCCACTCCCGCGGCGGAATCAACAAGGCAGTAAAACTCGAAATCCGGATCCTTCAGCAGCTCTGCAATGACTTGCATGTTCCGCCTGCCCACGAGCTCGTTCGCCATCAATACGCGGCGCACTCCATGCGCGTGCGCCACCATCGCCTGGTGCGCGCTCGCCAGGGTGATTCCCCACGCGCCGCCCTCGATCTGCATCTGAAACAGCCGCGGAGCCATCGTCGTCTTGCCATGCGGCGCAAGCCGCGCTCCATACGCATTCATGAAGCGCTGCATCCACCTGAGATTGTGCTCGATCCGATCGCGATACAGCACCGCCGCCGGAAGGCTCAGATCTTCCCGCAGCAGATTCCATCCCAGGCGAACGATCTGTTCACTCGTGGCCAGCTGCTCCAGCGCACCGAGCCCCTTGTTCAGCCATCCGATCTGCTCATCAACCTGCACCGGCTTCGCCTGCGTCATGTTGTCCCTCCCGCGAATAAATGCGCTGTCATCCTGAGCGTAGCGGCTTTGGGCCCCGCAAAGGCTCGCGTTTGTGGGGTAGGCGAGCGAAGGATCTGCGGTTGCTTGTTAACGGTTTATGCCACGATCTCTGAGACACCGAACCAGCGGTTCTAGTCTATAGTCTGAGTCAGTCCACATGCTGATCTGCGACACGCTCATACGCAACGCAAACGTCATCGACGGCAGCGGCAATGATGCGCAATTGCTCGACGTTGCCCTCTGCGACGGCCGTATTGCCAAGATCGGCTCCTCTATTCGCGCGAAAGCTGCAAATGCCATCGAAGCGAACGGCCTCTGCCTCGCGCCGGGCTTCATCGATGTCCACTCGCACGACGACACCAGCGTGATCGAAACCCCTGAGATGCTGCCAAAGATCTCGCAGGGCGTCACCACCGTCATCGTCGGCAACTGCGGCATCAGCGCCTCTCCAGTGCGACTCAAGGGTGAGCCACCGAACCCCATGAACCTGCTCGGCCAGCGCGACTACTTCCGGTACCCCGCTTTCACCGACTACGTTGCTGCCCTCGAAACAGTGCACTCTTCCGTCAACGTCGCCGCACTCATCGGCCACACTTCCCTGCGAAACAATCACCTCGATCGTCTCGACCGCACCGCTGCCGGCGTCGAGATCGCCGCGATGCGTGCCGAACTCACCGCCGCCCTTGCCGCTGGAGCTCTCGGCCTCAGCTCCGGCCTTGCTTACCCATCCGCTCATGCAGCTAGCACCGAGGAAGTCATCGCGCTCGCGCAAGCGCTCATCGGCGCAGATGCGGTCTACGTGACCCACATGCGCACCGAAACCGACGCGATCCTCGACGCCATGGACGAGGCCTTCCGCATCGGCCGCTCCGCCGGCTCGCCCGTCGTCATCTCGCACTTTAAATGCGCAGGCATCGACAACTGGGGTCGCAGCGGCGAAGTTCTCCACGCTCTCGAACAGGCCCGGACTACCCAGCAGATCGGCTGCGATTGCTATCCCTATGCCGCCGGCTCCACCACCCTCGACCTCAAGCAAGTCGACCCTCGCGTCCGAATCGAGATTACCTGGAGCGCCCCCTTTTCTGAAGCCGCAGGCCGCACGCTCGCCGATATCGCCGCCGAGTGGAACCTCTCGCACCTCGAAGCCGCCAGACGCCTCCAGCCTGCCGGAGCCATCTATCACAGCATCGACGAGCAAGACATGCGCCGCATCCTGGCGCACCCCGCCACCATGATCGGCTCCGACGGTCTGCCCTGGGACAAGCATCCTCACCCGCGTCTCTGGGGCGCTTATCCACGCGTGCTTGGCCGGTACTGCCGCGAGCAAAAGCTTCTCACGCTTCCACAGGCGATACGCAAGATGACATCGATGCCGGCGCGGCGCTTCGGTCTCGCCGGTCGCGGCGCTATCGCGGAAAGCTTCTGGGCCGACCTGGTCCTCTTTGACCCCAACACAGTCTCTGACACCGCCACCTTCGCCGACCCAATCCGTCCCGCTGAAGGCATCGCCGCCGTCTGGGTGAATGGGACGCTGTCGTACACTGCTCAGGGAATCAGAGGAAAACGCGCCGGCCGCTTTCTCGCTCGCGCCAAGACAGAATGGATTCAATGAAACGCGCAGTCATCTATGAATAGACCGAACGGACGATGATCGATCCTCACAGCGCCTTCCTTTTAATCAGCGTACTCGGAGCCGTCATCGGCATCATTCTGCTCGTTGCTGTCCTCAAGCTCAATCCGTTTCTCAGTCTTTTTGTCGCGTCGCTCGCCCTCGCTATCGTTGTCGGAATGCCTATGGGCAGCGTCATCCGATCCTTTGAGGCCGGCGTAGGCGCCACCCTTGGACACATCGCGATCGTCGTAGCTCTCGGCACCATGCTCGGCAAAATGATGGCCGAATCGGGCGGAGCCGACACCATCGCCCTCACCTTGATCCGGGTCTTCGGCGAAAAGCGCCTGCCCTGGGCCATGATGTTCATCGGGCTCATTGTTGGTTTGCCGGCGTTCTTCGAGGTTGGATTCGTCCTCCTCATCCCGATCGCATTCACTGTTGCGCGCCGCACCGGAACTCCGCTCCTCCAGGTTGCGCTGCCGCTCGTGGCCGCGCTATCGGTCGTCCACGGACTTGTTCCGCCGCACCCGGCGGCTCTGCTGGCTGTCAATATCTATAAAGCCGACGTCGGTCGCACCATTCTTTACGGCCTCATCATCGGCACCCCCACTGCCGCGCTCGCCGGTCCACTGTTCGCGAGGGTCATCACCCCGTGGATCAAAATGCCCGCCGAGAACCCCATGGCCGAGGATTTCGCCGATCACCATCCCGGTCGAAGTCTTCCCGGCTTCTGGCTCACCATGGGATGCATCCTTCTTCCCGTTGCCCTTATGCTCACCGGCAGTTGGGCCGACATCTTCGCGCGGCGCGGGACGACCGCCAATGAGCTCGTGCATTTTATCGGCAACGACGACATGGCCCTTCTTATCGGAGTGCTCATCAGCTTCATCATGCTCGGCGTGATGCGCGGCGTCGGCAGGGACACCATCCTCCGCTTCAGCAACGAGTGCCTCGCGCCAACTGCCACGATCACCCTGCTCGTCGGCGGCGGCGGCGGCTTCGGACGCGTTCTTCAGGACAGCGGAGTCTCCCACGCCATGGTTGAGATTGCATTGCAGCACCATCTTCCCGTGCTTCTTCTTGGATGGCTGCTGGCCGCTCTCATGCGTTTAGCCACCGGTTCGGCTACCGTTGCCATGACTACTGCAGCCGGAATTGTCGCTCCCATTGCGCTGCAGTCACCCGGTGTCTCCCCGGAATTGCTCGCTATCGCCACCGGCGCGGGTTCGCTTATCTTCTCTCACGTCAATGACGGTGGCTTCTGGCTTGTGAAGGAGTACCTCAACCTCAGCGTCACAGAGACGATGAAATCCTGGTCGATCTGTGAAACGATTATTTCGGTCGCTGGGCTCGGGTTTGCCCTGCTTGCTTCCTTGGCAATCTGAATCGCTGTTCGAAGCACCAGATGCGGCTTCCCTGGCATCCATCTACATAATGTTTGCGACGCAAAGTCTCCACATGGTTTCTGCAATAATTACCGCGAGGTCATTTTCGATCGTGTTCGTCTGTTTGGATGTGGACCCCGGACAACTCGATGGGCTTGATCCTGAATTGAGGTCCGCGGATTGATTTCATCTGCGCCAATTCTCGTCCGAGTTTCATCCCCATCGCGCTGCAAGGAAGATAGTCTGACCGCAACTGTCATTATTTGTACGAGGAACCGCCCGGCTCAATTGCAGAAATGCCTTGAAGCCGTTGCGCGGCTGACGCCGCCGCCCGATCAGGTCCTGGTGATCGACAACTCCGAAGGCAACAGCGAAATCGCATCCCTGGCGCAGGAGTTTAGCGCGCGATATGTCGTCGAGCCCGTCAAGGGGCTCAGCCGGGCGCGCAACCGGGGACTCGCTGAGTGCGACACCGAAATCGCCGCTTACCTCGACGACGATGCCATACCAGCTCCGGACTGGCTGGGAATCCTGATGGCGCCCTTTGCAGATAAAGGAATTGCCGCATCTGCCGGGAAGGTCGTCACACCTGAATCGCGCCTCGATGCAGTGCGCAACGAGGCACCGCGCACGCTGAACAACAAAAACCCTCTGTGGTTTGAAATTGCCACCTTCGGAGGCATGGGACTCGGCAGCAACATGGCGCTGCGGCGAAGTGCCTGCATTGGCCGGATGCTGTTTGACGAGCGTCTCGGCCGTGGCGCCCCGTTTCAAATCGGCGAAGAGAGCTACGCGTTTGCGCAGCTTCTCTCGCGAGGCTATACAGCGGTCTACCTTCCCGGTGCAGTCGTTTCCCATCCGCCGCTGCGGCGCGATCCGGTCGACCTTGAAGCGCGTAATTCGTTCGCCTACTGGCTGCTGCTCTTCTCGTCGTTTCCAACACAGCGGATGAACCTGCTGCGTTTCATCGTCCGCCGCCTGCGCCGCAAACCGCTCACCTGGGACCGAGAACCCAGGGAGGCCGGTGAGATCGTCACGAGTGGCTGGCGGGTGCTGCTCAAGGCAGGCATTCAGGGCCTGTGGCTCTTTCTTCGCACTCGCAGGCCCAAAAGCGCTGGCGGGTACCGGAATTGAACGGACAGGCTCGAACTCCCGAACTTCTCCCCGATGAGCCGGCCCCGGCTCTTGACAGCCTTCTGTTCGCCGAACAATTTCGCCTCACCCGCGACGGACTCGTCAACACCACGGCATACCTGATCTCCTCACTCGCCGGAATGGTTCTGGCGCCTGTCCTGTTTGCAGGTCTCAGTCGCGAGATCTATGGCATCTGGATCGCCGCGCTTGGCGTGCAGTACTCTGCTGCATTCCTCACAAGTGGTCTCGGCCGCGGCATTGCCCGAGAGGTCGCGACGAGCCGCGCGGAATCCAACCCCGACTTCGTTATCTTTGCCAGCTTCGGTTATATGCTCTTCGGCCTGGCCGGGGCGCTTATCATCGCCCTCGCGGGCCTGCCGCTCTCGTCCGGCCTCAAGGTCTCCGCGCAGAATCTCTCGACTACGCATCTGGTCTTCTTTCTGGTTGCGATCGCATTCGCCGGCGATCAGCTCCAGTCGCTCGGACTCGAAGTCCTGACCGGGCTACGCAGATTCGTCGCGATCAATGCGATGACCACCATCTTCGTCCTCATTCGCACCCTCGGCATCATTCTCGTTCTCAAACTGGGTGGCGGCATCGTTCCGCTCGCTGCCCTTCACGCGTTCACCTGTGTCGCAAGCGGCACTACTTGCTACCTCCAATCGATACGCTACGCCCCTGGCTTCCGCCCTCGCCCGGTGCGTTTCGCGTGGAAGAACGTTCGTGAACAGTTCGGATTCAGTGTGGCCAGCCAGCTCACGGCGGGGGCAACCAGCGTTCTATGGCGCTCGGCTCCGTTTCTTCTCGGTTTCATCCGCGGCCCTTCGGCCATCGTGCCATATGAGCTCGGCAGCAAGTTCCCGATGTCAGTCTCATCCATCTCATGGCAGGCCTCCGACGTCCTGTTCCCTGCCGCGAGCGAGTACCACGGTGAGGAGCAGCAACTCAAGACGCGCCAGTTGCTTCAGGCCGGCACCCGCGGAGTCCTGGTCGTTGCTCTTCCTCTCTGCCTCGCGCTTTTCGTTCTGGCGCCCGTTCTTCTCGCCACGTGGATCAGAGGCAGTTCTGCTGATGCTGCCTGGGTTCTTCGCCTCACTTCCATCGCAGTGCTGCTCGACAGCGCAGCCACCACCAGCATCCAGGTCGTGTGGGGATTCGGCAAGGTCCGTACCGCCTCACAGATCACGTTTTTGTCAGCTGCGGTTGGCGTGGTCTTCGCACTCGGTCTGGTCCCGTTCTTCGCTGCTCCTGGAGTAGCCACCGGTCTCGCGCTCGGCGTCGCGGTCTCTTCCACTCTCTTCATTCTCGGGGCCGCGCGTATTAGCGATCTTCCTCCCTCGGATTTCCTCGCACCCGCCGCAAAGAGTCTTTTGCCGCCTGCGGCACTCGAGGTCCTGTTCCTCGCCTCCTGCGTCTTGATTCACCCTGGCGCAGGCTGGCTTTTCCTGATTGGGAGTACGGCGATCGGTTTGGCCGTCTTTGGCTCTGCCTTTTACGCTTGGAGCGCAGGCCCCGTAGAGAAGAAAATCGTAGCTGGAGTCATCGTGGGCATTTCCAATGGTTTCTACAACAGCTATCAGAGTGCACGCCGCGTCCTCGAGCGCGTTCCGCCTATACGAACGGCGATCTACTACACAGTCGAGGTGAAGAATACCCTGGTCGATAGCAGCGAGCGCGATCGAAAGGCGGTTGAACGCCTCTACACCAATAAAGTCGACCCTTTCGGCTTCCATCGCGAACTCGAACAGTATCGCTTCGAGCGAGCTGAGGACTTCGTCCAACGCGCGGCCAACGGCTCCCGCTTCCCCCGAGCACTCGAAATTGGCTGCGCCGAAGGCATGTTTACGCGCGCACTTGCACCTTTCTGCGAATCGCTCGAAGCCGTCGATCTTTCTCCGATCGCCCTGCAGAGGGCCAAGCAAAACTGCAGCAATCTCACCAACGTCAGGTTCGCCGAGTGGGACGTGCGCCGGGACCCGCTTCACGGTTCATACGACCTGATTGTTGCGACGGGAGTCCTCGAATACATTCTGCGTCCGTCAACGCTCCGCGATGCGAAAGAGCGCATTACGGCAAGGCTCCGGCCAGGTGGTTACCTGCTGCTCGGCAATACTGAAACCGTCCACCAGATTGAAAAAACCTGGATAGGACGAATGCTGATTCGCGGCACCCACGTCAATGACCTCTTCGCGAGCGATCCTCGCTACGAGGTGATTGATTCCTCCCTCGATCAGTGTGTTTGCCCGTTCGCCCACGTCCTGCTGAGAAAAAGAAGCGATGGCTAGTGACAGGGCCGACTTTTCAGGCTGCTCGAATTCGGAATGGTTTTGTAACAGCGCACGACTTCAGTCGTGCCCCAATTGCGCCCAAATGATAAGGGCTTCAGCCTCTGACAGAAGTTCTCAGTGAGATGTGAAATCCTGAAGTCTCTCTAGATGCAGATCTCGGTCATTATCGCGACGTTCAACCGCCGTGCTCTGCTGGCGAGGACACTGCCTCCGCTCCTCGCACAGGATTTCCCACCCGAGTGCCATGAAGTCGTGGTCGTTGTCGATGGATCGACCGATGGCACCGCCGAATTTCTCCGCAGCCTTTCACCTCGCGGCAACCTCCGCATCATCGAACAGCCAAATCGCGGCCAGGCTGCCGCCATCAATACCGGCCTGCGTGAAAGCCACGGCGAACTCGTTCTCTTCCTCGATGACGACATTCTGTGCGGCCCAACGCTGGTTGCCGATCACGTCAAAGCCGATCGCATCGGTAAGGCCTGCTTGGCATTCGGACCTGTGCTTGTTGCCCCCGAAGGGCGCGATACGCTCGCTGTCGACTGGGCACGCACTTTCTGCGATGACTTCTTTCAATTTCGCGTGCACGAGTCACCTGAGAAAGGCTGGTACGGCTGCATGGCCTCCGCCAACTCCTCGCTGCCGCGTGCTGTTGCTCTTGCCGTCGGCGGACTGGACGACACGTTCAGCCGAGGCAACGACGTCGAGTTCGGGTTCCGCTTGCTTCAGGCAGGATACCGTTTCGTTTACCTGCCTTCCGCTGTCACGCATCAGATCTTCAATAAGACACGAAACGATGTCATCGAGGATGCTCGCGGAGAGGGCACCGCGGAGATGCGTATGAGCCGCAAATTTCCGGCCTTGCGCACAAGCTCCCGCTTTGCCCTGCTGTCCGCAAGACCGTGGTGGAAGCGTGTTGCGGCGCGCGGAGTCGCGACTGCGCCCGTGTCGCTGGTACCGGCGCTCACGCCGTTCACGTGGAACCTTGAGAAGCTTGGCTTGCGCAGAACCGCCCTTCGGCTCTTGCAGGCGCAGCAGAACATTGCCGCTTACCGCAGCGCGGTGCGGGAAGCAGGTTCGTGGAAAGCGCTGCAACAGGAATACGGCGCACGGCTGCCGATTCTCATGTATCACAGCATCGGGCCGCTTCGAGAAGGATTCGATGCCTTCCTCACCATCTTGCCGAATATGTTCGAGCAGCACCTGCGCTGGCTCAAACGACGAGGCTATACAACGATCCATCTCGCCGATTGGGTCGCTTACCAGCGCGATGGCAAGCCATTGCCCGAGAAGCCCATCGTCCTCACCTTTGATGATGGCTACCGGGACACAGCCCAGTTCGGATTTCCCTTACTGAAGAAGTACGGCTTCAAGGGCACTCTCTTTCCGGTTACCGACTGCATCGGCGGCACCAATGTGTGGGACCTTCCGCTCGGAGTCTCCGAACAGCCCCTGATGACAGCCGATGAGATTCGCTATTGGGCAAAGAACGAAATCGAAATTGGATCGCACTCACGCACGCACCCCGACCTGCGCTCCTGCCCCGACGAAGCAATTGAGGCTGAAATGGAGCAAAGCCGCGATTCCCTCGAACGGCTCCTGGATGCACCCGTCATCTCATTTGCATACCCGTATGGGTACTTCGACAACCGCGCCCCCAGGGCAGCGCAATCGATCTACCAGACGGCCTTGACCTGCGACGTCGGTATCAACGTGCTCTCCACCGATCCCATGCGCCTGAAGCGGGCGACGATCGTTCCGCATTTCACCTTTGGCCAGATGTTTTGTTCCACCCATTTCGGCCTCAACCTTCTCCTGACCCTTCGCGTCCAGGCTGCACTCCACCTCAAGCCCCTGCTCAGGCGTCTAATACGCAGCTCAGATGCATCTAGAAAGGGATACCTCAATATCTGAGTGACATTCACTCACATTTAATCTCCGACCCTTGACAAACAATCCCGGCACCCCCTATCGTTAGCAATTGGAAGCGGCGACTGCTAGCACACACGCAACTCCAGTGCTTAACTCGCGATACAGCCTCCCTGCAGGCAGCTTCCTGAGCTTTCACCCAAATCAACCAAAATGGGCGGGTTGACTCCTGTCAGCCCGCGTATGAAGGAGAAGCGAAGCAATGGCAGCAACCTCTGTTACCACCACCTTCACCCCACTCCACGACCGCATCCTCGTCCGTCGTCTTGAGGAGACCGAAACGGTTCGTGGCGGCATCATCATTCCCGACAGCGCAAAGGAAAAGCCCCAGGAAGGCGAAGTCATCTCCGTGGGCAAGGGCAAGTCGAACGACGAGGGCAAGGTGTTCCCGCTCGATGTGAAGGCGGGCGACCGCATTCTCTTCGGCAAGTATTCCGGCACCGAGATCAAGATCGACGGCGAAGAGTACCTAATCATGCGTGAAGAAGAAGTCCTCGGAATCATCAAGCGGTAACGCTGCGCGTTCCCGCGAGGTCACAGTTCGAAGTTCACAGTTCACAGTTGTTCGGCCAAGCAGCGGTGATGTGAGACTCGGAGCTTCGATGAGAAACGAACTGTGAACTACGAACTGCGAACTCTCTGGCCAAGAATTGCGACATAGGAGATTGACACAAATGGCAAAGCAGATTCTGCACGGTGAAGATTCCCGTCAGGCAGTGCTGCGTGGCGTGAACACGCTGGCAGACGCCGTGAAGGCGACGCTGGGTCCCAAGGGCCGCAACGTCGTAATTGAGAAGAAATTCGGCTCGCCCACCATCACCAAGGATGGCGTGACGGTGGCCAAGGAGATCGAGCTCAAGGACGCGCTTGAGAACGTTGGCGCGCAGCTCGTCAAGGAAGTCGCTTCCAAGACCTCTGACGTTGCCGGCGACGGCACCACCACTGCAACCGTTCTTGCCCAGGCCATCTTCCGTGAAGGCGTGAAGACTGTCGCTGCCGGCGCGAACCCCACCGCCCTGAAGCGCGGCATCGAGAAGGCCGTAACGGCCGTTATTGGCACCCGCGACAAGGACGGCAAGTTCACCGACCATGGCGCTCTCGGCAAGCTCTCAAAGCCTGTCGATGAGGGTTCTGTTGCCCAGGTCGGCGCAATCTCGGCCAATGGCGATCAGGAGATCGGCGACATCATCGCTCATGCCGTGAAGGTTGTCGGCAAGGATGGCGTCATCACCATCGAAGAGTCGAAGACCATGCACACCGGCCTCGAGACCGTTGACGGTATGCAGTTCGATCGCGGCTATCTCAGCCCCTACTTCGTCACCGACGCCGAGCGCCTCGAAGCAGTGCTGGACGAACCCTACATCCTGATCTACGAGAAGAAGATCTCGGCGATGAAGGACCTTCTCCCGTTGTTGGAGCAGGTTGCCCGCGGCGGCAAGCCACTGCTCATCATCGCTGAGGACGTTGAGGGCGAGGCTCTCGCCACCCTCGTGGTCAACAAGCTGCGCGGCACGCTGAATGTTGCGGCCGTCAAGGCTCCCGGCTTCGGCGATCGCCGCAAGGCCATCCTTGGCGACATCGCTATCCTCACCGGTGGCAAGGCCATCACCGAGGACCTCGGCATCAAGCTCGAGGGTGTGAAGCTCGAAGACCTCGGCAAGGCGAAGCGTGTCACCATCGACAAGGACAACACCACCATCGTTGACGGCGCCGGAAAGGCCTCCGACATCGAGGGCCGCGTGAAGGAGATCCGTTCGCAGATCGAGAAGACCACCTCCGACTACGACAAGGAAAAGCTGCAGGAGCGGCTGGCCAAGCTGGTGGGCGGCGTTGCCATCATCAAGGTCGGCGCAGCAACCGAGACCGAGCTGAAGGAGAAGAAGGCTCGCGTTGAGGACGCTCTCCACGCGACCCGCGCTGCGGTTGAGGAAGGCATCGTTCCGGGCGGCGGCGTCGCTCTGGTCCGCACTGCCGCGGCTGTCCAGGATCTCGTCAAGACCCTCCAGGGCGACGAGAAGATCGGAGCCCAGATCGTGCTCCGCGCACTCGAAGAGCCGCTGCGCCAAATCGTCGGCAACGCCGGCGAAGAGGGAGCTGTAGTTGTCGCCAAGGTGCTCGAGTCCAAGGACCACCACTTCGGCTACAACGCAGCCACCGGACAGTTCGAGAACCTGGTCAAGGCCGGCGTAATCGACCCGACCAAGGTGACCCGCACTGCCCTGCAGAATGCTGCTTCGATTGCAGGTTTGCTGCTCACCACCGAAGCTCTCGTCGTCGAGATTCCGGAGCCCAAGTCGGCCCCGGCAGGCGGCGGCCACGGCGGCGGCATGGACGGCATGTACTAAGAACAGGGATTAGGGAATAGGGAGTAACAGACGGGGTCCTCGTTCTCTGATCACCGCAAAAACCAAAGGCCTCCAGCTTCGGCTGGGGGCCTTTCACTTCCCTGATGTTTTCTCGTCATTCGCGGTTGCCACCATGCGATCCCGCATGGCGTCGTAGTCAAACACTCCATCAACAAAGCCGTGCAGTGCCTGCGTCATACCTGGCTTTCCATCGGTGTCGGATTCGCGATATGTGTCAATTGAGAATCGCCTTTCACCTCGATGTTTTGGTTTGAAGAAAGCCTGATCGACATCGTCGCTCTCGAGCTCGATCCTGTAGTCCTCTTTGCTGGCTCCTGTATAGACAAGAGCGATCAAGTACGTGTGAAACTTTCCGACAGGTTCAAAAGGATATAGAAAGATGGCGTAACCCGGGTGAAGCGCAACCTTCTGGATCGGAAAGGCATGCAGCTTCGCGAAAGCTGGATCGGATGTCTTTTGGTGCAAGGCAATCACGTGAGCGACTTGCTGATCGCGTGAGGTCTTGTCGCCACTCTCGGCGTAGACTCGCGCCAGAAGCGATGCCGCGCGCCAGTCGTCACGGTGTGCGTCCGTGAATGGCTTCAGAAGCGTCAACGCGTAGGCCGTATCCCCTGTCTCAACCGCCGACCCAGCGGTCAGCTGCGTGACGAAGTCGCGTAGAGGGGTGCCCGGTGTCAGGGCCGGTAGGAGCTTCTTGCCGGTTTCCAACGTCGTGGCATCGTCGTTCTGCTGAGCCGCTCTGCGGAGCGCATCAAACAGAGCGCGACTCTCCGGGCTGAGTGCGCCAAGCGGATCGCCTTGCGTTTGAGCGGTCGGCGAATTGGCCGATATCGCGGGCTGTTGTCCCCGGAGCAACGGAGAAACAAAGGCCAGGGCGAGAATAAGACCGAGTGAGACACTCGTGACGCCGAGTTCTTGCTTCGCTTCCATCGTTCTCCTCCAAGGAATTCGCAAGGAGGATGTCACAGCAAGCGAGCATTTGCAAAACGGTTCCCTGAAGTTCCATCCGATCAAGGAGCCTGAATCAAAAAGGCCACCAGCTTCTGCTGGAGGCCTTCTTTGTTGTGGGAATTATCTCGTGCCGACAAATATCCGGTTCAGCAGCCGGCTGATCCCGGCCGCCGCCGCTGAGGCCTCACACCTCAGGCGATCTGGCGCTCACTGACCAGCGTGGGGCCTGAGACTGTCGTCTTGGGCCTCAGCGCTTGCAGCCATCCCGCCGACATCCACTTCTCGGGAATCACAAATTCGGCATTTCCGCAGTCCAGGCAAACCTGGATGTCAGGCTGCGGGGACATCGGCGGATGACTCATAGTACGGGGAGTGTTCCGATAGAGGCGAACTTCAGCCGGGACCGTTGAGAGGACCCCTGATTTGCACTTGGGACAGACCATATAGCACCCCAGGAAATAAGTTGACCTGTGGAAAATCCAACTGTAATCGGTATTTCGTTAGAAGAGCAACCAAAAATGCACATGACACATGACTTTTGGACTGCGTCTACCCTGAACCAATACGGATCTCGCAGATTTAGATCGACCCTTCGTCACTTGACCGTATCTCGCCCACAGCCAAACCAAATCGGGAGCCTGATCCGGCTCGGCTCCCGACTCAATGCTGCTGTTTCCCTGGGAAAAACGGTCACTTTTGCGCGGAAGGCGCCACATTCGCCCTCTCCCGTCCCCACTGGAGTTTCAGTCCCACCCGCACACTCGTCGGCAGGCTGATATATCCAATCGGAGCGATGTGCTGATTATTGGTCAGATTGTCGGCCTGCACGTACACGCCAAGCCAGTCGCGCAAGTTGAAGCTGCCGCCCAGGTCGATCTTGGCGAACCCAGGATCGAGGTTGCGATTCGGCAGCAGCAGGCTGTTTAGGCCGCTGCTGTCCATGCCTCCAAGGAAGGTCGAGTCGTCCGAGCGGCTTGCAAATGCCGAACTCAGCAACACAGTGAACCGGTTGCGCGAATAGCTTGCGGCGAAGAAACCCGTATGCGGCGGCCGCCTGAATGGCCGAGCACCTACCAGCGGCGAGCTCGCACCGACCGGAATTCCGTTGAACGTAGGAATCGGTCCCAGCAACTCCACGTCATCGTTCGTATACGAGCGCTGAATCACCGCGTCGAGGTACGTATAACCGCCGCGCAGGAACAGGTACCGTCCGATACCGCTTTCGATCGTCGTTTCTATGCCAAGCGCCCGGTATGCCTCCGTATTCAGTGCGAGTTCGAAGGCAAAATTCTGCTGAAGCTGCTGCTCCAGGTCGTTTTGCTGTTGGGGTGTCAGATTCGGCAGCAGCGCCGGAATCAGATCTTGCCCGACATATTCGATCTGCTTCCCGAACTGGTTATGAAAGAAGCTTGTTCTGAGTGTTAGGCGCTGGCTGAAGAATGCCTGCTCAACTCCGCCTTCGTACATGCGCGCGGTCGGGGCGGTGATCGGCGCGATGTGCATCTGGTCGATCGTCGTCTGTCCGCCGTTCCGTTGCAGAAAACTGTAGAGCGAGTAGAACTGGTCAGTCAGCGACGGCTCCCGCACCGCATCGCCGTAGTTGAAGATCAGCCGCGTGCCGCTGAGCACGCCTCTGCGCGGCCTGAAGGCATAGAGCGAAAGAGCCGCGCGCGGTGTTGTCTGCACGCCGAAGAGCGAATAATGCTCCAGATCGCCGCCAAGAGTGTAGAAGAGCCGGCTCTTGAAGTCCCCGTGCACTGCAGCCCTGTAGTCATAGTTCGACCGCTCCACCGGCGGATAGAACGAACTCGCTGGCTCCGATCCGCGCTCATCTTCATACTGGAACCCAATCTGCGCCAGCAGGTGCGGCGTGACTGTGTAGTCGCCCTGGTAGACCACCGCATCGCGATTCGACACAAGCTGGTAAGCTGACGATTTCGAGAAGTCCAGAATCGCTTGTCCCGTTGCCGAATAACCATTCGCGCCCGTGATTGTCACCAGGTTGCCAAAATAGGCCTGATCGCCGAACTGGTCGTAGGTCAGCAGCGTTCCGCCTGCCTGCCAAAGGTTGTATTGCTCGCGCTTGCGCGTTGCTCCGTAGCGCACCATGTTGTGAAAGTCCGGTGTCGTCTGATTGTCAATCGATCCGCTGATGTACAGGTCCTGGTCTTTCTGCGTTGCGCTGTTGGCAACGTGATAGAAGTCCCACGCACCCGGCACACCGGATCCGCTCACGCCGTAATATACAGTCCCGCGAAGTTGCGTCGATCCGGTGAGCGCGAACCCTACATTCCCCACCGCGGTCCCAATGTGATAGTCGTTGTTCGGCAGGTTGTTGGCAGTCTGCAGCCAGCTATACGCTCCCAGATAATCGAGCTTGCCGAAGGTTCCAGCGGCCTCCATCTCCATGCGCGCAGTCTGGAAATTCCCCGCGTCGCCATGAAAGATCAAAGACGGAAAACTCGTCGTCCCATGCGCTGTCGACACATTCACGACGCTGCTCTCCGCACCCGCGCCATACAGGCTTGAGTTCGGCCCGCGATAGACCTCGCCCCGCTCCATGGCAGTCGTTGAAAGAGGCCCGAAGTCGAACCGGCCACCCAGATCTCCGGCGTCCACGCCATTGACCCGCACAAGATTGTCATCCGAGTCACCGCCGCGTACAAACAAGGAGGTCTGCGCCCCGCGCTGGCCCGCCTGCACCACAACCGTGCCAGGCATCAGCCGCAGCGCGCTCACCAGGTCTTCGCGCAACTCGAGATCCGCCGGATCGATCACGCTCGTCGCCGAACCTGTTTGCGGCTGTGGCGTCGGCGTTCCCGTCGCCGTCACCACAATCGACTCGTGCACCCACTCCGGCTCCAGCACAAGGGTGCGTTCAATACTGTCGAGCTGTCCCGCAAAGAATCCCGGCGTCTCAAGCTGTCGAAACTTCGTCGCGGAGACCACTAGGTAGAACCGTCCTCGAAGGCCCGTTGAAATCTCGAAGCTGCCATCGGTCCCGGAGACCGCGGTCGCCACAACCTGCCCATCACGGACCAGGTCAACAGTCGCGCCTGTAACGCGCGCACCCGAAGAGTCTGTGACAATGCCGCGAATCGACGCGGCATGCGCGGCAACCGCGAGCAGAGACGTAAAGACAGCTGCCGATATTCGACGGGCCAGGACACGGCCAAGCAGAAGGGGCAAGAACTTGCGAAATGGCATCATAAGCTCCTCCGTTCCCCTCGGAACGCAAGCGGGTTGAGCGTCTAAGGACCGGTCTCCTGACTTGCGCCATTACCTGAGCCTCCAACGATGGGGCCGTCGAAGTCCTCAACCAGCGACCTTCCCGGAGCCCTTGCTCCAGTGGTCTTCGCTGTTCTCCTGGCTCGACGCGCGGGCCACCAACGGCAGGTCTTCGTCGTTGGGTGGTTGACGTATGCCGATCCAAGGGCGCTCACAGTTGCGGGGCAGTGGCGGATTTTCACCGCCTTCCCGAGCATCCTGACGAATTTAATTGAGGCCGGCAGCTTCTCGCGAGGCTGCGGCCAAATGTGATTACTTGGGATCAATATATCAGCGTTCGCTCGTCTGGTGCCTACAGTTCCATTCCGACCGTGGCTTTGCTTAAACCACTACCAAACCACCTTTGTCTCCCAGCCGGCCTCCACGATTTGGATTCGCGCTGCGGCGTGTGGATGGGGCTCGAGTGTCGGCTCGCCCACGCTTTGCCAAATGGCCAGCGGGTCAGCGGCAGGTTGATGTCTGTCTTTCGTTTCCTCTTCGTTCGGCTCGAAATCGATCATCCCCGCATAGACGCGACGAAATAAGCGAGATTTATCGAGGAGATCAAAGTAAACAGGGTTGTAATACACGACGTAAGCCTTGGATTTGGCGCTCAGCAGCCACTTCTCGAGATTTCGCACAACGCCCTTCATGATCTTCCGGTAAAAGGGGTGAAAAAGATAAATTACGAGCGGGCCATCGGGGACGGTCGTCGCCGATGCATCTCCCTCAATGACCTCTATTGGCGTACGGTCCTGAAATCGGCGACGCATGATTTCGGCGTTGGTCCGGGCGGCGGCTGCCAGGACAGGGGCCAGTTCAACCCCAACTATCCGCCGAAAGGGGAATTCGCTCGCCACTGCGAGAGCCCGTCCCTTTCCACAGCCCAGGTCTAAGAATGTGAGACCGCGATGATCCGGCAGCATGGGGAGCGCCTTGCGGATGACCTCCGGCCGAGATCCGACGTAGGCGGTGCAGAAGACGTCTGAGGTTTTCCCCGACTGCAATTTCTCAAATCCGATAAAACCACCTGTCTCGATACCGTAGTGACGATCGATGGGGTGCACCAGAGGGGCTACCTCATCGTCTTTTGAATCGATGGGGGTCAACTTGTTGCGCAGAGAGCGGGCTTTGTTACGTAAAACTCGGAAGGACATCGCCGGAGGAAATACGAAAAGCATCCGATACAGCTTCTGAGCAAGGCTTGTTGACTGTGTACGGCCCACATTCCTCCCGAAGACCTTATCAACCTTGCTAGGGCTTAGGGTGCCCCACATCTCGAAAGAGATGTGGGAAACGGCACCGCATTTCGACTACTACTTCTCGATAACCCCGCATGCGATGCGATCGCCGGAATTACCCGAGGGGTCCGTCATCAGGTCGTCGGCCTTTGCGTGAATCACCAGGGATGTCCCGCCTTCGTGGAAGAGCGAATCAGCCCCTTCGCCCAGCGTGGCTCCTCTGGCGATGAAACTCGCACTGCCCTTTCCGCTGCTGTCCACGACGAGATTGGGCAGGTCGCCGACATGCGGACGAGGTTCCTGGGTGCTATGGATGCCGTGATGCGCATTGGTCGGGTTGAAGTGCCCGCCCGCCGACTTGAAATCCGGCCCTTCGCACTTACCCACAGTGTGAATGTGGATGCCATGCTCGCCGGCGGTAAGTTGTGAGACCTTGACGGCAATCCTGACCCCGCTGGCAGTCGGCGTGATCGTTGCCGTACCGATCTTTGCACCCTGCGCGTTCACAATATCTGCATGTGCAGATTGCGCAGTTGCAGTCATTGGAAGAGCAGCGAGAAACGACCCGAGCCCGGCAACTACCAGAAACATTCGAATGCGCATTGCATCTCCTCCTGAAATGGTGTCTGAATTCTAGGACCGGCCCGGATCATAACACACCGCCTTGGTCCACAACAGCGCAACCGAGGATCGGTGACCCTCGCGGGTTGAATTTCATACCGCAACTCAGGTCGTTGCAGTAAACTGCTGCGCATGAAAAGTCAGCTTCCCTTCCGATTCGTCCTTGGCATTCTCTGTTTTCTGCCGGCCGTGTTCCTTCCCATCTCCGCGCAAGCGCAGGACTGGGCCAAGGCTCGTCTCGAAGCCTCGCCGCGCCACCGCGAATACGTCACCCTCAAGCACGATAACCGCGCGGTCCAGGCGCTCGTCGTCTACCCCGAGGTAAAGAGCAAGGTCCCCGTCGTCATCCTGATTCACGAGATCTTCGGTCTCAGCGACTGGGCCAAGTCGATGAGCGACGAACTCGCCGGCGAGGGATTTATCGTCATTGCGCCAGACCTCCTCAGCGGCCACGGTCCCAACGGAGGAGGCTCCGCCGAGATCCCCAGCCAGGACGACCGCGTCAAAGCCGTCTCGGCCCTCGATCCAGCGGAAGTGCTCGCCGATCTCGACGCTGCCGCGGATTACGGCAAGAAACTCCCGGCCGCCAATGGTCAGATTGCCGTCGCCGGATTCTGCTGGGGCGGTGCAAAGTCCTTCGCCTTCGCCGCCCACCGCAAGGACCTTAGCGCTGCATTCGTCTTCTACGGCACCGGACCGTTGGATGTCTCCACCATTAGCGCGCCCGTCTATGGATTCTATGCCGGTGAGGACGCGCGCGTAGGCGCCACGGTTCCCGCGACAAAAGATGCCATGAAAGCCGCCGGCAAATTCTACGATCCGGTAACCTACGACGGCGCGGGCCACGGATTCATGCGCGCCGGTGAAGACCCAGGCAACAAGAATCCAGCCAACACCACTGCCCGAGAGCAAGCCTTCGCCCGCCTCGTGAAACTGCTGAAAGAGATGAAACCCGCGCATGCCGCTAATCGGGCGAAAACAGGTGAGTTGGCGCGGACGTCAGCAGGTCGCGAACCCTCCTGCCACGGCGCCGTAACAGTTCCCGCGACTTAGATCGAGTTCCAGTCAGTGCAATCCCGATCATGGCAACACCAAACCCAATCCTCGCCGGCCGAGGGCCATCTGCCTTGCCCCGCTAGTCATCTAAACAGTTAAGTTTTGGAGGCAAAGCGCACTCGGGACAAGGAGGTGCGGGCATGTTCATCTCGAATAGACGTCTAGCGGTGGTCATCACCACGGTGGTGGTTTTCTGTGGCATCCACACTGCCAGGGCACAAACTCACTCTTCGAATGATCGCATCGATCTTCTTTTCCAACACAGACAGAGTCGTGTGGACCTGGCCATCGATCTGGATTTTCAGACACAATTTCCGACTGGGTCATGCAGCCAGCAGAGGCCTGAACCGCCGATCAAGTGCGACTGCACCGATGGCCAGGGCCATATCTCTCCGAGGCAAGCCGAGTGCTATAGCTGCTGGAACCCTTCAGACGGACAGAAATGCGGAGGACCGTATTGCCAGTCCTGCACCGAGGTCTGTAGTGCAGGTAATGCCGGTCCATCGCGTGGCCCGAACGGCTGCCTTCAATCACCCCACTAGCAGACGAAGCTGACTTTCCGACCTCCACTTAGGTTTATGGGGCTTCGCACACGGGGCTATTTCACACAGTGGCGACGCTTTATCGGCAGCGAGCTATCGGTGGACCAGTCGATGCGCGGAGGTGAAGAGCTGCGCCTCCTCGGGCGTCTCTATCAACCGAACTGCGGCAAGACACTCGACAAGGACTCGTTTGGCGTGAACGACGCCCTGATCGGTTGGACCATACGCCTCTTCTAATTCCCTAACTGCTTCATAGACAGAGGTGAGAAGCTGGGCAGTGGAAGGAGTCATCACACTCTCCAATCTGTCTTCATGTCGGGGCCGACGTGTCATTCGATGCCCGGCAAGTAGTGGAGGGTTGTCCTAAGCTCTTTCCCGCCCTATGCATCCCGTGTGGGCATGGCCGGGGCGACCTCGTGGCGGTCTGGTGACCCCGGGAAGATTCGAACTTCCGACACGCAGTTTAGGAAACTGCTGCTCTATCCACCTGAGCTACGGGGCCACTTTAGAATGAAGCATTTACAACCGTGACCGTCATCACGCACTCACTATAACTCACCGATGTACACTTCCTGTGTTTCGCCCGATGTGAGCGAGCGGAACGGGAAAGGCGCGGACGTGAAAGCCAAGAGACCACGGTATCAACAGGGTAGCATCCGCAAGGTTTCGAGAGCGAAGGGCTATGCGTGGGAGGTTCGATTCTCGGATTGGAAAAACGGCAAGAGGCACCAACGCACATTGACCTTTGACGCTGCCGAATACCCGAGCAAAAAAGAAGTCCGGCGAGCCATTGAGCTGGATGTTTCCCAGGTCAATGCCAGCACCGGCGCTGCCAAGGGAGACGCAAAATTTATGGATGTTTGCGCCCTCTACCGCAAAGAACATTTGCCCACGCTTGAGCACTCCACGCGGTACACCAATTCCTATTTGCTTGATGACTACATAGAGGCCCACTTCGGGCACACGTCAATTCGAGATGTGAAGCCACTTGAAATTGACCGCTGGATTAAGAGTCTGAATCTTGCCGCAACAACGAAGGCATCCATTCGATCTGTAATGAGCGTGTGTTTTAATCTCGCGGCGCTATATGAATACATCCCTCCAATGCAGCGGAATCCCATGAGCCTGATTAAGCTGAAGGGTGTCAGTAAACGACAAAAGAAAATCCCCGAGATTACCTTCACTCAGTTCAAAGCAATTCTCGCCAAACTGCCGGAGCCACTCAGCGTGATGGTGCTTCTTGCCGGTGCCTACGGCCTCCGCGTTTCTGAGCTGCTTGCTCTGAAGTGGGAAGACATTGACGCTCAACGGAAGACAATCTCAATCGTGCGCAAATTCACGCGGGGCAAACTCGGGAAGACAAAGACCGCATCATCTGAAGCACCGTTGCCCTTGTCGGACGAGATTCTCAAAGTGCTCGTGATGTGGAAGCCGAAGACAGACAACAGTGAGTGGCTCTTCCCCTCCCCACGCACGGGCGGCCCACGTAGCGCATCGATGCTGCTACAGAAGGGCCTTAAGCCCGTTGCTAAGGACCTTGGAATTGAGAACATCGGATTCCATACGCTGAGGCACGCTTGCCGCTCTTGGCTCAATTCGGGCGGTACGGACCTTGGCACTCAGAAGGATCTATTACGTCATGCCGACATCAGCACCACAGCTAACATTTACGGACATGCGCTCACGGAGGACATGAGGAAGGCGCATGAACAGCTAGTGGGCAAGTTGCTCCAATGATCCTTGCATCCATTCCTGGAGCCGTTGGCGCGAGAATCGCCAAAGGCTCCCAACTTTCTTGGCCGGGACCTCACCGCGTATCGCCATCTTTTGCAGCGTACGCGGATGGCACCGGAGAAACTCTGCGGCCTCTTTGATTGTCAAAACGTCAGTGTGTTCCATCCGTGCCTCCAAGCAGCTACAAAGAGTGCAAGCAAATTCAAGCAAGTTCAATTGAATTCACTATTTTTCGATGATTGTTCGTTTGTGTAAATTTGGGGGCGGCGGAGGGCTTCAGCGGCACCCCTTTTGAGATTTGACCCCACCCCTACCCCAGGGAATCTTTCGCCGGTTTGTGTTGATGTCCGGTCTACCCTCCAGCACTGCACAGAGGTGAAGTCACAGGGGCGAGGGAGTCAGGAGTCCTAGTGTCCCCTTTCACGTCATTTTTCGTTAAGTGGTTGATAAATATATACATATACATATACATTCATTAATCACGCCATGTATAAAACACGGAGGGGCTCTATATGACTCCTGACTCCACCCCTCTCCCCGGCTATTCACCTTGGCAACGATGCGGACAGAACGGCAACACGGGACCGATAGTTCCGGCCCTTTTCTACACGGATCTCACCGGCACCAACCAAAGCATTGAACGCACCATCCCAAACTGCCGCATCGTAGCGGCGTGCATTGGTGAATCGCATCAGGTCCACTACAGTCATGCGGCGGCGGCGTTGCATGGTCCTCCTGATGTTCGCCTCACACTGTGCGCCGGGTGTCTCATTTTCCGATCTCTTGCTCAGTGTCCGGGACTCATTCTGTCTTGGTTGAGTCGCAACCGTGTGTAGGAAAGCAAAACGGCCAACCACGGTGACAAGAAAAAAGCCAGACTCACCGGCCTTGTCTAATCGCGCTTGCAAGTATGCAGCGGATTCGTTCTCTCCAATCTCAAGAACAAGGTTTCTCACAATCATGGCAATCCTCCCTTTATTCACGTAGAGGGTTCAGCAATCGCGCTACCAAGGCCCGTAGGCGCGTCGCTGCGTTAGCTCTAGTGGGGTAGCAGCATGGGTTTTTGTTTAGCGGTTCATCTTCCGCAATGTGTTCTCAAAATGCCGCAAACTGAAAAAGTCCCGGCCCTGTTCGTCCTCTCCCCGTGACGAACGAACGGAGCCGGGTTTTGCATACGGACAATGGAGATATCAGTTACCGTGTGTGGCAAGAAATGATGCGGGGACCACACACGGCCCGACTGACGGCGGTTATGACCCTCCCCCGCGAAGCTGGTTAGGTGTGACTGATGCTGATTTGCTGGATTGCTTCAGAGCGGCGGACACGTCCATCCACTCGCTTGTATCCCAACAGGACAGTCTGTCCGGCAGTGGCAAGGGGTTGATCAAGGATCTTGATGAATGTTCCTGACCCACCACGGTCACCAATTACGTAACCGTCTTGGAACGAGCCAAACAAGATGGGCTGTACGCCCGCTGTTGTGCTCGTGGGGATGCTCGGCATTGAAGATGAAAAGACCACGGGGTAGCCGTGCAAGAGGTTGCGTCCGTTCTCGCGTGTCCAAACCTGTGCGAACAGATTGGACTGGAGCTGTGCCTTCCTGATAGCCGCTCCGGTTGCACGGCTCATCAAGAAATACGCACCGTTGTGATACTGGGCTTTCAGCGTGCCAATCACGTCCAGCGTGCTTTGCAGCAAGTACGCTCCCGTGCTTTCCCACGCAACCGCAGAGCCGGTGCCGGTGCCAACATTGCCAATCAAGCCCTGCGGCTGACTGGTGCCGGTGCCGGTGACAAAGAAGCCGTCCTCCGCAATGTCAATTGCATTGATGAGGTCACGGGCACCGAATTCCTGGAACGTTGCTACGTCCTGGAGCAGCTCCCAAGAAACGGTGTGCGTCAAGCCCACCATCCACGCACTAAGTGTGAATTGTGCGAGTGACGGGTTGCTCTCACTGAATTGGTTTGACGCGGCACCACTCTCAGCCTTGATTCCCGCAGTGCCAAAGGTGGACTGTGAGGGGATCTTGATGTCGGTGTTGGTTGGGATGACCTTTGCCACACTGCGGACACCCAAGTCCGGCACGGCCAACGGGACAATCAGCGGGTCTGTTGGCACGGAGACAGCGTAGCCGCCCGCCGCGCTACTTCCTTCATAGAGAGCCGCAGACATTCCGGGCAGTGAGGGCAAAGCAAAGCCGCCAAACAGAGGGTCAAAGCCCTCACTGAGTGCGCTTCCCGCTTGCTTGCCGCCCGAACGGACAAAGGCAAGGAATGACTCAGTGTAGTCAGTGGACATCTGTTTCTGACCACGCTGAGCAGCTCCGGGGTTGGGACGCCCGGCATCCATAAGCATAGCCGGGTTAAACTTCCCGTCTGGTCCGGAGAACACTTTAAAGATGGTGTTCTGCTCTTTCTTGGCCCTAATTTCAGACTCAAGCCGGACAACGCGTCCGCTCTTGGCGTTATATGCCGTGCTCTCTTCACGTGTGAGTTCACGGCCTTCCGCCTCAGCTCTGGCGGTAATGGCCTCGCACTCAAGACGGAGTGCGCTCGTTTCCTGCAAAAGTTCCTGGAGTTTCATCTTGAATCCCTCTAACTGCTGTGCCGGAGTGAGTAGGTAATCACTACCAGCGGCACGCCTCACAACCGAAGTACCATCGGGTGCCAGCGTTACGACACAGGGCTTTCTCCCTGTGCGGCAATTAGGCTTGGTGCGGCACTCCCCGTTGCCACACGTTCACAGCCACATCTCGCACGCCTCCAGAACACCTACTGTGCCCGCTATCGTGCATGGACCGGACCATTCCATCCGGCTAGCCAAACTTGTGTCGAATTGTGCAAATGCAAGGCGAGATTCAGACGCGCGGTTAATTCACGCGGTTATCAGGAAGCGAGTAGAGACGCTTCAACTCTACGATCTCAATAGCTTCTCTCTGCTCAGCGAAACAAAGAACAAAGATGTGCTCCAAGAACGCTCGGGCTATGGCGTCAACAACTGAAGGCTCCAACGGCTCTTTGAATGCGCACACGGACTTTGCCCCGGAGAGGCCAACAACACCCACACCCCGCAACTGCCTCCGGGCAAACTCTTCCGGGCTGATTTGCTCTTCAGGCGGAAGGGGGTGCGGGCGCAATGGCATCAGGTGAATGTCATCATTCTCGGGTGATAGGAGAATGTAGACGGCAATCTGAGACTCTACCCCAACCTGGACGGCCTGTTCAAAGTAGGACGGTGATGATTGCATAACGTACCTTTCTCTCTTCAACACGCATACAGTAGCACGGGATTTTCTCAGTGAATTGCTTGTGAAAGGGCGCGAATTTAGGGCCACAACTAAAACAGTTTGTTAACCTGTGGAAACTAGCACAATTAACACAGAAAAAAGTCTTGACTAACATTCCGCCCTTTCTGCTTGGCCTAAATCTCGACGGTTGGGCCTGCTTGTTAACTTCCTCTACACTTCTTCTGTTACCGCCAGTCAGTACGATTGTCACCCCCCCTTCTACTTCTGCTGTTATCGCGACATTTCCTCGAAGGCAAACGCCACTTAGCAACGCCACAGAAGAATTATTTCGTCAAGTGATCAGGAACACACGGGTCACTTAGGGTAACTCAGGGCACATGACTTGCGCGAGGTGGCATCCTTAGTTGCCGCCGTAAGGTGGAGTTAGTTTGGGGAACTGCGGTTGACATAGGCAATAAGTACGCGCAAGATGACGTTTCCCTGGAGGCCAACAAGGGAGGACTCATGTATTGCCGCTTCAATATCCATCGAGAGTTGAAAGAGGCAGCGCGGGAGCGGAGAGCCGTGGTTGACGTGGGTGTGCTGCTCCACCTTGCCTTAGCGGATTACCCACGGATACAACGGGCCGTTGACCGGGCACTCGGAACCAAAATGCACCGTGACTAGGCATTGCAGTTTCGCCTTTTGTTCGCCTATACTGAAATGCGTGTGGAACCTGCCAGAATCCCGGCAATGTGACTTCATCGTGCGCTGTAAGGGATGCGGTGAGAACATCCCGGCACCGGTCCAGACGATGCCGGACACGTGGATTGTTGCTGACTGTCCGTTGTGTGGTGAGCGCCGGGCTTACCTACCGCCAGACATCTTCCGAGGCCGTCTTTCTCCCTTGCTCACTCGCAAGCCGGTCTCAGAGAGGCACGTGCGCTGATGGGCGAGATGCGAAGAGCAATTGCGCGGGAAGAGGCGGAGCGGCGGAAGGAAGACCGCTTCGCTTCAACGCTGGTTATTGCCGCATCCATCATTGCCGCTGTGAGACTGGCAAGGGATGACATCTCTAGGCCGTCTCCGCGTGTGCAATCTGTGATTGTGGACAGCGTGGTGCTCGCTCGGGCGATTCTGGATAGAGTGCTGCGTTAGGTGACCTGGACGCGTAACGTCCGGTTTGCCGACAAACCGGACACAACCTCATCCCCCAGCCTGACACAATTTCATCTGCCTGAAGCTATCGCGAACAATCACGATTGCGCAGACAACGATTGCAACGAGCAAATACAAGGAAAGGAAGAAATCTGAGAGATTTGGAAATAGAGCCCTCCCGATGAAGTCCCAGGGATATTGGAGTATCGACACGCCAATGCCAAGGGGAAAAACCAACTTCAAACGAGGAGAGTATCCCTTGAGACGAAAAAGGGTTCGCCCCAGAAAAACTAGAAGTGCAACTCCCGCGCCGATTATCAGAGTGAATAAAACGAACTCCATACATAATCCTGCGAACGCTTCATTCCAGCGTCCGATCTGGTCTTTATCCACGTCGTGGAATATGTAGACCGAGATGGCACCACCAAATAAAGCTGCGCAGAAAACGCCCAGCATAAAGAGAAGAATTGCCCGCCACATGTCCGTATGGAAGACAAGTATATCGAGTAGTGCGCCGATTTAACGGCTAACGACAGCCCCCGGTTCTGGACGTATGACCGGGTAACCGGAAGTTATGGCGAAAAGTTGGCGAATCGCCCGCGTAAGTTCCGGCTTACCGACAATCCGCCCGGAACGGCTGCGCGATAATGCACAATCAGAACATCGACAGGGCGATTCCATGATCGACTCAGCGTTCTACCTCCACTTCACAGAAGGCTTTGAAGACGAGAAGCCTCGATTCTGTGTGTCAAAGGGG
>DATFSO010000093.1:0-21646 GCA_035262585.1 Occallatibacter sp. | reverse complement strand
CGGGCGATAGTGACCTCGGTTTTTTGAAACGGGTTTTCCGCAAACTGATGTCGAACTTCACCTGGTGGGTTAATCAAAGAGATCGTTTCGACAAGAGTGTTTTCGAGGGAGGTTTCGTGGGCCTCGACAATGTCAGCCTATTTGATCGGAGGCAGCCGCTACCGACAGGCGGATATATCGAGGAAGCAGATGGAACAGCGTGGATGACCATCTTTTGCCATGGCATGCTTGAGATGGCTCTTGAACTGGCAGCAAAAGACCCGAGCTATCAAGAAGCAGCGGCGAAGATCATTGATCACATGATGTGGATTGCCTCGGTCGTGAATCGCTTCGGAGACGATGGACTCTGGGACGAAGTGGATGGATTTTATTATGATCTGCTGCGATTTCCGGACGGCTCTGCAACGCGATTGAAGGTCCGTTCCATTGTAGGTTTACTGCCCTTATGCGCGACCACGGTCATCGAAAAATATCACAGAGAGCAGTTTCCAATGCTTGTGAGTCAGTTCGTCCAGGGTTTCAGACTCTTTCCCTCGCTCCAAGAAACGATGCATCCCACGGGCCCGGACCATCTCGGCGTCGCCGATCGCGGCATTCTCGCGCTTGTGAATCCGATAAGACTGAAACGTATTCTTGAAAAGTTGTTCGACGAAAACGAATTCCTCAGCCCTTACGGCATCAGAGCTCTTTCCCGCTACCACAACGACCATCCCTATGTCGTTCACGTGCAGGGGCAGGAATACCGTGTGAACTATTTGCCAGCTGAATCGGATACCGGCATGTTCGGTGGCAACTCGAATTGGCGCGGACCCATTTGGATGCCGGTCAATGCACTGCTGATCCGGGGCTTGTTGCAGTACTACCTTTACTACGGCGATAGCTTCAAAATTGAATGCCCCACCGGCTCAGGCCACATGATGAACCTGTTCGAGGTGGCGGAGGAAATTGCAAACCGGCTCCAGCGAATCTTTCTGCGTGACCAATCGGGCAAACGGCCTGTATTCGGCGGCGCGGAGAAGTTTCAGACTGATCCGAATTGGAAGGACTACCTTCTGTTCTTCGAATACTTCCATGGCGATAACGGCGCGGGGTTGGGCGCCAGCCACCAGACAGGTTGGACGGGCCTCGTGGCGAGGCTGATTGAGATCTTTGGCCGCCTTGACGAGCAAAAATTCCTGGAAGGTGGCAAAGAAGCCGGCTTCATACTGAGCAAATCTGCAACCGTGAAGCAGCCGACAGCCGTATAGAATCGGACGCCGTCCGAGGATCGGTGGGCTACCCTCCAGAATAGGAGCTGGACTCTAGACGAGCAATCAGGCACTCTGGACACCCACAGCCGCGCCCGCAAACTTGAGCGTCAGCACCGTAATATCATCCTCCTGCCCAAACGTCTGCGCGGCCTCCGCTACTCTTTCCGCAGGCTGGATGGAAAGGGCGCGAGTGCGTTCGAACCCGAGAAGCTCTCCGCCATTCGAGCGTGCCTCGACGACGCCGTCCGTCAGAAGCGTCAACTGGTCGCCGGGTTCAAGGAGCAAAATGCTCTCCGCATACGCCGCGCAAGAAGCGAGGCCCAGCGGTAAACCATTCTCAATCTCCAGTTCTCTGCCGTTCAGGTAGGGAGCAAGATGGCCCGCATTCGCAGCGGTCAGCGATCCGTCCGGCGAGAGGTGTATCACCTGGCATGTTGTGAATCCACCTCGGCTTCGTGCCAGCATCCGCTGGTTCATCGCGGCAAGTATCTCGCCGGGGCTTTGCGTGTAGTGCGCGAGCGTGCGTACGGTGCCGACCAGAAGTGAGACGGTCATGGCCGCGGGCATACCCTTGCCGCTAACGTCGCCGATCACGACGAGCGTGCCGCCATCGCCCGCCGGCATAACCTGAAAGAAGTCTCCACCCACTTCGCCGGCCGGCTTGTACACGCTTTCAAATTGAAAACCCGGAATCGCCGGCACGTCGGTGGGAACCAAAACGTCCTGCACTTCGCGCGCGGCTGCAACCTCGCCGCGGAGCCTGTTGCTTTCCATCCACGAATCCCATGCACGCTTGATCAGCATCGCGCCGACCGCAACCACGGAGAGAAATTGGCTGGTTTTGAAAAAACCCCCAAGGGCGATGCCGTTCGTGCTCAGGATGGCAACCAGATAGATGAGGCTGAGGCCCGCTGCAACGCTGCGATTGCCTCTTCCGCGATAGATCTCGCGAAGGCACGCCAGGAGCAGGATGCCGTTGAAGATCATCATGCCCCAGAACCAGGCAAAGCCCCCGATGCGGACAGCGATTGGTGATCCGAGGACGAGCCAGGAAAGCGCCTCTCCACCGAGGGCCAATGGCCATCCGATGTGAACTATCCAGCGGAATACCCGCGAGGACAATTGAAATCGCGCCCGTATGAACTCCACCGCCACAGGCATGTTTACAGCGTGAACGAGGGTGATGGCCGAGACGGAAGTCCGCCAGGATGCGTGCGGAGAAGTCGCTATAAGATATGCAATTAAACTGTTGAAAGCAGCGATCAGGTAGAGTCCCGACCAGAGGCTCTCCAGGTTGCCGGTTCGGCGCCAGAGGACGAGCATGAGAACGCCGACAACTGCGAGGAGCGCCTGGATAGCAAAGACCGGGACGCTTTGGACTATCGTACGCAACTCCACCGCTTCGTCCGTCACTTCGAGCAACGCAGTGTTGCCAATGGTGACGGAAGGACTGTTTGCGTCCTGGATCATGAAAGACCACGGAACGTACCACTCGCGGATCGCAATAACCGCAGTGGACCCGGGCAGACCAAGCGCTTGCGGCAGGTTCATTACCGGGGAATGCGGCACCATGACTGGCGAGACTTGCCCACCAACGGAGACACCATTCACGTAGGCCTGCCAGGCCATGGGTTGACCGCCGAGGCCTGACAGCTGAGTGGCCAGAGGAGCTTGCGCGTCCTTTTCGACCGGCACGCGCAGACGGACCCAGACAAACCCGTCGCGATCACGCGATCTCGCAGGCACTCGGCCGTCTTTGGCAATCGGCCACTGACTGTCGTCAAGATGAGGATCGGCCCAGTGCTCGTCGTCGCCGAAGTGATAGCGGACCGGCGTTTCGGTCGGAACTGTTCTCGTCTGCGCGTATACCGGGACCAGAAGCGTGCAAAAAAGGACCAACGCGAGCTTAGGCATCCACCCTCGCCCACACACACCTCAACGTCAGCACCGAATAGCGAATATCGTCCTCCTGCGCCACTGTCCCGCAGCTTACGCACTTTTGGAAAGCTTCGAGCATGATACACACGGAGGCCAACACGTGAGAACCATTCTCGCCGTCGGCCGATCGAGCCAGAAGAGACTCTCAACCTATGTTGTTGCGCCACACCCGGCCGTCACGCTCGAGCAGGCGGTCGGCGCAGTCGGGTCCCCACGTTCCGGCGAAGTAGTTGGGAAATACCTCGGGATTCTTCCCGGCCCACGTCTCGAGAATCGGAGTGTACAGGGCCCAGGTTGTCTCCACGCCATCGCGATGCGAGAACAGCGTCTGATCGCCCAGCATGGCGTCAAGGATCAGCCGCTCGTAGCCCGTTGCGCTGGATGTGCCGAACGCCGCGGCGTAGTCGAAATCCATATTCACCGGGCAAACCGACATGTTTGGCGTGTTGGGCACTTTGGCCCCGAACCGCAGCGCGATGCCCTCATTCGGCTGGATGCGGATGGTGAGCAGGTTCGGCTGAATCTCGGTGCACGGCCCGCCTGACTGCATGCGGTTGAAGATGAGCAGAGGCGGCTGCTTGAACTGGATGCTGATCTCGGTGGCCCGCTTCTTCAGCCGCTTGCCCGCGCGAAGATAAAACGGCACGCCCGCCCAGCGCCAGTTTTCGAGTTCGAGCTTGAGCGCCGCGAACGTCTCTGTTCCCGATTCCGGATTGACGCGGTCTTCGTCGCGGTATCCTATGACCTTCTTGCCCTCGACGACGCCCGGTCCGTACTGCCCGCGCACGGCATTGAGAATGGGAATGTTCGGAATCGCGCGCCAGACCTTCACCTTTTCGCGGCGAACGCTCTCGGCTTCGAAGCTCGATGGCGGCTCCATCGCGACAAAACTCAAAAGCTCCATCATGTGGTTCTGCACCACATCGCGCAGCGCGCCGGCCTTTTCATAAAACGGACCGCGGCCTTCGATGCCCAGCGTCTCCGCGACGGTGATCTGCACATGGTCGATGTAGTTGCGATTCCAGATCGGTTCGAAGATTCCGTTGCCGAAGCGAAATACCAGGATGTTCTGCACGGTCTCCTTGCCGAGGTAGTGGTCGATGCGGAAGACCTGGTTCTCGTGAAATACGGCGTTGACCTGGTGATTGAGCTCCCGTGCAGAGTCAAGATCGTGGCCGAACGGCTTCTCGATCACCACACCGACGCGGCCCTGTTCAGGCTGCGCCATCCCCTGTGCGCCAAGGTTCTCGATGATCGGTGTAAAGTACTCCGGGGCCGTGGCGAGGTAGAAGAGCCTGTCAGGCCCGATGTTTTTCTCTTGCGCAATGCGATCGAGTTCCTGCTTCAGGCCCGCATAGTGCGAGGCGTCGTCGAAGCTCAGCGGAAAATAGCTGATCTTGCTGACAAATCCGTCGAGCTTCGGATCGGCCTTGTCGACTTTGCCGAATTCGATGATGCCTTCGCGCATATCGGCGGCAAACTCATCGCCCAGCGGCCGGCGCGCCACGCCGACAATGGCGAAGTTCTTCGGCAGCAGGCCGTCCCGCTCGAGGTGAAACAGCGAGGGAAGCAGTTTACGCTTCGTCAGGTCGCCGGAGGCGCCGAAGATAACCATGATTCCAGGGTTCGGGATCCGCTCGCCGGTCTTCGGAACCTGCGTCAGGTCCTCGGGACGAACTTTCATCTGTACAGTTGCTGATGCCATAACCTGACGACCTCCTGGGGTAGTTCGCAGTTCATAGTTCTGAGTTCACCGTTTCGGACTCGCCTGGATGTCTATGAACTGTGAACTATGATCTAGTCTTTCTTCACGGCATGTCCGCCGAATGCGTTGCGCATGATGGCCAGCATACGATCGGTGAAGTTGTTCTCCTCGCGCGAGCGGATGCGGCGAATCAGCGACTCCGTAATTACGGGCGCGGAGACGTTCAGATCGATCGCCTCGAACACCGTCCAGCGTCCCTCGCCCGAATCCGCAACGTAAGCTTCGAGCCCGTCGAGCGTGGGATTCTTGCCAAGCGCGTCCGCGGTCAGATCAAGCAGCCAGCTGCGAACGACGCTGCCGAAGCGCCAGATCTGCGAGATCTGCGCGAGGTCGAGGTTGAGCTCTTCCTTCTTTTCCATGATGGTGAAACCCTCGGCATAGGCCTGCATCATTCCGTATTCAATGCCGTTATGCACCATCTTGACGAAGTGTCCCGCGCCCGCCGGACCAACGTGGCCCCAGCCCTTGTCCTTGCCCGGCGCCAGCGTTTCCAAAATCGGCCTCAGATACTCGACCGCTTCCTTGTCGCCGCCGACCATCATGCTGTAGCCCTCTTTCAGGCCCCACACGCCGCCCGAGGTGCCAACATCGACAAACTGAAATCCCTTGGCCGTCACCTCCTTGTAGTGACGCTGTGAATCTTTGTAGTTCGAGTTGCCGCCGTCGATGAGGATGTCGCCCTTGTTCAGCAGCGGCTCCAGCTTCGCGATGGTGTCATCTACGGGCTTGCCTTGCGGCACCATGATCCAGATGGCCTTGCGGCCTTTGAGATTCTTTGCCAGATCTTCCAGCGAATTAACGCCGACATTGCCTGAGGCCGTGAGCTTCTGTACAGCCTCCGCGCTGAAATCGAACCCAACTACCTGGTGCCCGCCGAGGCGCAACCGCTCGGCCATGTTGCCGCCCATCTTGCCCAGACCAATCAAGCCCAGTTGCATAATCGCTCTCCTTCCAAACTCGCTACAGAACTTTCAGGGTTTCTAAATCGCGGCGCAATCGATCCGCGCCGGTAAAACGGATCGCCTTCATGCCCACGGACTGTGCCCCGGCCACGTTCTCGAGGCGGTCATCGATGAACAAGGAACGCTCGGGAGCTTTCCCGAGGATTCCCAGAGCCCTGTTATAGATCTTCGGATCGGGCTTGCGAAGGCCCATATAGCATGAAGTGAATGTGAATGGCAGGTAGCGGTGAAGCTCAAACGTCGCGACCCGAAACTCGTGGGTCTCGCGGGCTTCATTATTCAATGCGCCGATCATGCACTTATCTGATGCCGTGAGTTCTTCAAGGATGCACATCGCGCCGTCGGGCAACTGCTTCGACTGCGCACAAATGGCGGTAAAGAGCGCGTCTCGAGAGAAACTGCGCGGCTCGTAAAAGACGACCGCATCGAGGTACTCGTCGAGGTTGATTTCGCCGCGCTCCCACGGCTCAAACGCCTTTAGATGACGTGCCTCCAGGTCGGCGAGATCCAAATGGAACTGCTCCACAACGGTTGCACGTTCGCGGTGGTCCCAGCCGTTCGTCAGCAGGACTCCGCCAATATCGAAGAGGATTACGTCGAAGGGGAACATCGGCGTCTCTTTTCGCAGTTTCAGTGAACAGTGGTCAGTGGTCGGTGGTCAGAGAACAGAACCGAACTCCACATATTAAGGGCAGCTACTTGTCAGCGCATTGATACCTGGCTTCGATTGCAAGCACTTTCTTGAACCTGCGTGTAAACCGTTCTTCGTTGGAGATGAATTTGGCCTTGATAAACGTATCCACAAGTTCGTAAGCAAGCGATGGGCCGATGATACGAGCGCCAAGCACAAGAACGTTCATATCGTCGTGCTCTACACCCTGGTGAGCCGAATACGTGTCGTGACACATTCCCGCACGAATGCCCGGAATCTTGTTTGACGCTACGCATACGCCAACGCCTGACCCGCAGATGAGAATGCCGCGCGGAGCCTCTCCCGCCCTGATTGCCTCACCCACTCGCTGAGCAAAGTCAGGATAATCATCCTCCGGTTCGCATTTGTACGCGCCCAGATCCACGATCTCATGGCCAGACTTGGTGAGATAGGCGCGAACCTCCTCCTTGAGAGCGAAGCCTGCGTGATCCGATGCGATAACGAGCTTCATAAAACTCCTTAAAAGCAGGGACCAGGGATTAGGGAGTCACAATCAAACCGAAGTGCTTCGCAGCGCCGCGTAATCCCTAATCCCGGTTCCCTAATCCCCCTTGCTCCATTACTTCTTCAACAGCGCTTTCGCCTTGGCCGCTACATTCTCGCCCGTGAAGCCGTACTCTGCGAGCACCTTCGGTCCCGGAGCCGACGCGCCGAACCGGTCGATGCCCACAACACCGCCGTCTTGCCCGACGTACTTCCACCACCCTAGCGTGGCGCCGGCTTCAACTGACAGTTTGGGAACGTTCAGCGGCAGCACGCTTGCCTTGTACTCCGCGGATTGCTCTTCGAAGATTCGCCAGCTCGGGAAGCTCACCACGCGCGCCGCGATTCCCTCTCCCGCGAGCAGCTTCGCCGCGTCTACAGCCGTCCAGACCTCGGACCCCGTGCCGATGAGGATCACCTGAGGATTTCGGACGTCCTCAAGCACGTAGGCTCCCTTGCTGACGCTGCCGTAAACATCCACCTTCGCCGGGTCGATAACCGGCAAATCCTGGCGAGTGAGAGCGAAAAAGCTAGGAGTCGTACGATCCAAAGCGAGCCGCCAGCATGCGGCTGTCTCATTCGCGTCCGCAGGGCGGAAGTCCGTGAGTCCCGGAACTGCGCGCAGCATCATCAAGTGCTCGATCGGCTGGTGCGTCGGTCCATCTTCGCCAAGCCCGACTGAATCGTGCGTAAAGACGAAGATGGAGTGGCACTTCATCAGGGCGGCCAGACGCATGGCGGGCTTCGCATAGTCGGAGAAGGTGAAGAATGTGGAGCCGAATGGAGCCAATCCACCGTGAACCGCCATCCCATTCACCGCCGCGCACATGCCGAATTCACGAACACCGAAGAACACGTTCCGGCCGGCCGGATCGACATGGAAATTTGCGCCCGGCTTGAAGATGGTCCTCGTCGATGACGTCAGGTCGGCTGCGCCGCCGAAGAGTTCCGGTACAACCTCCGCAACCGCATTCATCACGGCGCCGCCGGCATTCCGCGTGGCCTGCTTCTTGTCGACGGGGAAGGAAGGAATTGCCTTCTCCCAGCCCTTCCTGCGTAATCCTTTTTGGGTGCGATCAAATTCAACGGCGAGGTCGGGATAATCAGCAGCATAGTGCGAAAAAAGCTGCTTCCATTCGGCCTCAGCCGTCGCTCCGCGATCGACCGCCGTGCGCCAGTTCTTCAGTGCATCGTCCGGTACCAAGAAGCTCTTGTCCTCAGGAAATCCGTAGAACTTTTTCGTAGCGGCCCAGTCCGCGGCGCCAAGGGCTTCTCCGTGTACCTTGTTCGTGCCTGCCTTCGGGCTGCCGTAGCCGATCACGGTCCGAACCGCAATCAACGAGGGTTTACTTGTTTCCGCCTTGGCGGCTTCAATCGCGTCTTCCAGCGCATTCAGGTCGTTGCCGTCTTTCACGCGCTGCACGTGCCAGTGGTATCCCTCAAAACGAGCTACCACATCGTCCGAGTAGCTCAATTCCGTCGGACCATCGAGCGAAATGAGATTGTCGTCATAGAGCAGGATCAGCTTGCCAAGCTGCATTGTTCCTGCCATTGCGCAGGCCTCGTGCGAGACGCCTTCCATCATGTCGCCGTCACCGGCCAGCACAAAGGTGTGGTGATTCAAGATCTCGAAGCCGGGCTTGTTGTAAACCGCGGCGAGATGCTTCTCGGCGATCGCCATGCCGACCGCCATCGCAAGACCCTGGCCAAGCGGACCAGTTGTCACCTCCACACCATCCGTGTCGCCGTATTCAGGATGACCCGGTGTACGCGAGTGCCACTGGCGAAACGCCTGCAGATCGTCGAGAGTGACCTTGTAGCCGGATAAAAACAGAGTGCCGTATAAGAGCGCGGAGGCATGGCCGTTTGACAGCACGAACCGGTCTCGATCAGCCCATTTCGAGTTCGCCGGATTGTGCTTCATGATTTTGTGAAACAGAAGGTACGCAATAGGGGCGCATCCCAGCGGTGCGCCGGGATGCCCGCTTTTCGCCTTCTCCACCTCGTCGATGGATAGCATGCGCAGAGTGTCGATGGAGATTTGATCGAGTGTAAGATCCGCAAGAGTCGCCATAGAACCGGGTTCAATCCTTTCGAAAGCTGCGAAGGGTTTCGGGTCGGGGTGTGTGAACAGGCTCTAATTCAGTCCACGATTTGTATTTCCACGTTGTAACCGAGCCAGCGATTTTGCTCAGGCCAGTGAAGAGTCCATGATAGACCACCGGTCGTCTGTTTTGGATCGGCGGCAACATCCGCGCTGTAGCCTGCGTTTCCGAGACTGCGGCTTGGCGTCGCATGCGTGGTCTGCCAATTGTCGGCCGACCACACCACCTCAAATTGAGTATCGTCCAAAATCCGCAGTGTGTCTCCTCGATTGATTCTCTGGATGGGCCTGCGCCGGCTGTAGAATTCCAGATCGCTGCGCAGTCGCTTTCTTCCGCCTGGCTCGCAGTAGCGGTTGTATACAATATCGATGCGGTCAAAGACCTTTCCGTCCACCGCCGAACGCAAAAGCTTCAGATACTCGGCATGAGCCCACACCAGTGGAACTGCAGAACCAGCCGGCTTGCCCTTCACAAGCCCTCGATCAGGCCTGTTCGCCTCGTCCCACACCTGTTCCGGCATCATCTGGCCGGAGGTGGCGAATCGCTCATATGCGCCGATTAATGGCGATGGATCGCGTCCGGCAGCCAGTTCATAGTGGGCGCGCTCGCCGGTGAAGAGCGGCCAAACGCGACCCTTGCCCCAGCCGCGAAAAGGACCGCCATCAGGGCACTGCCCGTAGCCGTCAAAGTTGTAGCGATGCCAGCCTGGGCCTTGCGGCAGATCCGTTTTGAGAACTCGATCGATCACCTTCAGGGAATCGATGATCAGCGAATCGTCCGCTCGCCGAACGCCATAGCGGACCAACTCGACGAAGCCGCCGTCGATAATCTCGCGGGCTTCGAATTCTGTCCGCTCGCCGGGCGGCCGGTTGTTGATGTGGATCATCTCGGTGCCGCAGCTCTCGCAGAAGTATGCCTCGCCCGCTTCCGGCGGACGAATCCGCATGTAATGCCGCTTGACCTCCGACACGAGCACCCCGTTGTTCGTTACCGTCCAGTCTTCGAGATGCCGCTCGATCCAATCGGCAAATTCTTCAAGAAAAACGGCCATCTCGTTTGAATCGTGGGCGCGAGCCATATCGGCCGCACAGATCAGGCCGCTGATCACCGCAGCAAGCGTTGAGGGTGAATAGCCGGCGTTCTCCTCCCAGCGATCCTGATGCGTGATGGGCGCATGTTGCACCAGAAAGCCCGCGGCGCGCTCAATGAACGGAAAAATGTCCATCTCGCCAAGGGCATCTGCCTTCCACAGTCGCCAGGCAAGGATGATCGGGAATGCAACCTCGTCAAGTTGAACGCCCGACCAGTACGGCCTGCCATCCACCCAAAAATTCTGCGCAAACCCGCCGTCGGGCTTTTGGGTGCAGGCCAGGTACACCAGGGCGCGCCGCGCAGTTTCCGCACGCCCACAGGCAAGAAGCGCCGATGCCGTCTGCACCATATCGCGAGTCCATACGAGGTGATAGCCACCCAGGTCATCGTCGCCGTGAGCCTGTCCCCACGGGATGGACGCCGATGCAACAAAGGCGCCCGAAAAGGTCTTGTCTTCGTGAGCCAGCAGAACGTTGTGGCTGGCCCGCATCAGTTTGCCTCCGTCGCACGACTTGGGCGCGAGCCACTCAGGGTTCTCCACGCGATGCCATTGGCCGATGAAGCGTTCGCGATGCTGTTCAAATGGGGTTGCAAGCGCGCTCACCGTCTTCTGCAATGCGGTGTGATTGCCTTCGCCGAGCCCAATGGCCAGCGTGAATTCACGCGCGCCATCAACGCCGGCTGCGCCCAGATTCAGCTCGCCAAAGAGCGCAATATTGCCGTTGCTCGCTGAGCCAAACTCCCAGTCCATTGCGTACTTATCCATCAGGTCCCGCCAGCCGTCGCTGGTTCCGACAAACCCGCAGCTCACACGCGAGAACCCGCAACTGGCCGCCATGGCCAGCGACGACTGATTTTTCCAGGCCAGCAGCATCTTGTGTCCGGCCACATCGAGGGCACGCCCCGTATTACCCGCTCCTCCTCCGTCCAGATGAGGAGCCAGCAATGCGTATATCTTCAGCCGCGGAATGAGGTCCTCGTGCCCCTCGAGGCGAACCCGCTGCAGGATCACGCTGTGGTGGGGGTCGCAGATGATCTCCTTGGTGAGCGTGTAGCGGCCGTCCACGTCGCGATTGATGTAGCGTACGCCGAGGGCTTCCTGATGAATGTATTCGAATGTCGACAGCAGATGGCGCTTCTCCTCGTGTACGAAGGTTTCGCCATCGGTGACGAGAAACTCCATATCGCGAACCTGGGCGCTGTCGATCGTCGGATGATAGATCTCGTTCAGGATGCCGTGGGAGCAGGTAAACCAAACCCGGCTCGAGGCGGAGTAGGCAGTGCCCACAGCATCCTTCACACTGGATGTCCAGCGCGGCAAGAGGCCGGGCGCGCCAAAGGCTTCTCCCTGCTGGTCAAGCCAGCGATACGCTAATTGATCGTTCATGGATTCACCTGGTTGAAATGTGGGTGGGTCATTCCATCTTGTCCGGTAACCCTAAAGATGTTTTCCCAGGGCCCAAAGTTACTACTTCTGGTTTCGAACCCTCCGGCCAGTTTGTTGCATCCATGGAACCACAGGGCACGGGTGGCAGATGTGAATGCATCATTTTATCAACGCTTTGTTACCTCCAATCCGTTGCCGGTCTGCCACACCCAAGGTGCAATGGCATGAAAGCAAAACAGTACAATCTCAAACTGAGGAGAATTCCCGATGGCATATGAACTTCCGCCGCTTCCCTACGACTACGCCGCGCTGGAGCCTTTCATTGACGCGGAGACCATGCACCTGCACCACGACAAGCATCACCAGGCCTACATCACGAACGTGAATGGCGCGCTGGCCAACCACGCGAATCTGGCTGCGAAATCTGTGGATGACCTCATTAGCGATTTGAATGCTGTCCCCGAAGATATTCGCACGGTCGTTCGCAACAACGGCGGAGGCCACTCGAACCACTCCATGTTTTGGTCGATCATGGGCCCGGCGAACACCTCGGGGGTCGGCGGCGCGCCGACCGGCGCCGTCGCGGATCAGATCAAAAAGGATTTTGGCGATTTTGAGGCGTTCAAGAAAACTTTCAATGAGACCACGGCCAAGCAGTTCGGCTCCGGCTGGGGTTGGCTGGTGATTCAGGGCGGAAAGTTAAAGATCATCACGACAGCCAATCAAGACTCGCCGCTGAGCCAGGGGTTGTATCCGGTCCTCGGGAATGACGTCTGGGAGCACGCCTACTATCTCAAATACCAGAACCGCCGCCCCGACTATCTTGCCGCCTGGTGGAACGTCGTCAACTGGGCCGAAGTGAACAAGCGGTTCGCGAAGGCAGCGAAGTAAATTCAGCCATTAGCCGCTAGCTTCTAGCCTCTAGCTCAGGTCTCGTAAGAGAAGCTGGGAATGCGTTCTGACGGCCGATGCAGCCGGCAGTAGCTGGCGGCTAGAAGCTAGAAGCTGCCTTTGGCAACTCTTTCTATTCAATCGTGTCTAATCGATCAGAGAAACGGGAAGATGTTTCGACCCCTCTGATCATGATCCCTTCTGCTGCGCTTCTTGCCTTGGTTCTGTCTTCTTTTTCCTCCCTTGTGGCCCAATCGGCGAGCTTCACCATAAGCCAGAATGGCTCGCCCGTTGGCACGGCCAGCTTCAACATCGCACCCGAAACGAATGGCTACAACTCGTCCTCTGTCGTCCGCGTCAACATGCAGGGGCTGAACTACTCTCTCTCGAAGACTGAAAGTCTTTCCCAATCGAAGGGCCTGGTTCATGTCCAGCTGAGCGCCATCGTCAACAGCTCCGCGGTAAACGTGACGGCCAAGCCTGATGGGGCGCACTTGCTCATCAACATATCAGCCAACGGGCGCAGCAGCACGACGAGCCTGGATGGCCATGATGTCGCCGTCTTCCTCCCGGATCTTGATCCCGGGGCTCTGGAAACCTTGCTGGCGCTTGCCGCGAGCCATAACAACCGCGATCTGTGGGCGATCATCCCGAAGCAGGCAGGATCGATTCAGCCCATAAAGATCACCACATATCCGGACGAGAAAGGCACCCTCAACGGCGCACCGATCGCCGTTCACCACTTGGTGGCTACAATGAGCGACGAGGAAACCAGCCTTTTTTCCGGCCCGGAGAACCAGCTCCTTCAGGCGGAATTGCCGCAGCAAGGATTTGCGCTCGTGCGCGACGGTTTCGTGCTGACACCCTCGGCGAAGCCCCTCACTCCGCCACCTGCACCGGCACAAAAGCCGTCCCAGTGAAACCGAACTTCGGAGTTATCTCTCGAAGTCCGCAGGGAGTTATCGCTGTCACTCTGAGCAAACCGTGCCCCGAACGTTTTCTTCAGTTTTGGGGTGGTGAGCGAAGAATCTGCGGTCCTCTTCCAGATTCCTGCTGAGAACCTCTGTGATAGCACACTAAATGGCTTTCCCCACCGCAACGCCAGAGGCCCACGCCCACTGAAAGTTAAAGCCGCCGAGGTGACCGGTCACGTCAACACCCTCACCAATGAAGAACAACCCCGGCACGTTGCGTGCCTCCATGGTTCTTGAGTTCAAGCCATTGGTGTCAACCCCGCCTGCGGTGACCTCGGCCTTTTCAAAGCCCTCGGTGCCGACGGGATGAAACTTCCATTGCCGAAATCTGCGTTCGGCAGCCTCCAACGCTGGATTCGACCATCCTGCCGGCGCACCCACCTCGGCGAGATGTCCCGCCAGCCGTTGTGGTAGTGAAGAATGCAGCGCCTGCCTCAACGCCACAACGTCCCGCCGAGCATCACCTCGCAACAGTGGCTCCAACAGCTTCTTGCCTGCCGCAAGACCCTGACCAAAATCCACGGTGAGTGCCTCGCCGCAGCGCCAGTACGACGAGGCTTGAAGCACGGCTGGGCCGCTGAGGCCGCGGTGCGTCACCAGCAGCTTTTCGCGGAATCCCGGTCCACGCACCGCCTTCACCGTCACGTCTGCCGATACCCCGGTAAGCGCGGTCCAGCCTCCTTCTGCGCCACCGAGCAACAGCGGTACCAGCGCAGGGCGCGGTTCAGTCACGTTGAGACCGAACTGCCGGGCGAGTTCATACGCCAGGCCGGTCGCGCCCATCTTCGGGATCGACAATCCGCCGGTGGCGACTACGAGCGCCCCGGCTTTGAAATCGCCTGTCGAAGAGGAAACTTGAAACTCGCCGGACGCGGATGCGACAGCAATGTCGCGAACGTTTGCATGGAGGACAACTCCCCCCCGTTCGCACTCAGCCAGCAGCATGTCCACGATCTGGCGCGCCGAGTGGTCGCAAAAGAGCTGGCCAAGCGTCTTCTCATGCCACCTGATGTCGTAGCGCTCAACGAGTTCAAGAAAGTGCTGCGGTTGATAGAGGGCCAGCGCAGACTTCGAGAAGTGCGGATTCTCAGAGATGAAGTTCGCCGGAGTGCAGTGAATATTGGTGAAGTTGCAGCGCCCGCCGCCGGAGATGAGAATCTTGCGCCCCGGTTGAGTGTTGCGTTCAAGCAGCAGAACCCTGCGTCCGCGCCGGCCCGCAACAGCAGCGCACATCAGGCCTGCAGCACCCGCTCCCAGGACAATTGCATCGAATTCGCGGACCTCGGCGGGCACTTCATCATTGTCGCTGAGTAAGCGGCCGATTGGTTGTTCGAGCGAATTAGGCAGGCAATCGTTGCTGCATCGCCTTCATCCTTACGTCGGTTCGCACCCACACGGGCCTTTGCTTCGCCCAGACTGATGTTCCAATTCACAGCATTCATTTGGTCAATCATCCATGACTCATGTCACTGGAACTACACGGAGCCCCAGATCGTACCTGAGAGTGCATGAGGAGCTGCTTCAACTGGCCGTGGGTCGAGTCCCAGGTATCGGCGTCGACAGCCGCATGGGGTGAGTGTGCCGCGCCTCACTCTCTTGCGCTTCCGCAATTCAGCCCGCGTGACCAGCAAAAACGTGAAGATGCTTACGATGAGGCTCTGCTCGCGGTCGAGCGGCAGGCGAAACAAATCCGGCGCAAAGGCACAGCAAGCGCCGACGCCCGGCGACGCATCGTCGATGTCTTTCCACGGTTCGCGTCGGTTGCCCTGGGACTGGAAGATGACGCAATCCACACGCTCAACGACGGCTTTTTACCGATCGGCACGCAGTTTGCGCAATGGGCGAAACGCTTCGACCCCGCACTCTCGATAGCCGATACGACTCAGGCTTGCCGCAACGTCTGGACCGCGTGCGGACTGCAGCCCCTCATGGGCGATGGTATGGAACTGACGCCCGCCATCATCGGATATAGTCTGCTCTATCCCTACAGCGATAACTATCTCGACGGCGAAGGAACCTCGACCGTTCACAAGCTCGAGTTCAGCTCCCGTTTCCGCGACCGGCTTTGCGGTCTTGGCATCCCGCCGCGCAACCTCCACGAAACTAAAGTATGGGCGATGGTTCGACTGATCGAAGAACAGTTGCCAAGGCCGCAATTCCCGCAGGTTTACGATAGCTTGCTTGCGATTCACCAGGCGCAGGAAGACAGCATTGCGCAATCGAAGCGCGGCGCCACTCTGAATGAGGTCGATCTGTTGCGCCTCAGTTGTGCGAAAGGAGGAACGTCAGTGCTGGCCGATGCGTGTCTCTCGCACGGCTTGCTGAGCGACATAGAGGCCCGCTTTGCCTTTGATTGGGGCTTCCTGCTGCAGTTGGGCGACGACGTGCAGGATGTTCAGGACGATCTCAAGCACGGATCCGCAACCTTGTTTTCCCGCGCTGCCGAGGCCGGGCTTCCGCTCGACAACCTGGTGCGGCAACTTCTCGTCTTCTGCGAGTGCGTAGCGAACGAGGCCCATGCATTACCCCGCGGAGACCCGGCATTCAAGCGTCTGCTGCGCACAAGCTGGCAGTCGCTGATCCTGATGGCTGTGGCGCGGTCATATCGATTCTTCTCTCCTGCCTTCCTCGCCGAGATGGAATCCTTGTCTCCGTTTCGATTCCATTTTCAGAGGACTCGGCATAAGCGACTTTCAGGCAGGCGCGGCCTGTACAGAGTGCTCTTCGAATCATTCGTCGCCTCTGAAGACACCGACCTCTCGCACCTGCCTTCGCCCGAGAACTGGCTGGGCCGCAGCCTGATCTGCGATCGGCCTGAGGTTGCATTCGCTTCCATCGGCTGAGAGGCGTGTCCGGCTACATCTCGTCGTCGCGGAACATCGGGTGCGGAATCAGCTTGCGATAGTCTTCCTGGTGCGCTTCATCGAGGCAGGCTTCTATGATTCGCTGACCGAGTGGATCCAGGTCGATCTCCCCGGGGCGCTTTCCGCTTGACCATCCCGAACTCCAGCACCTAAAAATTCTTTTGCAGCGTTGTCGATTCTCGATCGACGTATTCGATGTATGAGTAGAACCGGCAGGTAGCCCCCCGCACTTCCGGCTTCAAATAAACAAGGAGAGAAAAACATGCGATTCCTGAACATTTACAAGTGTCCCGAACGCAACACTCCGCCCAGCCCCGAAGAGATGGCCCGCATGGGCAAGATGATTGAAGACGCGATGAAGAGCGGCAAGCTGCTGTCCACCGAAGGCTGCCTGCCGAGTGCCTTTGGTGCGCGCGTCCGCATCGAGAACAGCAAGTTCACTGTCTCCGACGGACCGTTCACCGAGTCCAAGGAAATCGTCGGCGGATTCGCCATTCTCGACGCGCCGTCCAAGGAAGCCGCGATCGGCTTCGTGAAGGAGTTCCTCAACGTCATGGGCCAGGGCGAATGCGAATTGCGACAGCTCTTCGACGCCAACATCGGCTTTGGGCAGGATGATGGTCAGCAAAACGAGGTCGCCGCGACACATTGAACGCAAAACCAGCACACCCAGTCGATCAAAATCAACACGGACTCACTGGCTTTGCCGGAGGCGGTCGCAAGGCCGCCTGATCCTCAACGCTTCGAGAAAACGTTCGACAAAAGGAAAGTATGAAGCTATCCAGGCTCTCTCTGCTCGTAATGGCCGTATCGTGTGCCGCTGCTCAAGCCCAACCAGCGAACTCCTGCACGGACCTCTCGAATCTGAAGATCGATGACGTCGAAATCTCCAAGGCAGCGCTGGTTCCCGCAGGCTTCACCGTTCCGCCGCCGTATCCAGGCGCCGCTGCCATTGGTCCGTTGCCTGCGCATTGCCGTGTCGACGGAGTGATTCACCGCCGCAAGGGATCTGGCGGCGAGGAATTTGGCATTGGATTTGCGTTGGCGCTGCCCGAAGAGAAAGCCTGGAACGGCGATTTCATGATGCAGGGCGGAGGTGGCGGAAACGGCGTAGTAGCCTATCCGGCTGGAGGATCGTACTCCGGCGATACGCCTGCGCTGGCCCGCGGCTTCGCGGTGGCAAGTAGCGATACAGGTCACAAGGCAAAGAACGGCCCGTTCGACTTCTCGTTCATGCGCGACCAGCAGGCGTATCTCGATTTCGCTTATCTGGCCAATGCCCGGGTCGCAGGAGTTGCAAAGCAGGTCATTGCGCTCTACTACTCGAAGCCTGCAGCCTACTCCTATTTCGTAGGTTGCTCAACGGGCGGGCGCGAAGGCATGATCCTCTCGCAACGTTATCCCACAGTCTTCAACGGCATCGTTTCGGGCGATCCGGCCATGCGCACCGGCCTTTCGAATATTGCAATCGGGCAGTGGATTCCGGTGGCCTACAACCAGGCGGCTCCGAAAGACGAATCGGGCAAACCGCACCTCGAGAAGCTGATCACCGACAGCGACCGCAAGCTCTTCATGGACTCGCTGATGAAACGGTGCGATGCACGCGACGGTGTTGCGGATGGAATGATCTTTGATCCGCTCGGATGCGATTTCGATCCGGCGGAGCTGGCCTGCAAAACCGGCCAGAGCGAGGGATGCATCGCGCCCGAGAAGATTACGGCCATCAAAAAGGCCTTCGAGGGTCCGAAGAATGCGCATGGCGTCCAGGTGTATCCAGGCTTCCTGTTCGACGCAGGCATCGCCGCGAAGGGCTTCGCGCCGGGACTTCTTGCTCTTGCCGATCGCGGCCTCTTTGGCCCCTACACCACAGCAACGGAAATCGACGTCGACAAGGCAGCGCTGCACGCCTCCGATCCGCTGGTTGAACCGGCATCGACAAACCTGTCCACATTTTCCGGAAGCGGCGGCAAGATTCTCTTCTTTCATGGCGACAGCGATCCCTGGTTCTCACCGCTGGACACGCTCGAGTACTACCAATCCCTGGCTGCGACGAATGGCGGCGCCGATAAGGTGGCCGAATGGAGCCGGATGTTCCTCGTTCCTGGAATGGCTCACTGCGGCGGCGGCCCGGCCCTCGACAATTTCGACATGCTGAGTGCGGTAGTAAGTTGGGTTGAAAAGGGGACGGCGCCCGACGCTGTGATCGCGACCGGCCAGGCGTTCCCGGGCCGCAGCCGTCCGCTCTGCGCCTATCCCAAGCACGCGCAGTATATGGGAACCGGAAACACCGAGGACGCGAAGAACTTTAGTTGTCAGTGACCTGGCTCGGCACAATTGCCCTTTACCGGCCCGTCATGGTGTGATCGGTAGCAGTGTCGGGCAACGAGAGCCATCGCGCCATTGAGGCGGTCTGGAGGATGGAAGCCGCCAAAGTTATCGGGGGACTTACGCGCATGGTTCGCGACGTGGGTCTCGCCGAAGATTTTGCTCAGGAAGCTCTGGTGGCGGCGCTCGAGCAGTGGCCGGCATCGGGAATTCCCGCCAATCCCGGGGCCTGGCTGATGCTCGCGGCCAAGCGCCGCGCCATCGATCACTTCCGCTACGCCGAACGAACCGGGCTGAAGCATGAGGAAATCGGCCGCAATCTGCTTGCCCTAGAGCGCGCTACGCCCGACTTCGATGCCGCACTCGACGATCACATCGGCGACGACGTGCTGCGCCTTATCTTCGTCGCGTGTCATCCTGTTCTTCCTTCTGAGGCTCGCGCGGCGCTTACGCTGCGCGTGGTCGCAGGCCTGACCACCGACGAGATAGCCCGCGCCTTTCTCGTGCCGGAGCCAACCATCGCGCAGCGCATCGTTCGCGCCAAGCGAACCCTCGCCCAGAAACGCATCCCCTTCGAAGTTCCCCGAGGCCTCGACCTCGAGGCTCGTCTTGGCTCGGTGCTTGAGGTCATCTACCTGATCTTCAACGAAGGCTATTCGGCTACTGCCGGCCAGGACCTGGTCCGTGTGTCACTGTGCGAGGAGGCGCTGCGCATAGGCCGCATTCTCGCCGAACTTGCACCGCATGAGCCGGAGGTTCACGGGCTGGTGGCGTTGATGGAGATCCAGGCATCGCGATCGAGAGCCCGTGTCGCTTCCGGCGGCGAGCCGGTACTCCTGCTCGATCAGAATCGCGCGCAATGGGACCGGCTTCTCATCAATCGCGGCCTTGCGGCTCTCGACCGCGCCGACAAGCTCTCCGCGGTGAAGGGAACCTATCGATTGCAGGCGGAGATTGCGGCATGCCACGCGCGCGCACTGACTGCGGAGGAAACCAATTGGGGAAGGATCGTTGCGCTCTATAACCAACTGGCCGAGATTGCGCCATCGCCGATCGTCGATCTGAACCGTGCTGTGGCAGTCAGCAGGTACTTCGGCCCGCAGGCTGCGCTCGACCTGCTCGACCCGCTGCTTGACGATCCGCTGATGAAGAACTATCACCTGCTGCCCAGCGTCCGCGGAGACTTGCTCTCGCGGCTCGGTCGCCACGCGGAGGCATGCGCCGAGTTTGAACGCGCAGCTTCGATGACCCGCAACGCTCGCGAACAAGCCCTGCTGCTCGACCGCGCTCGCACCAGTGGGCAACAAGCTGGCAGCTAGGAGCCGCCTTTTGCCTTTCCGAACCTTTGCCGCACCAGCGCCATTGCTGCATCCTCTGTCGCGATCATTCCTTCAAGTTGCGCATCTTCGACAGCCTGCAGCATCTCCTTGAACTGCGGGCCGGGCGAATAGCCGGCGGCGATCAACTCCCGGCCGGTAATCAGTGGCTTCGGTTGAACCTCCTCTTCTGGAAGCGATTCATAGCGCTCGCGAACGAAGTTGTAGATTTCGAGGTTCCGATGCGCAGCCATGCAGTCCATGCGGTGCAGCGCAAGGTGCTCGGGGAAATCGTCGAGGCGGAAGAATCGCTTCAGCGTCGATGTTTTCATCCGAGGAGCGTCGGCAATACGCATGTGGTTTTCGATCAGCGCGAGGATTTGGTGGGTCTCGTCATTGGAGAAGCGAAAGCGACGGCAGATTTCGGCGCCGATTGCCACGCCGACCTCGACATGGCCGTCGAAGCGAATGCGATCAGGAGCCACGCGAAATGTGGGAGGCTTGCCGACGTCATGGAGCAGCGCGCCCCAGGCCAGCGTCATCGAGCATCCCGGCTCAAGCTGCTCAAGCAGCATGAGCGTGTGAATCCACACGTCGCCTTCTGGATGAAACTGCGGAGGCTGTTGCACCCCCTTCATCCGGGAGACTTCGGGCAGAACCTGGACCAGCAGATCGGACGCATCCAGCAACTCGAAGGCGCGGCGCGCGTGGCCCTCGGTAAGCATCTTGGTCAGCTCATCGCGAATACGCTCGCGGCTGACGGCGTGAATGCGCGCAGCGAGCTTGCGCATTGCGGCGAATGTCGCGGGCTCGATCTCAAATTCAAATCGCGCCGCAAAACGAACCGCGCGCAGCAGCCGTAGCTGGTCTTCTTCGAAGCGCTTCTCCGGCCGGCCGATCGCGCGAATCACGCCCGCACCGAGGTCCTCAAGCCCGCCAACGAAGTCAACCACGGCCGAGCGTAACAAGCTTCGTTCCCCGTTGAAGCCGTCATCCTGAGCGGAGCCGCTCACGTATTTTGCGGGCGGTGGAGGCGAAGGATCCGCGGTTGTCCTTTCCGGCATCACGCTGGATTCGACAGCAGCACCACCCAATCGCAGTGGATCCAGCAATAGCCCATTGATCGTGAAATCCCGCCGCTCGACATCCTCAGCGGCAGTCCTCGTATAGCGAACCTCGTCGGGATGGCGTCCGTCGGAGTAAATTCCATCGGAGCGAAAAGTGGCTACTTCGGTCACACATCGCTCTTCGACCTCTCCATCCTTTGAGGCCCCTTCGATCTCTGTCGCCACCAGCACTACGCCGAAATGCGCGCCCACGGCGAAGGTGTGCGGAAACATCGACAGCACGACATCCGGCGTAGCTGCAGTCGCCACATCGTAGTCCTCGGGCTCGCGCCCCAGCAGCAGATCGCGCACACACCCGCCGGCAAGGTAGGCCTCGTACCCCGCTGCGCGCAGGGTCTTCAGAATCTCCAAAGCCGCTTCGAACTTGGACGACACGGGCATCATGCGCTCTTCGATGAGGATAGTGCTTTCTATTCCTGGATTCGAGGCCGGTACACTTGAAGTATGTCCCGCGG
>DATFSO010000092.1:0-21928 GCA_035262585.1 Occallatibacter sp. | reverse complement strand
GAGATTTGATTCGTCAGACACTGCCTAGCTCGCTTTGACTGCCGTCTGCTTCGCCCGTCCGGCTCCCTGTACGCGAATCGAAACGTGCACCAGCGACAACGCCGCCGGAGTAACGCCCGGAATGCGGCTTGCCTGCCCAATGGTGCCGGGGCGCACGCGATCCAGCTTTTCGCGCATCTCCCGCGAGAGGCCGCTTATGATGCTGTAGTCGATCCAGTTGGGAATCGTGACCGCCTCTGCAGCTTTGAGCTTGTCGATAGCCTTCTTTTGCTGGTCAAGATAGCCAGCAAACTTGATCTCGGTTTCGACAGCGCGTGCTTCGTTGTGCAACTGTGCGCGACGCACGGCAGGATCCCGCTCGACGTGCGCCAGCTCAGCCAGTAGCGGATCTCGAGCGAGCGCGTCGCGCAGCGCGATCAGCGCCGGCTCAATGGTCACCTCCGGCCGCTTAAGCAACTGCGCCCATGTCGAGCCGGCCGCGCCATTGATCTCCCCGAACTCCGCCGCACGCAGTGCTTCGGGATCAACCTTGCGCGTGGTAAGAAGCGCCTGCAATGCAGCCATGCGCGCCTGCTTTTGCTCGTACTCAGCCCACGCCGCGTCGCTGATCAATCCCAGCTTGCGCCCGTATGGCGTCAGTCGCCGATCTGCGTTGTCGATCCGCAGATGCAGACGGAATTCGGCGCGCGAGGTGAACATCCGGTACGGCTCGTTCGTTCCCTTCGAAATAAGGTCATCGATCAGGATTCCCGTGTAGCCTTCGGTGCGATCCATCGTGAACGGCGGTTCGCCCTTCACGTACAGAGCGGCATTGATGCCGGCCATGATTCCCTGGCACGCGGCCTCTTCATAGCCGCTGGTACCGTTGATCTGACCGGCGAGATACAGGCCCTCCATGCACTTCACGCGAAGACTGCGATCGAGCTCCGTCGCGTCCACCGAGTCGTATTCGATCGCGTATCCCGGGCGCAGCATCTCCGCTTCGTCCAGTCCCGGGATCGAGTGCACCATCTGCCACTGCACTTCCATCGGCAGCGAGGTCGACATGCCGTTGATGTAGACCTCGTGCGTGTTCAGCCCCTCGGGCTCGAGAAAGAACTGGTGCTGCGTCTTGTCCGGAAACTTGACGATCTTGTCTTCGATCGAGGGGCAGTACCGCGGCCCGACCCCCTCGATCCGTCCCGAGTACATCGCCGAGCGGTGCACATTTTCGCGAATCAGTCGCAGCGTCTCGGGCGTGGTGAAGGCGATGTGGCAGCTCACCTGCGGCTGCACGATCTTCTTCGTGCGGAAGCTGAAAGGCGTCGGCTCGACGTCGCCCGGCTGCTCCTCGAACATCTCCCACTTGATGGTTCGCCCATCCAGTCGCGGGGGCGTGCCTGTCTTCAAACGGCACGTGCGAAGACCCAGGCGCCTCAGAGCTTCTCCCAACAGAACACTGGCCGGCTCACCCGAACGGCCGGCGGGGTATCGCTCCTCGCCACAGTGAATCAGGCCGTTGAGGAACGTCCCGGTTGTGATGATGGTCGCGCCCGCCATCAGTCGCCGCCCATCGCGGAGCTTCAATCCAAGGACACGGCCATGTGGACGAACCGGTCTCTGCAACTCCGTAATCAGGTCGGTTCCCTCAGTCCCTAATCCCTGTTCCGTCGTTCCCTCGTTCCCTTGTTCCCTCGTTCCCTGTGCCTCGATCACCAGATCGACCACTTCCGCCTGCCGGATGTGCAGACCGGGCTGCGCTTCCAACACTTCGCGCATCTTGACGCGGTACAACTGCTTGTCGCACTGCGCCCGTGGACTCCACACCGCCGGCCCACGCGAGGTATTCAGCAGCCGGAACTGGATGCCGACCGCATCGGCGACCTCGCCCATGATGCCGCCCAGGGCATCGACCTCACGGACCAGGTGTCCCTTGGCCACGCCTCCGACGGCCGGATTGCAACTCATCTGCGCGATCAGGTCGAGGTTCATGGTGATGAGCGCGGTCTTCAGGCCCATGCGAGCGGCAGCCATCGCGGCTTCGCACCCGGCGTGTCCGGCCCCAACCACGGCCACATCGTAATGTTCGCTGAAAGCCATTCGATTCTATTCTACGGGTTCCGAAAGTATCGGAAATTGTTACTCCAGCGACCCGGGGCCCGGTACCGGCAGGTCTGCGTGCTTTTCGGTTTGACCCTATAATGAGCTCAATCAGGACATCGGGATGGGGAGGGCGTGTGATCTCGTCGGGCACATGCGCGTGCGGAAGACGGGCCGACAGCTTTGGAGGTCTATGCGACCGTTGCGTAGCCCTGCAGACGCTGGGACTGGTCAGCTCCGCGCCGGTCGAACAGATCGAGAATACCTACCGCACACTTGTAAAGGTCTGGCACCCGGATCGCTTTCAGTCTGACCCAAGACTGAAGCTAGCGGCCGAAGAGAAGCTCAAAGAAATCAACGCGGCACACGATTACCTGGTCTCCGAATCTCAGGAGCCCAGGCCGGCAGCTACCGGCCGTAGGCCTGAGCCCACTCCATCGCAGGAAGAACCGTCTGAACCTCCTCCGCGCAAAACCACCCCATTCGTTCCACCTCCGGATGCCAGTGAGCCGGACGAGGTGAGCCGAATCCTGCGACGATATCAGAGCCAGAAGTCGTCGATCCCTCGCACCCTTCTTACAATGGGCTTCGCGTTGGGTGCAGTGGCGGTACTAGCGCTGATTTGGTTTTCTATTGACGCTGTTCTCTCTTCGAACGAGTCCACAGCGCTCGCCTGGGCCCGCAAGAAGTCAGAACTCTCGCTCGAACTTCGTTCCACGTGGGCTCATCTCTGGCCCGGCACTAGCGAGAATCAGAAGGACTCCAGTCAAACCATCCCGGAAGCTCCCGCTCCCGAACCAAACCGTCCGGCGCCGGCCCCATCCCCTTCGGCCAATGCCTCGGAACAAAAGGGGATTCAGGAACATAGCAAGGGCCAAACGGCCGGGGCCCAGCCCTATATCACCGCAGGGCTTAGCCCGGCAGAAGTCCTGGCTGTCCTCGGCAACCCAACCACGTCGTCGGGCGAGAAGATGTTCTACAAAGGGTCAGAGATCTACTTCCAGAACGGACGTGTTGCTGGTTGGAAAATCGACCCGAGAACCGCGCCGCTCCGGGTAAAGTTATGGCCGGACACACCGCCCGCTCCCGGATTGACAGCCTTTGCAGTGGGCTCCTCGAAGAGCGACGTGATTGCGCTTCAGGGTACGCCAAGCCTCTTCTCCAGCAACGAGTTCGGCTACGGAGGTTCGGTCGTGTTCTTCCAGAACGATCGCGTGGTGGGCTGGAAGGAAGATCCGGCCTCGGTGCGGCTGAAGGTGGCGCGCTAGAGTCTGGCTGGAGTCCTGCGGTGCCTGGGGGCAGCGAATGTCATAAAGCAAGTGCTACCATGCACTGCAAGCACGACAATTTCATCCAATACCCAGGAGGAATTGCCGCATGGGTTTATCTCGGAACCCCTGGGAACGGCAAAACGATTCCGTCCCAGCTTCCCCCTCCGACACGGAGGCTGGCAGCCCGCAACCGATACAGTCACCAGAGGAATTGAAGGAAGAGAGCCGCAAGATTCGCCGCCTGCAGATGGTGGTGAACATGGTGATGCAGGTGATCGCTCAGGACCAGACCTTGACCGTCGAAGAGGCCTCCGAAATGGTGGCCGACACCCGAAAGGCAGCCCTGGTTATGTTTCCCGACAAGGAGCTCGCTTTCGACCTGATTTATTGGCCGCGGCTCCAGCGGCTCATGCGGGAGCGGTTCAGGATGCAGTGAGGCAGGGACCAAGGGGCGAGGGAACAAGAATCCGATCAAAGTTTGGTTGCGGCCCTTCTCGATCCCGATCGGCCGGTTCCTCGTCCCCGTGGTAACTTGGTCCCTCGGTCCTGTTACTTCGTCTCATTCCCGACTAGTCGAAACGTAATCGTTCCCCAGAAGAGGCGTGCACGCATTTGCACGGGCAAGTGCCGGTCGTCATCCGTGTACCAGATCCAGATATTGCCTCGGTTCTTTACGACGCCCGCATCGGCAGTCGGCTGCACGCGGATGGTTTTAAAGGTGCCCAGCGGAGTCTTGACGACTTCGCGCGCCTCGACCTTCATCGTGATCGGCACGTTGTGCATGGCGTCGACCAGGGGGACCACGAAGCTCCGTCCGATCTCCATCGGCTGCGACGCAGCGTAGAAGAGGCCCGTCAGCAGGTCCGTCATGCAGCCGGGGATCGGCGACTCGACGTGCTTCGTTTGACCGGTGACCAGGTTCTTCTCGTCAAGAATCGACTTTGCCTGAGGATAGTCCAGCCTGAGCGTCGAATTGATCTGCCGTCGGCCCTCAACCGTCTGCTTGTCGAAGTTATAGGTGCACCCTTTTTCCCGATCGAAGACGGACTGGAAGTGATCGCTGACGTGGAAGAGCAGGTTGATGGCGCCGGCGGTGGTGGCATCCGCAGAGATGCGCTCGCGGCCTCCCTGCGCCTCGAAACGAAGGACCGCCGTTCCGGCTGGGAAGACTCGCCAATCGACGGTATAGGTGAGTGTCTGCTTTTGCGGGAAGGTGAAGCCGGGGCGCGGCGGTATCAGCAATGGAATCGGCTGTAGCGGCGTTGGCGCTTTCTGCGCGTGCGAAAGCGGGAGCAGGGCAAGAGCGCAAAAAATTGTCTTGAACATCGTGCGCTTTCTCACCGTCCGGTTCTGCTCCTCTTGAAGGTTTGACTGATTTTGCCGCCAAGCGGCTCGCCTGCGAGGCCTAATGCGGCACATGCACGAACAATCCCAATGCCGGCCGGAGAAAGAGCAGGCAGATATAAAGTGATGCGGTTCCTATACTTGCATTGTACTCGCGATGCCTCAAATAGAGGGCAAAAGAGAACTTGCCCGCCGAAACTTCGGTTTTGGCACCGGGGGGATGGGCGGGGGTAATCCGCGGGATCAGGCGCGGCACGCGGTGGCAATAAGCTTCAAAGTCAGTGAAATTCGAGCGCAAAAAACGCTCTTCCGAGGCGATTACGGGCACATAAATGATCAAGAACATGGCTGTCAGCATCGCGGCTACGGGCCAGCTGAGCAGCGCAACGGCGAATCCGGCGGCAATGAGAATGGAGCCGAGGTAGAGCGGGTTTCGCGTGTGCGCATAGGGGCCGGTTTGCGTAAGTTCTCGATTCTTTTTGACATAGCCTGCCGCATACCCCCGAAGCCACAGGCCGGGTAGAACCAGGATCAGGCTCAGGCCGACAGCACTTGGCCTTGGAGCCCGTCGCCAGAGCTCGAACAGGTACAGGGCGGCGATAAGAAACCCGAGCGGCACCCGGACGCGACGCGCGATCTGTTGCCATCGGCTGATCCAATCGGTTGGAGCAGTCTGGGTCATCGGGCTGCCCCAGAATAGAGCAGATCCTCCGCTGCCTCGAGCACGTTTTCCGGACTGATCGTGAGCAAACCCGCCTCGGGCGCCTCACGGCGCGCATGGTCGCGACGGCTGTCTGGGCTGCGAAGCACCTTGAACCTCGTACCGAAGGGGCCGTTGCGGCCGGGATCGGTAGGGCCATAGATGCCCACAACCGGACGGCACAGGGCGCAGGCAAGATGCAGCGGCCCGGTATCGCCGGCGATCGCCAGGCATACGCGGCGTGTAATGGCAACAAGCTGTTCGACCGAGCACAGCAGCGAAGTAGCACCGCCCCCAGTCCGCTTCACGATCTCATTGGCAAGCAGCACCTCGCCCGGCCCCGCATTCACCAGTACGCGAAGTCCCCGATTCAGGAGGGAGCGCGCAACCTCGGCATAGCGCTCTATGGGCCAGCGTTTTGCTCCCCATCCAGCACCGGGATTGATGAGAATGGCGGGTTCGCCGGATCGAAGGATTCCATCCGCCCAGGCTTCGGCAGCAGGATCGACGGGCAGCAAGGGCTGAACCGGGGTCAACGCATCGCCCGCGATGGCCGAGGCTAGTTCAACGTCCTGTTCGATTACGTGTTCGCCGCGCGTGTGGACGCGGTCAGTGAAAAGCCAACGCGCTGCCCACTCGCGGGGCTTCGACTCGCCGACAAAACGACTGCTTCGCGCCATACGCCCGATTACGGCCGAGCGCAGTGCGCCCTGGAAGTCGAGAACGGCGTCGAATTGCTCTTGCTGAAGAGCTCTGCGCAACGCTCCGATTTCCCGTCCTGTCTGGCGGGCAAAAAGATTTTGCCGCCATTGCCGCGTGCAGGCAAAGTGGATTCGATCGATCAGCGGCTGCATCGGAGCATGGGACCCGGTGTCGCGGCCCGTGCTCTTTTCCGCAGCCAGCAGACCACGCCACATTGGCTCAACAATCCAGTCAATTTCCCACTCGGGGTGCGTCATGCGAAGCGCGGTTACGGCGGGAAGCGCATGAAGGATGTCGCCCATGGCTCCCAAACGGACCACGAGCAGACGAAACTTGGACTGACTCTGCAAACTCTAATTTTCTCACACCGACACAGCAGCGCGACTTGCGGCCAGCCTCGCTGTGAGCCAGTCGAGAGCGATGGGTTCTTCTTCGATTTCAATGGTAAGAGGGGCAGTTTTAAGCGAGAGGTCAAATGGAAATGCCGAAGCCAGTTTGCCCAGCCGCACTTGGTCCTTTTCCGTCGTGATGAATCCTCTTGCTCCGTCGCTTCGTGCTCTCGTGACCAGGCTCTCGACATCACGCGTGGTGTAGATGTGGTGGTCCGGGAATGCTGTGCGGGTCGCGAGTTTCAGTCCAGCGGACTCAAGGCCCGCAAAGAACTGCTCCGTGCGCGCGATGCCGCAGAATGCGGCCACAGGACCATCGATCTCCGGAATCTCCATGTGGCGCCGGATGCGCCAGATTGGACCGTTCCAGCCCCAGGAGCGAAGCTCGGGTTCGAATGCGGGATCGTCAGCAGGAATACCAAGCACGCTTGCACGGCGTGCCGCTTGCACAGGCTCGCGCAGATTTCCGGCCGGCAGCAGATCATCGTGCCAGTCTTCTCGATTGAGGAGCAGAATGTCGATGTCGCGTGCGAGTTGACGGTGCTGGAAGCCGTCATCGAGGATGTGGACGTGCCGGGCTGATGCAGGGGCTAAAGCCCCTTCCTCTTCTTGCTGCGTCTCGGCACGACTAAAGTCGTGCCCGGTTAGAAAACCGCCTTGCGGAGTGCCCTCGTGCCCGGTCGCCCATTCCAACTCGGCAAGTCTTCCGGCGTCGTAGCGCTCAGGAGCTACATAAACCGGCACCCCTGCTTCGCGTGCAATGAGCAGCGGCTCGTCGCCGTATTGGTCGGCGGAGCCGTGGAGGTCAACACGGAGCGGAACCGCGGAGCGGCGGCCGTATCCGCGCGAAAGCACGTGAACGTGGAAGCCGCGGGCGCTCAGCAGCTTTGCCAGAGCGGTCGCCAGAGGCGTCTTGCCCGAGCCGCCAGTCGAGAGATTGCCGATGCTGATCACGGGATGCGTCAGCCGCCGGGTCGGCTCCCATCCGCGTTGAAGCCTCATCTCGCGCAGTCGAAGTCCCGCGGCGTAGAGCGGCACCAGCGGTAGCAGGAGGGGACGCCTCACGCCGGCCTCTCAGCGACAACAGCCGAGGTATCCGATGCCAGGTGCAGAATCTCCCGCAGAGCATCCACCGATCGCAAGGTCGCACCCGCCTGCTGCTCAAAGACCTCGTGCGCGCGCCTGCCTACAGCCTGTGCCTCTTCTCCGTTCATCAACAGCTCGACCAAAATATGCGGCAACTGGTCTTTGTCAGCGATGCGGAGCGCATCATGTGCGCGCAGATCTTCCGTGATGGCACGAAAGTTGGCGTAGTTCGGCCCCATCACGATCGGCACGCCGAACTGCGCCGGTTCCAGCGGATTGTGTCCGCCCGCGTCCGCAATGCTGCCGCCGACAAACGCCACCGCGGCGAGGGAATATACCGAAGCCAACTCTCCGATCGTGTCGAGCAGAATGATCTGGCCGGGGCGCAGAGCAGGAACCGCATTCGATAGCTTTCCTTTCCACTCCGAGCGGCGAACCCAGGAGATTCCCGAGCCATCGAGCAGAGCCGCCACTGCCGCGAATCGCTCCGGATGGCGCGGCGCCAGGACCAACGCGAGGTTCGGATCGGCGGCCAGCAACTTCGGCCACGCCTCCAGCGAAACCGCCTCTTCGCCTTCGAGTGTGCTGCCGGACACGACGAAGCGCACTCCGGCGCCAGCTGACTTCAGCTGCGAGGTGGCCTCTGCTTCCCGGGCAGCGCGAACGTCGAACTTCAGATTCCCGGAGACACTGACCTGCTCAGGCCGGCAACCCAGCGCAATCAACCGCTGCGCATCGACTTCGGTTTGAGCCAAAACACGCGAAAGCTGACCCAGGATCGGCCGCCACAGCCGCCGCAACATCTGGTATCGTGGCCACGAGCGATCGGAGATGCGCGCGTTCACAACGGCTACCGGAATCTGGCGCCCGAAGCAGCCGTTCAGTAAATTCGGCCAGAACTCCGTCTCGGCAAGAATGAGCATGGCGGGGCGGATCGCCGTCAGATACGCGCGCACCGCCCAGGGCAGATCGAGCGGGCAGTAGAAGACGCGATCAGCGCCAAAGCGCTCACGCGCCAAGGCCTGCCCGGTCCGCGTGGTGGTCGAAATCAGCAGCCTGTAGCCGGGAAATGTTTTTCCGATCTCCTCGACCAGCCTGCTGACGGCCAGCACCTCGCCTACGGAGACCGCGTGCAGCCACAGGACCGGCCTATCTCTAAGACCTCTCAACCTCTGCGGAACGCGCCCCAGCCGCTCGCCGATTCCCTCGCGGTATTTCTGTGTGGTGGCCATGCGCCATAGCCACCACGGAGCTCCGGCCAGCAAGGCCGTCAGCAGCGCGAGGTTATAGAAAAACAGAATCATGCGAGACGGAATGCCTTATATTGCGGTCTAACCCTCAAATGATACAGTCGAGCACGATGAGGATCGTTTGCGCGTTGCCACTTCTGGTCATTGGGCTGGCCGTCACCGCCGGGGCCACCAATCACACCGCTCCCCCGATCCAGCCTGCCACGACTTTTCCGGCGGTCGAGATTCACGACACGGAGCGCGTGGCCATCGCCGTCGAACCCTTCGACACAAAAGAGAAGGAATCCATCTTTCGCATTGATTATCTCGGCCACGGCGTGATGCCGGTTCGGCTCATTGTGACCAACAACGGCGACAAGCCCATCTCACTGCGCGACGCGCGCATCCTCTTCTACACCGCTGGAGGAGATCGCATCCAGGCGGCGGAGCCGGAAGACGTGGAGCGCCTGATGACGCGTACCGAGCGCGAGGGGAAGAAGATTCCCATGCCCGGGCCGTTGCCGTCGATCAAGATGAAGCCGAAGGCGAGCAACAAGAATATCGAGCAGGATTTCGATCAGTTTGAGTACCAGGCCCTGGTCGTGGAGCCGCACACTACGCGCGCGGGATTTCTGTTCTACGACGTCTCGCAATTGGCTCACCCCCTCCAGGGCGCGAAGCTCCACCTGCACAAGCTGCGCGATTCCGACGGCAATGAGCTCTTTTACTTCGAGATTCCATTCGACCCGTATCTGAAGTCGAAATCGCAGGAGATGAAGTAGACCAAACGGCGGCACGTCAAGCGGGGTCTCTCTGATCACGATTCGGTGGAAGGAGCGGGCCTGGCCGAGAGCGAAAAAGCTCGAGCGGGCCAGCCGTTAAGATGCTCGCATGAATGAAAAGCAGCGGTGCCATTGGGCCGAGAGCGATCCACTGCTGCGCGCCTACCACGATAAGGAGTGGGGAGTGCCGGAGTTCGACAGCCGGGCGCTGTGGGAGCTGCTGATGCTCGAAGGCTTCCAGGCAGGCCTGGCGTGGATCACAGTCCTTCGCAAGCGCGACGCTTTCCGAAAAGCATTTCGCGGTTTCGATCCGGCGAAGGTGGTGAGATTCAAAGAAGCTGATATCGAGCGGCTGATGCAGGACACGGGCATTATCCGCTCGCGCGCGAAGATCGAGGCCACGATCGGCGGGGCGCGTGCTTACCTCGAGATGAAGAGCAACGGAATCGAGTTCTCAACATGGGTGTGGGATCTGGCGGGCGGCAAGCCCATCCAGAACGCCGGCCTCGTGCCTGCCGAATCTCCGCTCTCAGTAACCTTCTCGAAGGAGCTGAAGCGGCGCGGGTTCAAGTTTGTTGGACCGGTGATCGTCTACGCGTGGATGCAAGCTGCCGGAATCGTCAATGATCATGCAGCGGAGTGCTTTCGCAGGGATCTTTGTGCGAGGGCAAAAGTTCAAAGTTCAAAGTTCGTAGTTCGTAGTTAAAGACAGAGCTCAGGGAACAGCGGCAGAAGACAACTGCGAACTTCGAACTTGTGAACTACGAACTCACCGATAAGCGATGACTGAGAACGGATAACTCTCACTCGTAGTAGGTCGCCGTCGTCGTATCCGTCTCCCAGATGGTGCAGTCTTTCACGCGCACGCGGCCTTTGGTCATCTCGGCGAGCTGCTCATTGGTCTGGTCGTAGAAATACTTCGCAATGTTTTCGGCGGAAGGGTTGAGCTCGGTGAACGGCGCGATATCGTTCAGCATCTGGTGGTCGATGCGTTCGATGACGGGACGCATGACCTGCTTGAGCAACTTGAAATCGAGCAGCAGGCCGGCCTTGTCGAGCTCCGTGCCGTGAAGGGTCACGCGCACTTTATAGTTGTGCCCGTGCGGATTCTCGCACTTGCCGTGGTAGTTGCGAAGATAGTGTCCGGAGGAGAAGTCTGCCTCCACGGTAACTTCGAACATCTTCAATCACGTCCTCGTGGGAAAAGATCCCGCCTTATTTGATTCTAAGTCGAGCCATCGCGCCGGTTTCCGGTATATGGCACAAACCTTTTCAAATCAGCCGGAATCAGGCAGGGCTGGCTTCGAGGAAGTCCTGCTGCAAGTGTTATTCGGGGGGCCGGCGCGATTCTCGGCGCTTCCGGCGAGCGGACTGGCGCTGTTCTTCGCTATGGCGGTCGACCTGTTCGAACAGGTTGCTAAGCACGCCTACAAGCGCGAACGCCAGCGCGGCCAGCAGCATGAGCAACGCAACGGTGCGCCAGAGCGACCCGTTGGCCGGTAGCCCCGGCTGAAAGCTCGAGGGGATCAAGGTCATTGCCGCCGAAAGCAGTGCAAAAAAGGCGAGTGCGGCGGCGAGGATGTAGAAGTTGCGGGACATGCGAAGAGGCTTCTGACGGGCCTCTTGCGATTGTAAGGCGCGAAAATCAGCTCGCGAGATCGGCGGTGTTCATCAGCTCAACACCGGCTGCAGCCATTTCCTTCTCCATTGCCGCAACCGAGCCGTTCAGGTTGATCGCGCGGCATGCATCGCGCAGAACCACGGCCTCAAATCCAAGCCGACACGCATCGAGCGCCGAGTAACCGACACAGTAATCGTAAGCAAGGCCGGCAAGAACTACGCGCGTAAGGCCGCGCTCGCGCAGGTAGCCGGTGAGGCCGGTCGGCGTTTTGCGGTCGTTCTCGAAGAATGCGGAGTAGGAATCTATCTCTTTGTGGATGCCCTTACGGACGATGAGTTCTGTTGCGGGGACGTGGAGAGTCACGTGAAACTTCGCTCCGTGGCTGTCCCGGACACAGTGATCCGGCCATAGCGTCTGCGTGCCGTAGCTGGTCTCGATCTGCTCAAAGGGCTGCTTGCCTGGATGCGCGGATGCGAATGAGAGGTGATTCGGAGTGTGCCAGTCCTGCGTGAGGATCGCATGCTCAAAGTGCGGCGCGATCTGATGAATCGCAGGAATCACCGCATCGCCATCGGGCACGGGCAAGGCGCCGCCCGGACAAAAATCATTCTGCACGTCAACAACGAGGAGAACGTCCTGCGCTTCGATTCGCATCGGTGCCCCCTCTTTTGATTATGCGCGGAGGCTTCGCGGTTCATCTAATCCGCCAGATTAATTCTCTTCGAAAAACCGCTCCACGTCGGTGATAGTCGCGGTCATCCGGTACGACGGGAGGCTCTGGAGAAACGTCTGGCCGTAGCGTTGCTTGCGGATGCGCGGATCGAGCAGCACCAGCACGCCGCGATCTTCGAGCGAGCGGATCAGGCGGCCGAATCCCTGCTTCAGCGTCAGCACTGCTGACGGTACCTGGTAATCGAAGAAGGGACTTCCTCCCGCCTCCTCGATCGCCTTCATTCGCGCCTGCACCACAGGGTCGTTTGGCACCGCGAACGGCAGGCGGTCGATGATCACGCAACTCAGCGCCTCGCCCTGCACATCCACGCCCTGCCAGAAGCTCGATGTGCCGAAGAGCACCGCATTCGGCGTTGCGCGGAATTCCTCGAGCAGCGCCTTACGCGGCGCGGTGCCGTGCAGCAGGATCGGGTAGTCAAGCACGGGCATTAGCCGCTCGTAGAGGTCGCGCATCTGCGCGTAGCTGGTGAAGAGGCAGAAAGCGCGGCCCTTTGATAGCTCGAGCACGCGCCGGATGCACAGAGCGGCCGCCTCGGGAAATTCAGGGTCGCGCGGGTCCGGCATCTGCGGCGGCAGATACAGTAGCGCTTGCTCGCCATAGCGGAAGTGCGACGGAACAACCAGTTCACGCGCGTCGTCCATGCCCAGCCGCTTGCGGATATGCTCGAAGCCTCCCTGCACTGTAAGCGTGGCCGACGTGAGCACGACCGTTGGAATGGTCTCGAAGACCATCTCGTGCAGCAGCTCCGAAACGTCGATTGGGGTAGCCTGGAGAAATGTGTGACGGCTTTGCGATCGCATACTTGCTCGGCCTTGTGTGGGGTTCTTATCCAGGCCGCCTACGGCTCTGCGCTCCAGCCAATACACCATGTTGGTTGAATTCGATTCGAGCAGAAATTCGAGCTCGGTTCGCAGGCGGGCAACGCGCTTGCGCAGCCCGGGCGCTTCGACGATGTCGGTCAGCAACTCCATCTGCGACTCGAGCAGCCGCAGCATGTTGCGCAACGACAGATACAAATCGCCCGAGGTCTCCAGAAACTCCTCGCGATTACCGAAGGGCTGCCGTCCGTCGCCGTTGGCCGGCAGGTGTGCGAAGAACATCCGGGCGCGGTCTCGCAATTGCTGTGTAGCTGCGGGCATCTTCTCCGCACCCTGCTTGCCGCGCAGCAGCACATCGGTATCGCGCGCCAGCTCCTCAAAGCGCACGTTCGAGACCGAAACCCCAAAGTAGCTCGATGCCACTTCTTCGAGCTCGTGCGCCTCGTCGAAGATCACCGCCGCAGCTTCCGGAAGGATTCCGGCGTCGGGCGCGCCAGCCGCCTCACGTTTCAGGGCCAGGTCTGCGAAGAAAAGATGGTGATTGACGATGATAATGTCGGACTCAAGCGCCCTGCGCCGCATCTCGGTAATGAAGCATCGGCGGTAGTCGGGGCAGGTCGTGCCCAGGCAGGCCTCGCTGCGCGCATCGAGCTTGTGCCATAGCGCGCTCGTCTCCGGCAATTCGGACAACTCCGCGCGGTCGCCAGTCTCCGTGATCTTCTCCCACTCGGCGATCTGGCGGTACTGGTCGATCTCTTCGAGGCCCGACAGAATCGGCTGATCGCGCAGCACCACCAGCTTGTGCCTGCAGAGATAATTCGCACGACCCTTCATGTAGCAGACGCGCAGATTCCCCAGTAGCGTTTCGAGGAACGGAACATCGCGGAAGTAGAGCTGGTCCTGCAGCGCCTTTGTGCCGGTGGAAACGATCACGCGCTGCCCGGTTCGCAAAGCCGGGAGCAGGTAGGCGAGGGTTTTGCCGGTGCCCGTCCCTGCCTCGACGATCAGGTGCCGTCTCTCCACCAAAGCCCGCTCTACGGCCTTGGACATCTCCAACTGTCCTGGCCGGTACTCATAGGGCAGTGGTGACTTGGCCAGGATTCCGCCGGGCGCAAAGAACTCGTGCAGCGTGGGCAGAGTGCGAGTTGAGGTTTGAGAGGAGGTCATCGAGTCCAGGTGCTTTCAACATCATAGGTCTTTCTGGATTGGCGAAGGAAACGCGAAATCACCGCTTTTGGAACGCTCGCCCAAAATGGTCGATTCTGAGAACTTTTCCTGGACGCCGCACCTTCAGATTCTTTGACTTCCAGAAGTGGTCTAAGTAAAGTTGGTCCGTGTCCTATACCGTTCACCGGGCGAAGACACAGTTTTTCTCACTTGCTCAAAGAGGTTGAAGCAGGCAAGGAGGTCATTGTGACCCGCGGGAAAAAGGTGGCAAAGCTGGTACCCATTGAGAACACTTTCTTACGCAAGGACTTGGCCAAGCCTACGCCCAGCGTGTCCACTGGGATGACGACGCTTTTGACCCGATGACGGACGAAGAACTGATCCAGGCCGGCCTCGGATACGTGCTTGATGCGCCTCTTGTTCCGCCGCCTGATGACCGCAGTAAGAAATGACCTACCTGCTCGATACGGATACTCTTCTCTGTTTTCTTCGTTCTCCATCGAGTTTGCCCCAGCAGATCCGCGAACTCATCGAGGCCGATTCCACGCTGGCCATTTCCCTCGCCACTCCGTGGGAAATCTCCATCAAAACTGGTATTGGGCGGCTGGATGCGGAGGATATCCTGAACGACTTCGAATCCATTCTCATTCGGGGGCACTTTAAGGTTCGCGTCGACTGAAATGCAGCAGCTTTCGGGTGCTGTGACTCAGGAATTCGGATAGCGTCAACGATGAAGGGTTGGTTGTTTTCGACCAACGAATTGGAGAATCACAGTTGCCCACTTACCGCAGATCGGTGATTCCCGCTCGGCCCGGAGCCGAAACTCTCCCTCTCGTCGCCATTGTTGGCCGTCCCAACGTGGGCAAGTCCACGCTTTTCAATCGCCTCACGAAAAGTCGCCGTTCCATTGTCGGCGACGAGCCCGGCATCACCCGCGACCGGATCTACGGCGAATTCGACTGGGCGGGCCGCCGCTTCCGCTTGGTCGACACCGGAGGCATCGTTCCCGACGACCCCGAACTCATCCCCACCGAGATCTACAACCAGGCGAAGGTTGCACTCGATGCGGCGCAGGCACTCATCATGGTCGTCGATGCGCGAACCGAGCTCGCCCGCCCGGATTACGACCTGGCCCGCCTCCTCACGCGCGGCTCCAAGCCGGTCTTTCTCGCCGTGAACAAGGTCGAGGGCGAAGCGATGGCGCTTGAGGCCGAGAACTTCCGCCGCCTCGGGATTCGGAACCTGTACTCGATCAGCGCCGAGCACGGCCTTGGCATCGGGGATCTGCTCGACGCGGTAACTGAAGCGATCCCAACTACGGTGGCGGACGTGATTCCCGAAACCACGGACGAGATCGCGGAGGAAGAGGAAATTTCCGAGGGCGGGCCGCTGGAGCCGGGTCATCGACTCACTGCGGAAGAACTCCCGCGCGCCGCGCAGCCCCACCGAACGCACGGCGAATTCGAACAGCACGAGACTGCCGTGGCCATTATCGGCCGCCCCAACGTCGGCAAGTCGACGCTGCTCAACGCGCTCACCGGCACATCGCGCGCTATCGTCTCACCCATTGCCGGCACCACGCGCGATGCTGTCGATGAAGCTGTCGAGTTCGAGGGCACAACATTCCGTTTCGTGGATACCGCCGGCATCCGCCGCAAGGGGAAGACCTACCTGATGGCCGAGAAGCTTTCGGTGGTCATGGCGCGACGCCATCTCGAAGCTGCGGATGTTGCGCTGCTCGTGATCGACGCGACGGAAGGCGTGACTGCCAGTGACGCCACCATCGGCGGCTACGCGCATGAGAGCGGCCGAAGCGTCGTCATCGTCGTGAACAAGTGGGACGCCGTGACGACGGGCCGTACCGATGGCAAGCCTCCCGCAGATCGCGAGATTTTCGAGCGCCAACTGCGCAGTGCGCTCAAGTATCTAGATTACGCGCCGGTGATCTTTCTTTCCGCTCGCGAAGGGAAAGGCATGGGCCGCGTGCTCAAGGAGGTCAAGGCCATCGCAGCCGAGCGCCGCAAGCGCATCACGACCGGCCAGATGAACCGCTTCCTCGAGAAGATCGACTTCCAGCGGGCGCCGGTGCCGATGTCGAAACGCGTCAGGATCTTTTATATGACGCAGGCAGCTGTCGCGCCGCCGACGTTCGTGCTCTTCACCGATCGCGATGTACGGCTGCACTTCGCCTTCGAGCGCTTCCTCGAAAACCAGATCCGCGAGGCCTTCGGATTCAAAGGCACGCCGATCTGGTTCAAGGTGAAAGCGAGAAGCGAGAAAGAAAGGGATTAGAGACCAAGTTCGTAGTTCATGGTTCGAAGTTAACAGCGCCAGGCACGCAGAAGACTACGGACTTCGAACTAAGAACTGTGAACTCAGGCTTCCACCGGTCGCTGTACTGACGGAGTCGTGTATCCTTTTTCGGCCAGATGCTTGCCCATCTGCTCGTACATCCCGGGATCGTCCGGCTGCACTGTTCCCAATCCATCCACGTAGCGGTTGTACATCGAAAAGGCTGCGGCAATCAGCACCGTGTCGTGGATCTCCATGTCCGTCGCGCCTAGTATCCGTGCAGCTTCCACGTCTGCCGTGGTCACGAGTTTGCCATCCTGCTGGACCTTGCCTGCAATTACCAGCAGCGCCTTCAGCTTCGCGCTGATCGGGGCTGCCAGGAAATTCGTCTTCACCGTTTCGACCACAGAGGCGTCGCCGAGATGGCTCGCTGCTGCGGCTCCGTGGCTGAGTACGCAGAACGTCGTGCAGTTGCGCGAAGACACGTACGTTGCGATCAGTTCGCGTTCGCCCGGAGGGAGCGAGCCTGGCTCGTGCAGAAGGATGTGCGCCAGTTCGCGCATGGGTTTGGCAGTTTCGGGGCGAAATGCGAATCCGGCGCTGATACCGGGCAGGCCTTCTGGGAGCTTGATGTGGGGCATGATTTCTCCTTCAGTTCATAGTTCGTAGTTCTTAGTTCGCAGTCAGATTCGCAGGCCCTGTGGCAAATACGTAAGAACTTTGAACTAAGAACTATGAACTTCGGTGAGATACTCCTTGCTGCTTTGGACGTATCCGTTGCGCGCGACCATGCGCCCGCGTTCACGATAGAGCGCCTCGTCATCGGGCTGCACGGTATCGAGCCCGTCGACGTAGCGGTTGAACATACAGAACGCTGCGGCAATCAGCACGGTGTCGTGAATCTCGAGATCGGTGGCTCCCAGCTGGCGCGCAGCTTCCACATCTTCGGTGGTCACAAGCTTGCCGTCCTGCTGCACCTTGCCTGCGATCACCAGCAGCGCCTTGAGCTTGGGGCTGATGTCCGCCCTCGCGAAATCGGTCTTCACCTGCTTTACGAGAACCTCGTCGCCGCCCAGGTGCGCCGCTGCAATCATGCCGTGAATACTGGCGCAGAAATGCGTGCAGTTCCGGCTCGAAACGTAGGTGGCGATCAGTTCGCGCTCGCCTTTGCTGAGCGTGCTCGGCCCGGCGAGCAGAATCTCGACGAGTTCGTTCATCGGGCGCGCCGTCTCGGGGCGAAAGGCCAGCGCGCCGCGAATGCCAATGTGTTCAGGTGAAAGAGCAATGTGGGGCATCCGTTACCTCCAGAGTTGAAAGATCAGGGTTGCTCGAGAGCACGATCCTGCGGTGTGGTTTCGTCACCTGCGCCTCTCGGCGCAATCCCGCTGCGACGAGTGAGCAGCCAGCGAACCGGCAAACCGCACAGCACGACTGCGGCGCCGAGGAGCGATGCTCCGGGATTATGCATCAGAAGCATGAGAGCGAGAATACAGCTGCTCGCGATGAAAACAATCGGCGCAAGCGGATACCACCAGCGCTTGATGGGAGCAGTACGAAACAGTGTCGCGGCTGTCAACGCGAGAAACGCTACAGCGGAAAAGATGATGAATGCAAGAATGCGGTCGAAGGCGCCGAGCGTCAGAACGAGCAACGCCATGCCGGTCTGCAGCAGCACGGCATTCGCCGGCGTTCCAAATCGCGGATGAAGCCGGGCGAACGCAGCCAGCGGCCCATGCGCGGTGCCGCCCGCTTCGCTGCGAGCCAGTGCGAAGGTTACGCGCGGTACAGCCATACTCAGCACCGTCAGCCCGCCGAGCACGCACAACACAACGCACGTCGCGAGAACACGTGCTCCGGCCGAGCCAAACAAGGCCTGCCCGAAGAGGGCAACGAACGCCGCATTCGACTGGATCTGCTGCAGTGGAACAACGGCGACGAAGGCAAAACTCAGCAGCAGGTAGATCGCCGTGACCACCAGCACACCGCCACAAAATGCAACTGGAAGGTTGCGCGATGGATTGCGAACCTCGCCTGCGATCTTTCCCGCCTCCCACCATCCTCCGAAGCAGAAGAATGCGCTGACAGTTGCCCCGGCAATGGCGTCTACCAATGGATCGGAACCAGGCCGCCGCATCGTCAGCGGCAGAACGTTCGTCAGCGTCGCATGTCCCGATATAAACGCCCACCCGATCAAAGACCCCAGTACCGGAACCTTGAGCCAGTTCAGCGTGGTCATCACCCTGGCGCTTAATCGTGTTCCGAGATAGTTGACTGCACCGAGTGTGAGCAGGGTGAAGGCAGGAAGCGCTGCTGCTATCCGAGGCGAAACCGGAAGCAAGGCCTGAATGTACGGCACGGTGCCGACGGAAAGCGCCGCGGCCACACCCGGATACATGACGATAGCCGCCATCCAGCCGTAGAGAAAGGCCATGTGCCGGCCGAATCCGCGCCGCAGGTAGAGATACTCGCCGCCATCTTCAGGATTGCGGATGGCCAGTTCAGTGAAACAGAGCGCACCCGCGAGTGTCATCACCGCCATGCCGCACCAGATTGTCGCGAGTAAGGCAGGCGAGCCCAGGGACCGAGCCATCCCAGCCGGAGTCAGAAAGATGCCAAGCGAAATGGCTTCGCCGGTGACGACGGCCATCGCCGCCCACACGCCCATTTGCCGCCTGGTCTGGGGAAGGGCCTCCATCGTCTGGCCATCCTACGAACCCGATCGGCTGCTGCGCATCAGTCTTTGGGTTGATGCCTTGGCGCGATTCTTGCGAGTCTCATTTCGGCAGAAATCTCTACTGCGGCGCGTTCGACGAAGTCTGATCGGGCGCCGGCCCATCCAGGTGCCTCACGTGCACACTGGCCTGCGTCTCCGGAACCGAGCCGTCGTTCACCTGGGCCTCAATGGGCTGTCCCTGCACGAGCAGGCGCGGTGTCACGGTGCCGCGGGCGGGCACCAGCACCCGCTCTGTCGTGGTGTTGCCGGCGGACCGCACCGTCACTGGAATCTCCGCTGCTGCGTATCCCGCATTCGAGATTGTGACCGAGACCAGCCAGTTGCCTGACTGCACGGCGTTCAGGAAAACTTTGTCGATCGTGAGGTCAGGCAGACCATGGTCGGCGTCGATCCAGTCGGCAAAGAGCCAGGAAAGATCCGCGCGTGGCGCCGCGGTTCTCAATGCCGACTGGAACGCGCCAGGCTGCGCAGTGTTCTTGCCGGCTGCTTCGCTGCTTCGACCCGCGGAGTTGGAAGCACGCAGAGCTGAGCCAAGCGCATCGTCGCCTACCAGGTCGCGCAACATCCATAGAATGTACGCGGCCTTGGTTCGATAATAGACGGGCGAGGTTGCGGTTGCCAGAGGCTGGCCGGCCATCGCACCGGGACTTGAAGGTTCCTCGAGTGCCAGCGCCTGCCGGCCGGACTCCAGCGTCGCCAGCGCCTTGTCTCCCTGCTGCTTGTGGTCCCGCCAGACCGCGCCCATGAAGTTGGCTGCGCCTTCGTTGAGCCAATAGGGACGCGGAGCCATCCACGCATGGGTGAGAGCGTGAGCAAGAACGGATTCGATCTCCTCCGAGGCCCCGGGGCGAAGCGGGACGGCAAGAAGGGGTCCGGACTCCCACGGGTTGTCTTCGGGATCGGGCAGGTCAAGCAGAATAAGCTGCGTGCGCGCCTCGGCTCCGAGCCAGCGCTCGATCATGGGCGAGACGCTGCTGGCCGCATCGAGCCAGCTCTTCACTGCGGCTTCGTCTTCCGGTCCGGTGTAAGCCGTCACATGCGTTCCGGCGTGCGGAGTCCCGCTGCAGACGAACAGGCTGGGTGATTCAAACGAAAGCGTCGTGAGACCGGTGTCGCCTGTGGCGATCCCCGGAACCTCGGGGCTGGTGGACTTCGAATCGTTCACTGCGAGTTTGAGTGCGCTGCCGTTCACGACTGCAACCGTAGGAGGATGGCCGTGCGGAAACTCGACCGTCAATCGAAGGCGGAATCCGGTTCCTTCGGAGCGGAGCTTCTCCCGGCCGATCTCGTCGAAGAGGCGGGCTCCATCGCCAATCATCACCGGGGTGCTGACCACCGGATACCACGCCACATTCCCGAAGCCGCGCAGGCCGGTGAATTCAGGGCTGATTCTGTCCCAGTCAGAGTGAGCGGCTGAATCTTCGGGAGTGCCGATGGAGAGCAAACGGCGCGCGGTCGGAGCGATCGCGCCCGAGTAGGTCACGTCCAGCTGCAGATTTGCGCCGGGAGCTAACGGTTCTGCCAGAGCCACCACGGCCTCGTGAAGCTGGCCCGAATGGTCAACGTCGGAGTCGATAGTGGCACCTGCTAAGGGCACATCGCGGCCGGCGATGCGGATTCGCTCCCAGTTGAGCGAGGAAGAGATCTGCAGAGGGATTCGTGCAGCGGGTGACTTGCCGGCATTGCGGACCGTGACCTGCCCGCGCGCGGCGATCTGTTGGTCGGCTGTATTCAGTCTTACGTCCAGATCGAGGTCAGAGATGGCGATTGTCTGACGTTCGGCATCTGTCACATCGGATTTTTGGGCGCCAGGCGCTTTCGATTCGACGGAGGGCCCAGTGGCGCTGACGGTGTCGCCATTGGCATCGACCGAACGCTGAAAGAGAACCCTGCCGTTCGACTTTTCGGGTTGCGGTGCAGGCTGGTTCTGACTCCCGCTCTGCGTGGTGCTTGCGGTGGATTGGGCAGTGCCGGGGAAAACGGCCAGGAGGGCGGCGATCGAGAGCATCGCCGGCTTCGCGGCAGACAACAACTTCATGAACCTAAACCTTTCTGCTTCTTCTTAGACGCTCCACCTGCGGCGGGGCCAACCGCGCCTACGGCGCCTTTCTGTTTCGTGCGACGCTGCCGGTAAGCCTCATACAGGACCACGGCACCTGCAGTTGAGACATTGAGAGAGCTTACTCCGCCCGCCATGGGAATCCGCAGCAGGTGATCGCACGTGCGGCGGACGAGATCGTGCAGGCCGGCCCCTTCCCGTCCGAGAACGAGAGCGCAGTCACCGGTGAGGTCGAATCGGTCGTAGTCCGTCTCGCCGCGCTCGTCCAATCCGATGATCCAGATATTCTGCTCCTTCAGCTCTTCGAGAGCGCGAACCAGGTTTACCACTCGGGCGATCCGCAAATGCTCGACCGCGCCTGCACTGGCTTTGACCGCCACTGGGCTCAACGGCGCCGCACGCCGTTCAGTCACGATCACGCCGTCAACACCGGCGCCGTCGGCAACGCGCAACAACGCACCGAGGTTCTGGGGATCCTCAACCCCATCGAGCGCAAGCAGCAGGCGCGCCTGCGAACCATTGGGCGCGGCGAAAAGGTCTTCGATGGAGAGAAGTTCCTTCGGCCGGACGAATGCGACCACACCCTGATGAGCGTTGGTTCCCGCCACCTGCGTAAGTTGCTCGCGCGGCTCCTGCTGCACCCGGACTCCGGCTTGGCGGCAATCGGCAACCAGGCGCGCAAGCCGGTCGTCGTGGCGGTCGGCGGCAACCAGCACATGGTCGAAGCGGCGCCGTCCAGCTCTCAGTGCCTCGGCGACCGGATGCACGCCGTACAAAACTTCCATAGAAGTTACACCTTGGGGACTGTCGCCTTCAGGCGACAGCGGAAAAGGCGTGCGGTGCGAAGGGCCGCTCGCTTTGTGTTAGAAAAATCCGATGAATTGGGCATGACGATCCACACCATGGAAGTGATGCCTGATCA
>DATFSO010000091.1:0-75318 GCA_035262585.1 Occallatibacter sp. | reverse complement strand
GCCTTCGACAAGCGCGTAGCCTTCACGGGCCCCCACTGCGACCACTACCTGTTCGTCGAGCTCGGGAGCGGCAGCCACCACGTGCGGCAGTTTGGAGAGACGCTCGAGGAGCGGCTGCCAGTCGCGAATGCCTTCGTTCGGATTAATGCGCATGAGTTGCACGTGTGCGCTGGAATCAACCAGGCGATCCTGCATGTCACGCTGCATGCCGTTGGTGATGGCGAACGCGATGATGAGCGCGGCCACTCCGGCTGCGATTCCGGCGACGGAGATCGAGGTGACGACTCCAACGACGGCCTGGCGCCGCTTGGCTTTAAGGTATCGCGTCGCCACAAAGAGCTCAAATCGCATCACGAAGCAACATATCACGTAGAACCTGACAACGACGTGAGCGGATGACCGGCAAACGGAAGTTACGGCGAAGATTCGTCAAAGTTCCGGTTTGCAGACCAACGGTTCTGAATGCCGGCAGAGCTAACGGTCTCGTCATGTTGACATCCGACCTGAAGGAGTGCCATTCTTGGGTCGGATGCCTACCCAGAAACTGCTCGTCTTTCTGAGTCGGTTAACGCTGGCGTGAGAAAGGTTCAGTCCCTTGATCAACAAAAGATGGTTGTTCCTCGTTTTGTTTGGCCTCACTTTATCAAGTCAGATGGGCACTGGGCAGACCAGTGAACATCCGAACGCTCTTTTCGACATGATCAAATCACTTGATGCGAAGCTCTTTGACGCCTATAACCACTGCGACCTGGCTGTGCTCGGCTCCATGGTTTCAGAAGATCTTGAGTTCTACCACGACCAGACAGGATTATCGGTGGGAAAAGCGCCTTTCCTTGCGGCGATCAAGCAGAACATCTGCGGTAAGGTTCAACGCACTTTGATAGAGAACACGCTTGAGGTATACCCGTTGAAAGGTTATGGAGCGGTGGAAATCGGAATTCATCGATTCCATCATCCAAACGAGCCCGGCAACATCGGCGATGCCAAATTTGTGACGATCTGGCACGACGACAACGGCGCTTGGAAAGTCTCGCGGGTTATCAGCTACGAGCACAACGAGGGAGTGCTCGCGAAGTAGGATATCGGGCCAACTCCCGAGTGACCGGCAAACCGTAATGTATGGTCCGCCGCCGTTTTGCAAAGCGAAAAATGAGGAAGACAGAATAGGTCTGCGCGAATGTATCCGGCCTTTGTTGGAGAAGCGATCTCCTGGCCTGAATGGGGTGCGCTGCGCCCTCGTCCTTTGTAGTTACGCTGCCTTTGAGGCATTATCCGGTTACAGGTTTTCGGGGGCGCGCGCGGAGAACTGTTGGTCGAGAGTCGGAAATATCCGGCGGTGAAGATACTGCGCCAGATTCCTTTTATCGGCTCTCTGCGCGCCGGCGAACTGGTGGCCCTGATCGAGACTCCGCATCGGTTCCGCAGCAAGCGGCAACTGTGGACCTATAGCGGCCAGGCGGTGGTTGCCGCACCGAAATCGCAGCGTCCAATACTTTCCATTTATCGGGTGATCGTTCACATTTATCGGCCCGCTCTATGTGCCTGATGGCGCTCAAGATTCTCTGTACGGGGACAATTGGATCGCAGGCTCTTTGACCGATTGAACGGGGCGTTTGCCCATCGATTGCGAAGACTGAACTATGACGGATGGGTGCTTCAGAGCAATGTCCTTCTTGATACTTCGCTTGAGTTGCTTCACAATCACGGGAACTGTCTTGGGGTGGTGCCGCTTGTGGTAGATGACCGCTGTATCGACTGTCCACCCCACGCCGGTGATAGGTCGTATCGTGAGGCCATCCTCGAGAAGACTCCCTTCGCGGATGAGGGCGAGCCCATACCCCTCTTTGACCAGAGCTTGCATCTCGGACGGATGGGACGCTCGTGAGTAATCTCCTATGGTGACACCCGCCTCTCCGAGCCATTCCAGGAGACGGATATGCGCGGCTGGATGGTGCTTTGGGTGATAGAGGATGGTGAGATTCCCCTGCAAGTCGGAGGCCTGCAGCGCGGCCTTCGAAGCCAGCGGATGATCCTTTCGAAGACAAACCACGATATTGTCGCGCTGCAATTCCTCGATGTGGAGATCAGGATGCACGACAGGGAGAGTGACGAGTGCGGCATCGACCATTCCTTCCACAATTTCTTCGATCAAATGGCCTGCATCTCCGTGCGTCGGCCGTATCGGGCATCGGGGAAGCAGCTCTTTGTGAAGTCTGCAGAAGCCGTGAAATAACTTCGAGTCGACGAGGGGTGTCGATCCGAACCGGACCGCGTGGACTTCACCGCGCTCAATGGCAACGAGGGCCTCAATGACCTCGTCGCGGATCTCCAGGAGGAGCTTCGCTAAGGCAATGAAGGCAACCCCTGTCTCGGTCGGACGGATTTGTCCGTTCCTCAGTTTTCTAAAAAGGCGAACCGATGCCCGCTCCTGAAATTGCCTTGCTTGAACCGTCAAATTCGGCTGCGAGGTGCGCAGTTCTTCCGCGGCCACGCGGAACCCGCCCTTCTCCAAAATCTTCAGCAAATAACGGAAATGACGGAATTCGGCCCAATCGTACATAGCCCTCCTGTGTAGGACGAACGAGCTGTGATGCGAACTAGGCTGAGACACGGCTTGGCCTGGATAGATCTTGTTCTTCACTTCCCTCCTGTGCAAGAACAAGGGCACAGCGTGGCCATAATTACTCGCGCAATGAAAACTCATTCCGACGGAAGTAACATCCTCGAAAATGAGCATTTTCGCAGCACCCGATAATTGGCAACTATCACCCGATAAATGCAAAGTATTGGACACGTCGGGGATCGAAGATCACGCTGAGCACAGTCCGGACGGTAACGACGCCGGGATCAATTCCGAAAGACTGATCATCGACGGGTGATGTCTACATGCAGAAGATCGACGAGAGCGTGGTCCAGACAGTGAACTGGCGAACAGATGCAGTGCTGGGGGAGTGCAGATTTCGATTGCGGCGCTGAAACGCAATGGGAGAAATCCCAAGGGTCCGAATGCAATTCGGCAAAATTCGGCGAAGTCTAATTTCGAGGTAGCTGCAAATGCTTGATTCGGGTCACGGGCGTGAATCTCGTTGAGCAATTGGAGGCGCGCAAGGGTGCCATGAAGGTCGCCGAACTCTCTGAACTTCTCGGAGTGGACGACAAGCACATCTATCGCATGGCGGCGCGAGGTATGCTTCCAAGTTTTCATGTGGGCGGATCTGTCCGGTTCGACCCGCAAGAAGTGGCTAAATGGCTTCGCACGAAATACGGTGCAGTTCTCGGTGAGGGAAAGAAACCTCCCGCGCAGGTGAGAACTGACGACAACGAAAAGCGGGACAAGCGCATCGCCTAATACGGTCAGGCCGTCCGGTGACCGGGCAAATTTCTCATTCCGCACTGCCCTCATGCGAATTGACAGGTTTTGTGAATGTGGCTTTTCTTTTCCCAGGCCTTTACTCTACCAGCGCTGCCAGTTCGCCGCTGTTAACTTTCTGTGCGGCGTCCTTCGATCGGATGCCCTTGAGGTAAACCATCGTTGATTTGATGTCGCGGTGGCCGAGCCAAGCCTGCACCGTACGGATGTCCACGCCGTCGCGTAGATGATTGGTCGCGTACGTGTGCCGGAATTTATGTAGGAAGAAGTTCATGCAGAATGGCCCCTCGGCGCATTTGTTCCCGTGCTCGGTCTCACAACGCCCGCAGTTGAGTTTGGCTCGTTCGGCGACCCGCTTCACAATCATGTCCATTTCGCTATCGGGATTTCCTTTGCGGTTGCCGAAGATGAGATCGTGGGGCCGCGCCTTTTTGCGCTCTTTCCTCCTTTTCAATCGTTCCATCAAAACTCGCGGCAGAGGCACCGCGCGCTCCTCCCAATTCTTCGGCGTGAAGTCCCACTCCTTCTTCGCCGTTACGCGTACAAGGTCGTGACGGGAGTCGAGATCAAGATATTCGACGTAGCGGATCTCTTGATCACGGAAGCCGGAGCCGAGGATGAACTTGAGCACGTCTGCTTCATCCTCTGTCGTCACCTGGAACATCGCCGTCAGTTCCTCTGGCTCATAGATGGGCCGAATGGTATCGACGTAGGTGGGCCAGTCGCCCCTTTCGAGCAACTTCTCGCGGCCATGACGCTTGAAGAGTTGGAGGACCGTCACGACTTTGTCGTACACCGTGCGCGCTCCCAGTCCCAGCTCATAGCAGTGCGTCATGAAATCAAGCGCGTCCTGCCGGGTCGCATCCTCCGCGTACTTCTTTTTGTACGAAGCCCGCAAGAGCACATCGAGCGTGTACCGGTAGGTCAGCCATGTACGCTTCTTGCGCTGCATCTTCACGTAGCGCAGATAATCTTTGATCGCATCTCCGATAGGCGTCTTGGCTTGTGTCTCCTGCGGTGCTTGCGGGGCAATGAGTCCGTCGCGAATTGCGCGCAACTCGACTGCCTTGCGGCGGGCAGCGTCGATTGCCTCTTCGCGTGTGGTTGCTTCGCGTTTGCGTCGGCCTCGCTCGCGCCACTCGATGTAGTACGCGCCCTCTAAGTGCACCTCGATCTTGCCGTTAATGCGCACGCGATCTTTCAAGCGGCCGTTTGATTCGGCGACCACTGGCGCGAAACGCCATGCGTTTCCGAGTTTGATTTTCTTGATGAGGTTGACGCGGTCTGCGTACTCGGGAGAGTTGAGATGGGAGTTGCGGGTCTTAAGCGAAGGCATCGGGGGCTCCTTCTCTTGAGGCCCTTAGCCTAGCAAAAATTAGTCAGAAATGGACACCAACCTGGACACCAAGGAGCTAAGTCTAGTGTTTCCTTCAGTCCGGTTAGAAGGCAGCGCTCTAACCAACTGAGCTACGTCCCCAGAGCGAATCTGGAAAAGATCATTGCGCCCCAAAACTGCTCGGTCTCTTCACCTGAACACGTGAAGACGCAGCAGGACAGGCGGTTCGTTCGTTAGCGCAACATGTTTGAGTGTATCAGAAAGACCGGCCCACTAATAATCCAGCGGCATCAATCTGACTTCCTCAGGCCGACCACGCCGCGGCTGCGCGATTGGTGCGCGCAGCCGCGGTGAAGCCCATATCCATCGAGATCCCGCGAACACATTGCAACAGATGATTGGCGATTGAGGGCAACTTCTGCGCGGTCACGCGGAACGATGGACCCGAAACGCTCACGGCTGCAACGGGCTGGCGCTGCGCATCCAAAAGCGGCACCGCGATACAGCGCAGACCCTCCTCCAGTTCTTCATCATCCACCGCATAACCGCGGCGGCGGGTCTTCTCGATCTCGGCCCGCAGAGCTTCTGCGGTACCGATCGTACGATGGGTGAACCGTTCAAACCGAGTGCGACGGATGATGTCGTTGATCCGGTCCTCGGGTAGAAACGCAAGCATCGCCTTGCCCACGGACGTGCAATGCACCGGATTGCTCGAGCCGATCCTGGTAATCATGCGCACCGAGCGCGCCGGCTCAATCTTGTCGATGTAGATCACCCGTGCCTGCTCAAGAATGCACAGATGCGCGGTCTCCTCCGTTTCGGACACAAGCCTGCGAAGATGAGGTTGGGCGCGCTCGCGGAGGTCGTACTGCTCGATAGCGCGATTTCCGAAGTCAAAAAGACGCAGCCCGAGCCGGAACCTCCCGTTCGCCGTCCGCTCAACCATGCGATGGCGCTCCAGAACCATCAGAAAGCGGTGCGCCGTGCTCTTGTGAAGTTGCAGCGAAGAGGCTACCTGAGCAAGGCCCAGCGGAACCTCGCTCTCGCCGAGTAGATCAAGTACTGCAAAAGCGCGGTCCAGCGCCTGAACTTTGTAGGTTCCCTGAGGAAGCGAGTCTCGCATTTTGGTCCTCTATTTCGTCAGCAGATACAAATAGTTTCTCAGCATATGAGACCAAACGTCAAGGAAATGGGACGAAGGTTCTGCATTATGAAACGATTACGAGATTGTCCGGGGGCTCAGTTTGGATTGGGAACGACTGCTATGCAGGAACTTCGTCACCCTCTCCCGGCGCAAGAAACAGGTTCTCCTCGAGCCCATGCTGCCGGGTATAGAGGTCGTAGTATCGGCCACCTAGCGCGAACAGTTCCGCGTGATTCCCGCGCTCCACAATGCGGCCCTGTTCCACAACCAGGATCTGGTCGGCGCGCCGGATAGTCGATAGCCGGTGGGCGATGACAAAGGTCGTCCGTCCAAGCATCAATTGCGCCAGTCCGGCCTGGATCATGGCCTCAGACTCCGAGTCGAGCGAACTAGTCGCTTCGTCGAGAATCAAAATGCGTGGCTGCGCAAGCAGCGCGCGCGCAATCGAAAGCCGCTGCCGCTGCCCGCCGGAGAGCTTCACGCCACGCTCACCCACGATGGTGTCGTAGCCCTCCGGGAAACGCTCTGCGAATTCATCCACTCGTGCAGTTCGGCAGGCGAACAAGAATTGCTCCTCAGTCGCCTCCGGTCGCGAAAACATCACGTTCTCACGGATTGATCCATCAAACAGGAACGAGTCCTGCAGCACAACGCCGAGCTGTGATCGGAAGGTGTTCAGATCAACGCTGGAGAGATCGATCCCATCCACCAGGACCTTGCCGTTTGTCGGCGAATGGAACGCGCAGAGGAGGCTGATGATGGTCGACTTGCCCGAACCCGACGAACCGACCAGCGCTGTCACGGTTCCCTGCTCCGCCACGAAGCTGATCCCATGCAGCACCGGCTTGTCCGGCTCATATGCAAACTCGACCTTCTCAAAGCGCACATTGCCTTCGATGGGCGGCATCTGGAGCTTGCGGCGTGGATCCTGGTTCTCTTCGAGCTCAGACATGATCTCGCTGGTCCGATCGAGCCCCGCGAACGCCTCCGTCAGCTGTGTGCCGATATTCACAACCTGGAAGACCGGAGCAATCATGAAGGCGAGAAACAGGTTGTACTGGAAGTACGCTCCGGTGGTCCAAGTATTGCCCAGCACATTGTGGCCGCCCATCCACATCACTATCGACGACACGATGCCCAGCATTGTTGTTGACGCCGCTGAAAGCACGCTGGTCATGGTGAGGGACTTCATCACGTTCTGCAGCAGCCGCTCCACACCACCTGAAAAAACCGTCGCTTCGCGGCCTTCGGCATGATAGCCCTTGATAACGCGCACGCCGCCCAGCGACTCGGTCAAGCGACCTGTGACCTCAGCGTTGATCTTTGCCCGCTCGCGAAAGATTGGCCGGATAGTCTTGAAACCGTATTGCAGGAAGAACACAAAAACGCCAAGCACGCTGAACACGGAAAGCGTCACCTTGGGGCTCAGGTACAGCAGGTAGAGGAAAACCATACCTGCCGTCAGAAGGCCGCCAACGAACTCGACCAGCCCCGTACCTACCAGGTTGCGTACGCCTTCGACATCGCTCATGATGCGTGCCACCAATGTGCCGGTACGGTTCTCGTCGTAGTAGGAAACCGAGAGCAATCCCACATGCTTCTGGACCTGCCGCCGCATCTCCGCGATCAGCCGCTGGCCGGCCTTCGAGAGAAGTTGGGTCAAGGAGAACGAGGTGATAGCCTGCACTACCATTGCGCCAAAAACGAGACCAATGTACATCGGCAATAGGCGCGGTTGCGGATGTGCCGGGTTCAGAACCTTGTCCAGCAGAGGCTTTGAGGTGTAAGGCATCACCAGGCCGGCAACGCGATTGATTGCCATCAAGCCGAAGCCGGCAAGCAGCAAACCCTTACGAGGAGCGATCAGTGCCCATATCTGCGGCCAGAGTTTTTTTAAGTCGGGTTTGCGCTTCGGCAGTTCAGCGGCGCGTGCACGAGCGCTGCCGGCACGCGGCGAGCGTTCCGCACCCGCGCCTAATCCCATGCCGTGGCCGCGCATCGTTCCCATATGGTTAGACCTGCCTTGCCCGTCTCGTAGCAATAAACGACCGCACGCAAAGAATGACGTAGATCAGCAGCAGTCCGGTCATCGTCACCTTCGAGGCCAGTGCAATCTGGTCGGGTGCTATCCCGGCCGATTTCGCATGCGCATACCCTCGAACCGCCTCGACCGCAGCGCCGATAAATCCCAACAAGCCGATCGTAACGTTGATATGCATAAAGAGCTTGCGGCGTGCCTCGCTCGGACTGATCGCGAGAAACCCAAACACTGCAAGCGCCGCGCCAAACCAAAGTGGAATAAGTGCGGTGGGATGCTGCGCGCCCGTGCCGAAATAACCGGCAAGACCAAGAGCGATCAAAAGAACTGCAAAGATCAGCGTTACCTTTGCCAAACAGAGCCTCTCCCTGAGGCTGACGTAAAGGATATCAGCCTGATGGATGCACTGACCGGGCGCGCCGATGCGAGAAAGCTGCTTAATTTACCGCTGAATTCGGGCCGAGCCGCCCTTCGCGAAGGCCTTTACCTGGTCCAGCGTGGCCATAGTGGTGTCGCCGGGAAAGGTTGTGAGAAGCGCCCCATGAGCCCAGCCAAGCTTCAACGCATTTTCCGGCGTTTCACCGGTCAGCAGTCCGTAGATGAATCCCGCCGCAAAACCATCGCCGCCACCCACGCGATCCAGTACGTCGAGTTCCGCGGTCGGCGCAGCGCATGTTTTTCCATCAACCCACGCCACAGCGCTCCAACTATGTCGATTGGTGGAGTGCACCTCGCGCAGCGTTGTTGCGACGACCTTTACCTGCGGTAGCTTCTCCGTAACCTTATCGATCATGTCGAAGAAGGCGCTTGGATCGAGCTTGGATTTTGCCGTAACCTCCGGCCCAGCAATGCCGAGCCCCTTCTGCAAATCCTCTTCGTTTCCAACCAGCACGTCGACATTCTCGACAATCCTGCCGATTGTCTCCACGGCATGATCGGCGCCGCCTAACACGCTCCAGAGTTTCTCGCGGAAGTTCAGATCGAACGATGTGACTGCACCGGCGGCCTTTGCCTCCCGCATCAGTTCAGCGGCAAGCTCCGCAGTTGTCGGCGACAGCGCTGCAAAAATTCCACCACAATGCACCCAACGCACGCCACCGGCGAAGATCCCCTTCCAGTCGAAGTCGCCCGGCTTGAGTTGCGCCGCCGCTTCGTTAGCGCGGTTGTAAAAGACCACGGGTCCGCGCACCCCAAATCCGCGATCGCTGTAGACCGTCGCCATATTAGGCCCGGAGACGCCGTTGTGCTTGAAGTGCTTGTAGATGGGCCTCACACCCATGGCTAGCACACGCTCGGCGATCAGATCACCGATGGGATAGTCCGCCATGGCAGAGACAATCGCTGTCTTCAGTCCAAAACAATCTGACAAGTTCGCCGCGACATTGAACTCTCCGCCGCTGACGTGAATCTGGCACTCTGTAGCCTTGCGAAATGGAATGATGCCTGGGTCAAGCCGATGCACCAGCGCTCCCAGCGACAAGAAATCGAGTTCCCCATCCTCGCGGATCTTCAGTCCCTCATTCATTGGCTGCCTGCTCCTCGCTGAATTCGAAACGGCTTCTGCGTTCGAGGATCGATGAAGACTTCGTCACCCCGTCCGGCCTCAAGCATTTGAATCACGTGATCGAGTACTTCACGTGCTTCGTCGAGATTCTCGCCTTTCTCCCATTGAAACTCATCCGGTGAGAAGGGCCAGTTCTCCCCGAGCGGAAATCGTCCCGCTCTGCGGCCCAACATGTCGATTTTGCGCAGAGATTCCTCGATATCGGGTGGAAACGGGTGCGTTCCGTGGACCATCATGTCGCTGAGTGGATTATCGTGAGGCTTTCCGTTGGGCAAATCGCTTCCCCCGCTGCGGCATCAGCCGGCATTGTGTTTCAAATCGGCCAACACCTGCTCTGCTGTCCATTCATTGCCCGGATAGAACTCGATCACCTTCCCATCCGGTCCGATCAACGTTGTCGAGAGCGTGTGCGTAATGGTCTGGTCAGCTTCATTCGTGATACCAAGATCGAAGAATCTCGCCATCTCTGTCAGAACCGGCTTCTCGGGCACGGCGAAATCCCAATTCGCGAAGGCTGCCTTTTGATCGCTCCCGATGTACTGTGCTCCAAAGGCTCTCAGCCGCTCCGGCGTGTCGTGGTCGGGATCGAAGCTCACACTCAACAGGTGCGTCTTCCCTCGCAACACGGGGTCAGCCGCCAGTTGCTTCTCGACAACTGCAAAATTGTGCGTGACCAGCGGGCAGAAATTGGGCAAGGGGCATCGCGTATAGATGAAGGTGATCAGCACGTTCTTCCCGCGAAACTGATCGAGATGGATGATGCGGCCATCCTGATTGCGCAGCTTGAAATCAGGGACGAGATCCCCTTTCGCCGGTACATGATAGCTGACTTGTGGCCGATAGTCCGGCTTCCCCTGGGCGATGACAACGATGTGATCCAAAAGCACGTTCGCATCGGATTGCTGGGAGACAAGCACGTCGGCCGTGATCACGTCGCCCTGGTGCAACTCGCTCAGAATATTCGCATCCTTTAGCCTGTAGGGCATCGTCATCGCATCCATGAAGCCGGGAATTGCTTCATGATTCAGCGTGACCTCTCCCGTTGCGGAATTCGTTGCGACCACCCTCCCGCGCAACTTGTAAACCCTGTAGATCGAATTAGCGGTGGATTCCGATGTGGGCCCTTCCGCGCCGCGGCAACCGCCCAGCATGACAACCGCCAGAACCGCTGGAATGAACAATTTCCGAATCACATACCAGTTTACAACTCGTCCTCTTTCCCACATTTCCCATCATGGCGCAGGTGCGCCGAACGGCGTATAACGCAAGCATGTGTACTCAACCTGGGGTTGAACTGGACGCGTGGTTGCGCGAAGGCGAAACTGTGGTCGCATCAGGCGACCGAGCCGCGCGAGCCATTCAGGCTGAGTTTCACCGGAGGCGGAGGGCTGAGGGACTTTCCGTCTGGCCCGCGCCCAGCGTCGTCTCCTGGGATGCCTTCCTTCGCAGAATCTGGGAGGAGCGCAACGTCGACGGAGAACTCCTGCTCAACTCCGCGCAGGAGCGGACATTGTGGGTGCAGATTATTCAGAGTGACAAGCAACATCTGCCAACTGCCCTCTCCCAGTCGGCTCGCAGGCTTGCGTCGATGGCAGTGGAGGCGCACGAACTGCTCTGCTCATACGCGTCGGAATTGCTGCGCGACTCCGAACGGAAGGGTTGGGATCGTGACGCCGGCGCATTCAGTACCTGGCTCATCGATTTCAACAAGCGATGCCGCGAGGACAAATTGATCAGCATCAGCCGAATCGCGCTGAAGCTTATTTCGGCTCTCAGGCAAGATCCCTCGGCACGCCCTGCCCTGTTAATTGCAGGCTTCGATCGGATCCTTCCAGTACAGAGAGAGTTGTTTGATGCGTGGGGCTCGTGGAAGCAGATCCTTCCTGAGCAAGATCCTGGACGAATTCATTTCCACTCCGCCCCGGATACACAAACAGAATTTGAAGCATGTGCGGCGTGGTGCCATCGGGAGCTGGAAGCGAATCGCAACAAGCGCTTGCTTGTGATTTCGCAGAACCTCTCAGAGCGGCGCGGCGAGCTTGAGCGTGCCTTTCTGCGCCTCAGCAGGCCGGGCACTATGCCGCTATTTGAGGTCTCGCTTGGCATTCCGCTCAGTCAGACTCCATTGGTGCGATCGGCTTGTCTGCTTCTGCGTTGGCTTACAGGCGAAGTGAGCGAAAACGAACTCGATTGGTTATTTGCTGGCGCAATGGGCGAGGACTCGCCTGCGCTGCAGTCATCCATGCGTGCGCTGCGGCGTCGCGACCGGCAACGCCCGCGATGGAGTCTGAACGGATTTCTCAACGCGTGTCACGAATGCTCGACTATCCCGCATCGGTGGGAACGCGGGATGATCGCGGCCCACGACTTATTGAAGAAATCAAACCATCCGCAGAACCCCGTCGACTGGAGCGACCGTGTCCCCCAGATGCTGGAGGCGATGGGATGGCTGGGCGTCCACGCGCAATCGAGCGCTGATTTCCAAACGCAGCTTCGATGGCAGCAGGTTCTTGACACTGCCGGTTCGCTCGGCTTCGACGGAAGACGCATCTCCTGGTCCGACTTCCGCAACGAGCTTGAACACATGGCGTCCGATACCCTCTTTGCCCCGCAGTCAGTTGACGCACCGATCCAGATCGCAGGGCCTGCCGAGTCTGCTGGATTGGCCGCGGACGGCATCTGGTTCCTCGGTGCGGACGAAGAATCCTGGCCCGCCGTCGCATCGATGCATCCGTTTCTGCCGCCGGCTGTGCAGCGCAAGGCGCAGATGCCGCATGCCTCGCATCTCGATGACTGGCAGTTCTCTTCCGCAATTACCCATCGGCTGCTGGCCTCTGCACCCGTGGTCAATTTCAGCTTTGCGCGACAAAAAGGAGGCGTCGAAGCGAGGCCTTCGCGGCTGATCTTGCAATTGGCCCAGGCTCCGCAGCCGCTGCCTACAGATCTGATCACTTCGCACCGCCAATCCCAGCCCTCTGTCGCGGTTTCGTTCCCGGACACAACTCGAGTGGCGTTCGCGGCAGAACATCTACGCGGAGGAGCCGGCACTCTCTCATCGCAGTCGCAATGCTCGTTCAAGGCATTTGCCACATCTCGTCTCTCTGCACAAAACTGGGATCCGTCCGAAGTCGGCCTCAGCGCAAAGCAGCGGGGGCAGATTCTCCACGCCGTCCTCCACTCCATTTGGGCGGGACCGCCTGATGGTTTGTGCAATCACGCCGAGTTGTGCGCCGTGGATGATCTCGGCGGCTTTGTCCGTCGTCACGTCAAGGCCGTTCTGCAAGCCGAGGTCCCCTCGGTTCTTCGCGAAACAATGCCCCGCCTGTATCTCGAACTGGAAGAGACCCGCCTCGTCCGGCTCCTCACCGAGTGGCTCAACTTCGAATCAAGCCGAATCGAGTTCACTGTCGAAGCGACCGAACTGAAGCGCACCGTCACAATCGCGGGACTCAGCATGAATCTGCGTCTCGACCGTGTCGATCGCCTCCACGACGGTTCGCAACTTGTCATCGACTACAAAACCGGCAATGTCGATCCAAAGTCCTGGGACCCGCCGCGGCCCGATGATGTGCAGCTGCCGCTCTATAAGCTTTTCGCCGTCGATCCTCTTCAACCGCCTCTCTTTGAGAAATACGGCGGTCCAGCCAGCGGCGGGCTCGTCTTTGCCAAGGTGCGCGCCGGAGACATCTGTTTTGCCGGTCGAGTGGCCAACGCAAGGGCAACGATCAATCCTGATCTCAATGGCAATAACGCACTCGTCCAGCGCAAGCTCAAAGCCGCGGATGAAACAAAGTGGAGAGAGGAGATCGAGCGACTGGTGCGAGATTTCACCCATGGCCGCGCCGATATCGTTCCGCGCGAATATCCAAAGACATGCGAGCGCTGCGGTCTTCAATCTGTCTGCCGCATCCAGGAGCAGGAGAATCGCGAGCGATTCGAAGAAGACACGGAGGCCGGCGACGCAGCTGATGAATAGCTCTGTGCTTCCCGCCCCTCCCGATCAGGCACAGCGCATTGTTGCGCTCGATCCTGCGCGCTCAGTCCTCGTCCAGGCGCCCGCCGGCTCCGGCAAGACCGACCTGCTCACTCGTCGGTTTCTGCGCCTCCTCGCCGAGGTCGACGACCCCAAACAGATCGTTGCCATCACGTTCACGAAGGCCGCGGCAGCAGAGATGCGACACCGCATTCTGTCGGAACTTGAAAAGGCATCCTCGCGCTCTGAGTCAGATCTGTCGGGCGCCGATTTCTCGATGCACACCCTGGCGAATCGCGCACTGAACCGCTCGAACCAGCTTGGTTGGCGCCTTGTCGACTTGAGTTCGCAACTGCGCATCTCCACCATCGACTCCTTCTGCCGTGACCTGGCAGTGCAACAGCCGATCTTCTCGGGCGTCGGCAACAACCTCGAGATCAGCGAGAATCCGGCAAAGCTCTATCGCGAGGCGGCTCGCCTCACGCTGGAGAGACTCGGCGACCCGCGCCATCCCGATTTGAGCGACGCCATCACAGACCTGCTGCTATGGCGCGACAACGGCTGGAAGGAGCTGGAAGAGCTTCTCGTCAAGATGCTCGGACAGCGCGATCGCTGGATGCACGGATTTGTGCTGAACCGGGAACAGGATTGGAACGCGTTGCGCGCGTGGCTTGAACGGCCATTTGCTACTGCTGTTCGCGTTGCTCTCGATCACCTGACCGGGCTCCTTGGCGCCGGCGCCTGCGATCAAGCGCATGAACTCGCGAAGTTTGCATGCGAACACGGCGCGAGCGATTTCAGGCACCTCGCAGAGCGAGCTGAATTCCCTTCAGGCCCGTATCAAGACAGCGCAGATCTCGAAGAAGCTCGCGGCGCCTACCTTTGCGTCGCCAAATTGCTGCTCAAAGACGATGGCGAATTCCGAAAGCAAGTCAACGTTCGTCTCGGCTTTCCTAGGGAGCATCTCAATGAGAAATTGCGATTGCAGGATCTGATCGAACAACTTTCAGACGTAACCGGACTTCAGGAGGCTCTCGCCGCAATCCGCATCCTGCCGCCGGCGCGCTACACCGACGAGGACTGGCAGATCATCCGCGCCATCTTCCGGCTCCTCCGTCACGCCGCGGGCGAACTGAAGGCCGTGTTCGCCGAAGCCGGCACCGTCGATTTTGCCGAAGTTGCGCAAATCGCAAGGCGCGTTCTTCGCGGCGAGGATCAGTTGCCCTCCGACGCCGCGCTTGCGGTTGCCGACGATATCCGGCACTTGCTCGTCGACGAATTTCAGGACACGAGCCGGCGGCAGCACGAGTTCATCACTTCGTTGATTGACGCATGGCCGGATCGCGCAGGCCGAACCATCTTCGTGGTCGGCGACCCGATGCAATCCATCTACTTTTTCCGCGACGCTGAGGCCGAGTTGTTTCGTCGCGTGAAGGAGCATGGTTTCGAGACCGGTGACGGAGGCTCGTTGCCGCTGTCACCCGTAGCGCTGAAGGCGAACTTCCGCACGGATCCTGCGCTGGTAGCCGGCGTGAACGATGCCTTCACGAAAGTGTTTTCAGAGCCCGACGGAAGCGGGATCACTTTCGACTCGGCGGAGGCGGCGCGCGAATCCATCCAGAGCGGCGAAAAGCGTCTGAAACTGCATCTTGCATTTTTGGAGAGAGCCGAACGCGGCAACGTCGCCGATCCTGACTCACGGGCGCAAGCCGGCGCCGCACAGACAGACGAGATCGTCTCCCTCATTCGCAGCCATCTTCCCCGCATTGGCGCGGCCCGTGTTGCGGGCGCGAAGTACCGCATTGCTGTCCTCGGCCGCGCACGGACGGCTCTCACTGCGATCGCGGAAGCCTTGCGCGATGCTGCGATTCCCTTCAGGGCTGTCGAACTCGAGGCCCTGAAAGAGCGGCCTGAGATCCTGGATGCGGTCGCCCTTGCCCGGGCGCTCTTCAATCGCGAGGATCGCATTGCATGGCTTGGTGTTCTTCGCGCGCCGTGGTGCGGTCTGAGCCTGGCCGAGTTACACGCAATCGCGGGCACTGACGATGCGACTGGTCCTCCCGTTCCAGTTCCCCAGGCGCTTCGCGAGCGACTTGGACTGCTTCCTGAAGATTCTCGCAGGCGGGTCCAGCGAGTCCTCAACGCATTTTCTTCCATGGACCATCTACGCGCCACCATTTCGACCGCAACTATCGGAACAATTCTTCAGCAACTCTGGCGGATGCTTGGCGGCGATCTCTGTGTCGACGATACAGCGCGAGCAAATCTCGACCTGTTCTGGAGTCTTCTCGAAAAGCTGCCCGAAGGCGAGCAGGATCTGGTGGGTCCCGCACTCGATGCCGCCCTCGAAGATCTCTGCGCTCTGCCGGACGCCGAAACAAGCAGCGACTATGGCGTCCAGCTCATGACGATCCACAAATCAAAGGGTCTTGAATTCGAAGTCGTGATCGTCCCTGATTTGCAGGCGAGGTCCGGTCAGCCGGGCTCCGATCTGCTGTCGTGGCTCGAGCGCGGAATTGCCGAGCCGGACGAATCGGGCGAACTAACCGAGTTCCTGGTTGCTCCGCTTCAATACAAAGGCTCGGAACCCGGCAAGGCAAAGAGCTGGGTTGATCGCGCGAGACGCGAACGCGAGACGCAGGAGGCCCGCCGTATTCTCTACGTGGCCGCCACTCGTGCCCGCGAAGAACTGCACTTGTTCGCGCAGCCGCTATACAAAACGGAACAAGATCGCAGTCTCGTGTTGGTAGAACCTTCGAATTCCCTGCTCGCCACAGCATGGCCCGCCTTCGCTGAGGAAATCCAAACCCGATTCGACCAGTGGCGACAGGTTGAAACGATCATTCCGGCGATTGCGGCGGCTGAGGACAACATCATCGTGATGCCCTCACCCGCAAAACCAACCATCCTGCGCCGCCTTCCGCCTGAGTACGAGTTGGCCTCTGCAATCGAGCCTGACCGGAACGCAGAATCCATCACCGGTCTCGGAGATGGTGATCCCTATCGGCGCCATCCAGGTGGCCTGCAGTCACGGGCGTTGGGCAATGCGGTCCACAGGCTTCTGGAAGAGCTTGCACGCCTTCGCACGACGCTCGACTGGGGTGAAGCTCGTCGTGGACTGGAAGCCTTTCATCCGCGCATAACGGCACAGGTGCGCTCAGCAGGAATCTCGCTCGCTGAATCAATCGCGGCGACTGCCTTCAAGATCGTCGTGAATGCGTCGTATGATGCACACGGCCAATGGATCCTTGGGCCACACGCCGACGCCGCCAGCGAGTCGGGCTGGGCGGGCGTCGTGACGGGCAGCCTGAAAACTGTTCGTGTCGACCGGATCTTCCGAGGTGGGCCGAAGCCTTTGCAGGATGGCGATGAGGCGCTCTGGATTATCGACTACAAGACTGCCCACGCTGACAACGCCGACCTGTTCGTTCTTCCCGAACTCCGCAGGGTCTATGCGCCCCAACTTCAGTCATACGCGGCCATTCTGCGCAATCTCCACGGAGACAGCACAAAGCTGCGTGCGGGTCTCTATTACCCCAGAATGTGCATGTTCGACTGGTGGGAGATCTGAGCAGATCAGGGAGATGCTGCGTCCGGATTCCGTCAGCGGACCTGTTGCATTTCGCCCAGGCCGATTGACCGCATGAGCTCGAGTGCATTGCTCGTCTTCACGACGCCCGGTTTGAGCTTATAGTCGAAGATCAGCTTGCCGTCTTCCAGGCGATCTTCAAAATGACAATTCGCAGCGCGTCCATCCATTGTCGCCGGAATCTCGGCCAATGCCAGATCGTGGGTGCTCACGATGCCGATCGCACCATGGTCTGTCAGACTTCGCACTATCAGTTTTGTACCTTCCAGCCGGTCGTGGGAGTTTGTTCCCGACAGCAGTTCGTCGAGGAGAAACAGCACAGGGACCGGACCCATCGCCAATTCTTCAGCAATCTTCAACCTGTGAATCTCCGCATAGAACCTCGATGTTCCGCCCGACAGAGAATCCAGAATGCAGATGGACGCAGCAACCGCCAGCGGCGACATTCGCAGTCGGCTTGCTCTCACAGGCGCGCCGCTCTGCGCCAGAACCGTATTCACTCCCACCGAGCGAATGAACGTGCTCTTGCCCGCCATATTAGGTCCGCTCAGCACGATGAGTTGCAAACCGTCGCCAAGTTTCACGTCGTTGCGAATTGCTGGCGCGGCAGGCAGAAGCGGATGCGTCATTCCCGTCGCATCAAAGAGCGGCCCGTGCTCCACGAGTTCCGGCAATACGTCTCCAGGATGTTCGTACGCATATCCCGCAAGTGCCGTCAGGGCCTCGAATTCACCGACCGCGTCGAGCCACTCACGAATGTGCGGGCCGAACTCCTGCTGCCATTTTTCTGCCAGGAATACACACTGCGCGCTCCAGAATGTAAGCACGTCGAGCAGCCGCATGGCAGGGTTTCGTCGCGACTCGAGATATCCCACGATGCGGTCCAGCTTGCGAATCGCGCCTGACGGCACGCAGTTTGCGTGGCGCAACCGGCTTTGAATCTCTTCGAGCTTCGCCGCGGAAAACTCACCATGGTCGATGAGTCTCAGCACGCCGGCCAGCGTGTCCAAGTCATGCGTGGCTTCTTCAATCGCGTCGGCTGCCGCGTCCCATCGCGCATGAATGCGATGCGCCCAGGCAAGGTTGAGGGCAGAAATCGCAAGTGCAATTGTGCCGAATCCCCACGCGGCCCATGCCACCACGCTCGCAATCCAGAGCAGCCCGAGCACGGTACACGTCACGCGGATCGCCGTGCTCTTGAGAACAGGATTTTGCTCGCCCCACTTCACCAGCGCTTCCGGGTGCACTCCTGCGCGAACGGTTTCGCCGAGGCAGAACAAGCCTTCGCGCAGAGGTGTTCGCTCATACAAATTACGAATCGCTCCGTGCCGAGCGAGGATCTCTTCGGGTCGGGCGGCCGAAAGCAACCATGCTGCAAGCCTCTCTTCTCCGGCTCGGGTGCGCGCCGTGCACAGAAGTTCAAACAGCGACGCTTTCCCGAACAGATCGAGATCGCGCGCGTATGGGTGCGCCGGATCGAGAAACCGGTCTCCTGTCTCGCCGGTTCCGGCCCAGCGGTCTTGCACCCGGGCGAGTCCGCGCTCATAGAACACAATCGCGCGCTGCCTCAATTTGATCTTCTGCAAGCGCTTCTCGTGCAGCACAGCCATGCATACGAAGCCCGCGGCGGGGACCAGCAGCAACCAGAGAAACCATGCATAGTTGAGAAGGACTACTGCAGAAAGAATGGTGATGAATGCAACTGCAAGCTTCGCATATCCGAAAAGTCTTTCCTGGCGCTGTTCGGCCGCCTGTTCCAGCCGCAGCGCGTTGAGCCGGACCGAATACGCGCCACCGGGATTCGCCGCAGTTTGTGTTGTCTCGCCCGTAATCATCGCACGCTCCGCCGCTCATCCTCAAGACTACGGCAAAACCAGAACGGATGAATCGCAGCGAAGTTGATATTGAGATCTGGGCGGCTCAGCCCTGAGACCCATTCGGCGCCTCGGCGGCCTTCTTCGAGGCAGAAAGGCTCTTGTGATGACGCACATCGGCCCCCTGAATCCAGAAGATGACATCCTCAGCGATGTTGGTCGCGTGGTCGGCCACCCGTTCCAGCGCACGGCAAATCATGAGTGCATTCAGTGCCTGCGGAGCAATATGGCTTTGCTCCTCCATCACCTTGGTCAGAGTTTTGTACGCGGCCCGATTCATCGTGTCCACCGCATCGTCCATGGTGAGCACGGCTCGGGCCAGATCCGGATCGGCATCGATGAACGATTGAAGGCTCTTGCGCACCATTTCTGCCGCAAGAGTCGCCATACGGGGAATATCTACGGGTAGCTCCGCGACCGCCATCTGCTCCATGTTGCGCACGCGCTCGCTGATGCTCTTGGCCGCATCGCCGACGCGTTCCAGATCGGCATTGATCTTGATCACGCTCAGTATGAAGCGCAGATCGATCGCCATCGGCTGCTCCATCGCCAGCAGATCCAGCGCAGCCTGATCGATGTCACGCTCCAGGCGATTGATGGCGATTTCACTCCGGCTCACAAGGTCGCAGATTGAGAGATCGCGCACGCGATAGGCCTCAATCGCGCGTTGAATAGCCTGCTCCGATAGGCCGGCCATCACCAGCAGGTTTTCTTTCAGCTGATCGAGACTTTGTTGGAAGCGAATACGTGTTGTCATCCGAACCTGCCAGTGATGTAATCCTCGGTGCGCTTGTCGCTGGGGTTCGTGAAGATCTTGTGCGTCGAATCGAACTCCACCATGCGCCCATTCAGAAAGAAGCCCGTCTTTTCCGCCACGCGAGCCGCCTGCTGCATATTATGGGTCACAATCACGATTGTGTACTGCGATTTGAGCTGAAATATGAGGTCTTCGATTTTGGATGTCGATACCGGGTCCAGGGCCGAAGCCGGCTCATCCATCAGCAGCACCTCCGGATCAACCGCAAGCGCTCGGGCAATGCACAACCGCTGTTGCTGCCCGCCGGAAAGGCTCGCGCCCGACTTTGACTTCAAGTCGTCCTTGACCTCATCCCACAGAGCCGAGTTCCTCAGCGAGCGCTCAACTATTTCATCCAGAGATCGACGGTTCGTGTAGCCATTCAGTTTGAGTCCCGCAGCCACATTGTCATAGATCGACATCGTTGGAAACGGGTTAGGCCGCTGAAACACCATCCCTACCCGACGACGAATCTCGACCGGCTTGGCGTCGTTGTAGATATCGATTTCGCCGATGCGCACCGTTCCTTCAACGCGGGCAATTGGATTGGTCTCGTGCATCCGGTTCAGACAGCGGACAAATGTGCTTTTGCCGCATCCCGACGGGCCGATAAGCGCCGTCGCGTGATTGGCGGGAATATTCAGATTGATGTCCTGCAACGTGTGGTTGTTTCCGTACCACGCATTCAGGTTTGTAACCTCGATGCCGACGCCCACTTAACTTGCCCCTTTCAGAACTCCGCGGCTCGTCACGTAGCGCACGAGAGACACCGCAATCACAATCAGTGCAATCAGCACAAGCGCTCCCGCCCAGGCCAGGCGGTGCTGATCTTCGTATGGACCAGTAGCAAACAACCAGATCTGCAGCGGCAAGGCTTGAATCGGCTGATTCAGACTCGTGCTCATATACGAGTAACCCAACGCCGTAAAGATCAGCGGCGCGGTCTCTCCGGCCACGCGCGCAAACGCCAGCATGCAACCGGTAATGATCCCGGGCGACGCAGTTTTCACCGTAATGGAGAGAACGGATCGCCAGTTGGGCAGGCCGAGTCCAAGAGCCGCCTCGCGAATCGGGTTCGGAACCATCAGCAACATCTCTTCGGTGGTGCGCGCCACCGTCGGAATCATCATGATTCCCAACGCGACGCCGCCCGAGAATGCCGAGAAGTGCCCCTGCGGAACAACGATCAGCGAGTAAGCTGCCAGCCCCATGACGATGGACGGCACTCCGTTCAGTACATCCGCTGTAAAGCGAATTGCATTCGCGAGTCTTGTGCCCCGTCCAAACTCTGCAAGAAAGATACCGGCGCCAATGCCAATTGGAACACCGATGACGCTGGCAATCCCGAGCAGCACCGCGGAGCCAACAATGGCGTTGGCCATACCGCCACCCGGCTCTCCCGCTGCCTTGGGAATCTGCGTAAAGAAGTCGAGGTTGAGCGAACCGGCGCCCCTGATGAGAAGGTAAACGAAGATTGCTATCAGGGGAACGACCACCAACACGGTCGCCAGAACTGCCAGCCCAGTCACCACGTGATCGGTCATCGCGCGCCATGCTGATCGAAAGTTGGATCCATTCGTCGCCATCAAGCTCTTTCCCTAATCCCTCGGTCCCTCGTTCCCTTGATCCCTGTCTCCGGGGTCCGCGGACGGGTCCTGGTCCGCGGGATGGTTTACTGCACTCTCGCCGGTGCGCCGCGCGTCACTGCCCACACCAGCAGCCGCGCCAGCGCATTCACGATAATCGTCACGATGAACAGCGCCAGTCCAATCTGAAGCAAAGCGCTGCGGTGGAGGTCGCTGACAGCCTCGCTGAACTCATTAGCAATGACGGAGGCCATCGAAGCGCCGTTCGACAGCAGCGACTTGTGAATTTCCGGCGTATTGCCGATCACCATGGTCACCGCCATAGTCTCCCCGATGGCGCGTCCGAGTCCAAGAATCACCGCGCCGACGATGCCAATGCGCGCGTTGCGCAGCACACCCATCCGGATCATCTCCCAGCGTGTTGCGCCAAGTGCCAGCACGGCTTCGCGCTGCGAGTGGGGTACGGCTGTCATCACTTCGCGCGTCAGCGACGATATGATCGGCAGAATCATAATGGCCAGGATCACCGAAGCCGCCAGATAACCAAGTCCCGTGGGATTGTCGTCAGCGAAGAGTCCAGTCCATCCGAGGTACTTGACCAGGAGTGGATTTACGTAATCGCGCAGCAGTGGGACCAGTACAAACATTGCCCAGAGACCATAGATGATGCTGGGAATGGCGGCCAACAGTTCGGTGACAAACGCCAGCGGCCCCCGCAGAAATCCCGGGCTCATTTCGGTAAGGAAGATCGCAAGTCCGATCGCCAGCGGAACCGAAATCAGCAGCGCACCGATGGAGGAGACCAATGTGCCGTAGATAAACGGGATCGCGCTGAAGTGGCCGTTAACCGGATCCCAGTAGCTGCCCAGCGCATTGGGAACATTCGCGAAAAATGCAAGCCCGAATGTCTTCCACGACAATTGCGAGCGAAGCATCAACTCGGTGAGGATCAGCGCCACAAGACCGAAAATGCTGAGCGCACACATCACCATCAGCACGTGAAAGGCGCGATCGGTGAAAGCCGAATTGCCGCGGGCCATCAGGTACTTGCGGACAGCCGAAACCTCGCTTTTCGGCGTCAGCGGGCGTTCCGGCGGGAAAACTCCTGGGGCAGATGGGGTTGGAGGATGAGGGATGCGTATCTCGGGCACGTGAAATGTTTCCAATTTGTAGGCTACCGGGCAAAGATGAATAGAAGGTTACAACGTTGCTAAATCACACGCGCATAAAGCGCTATCGTCCGGGACGACCTTCCTGAGCTCCGAAAAAACGAATACCTCCGGCGCTTTGCGGCGCCTTCCTTCGCAATCTCTTAGATGCGGTCTCCGTGTTCGGTCGCTCGGCATCGTTTCGGCTCCTGTAAGCTGATGATCTCTGAAAACTTCAGGCCAACCTATGCGCGAAATCGCTTTTATTCTGTCTTTCGTGTTCACAAGTTCCCTTTGCGCCGTCTCACAAACCGCGCTCGAGGCAGATGCGCCGCACCGCGATTGGAAAGCCAGCTGGATTAGTCACCCGACGGCTCCCCTGCGTGAACCGCTCGTCCTTCATTTCCGCCGAACGCTCGGGCTGGGCTCGGTCCCGGCCGCATATGTCGTTCGCGTCAGTGCTGACAATCGGTTCATTCTTTACGTCAATGGCAACCGGGTTGGCGATGGCCCTGCGCGCGGCGATCTTTCCCATTGGCACTACGAGCGCTTCGATCTCGCGCCTTACCTCAAGGCCGGCCACAATCTCATCACCGCGACAGTCTGGAACTTCGGCCTGTTTGCTCCGCTGGCGCAAATGAGTGACCGCACGGCCTTCCTGCTAGAGAGCGAGGCAGAAGGTTCAGCCGGTATCAGTACACCTCAAGGCTGGCTCGTCGAAGAGAATCCGGGCCTGCGCCCCCTCGGTCGCGACACTGTCACGCTCAAAACGTATTTTGCTTCCGGCCCCGGCGAAGAGATCGACGCCGCCAAGTACGACTGGAACTGGAACAGCGACACGCCAGGCCCAAGCTGGGTTCCTGCCGCTTCGCCCATGCGCGACAGCATCTTTGCCGGTGTGAATGAAGCCCACTCCGCCGACACCACCGGCGACAATCCCTGGGGCTTGATTCCAGACACTCTGCCGCCCATGGAGTACTCGCCGACCGAAGCCGGCAACTGGGCCCGAACGATTGGCCCGAATGGACAGTTCATCAAAGAAAACCCCGGCGCCGGATTTCCCATAACGATTCAGCCATATCCGGATCCTGAGAAGCACGTCCACGTGCATTTCCTTTTCGATCGCAAGACCCTCGCCACCGCCTACCCCGAACTCACGATCTCAGGGGGAAAAGGCTCCCGTATCGTCCTCACCTACTCCGAAGCCCTTTACGATGACAAAGGTCTCAAAGGCGACCGTAACGACGTCTCCAACCGCCTCGCTCGCGGCCTCACCGACAGCTTCCTTCCCGATGGCGGTCCGCATCGCGTCTTCATGCCGCTCTGGTGGCGCACCTGGCGCTACCTCGACCTTGACATCACCACCGGCTCCGAACCGCTCACCCTCGAATCCCTTAAGGCCTGGTTTACGGCCTACCCCTTCCAGCAGCGCTCCACCTTCCAGTCCGGGGATCTCGACCTCGACGAGATCTGGGAGATCAGCTGGCGCACTGCCCGCCTCGACGCCCACGAGACCTACATGGACACGCCCTACTATGAGCAGCTTCAATACATTGGCGACACGCGAATCCAGGCCCTGATCTCATATACCGTGGCCGGAGACGACCGCCTTGCCAAACAGGCCATCGCCGCCTTCGATCAGTCCCGCATTCCTGAAGGCATTACCCGCAGCCGCTATCCGAGTTCACTGCCACAGAACATACCAACGTTCTCCCTGCTCTGGGTCGGAATGCTCCACGACTACTGGATGTACCGTCCTGACCCCGAGCCCGTCCGCGAAGCCCTGCCGGCAACGCGCGCCGTTCTCACCTGGTTTGCCAACTACGAAACTCCGGAAGGCTTGCTTCGCGAGCTCCCGTGGTGGAGCTTCATCGACTGGATCCCTTCGGGGCAGATTCCCACTTACGACTCGAAGGGCCGGTCCTGTGTGACAACGCTTCAGTATCTGGGAGCACTCATCGATGCCGCGGACCTCGAACGCCACCTCGGCGACTCCGCCCTTGCAGCGCGCTATGAAACACGCATTAATCACGTGCGCTCAGGCCTGACTTCGCCCTGCTGGGTCCCGTCGCGCGGCCTTCTTGCCGACAATCCCGATCAGACGGTCTTCAGCCAGCAGGCCAACATCCTCGGCGTTCTCTTCGATGTGATTCCCAAAGACCGCCAGCAGGACGTGCTCGAAAGAATGCTGGCAATTGAGCCGGGGACTACACCTGGCGGTATCCTCTCTGCCTCCTATTACTTCCGCTTCTATCTCGCCCGAGCGCTCGATCACGCTGACATGGCCGACAAGTACCTGCAATCGCTCGATCCCTGGCGGAAACTATTGCCCCTGCATTTCAGCACCTGGCCTGAGATTCCCGGTGACACCCGTTCGGACTCCCATGCATGGTCGGCGCACCCCATCTACGACATGCTCACCCTCGTAGCCGGCATCCGACCGGCCAGTGCAAGCTTCGCCAGCGTCCGGATTGAACCTCACCTCGGCCCACTCAAATCTTTGAAGGCCACCTTCTCTCATCCGCAAGGAGATATTGAGGTCCAATACCATCGGGACGGCTCGGAATTGACCGCAACCATCGTCCTCCCAGGCTCTCTGTGGGGCTCATTCTGGTTTAAAGGAAGGCAGTGGCCGCTCCAGCCGGGCGCCAATCACATCCGAACTGGACAAAACTAGGGATTATCCGAGGTATCGCGCAAGAAAAATCGATATATTCCGAGATAAATCGCTGTTCCTTGTTCCTATGTAAACGTGCTACAAATCCAAACATGGCACGAGGTAAGGATGGGCAGCCATCCGGGCACGTAAACTTACGAACTCTCGCTGAACACTTGGAGCTGTCGCAGACCACGGTTTCACTGGTTCTCAACAATTCCCCTTCGGCAAAATCGATTCCACAGGAGACGCGCAACCGTGTCCTTGAGGCTGCCACGCGCCTCAATTACAGGCCCAACTATTTTGCACGCTCGCTGCGGCAGAGCCGTTCGATGTCGGTAGGCGTGCTTGCGCCCGATTTGAGCGAGGGATATTTCACCAGCGTGATGAGCGGCGTTGTTCAGGAACTTACACGGGCGCACTACTTCTACTTCACTGCGTGCCACGACTGGAAGCAGGAGCATATCGAACAGTATCCGCGCATGTTGGTGGAGCGCGCGGTCGATGGTTTTCTGCTTCTGAATACTCCGGCCGACCAGATTGCCGTGCCGGTTCCCGTGGTAGCTATCTCCGCGCACAGCCCGGTTGAGAATGTCACGAATATCATCCTCGACCATCACAAGGCCGTGGAAACAGCGCTGATCCATCTTTACGAGCTCGGCCACCGGCGAATCGCCTTCATGCGCGGGCCGCGCGCAATCCCCGACTCCGATTACCGCTGGCGGAGCATTCAGCAGGTCGCCGGGGAGATCGGCCTCCGCATCGATCCCTCACTCGTTATCCGCATCGATGCGACCGCATGGTCAACCAAAACGGGTCAGCATCCGATGGCTCCGGAGATCGGCTATAAGCCCATGCAGGCACTGCTTGAAAGAACGCGTGACTTCACAGCGATCTTCTGCTTTAACGACATCTCCGCCATCGGCGCCATTCGTGCTTTAAGGGACTCGGGCCTCTGCGTTCCCCAGGACGTGTCCGTCGTCGGGTTCGACGACATCCAGTCCGCGGCATATTCCACGCCGTCGCTTACCACGGTGCGCCAGCCGCTGGCGGAGATGGGACAACGCGGTGCGCAGGTTTTGCTCGAGCGCATCGCACATCGGGAAGCACCCTACCCATCCGAGATTGTGACGGCGCCGGAGCTTGTTGTTCGCGAATCGACCTGCCCAGCCAGCACGAGAATGGCGAATTAAGGAAGAGATTAGCCGCAGAACGATTCAAACCAGCGGCTGATATACACCTGCGCGTGAGCCTCGCCGCAGTAGTGCCGCGCATGCGGCGCATCCGCAGCTTCCTTGGTCCACTTGAAAACCGTAAGCTGCTTGTCATTGCAATGGATTGCGATCCATCGGACAGGCCTGTCGCTCTCTTCGCCGCAAATCTCACATCGATACATCGTGTCAATCACCATAACCTCCACCAGGTTTGTCTCTGATTCGTCTATTTTGTTCGCTTATGTAGGAAAACTGTGAACTTCGAACTAAGAACGGTGAACTGCTACTCCAGCATCTGCAGGTTCAGCGGCTCGTCGAGCAGGCAATCCATCCTATTGATCTCGGTCAGGGCCCTCTTGAGTGCGGACGACTTGCACGGCTCCACAGTCACCACAAACGGTAACGCCTCTGCCGGGTATCCGGGCTTTTGCACAATCGCCCGAATATTAATCCGCTCCCTGGCCAACGCCCCTGTGATCTCTGCAACAATACCCGGCCGGTCCACCACCAGGAAACGGATATAGTGCGGCACTTCGAACTCTGCATCAATCCGCGCCGGCACTGATGGGATCGCGACCCGGCGTGATCCATGAGCGAGCGCGAGCAAGTCGCTTACAACCGCAACCGCAGTCGGATGGCCGCCGGCCCCATGGCCCGAGAACACCACGTCACCGCCGTACTGCCCCGTCAGAACCACCATATTCTCCGTGCCGCGTGACCACGCCAGGGGCGAGTTCTTGTCCACCAGCATCGGACCGACAGTCGCCGCAACCGCGCCGTTCCTGTCTTCCGCGCGCGCAACCTGTCGAATCGTGCAGTTCAGGTCCTTCGCATAGCTGAAATCCACCGCCGAAACGCTGCTTATCGGCTGCGGCTGAATCTCCTCCGGATCAACAACCACCCGCAACGCGAGCCGCATCAGGATCGCGAGCTTCGAGCGCGCGTCGAATCCACCGACATCTTCGCTCGGATCCGCCTCGGCATACCCCTTCGCTTGCGCCTCGGCGAGAACGGTCGCATACTCTGCGCCAGCCTCCATCTTGCTAAGGATGAAGTTGCAGGTACCGTTGAGAATCCCTTCCATCCGCGTAATGCGATCGCCGGCCAACCCCTGCTCAAGGCCAGGAATCACCGGGATCCCACCGGCTACCGCCGCGCCGTACTTCAGATGCCCGCCCTTCGCCGCGGCGAGCCGTTCGAGCTCGACACCGTGATATGCAATCAATTTCTTGTTGGCGGTAACGACGCTTTTGCCCGCCTCAAGCGCCCGGCGCACCCATGTGCCCGCAGGATCGAGTCCGCCAACCAGCTCGACGATCACGTCCACGTCCGTCGCGAGCACCGCCTCCCAGTCTTCACTCCAGGCAACACTCCCCGGAACCCAGTTGGCTTTTTTGCGCGCGACGTTACGGTTAAAGATATGCGTCAGTTGAAGTTCCTCAGGGGTCGACTCCAGCAGGATGCGCGTCACAGAGCTGCCCACAGTTCCAAATCCGAACAAGGCGATGCGCAACGGCGGCCGGCCGTTTGAGCCAACCACAGAAACGCCTTCATTCGAGACAGAGCTTTTCACTTGAGACGGCATCAGATCCTTTAACCGGGTATCGGGATGCATCGATGATACCTGAATGCCCGGAAGTTCCCGAATCGCTGAAATCGGCTTCATGTACCATGATTTCCAGATGCGGCGTTCGATCTCCATACTGCTTGCACTGATCTTCGGACTCGGGCCGCTGTCGTTCGCGCTCCTGCCGAACGACGACGAATCTCTGCCGGCCTGCTGCCGCCGGCACGGCACGCATCACTGCGCAATGTCTTCAGAGGCGAGCTCCTACGTTCGAGCCACGGCCCGGACGCCCGCATTCACATCCCCGGCGCGTTGTCCCCTCTTCCCGCAGTATGGCAACGCGAGTCCAACCTCGACTGCAGCTCTGGCCCGTACCTCAGTTTTTTCAATAAGTGCTCTTGAAGAGCCGCGGCCAGGCTCGACCTTCCAGGCAAGCGCAGACAATATCTACCTCAGCACTCCTTCTCTTCGCGGTCCTCCCTCCTCCCAAGACGCCTAGCAAAACCGGAGCTGTTGCATCCCGAAGCCAGAACGCAAGATCGACCCGACCGTCAGGGAGCGGCGACCTTGAAGGGATTCAATGGGAACATGCGTACTCTGGTTTTGCCGTTAGCGAACCTCGTTCGTTCCCCGGAACCCGCACGTGCTTCGACAGGTGCACATTCGCTTTCACTTCGGAGGCCGCTTCCCTATGCGTCGATCAACGATTCTTGCTGCCCTTCTTGTGATCGCTGGGCCGATCCTTGCCCCGAGCCTCGCCCGCGCAACCGTCTTTGCCACCGTTCACGGCGTGGTGCACGATCCGCAACATCGTCCGATACCCAACGCCCAGATTGCCCTCAAGGCTACTGGTTCAGAATTCATCCTGCGCACTGTCTCGGGTTCGAACGGCGAGTTTCAACTCGCCCAGGTTCCCATCGGTTTCTACCGGCTTGAAGTCTCGGCCGCCGGATTTGGCGAGTTCACCCAGCCGCTCAGCGTATCTTCGGCCACAAATCCCGTTCTGCACATTCCGCTTTCGGTCGCGGCCTCAAGCGAGAGCGTGGTCGTCGATGGCTCCGACGGTGCTGCCGCTGCATCGCAATCCGTTACGCCAACCACGCTCATCACGCGTGCGGATATCGATGAAACACCCGGCGCAACCCGAACCCTGGGCATGGAGATGATCACGAACTACGTGCCGGGCTCTTATATGAGCCACGACATGCTGCACATCCGGGGAGGCCATCAGACCAGTTGGCTGATCGACGGCATCTCCATCCCGAACACGAAAATCGCGTCGAACGTCGGACCGCAGATAGACCCCAAAGACATCGACGAGGTCGAGACACAACGCGGCAGCTATCAGGCCGACGTCGGGGATCGCACGTACGGCGTATTCAATGTCCTTCCCCGCAATGGATTCGAACGCAACCGCGAAGCTGAACTTCTGATCTCCGCTGGCAACTTGTACTCCGGAGAAGCGCAGCTCTCGCTTGGAGACCACACATCCCGGACAGCCTGGTATGCGAGCGTAACCGGGTCGCGCTCAAATTACGGCCTTGAGACGCCCGTCCCTGGCATCTACCACGACGCCACAAACTCGCAGAGCGCCTTTGGATCGCTGCTGCGCAACCAGACCTCGCGCGATCAACTCCGCCTCGACGCGCAGTATCGCAACGACTTCTTCCAGATCCCTTACGATCCCAATGCGAACGACTGGGAGCAGCAGTCCAATTACTACAACTCCATCGGCCTCAGAGATACACAGCGAGAGCGCGATTCCTTCGTTATCTTCAACTGGGTCCGCACCCTATCGCCCAAAGCCACCTTCGAAGTTGCGCCCTTCTATCACTTCAACCAGGCCAACTACGACTCACCCGCCACTGATCTCCCCGTCGCAACGACGTGGCACCAGACCTCGAACTACGCGGGCATGCAAGCCAACCTAAATGCCGGAATCGGTCCCAACAATTTCTCCACGGGACTCTACTCTTTCTTCCAGCACGAAAGCGATCTCCTTGGCCTCAACATCAACGACCAGATCTTTTCCGGTTCCAGTGTCCCGCTCACCATCGCTACGCAAAACGCGGGTATCGTTGAGGTCCATTTCTCCGATCAGCTCAGGATCGGCCGCTACCTTTCGCTCTATGGCGGCATGCGCATCTCCAGCTATCGCGCCGGACTCCGCGAATTTGCTGCCTATCCTCGCATCGGCGGCACGTTCGAGATCCCGCATCTGCACTGGGTCTTCCGCGGCTATTACGGTCGCTACTTTCAGCCCGCCCCCGTGCTAACCGTCTCTGCCTCGCTGCTCAACTACGCGAACAGCCAGAGCGGGCAGAACACGTTCGTTCCGTTGCCTTCTGAGCGCGATGAAGAGCATCAGTTCGGCGTTTCGATCCCCTGGCGTGGATGGTCGGTCGATATCACGAATTTCAGAAATCGCGTCCAAAACTTCCTCGATCACGCAAATGTCGGCGAGTCGAACATCTACTTTGCCATCGCTGTCGACGGTGCGCTCATGCGCGCATGGGAGCTGACGATGCGCTCCCCGCAACTGGCTCACTTCGGTCAGTTTCATCTCGCTTACTCCAACCAGATTGCCGAGCAACGCGGGCCGATCATTGGCGGGTTCACCTGCGGCCTTCCCGGAGATCCGGTATGCAATCCGCCGGACTTTTCCTATTCCCCGGTGGATCACGACCAGCGCAACACACTCAATACAGGATTCAACGCGAACCTACCCTTCCACACCTGGTTTTCGACAAATGTGTATTACGGCTCCGGCTTTCACAATGGGCTTGGCGGCTCCGGGATCGGTCCTTATCAAGGCGATTATCTTCCCGTTCACACGACATTCGATGTCTCGGCAGGCCACGGATTCGGGGAAAGCTGGAATCTCTCCGCTACCGTTGTCAACGTCACCAACCACCGCGTGCTGCAGGACAACTCGATCACCATCGGCGGATTCCATTACAACGACCCACGCATGATTTCAGCCCAGCTCCGCTACCGCTTCCACTTCTGAAGTCGTTTTTTTTGCCGTGTCATCCTGAACGAGGCGCATTGGGGCCCCATGGACACTAGGTGTCCATGGGGTAGCGGAGTGAAGGATCTGCTGTTGCGCTTCGCACAAAGAACGACGCAGGGTGCCCCACCCTTCCGGCGCTTTCTGCTGGAAGGGTGAGAAACATCGAAACACCAGCCTCGATCAACCGGCTATGATGTTCCCCATGCCCACCACTTTCGACAAGCTCAACCTCAAAGATCAGCAGGAGCTCGCGGTCCTCAACGCACCTTCCAGCTTTGAAGGCGAACTCGCCGGACTCAAAGGCAGAAACGTCCAGCGCACCCTCAAGCTGGTGAAGCAGCTCGACTATTTTCTCGCCTTCGTCACAAAGAAAGCCGAGGTCGACGCCCTCGCGCCCCAGATCGACAAGCGTGCAATCGGGGATGCCATCGTGTGGTTCGCTTATCCCAAGGGCACGTCAAAGAAATACAAATGCGACTTCAACCGCGACAACGGCTGGGATGCCTTGAACAAGTTGGGATGGGAGACCGTGCGCGCCGTAGCAATCGATGAAGACTGGTCAGCGCTCCGCATGCGGCGGAAGGAATTCGTCAAAACGAATTAACGACCTGCTGCGCCCGCTCGAAAGATGGCTTTGTTAATCCGTTGAGTTCAGGGATCCCTTACTCCAGCTCAAACAACCCCGGCATCACTTCCCCGGCCTTGCCTTCCACCACATTCGTGAACGCATGTGCGTTCAACGGTGGTTCGGGCCCGATGTACACGGTCCGAGCACCATTCATCCGAGCCCAGTGCACGAAGTTCGCCGCCGGATACACCGATCCCGAGGTCCCCACCACGACCATCATCGTGGCTCGCCCGATCTCCTGCTGAATGCGATCCATCTCCAGCGGAATCTCGCCAAAGAACACGATATGCGGCCTCAACCGCGCTCCGCACGCGCATCGGCCCACTTCATCAAGGCTCCTGTAGATCCTGTGATCCTCCACCGGTGGCCGCCCGCACTCATGCCCGCACCGCGACTTCGCCAGTTCGCCGTGCATGTGCACCAAGCGCTTCGAGCCCGCACGCTCGTGCAGGTCATCCACATTCTGCGTGCAAAGAAAGAAGCGGTCGCCCAGCCGTCCTTCAAGCTCGCCCAGCGCAATGTGCGCGGGATTCGGCTTCGCCTTCGCTCCGTGCTCACGCCGTTCCGAGTAGAACTGCCACACCAGTGCGGGATTCGCTTCAAGCGCCTCCGGCGTGCAGACGTCCTCGACGCGATGCCCGGCCCACAACCCGTCGGAAGCACGAAACGTCGGCAGACCGCTCTCCGCGCTGATCCCCGCCCCCGTCAACACAAACACGCGATCACTAGGCGCGACCCTGATCTTCTCCAACCGCAACTCCTGATCCCTGACCCCTGATCTCCGTCTTACGGTTCCAGAAGAATCTTTCCCGTTGTCTTCCGGTTCTCCATGTCCGTCTGCGCCTGTCCCGCATCGGCCAGCGCGTACATGTGTTCCATGCGCAGCTTCAACTCGCCGCTCGCAACCCGGCCCATTACCTCGCCGGCGCGCCACTCGAGTTCCTGTCGCGTGGCCACGTAGTGCCACAGCGTCGGTCGCGTCACAAACAGAGATCCCTTGCTGCTTAACTGAATCAGATCGAATGGCGCCACAGGGCCGCTTGACCCGCCGAACAGCGTCATCATCCCGCGCGGCCGAAGGCAGTTCAGGCTACCCTCAAATGTGGTCTTGCCCACGGAATCGTACACCACGTCGACGCCTTTGCCGCCGGTGAGCCGCTTCACCTCCGCAACAAAATCCTGCTCTGTGTACAGAATCACGTCGGAAGCCCCGGCTTCGCACGACAGCTCCGCTTTCTCCTTCGTCGACACCGTTGTGATCACCCGTGCGCCGACCCGCGATGCGATCTGCGTCAACAGCAAGCCCACGCCGCCCGCGCCCGCGTGTACCAGCGCTGTGTCGCCGGCCTTCAGCGGATACGTCGACTTCGCAAGATAATGCGCAGTCATTCCCTGCAGCATCGCCGCGGCGGCCTGCTCCGGCGTCAACTCATCGGGAACCTTCACCAGCTGTGATGCCGGAACGAGAGCATATTCCGCGTAGCTGCCCAGCACCCCGACGGACGCGACAGAATCTCCGGGTTTGAACCCGGTAACGCCCGAGCCAAGCTCTTCGATTGTGCCCGCGGCTTCGCTGCCTGGAATGAGAGGCAACGTAGCCTTGTATGTGCCCTTGCGAAAATAGATCTCGATGAAGTTCACGCCGACTGCTTCGACGCGAATTAGCACCTGTCCCGGCTCCGGCACAGGGATCGGCAGTTCGGTGAGGCGTAGCACCTCCGGCCCGCCGGTTGTCTGAATCTGTATAGCGTTCATACATGCGAAGCATGCACCCTGAGACCGGGGTGATGCAAGGGACTGGGAACTAGGGACTAAGGGACATAGGGACGAGGGACCGCGCAAAACCCGCTGTAAAACCTCTCCAGTAACACAAAAATGAAGGCCCCGCTCAGCATCACGCCGAGCGGGGCCTCATATTCTAATCCCTAATCGCTGTTCCCTAATCCATGCTTAGTATCTGTCTCCATTCCGGTCCGACAGAATACTCGGCTCCTCCGGAGCGCGCAGCCGCACAATGCGGTCGATCGCATAGGGCGTGCGCTGTTGACTGGTGTAGTAGTGACGCACCTGCAACTCGCCAAGCAGCCCGATCGCCAGCATCTGGATGCCCGCGACAATCATCACCGCCGCAATCACGAACATCGGTCCATGCTGATCCATGATGTTGATGTGCGGATTCACAATCTTCATGGTCAACAGAAGCATCGACATGAAGCTACCGACGATGATTCCCAAGGCGCCGAAGCCACCGAAGAAATGTAGCGGCCTGCTCATGTACTTCAGCAGGAACCGGATCGTCAGCAGGTCGAAGAACACGCGGAAGGTACGGCCGATACCGTAGTGGCTCTTGCCGCGCTCACGGTTCACATTCTTGATCGGAATCTCGCAAATCGAGGCGCCATACCAGCTCGCCAGCGCTGGAATGAACCGGTGCATCTCTCCATACAGGGGAATATTCTGGATCACTTCATGCCGGTACGCTTTGAATGTCGTTCCGAAATCGTGAATGTCCACACCTGAGAGCTTCGCCATCAGCCAGTTCGCACAGCGCGAAGGAAACCGGCGCATCACAAAGTTGTCGATACGCTCCTTGCGCCAACCCGACACAACGTCGTAGCCCTCTTCGAGCTTCTCTATGAAGTTCGGGATCTCATTCGGGTCGTGCTGCAGGTCGCCGTCCATCGCCAGGATGAACTCTCCCGAAGCGTTATCGAAACCTGCGGCCAGGGCCGAAGTCTGCCCGAAGTTGCGGCGCAACTTCACCACCAGCACGCGGCTGTCTACTGCGGCAATCTCTTCCAACAGCTTGTAAGTGCGATCGCTGGAACCGTCGTCTACCAGCACCAGCTCAAAGCTGTCGCCCACCTGCTCCATCACCTGCTTCAGACGGGCATACAAAACCGTAACGTTGTCCTCTTCATTGTGAAAAGGTACGACAATCGAATACTTCGGCATATCAGTAGTATAGACGCCGGTAAATTGCCAACGGTGCATCAAAACTCACGGCTTGGTAACTGCGAATGGACGGCTTGTGCTCGTCTTTGGGCTCGAGCCGTCAAGTCAACCGGACTTGTTTATCGATCTAATTCATCAAGCATCGCCTGCATCTCGCTGAGAGCATGGCGGTTGCCGGTCCTCGCTGCGCAGGCCACGCCGGCTTTCAGTTTCTCAACTGCTTCCGCATTTCGCTGTGACTTGGCAAGAGTCTGCGCGGCCATGAAGTATGCCGCCGTATAGTCCGAATTCTGTTCCAGCAGGAGATCGAATTCCTTGAGTGCCGCTTCCACTTCCCCGCGATTCGCCAGTTCCATCGCAATGCCGTAACGGGCAAAGCTGTTTTTTGGATCAAGCGCGAGAATCTCTTTCAGTCCTGCGATTTTGTCTGTTGAACTCATATCTGGGGATCTCTGCACCAAGGCGATTTGCTTAAATGACGTGGATTGCCGAAACTGGAACAGTGCTTCGGCACGATGTTCACTCGTTTCATTCATTGTAGCCGGAAGTGAACGTTCTCAGCAGTTTCTGCGATTCGAAAGATGGAGCAAGTTCAAGGATGAGCGCAACTGAAACCAATCCGCTGGTGCGCACTGTGGCCAGCACGCAATCTGAAATGACTGAGGTCATTCTGCCCAACGATGCCAACACGCTTGGAAACCTGCTGGGCGGCCGCCTGATGCATTTTATTGACCTGACCGGCGCTATCGCCGCGTATCGTCATTCACGCACTCACGTAGTCACTGCAGCCATGGACCACATCGACTTCATTCAGCCCGTGCACGTCGGCGACCTGCTCATTCTCAAGTCAAGCGTCAATCGTGCATTCAACACGTCGCTGGAAGTCGGCGTGAAGGTCTGGGTCGAGGATCCGCAGACCGGAACGCACCTCCATGTCGCCAGCGCCTATCTTGTCTTCGTCGCCATTGACGAACACGGTCGCCGGCAGAAGGTGCCGCAGGTGCAACCGGAGACGGCCGATGAGGTCCGTCGTCACCACGATGCACTCCTTCGCCGCGAACATCGCGAATCGGAATCGGCCCGTCGCAAGCAGGAGCGGCGCAACGCAGGCCTCACAAGAGCCTAGTCAAATAATGAACCGGCTCAAGGAGTAATTGCTCATATGGCTCATTCACACGCCATGCCGCAGCCCGTAGCACTTCCGGGCGTCTCAAAGATCATTGCCGTTGGCTCCGGAAAGGGCGGCGTCGGGAAAACCACCATCGCCGTCAACCTGGCGATCGCGCTCTCCAAGCTCGGCCAGCGCGTCGGCCTCATCGACGCCGACGTCTACGGACCCAACGTCCCGCTCATGATGGGTTCATCGCAGTCGCCGCGTGTCGGCCAGGATAACCAGATTCAGCCCAACGACACACACGGCATCAAGACCATCTCCATCGGCTACATCTCGCCGGGCGACAAGCCCATGGTCATGCGCGGACCCATGCTCCACCAGATCATCCGCCAGTTTCTGCAGCAGGTGAACTGGGGCGAACTCGATTACCTCATCGTCGATCTGCCTCCCGGCACAGGAGACGTCGTCATCTCGCTTGTGCAGACCGTTCCGCTTACCGGAGCCGTCGTGGTCTCCACACCAAGCGACGTCAGCCTTCAGGATGCGCGCAAAGCCCTCGAAATGTTCGCGCAGGTCAATGTTGATGTCCTCGGGATCGTCGAGAACATGAGCCACTTCACCTGCCCGCATTGCCATGAGGTAATCGACATCTTCTCGAAGGGCGGCGCCGAGCGCACTGCCGCGCAGTTCAATGTGCCGTTTCTAGGCTCCATCGAGCTCATCCCCGCCATTCGCGAAGGAGGAGACCGCGGCGTGCCCGTGGCGCTCGCAGGACCGAAGAGTCCGCAGGCTACCGAGTTCTTCAGCGTAGCCCAGAAGCTGATGGAGCGCGCCGACGCGGCCGCAGCCTCCGCTTCCGACGTGATCGAAATCAGTTAGGACCGCCGCCGTTTACCTAAGGCGCTACGGAATCCGGCGGATTTGAAAGGGAACGATTTATCCGCGCCACAGAAGCCTGTAAAGCAGGAAAGGCTTTGGCCGCTGAGGGATGTTTTCATGCGATCGGAGGAAAACCTCGCTCAGCGCCTAAACTGGCTCTGTGATAAACCGGTGCTCTTTCAAAGCATCGAGTTTATAGACAGCTTTCTAGGTTGTCCGCCTATCGAGCTGCCGCCGGTACCTCGAGTTCTTCCGTGAGCGCCTCTGCCGCCTTCAAGCACGCGTTGCGGTCAACATCATGATGCGTCACCAGCCGGATCGCATTCGGTCCGACCGTACTCGCAAGGATGCCGCGCGTCTTCAACCTGGCCACGAGTTCGGCAGCCGTAACGCCGCCGGTGAGTTTGAAAATCACGATGTTGGTCTCCACCGCTTCGAGATCGATATCGACGCACTCGATGTGCGACAACGCTTCGGCCAGCAACCGCGCATTCGCGTGATCTTCGTGCAAACGTGCCGGCATCTGTTCGAGCGCGATCAATCCCGCCGCGGCAAGCACACCCACCTGCCGCATGCCGCCACCGAGCGCCTTGCGATAGATCCGCGCCTGCTCCATTAGCTCCGCCGAGCCCACCAGCATCGAACCCACCGGCGCACAAAGCCCCTTGGAGAGGCAGAACATCACGGTCTCGAATCCTCGCGTCAGAGTCTTCACGTCGACGCCCAATGCTGTTGATGCATTGAAGATCCGCGCACCATCCAGGTGCACCGGGAGCTTGCGCTCCCTCGCTTGATTCCAAATCTCCTCCAAAACCTCAAGGGTGGTAACCCGCCCTCCCGTGAGGTTCGCGGTGTTCTCGATCTCGATGAGACCTGTGGCCGCGCGAAACGATCCACGCTTGTAAATCGCCGGCTCGATCTCTGCCCACGTAAGCGTTCCGCGTTCGGTCGGCACGGCGCGCACAAGGCATCCTGAAAACACTGCCGTCGTCGCCATCTCCCAATCGAGGATATGGGAGCGGGATTCGCAGATCACTTCCTGTCCCGGTTGAGTCAGAAGCCGGATCGCGATCTGATTGCCCATCGTGCCGGTCGGAACAAACAGCGCACCCTCGCGCCCGAAGATCGCGGCCGCCCTCTTCTCCAACAGGTTGACCGTAGGATCTTCCCCGTACACGTCATCGCCCACTTCCGCCGCCGCCATCGCCGCGCGCATCTCCGGCGTGGGCCGCGTCACCGTGTCCGACCGCAAATCGATCAATTCAGCCATTATCGGTTCTCAGTTCTTAGTTCGCAGTTCGAAGTTTAGCTCGCAGTCCTCAGCTTGCTCGTGGTTTATGAACTACGAACTCTGAACTGCAAACTGCCTTTACGGTATTTGCCCCATCGGCAATTCCATCACCGGCGTCACTTTCCCGTTTGTCGAGGCGTAGGCCCACATACCGTGGAAATTCTCGCGCAAGCCCGGGTGCGCTTTCAGCATCGCGCTCATCACCGCCGTCGCCTCCGTGCGAACGACCGCCGGGTCCGCCGACCCCACAGACTCATAGGTCACGCCGAGATCGGCTTCGTGCAGCGCAGGATCCAGCCGCACTGAAACAATTCTCCAAGTGCGGTCTCCGCTCTTCAGGGTATCGGGAAATGTCTCCTCGGTAGGGCCACCCTTAATCTGCGACTGCTCCTGCTGCAATTTGTCCAGATTTGGCGAGGAAATGAAATCGAAAGGAAGCGCAAGGTACCGCGCCACGTCGTAGGCGTACCATGCGCTCCACGGGAGGTTGGTTTGCGCCAGTTCGCGAGCTCGTGTCCAGTACCAGACAACATCATGTCCATTTAAGGCGCCTGGTCGAGCCGAAAATCCGCCCAGCTTCCAGCCCGGCGTCGATCCGGCGGTGTCCCACGCCAGAACAAATCCCATTTGTCCTGCCAACGCGGCTCCTGCTGCATCCGACAGTATCAACGCATATTTGCCCGGCGGCAACGAACGCATGCTGATGGTTACCGTCAGCGAGCCATTCGGAGCGGAACAAAAGAACTGGGTGTCTGCCGGAGCCGTGAGAGTGCCGGCGTCCAGCAGGTAGACATTCCGCAACTGGACCTTGCCGCCCTTTACAAGCGGTGCAGCCTGCTCCACCGCCCCCCGAATCCCTTCCCATTGCCCTGCCATCGCAGGCAACAGGACTGTCTGCAACGCGCTGAAATCCTGACGCAGCACAGCGTCCGAAAGCTGCTCTCCCAACGAAGCCAGCGCTGCCCGCTGATCCGGGCTCATTTGCGCCTGGCTCGTACAAGTTGCGGCAAATCCAACCGTTGGCGCCGTAATCAAAAATGCGGCAATACCTGCCTTCCAACCGAGGCGCATCGCTTTTGCGTATCCTCTCTCTTTGTATCCCTTTGTAAAAACTCTGTGAGCGTTCGACGGCCACTGATAGTCTAATGCAATGGGGCAGTAGGCTGGCTCAGGCAACACCGGAGCGGAATCCCATTCGCATGCGTTCTACCCTGCCAACACGAGTCTTCTCCGTTTTCTCCTGGCCGCATGGACTACTCCTCGGCGCTCTTGTTGGCGCCGGACTGATTGGCAGCGCGATTTCCGCGCAATCTCCAGTCAAACCCTCCGAGCCCTCTGCCGCAACGACACCGCAGCCGACCAAAGCCGTGAAAGGTCATTCGCATCGGCACTCCAAGAAGAAGGAGGAGCCGCCCCCGGTTGTTCAGGCTCCGCCGCCTCCTCCACCGCCGCCTGACTGGCCAGCTGACGACCCGCCCTCTCCGGCTTCTGTGGTGTGGGACAGCACCGGCCTGCACATCAATGCTTCCAACTCGAGTCTGCAGCAGATTCTGAGAGAAGTCTCCACGGAGACAGGAACGAAGGTCCAGGGCGCAGTTTCTGATCGGCGCGTCTTCGGCGAGTATGGCCCAGGGAAGGCTGGCGACGTTCTGGCCCAGCTCTTAAACGGCTCCGGATATAACTTCTTGCTTACCGGTGACCTCGGCCAAGGCACGCCCCGCGAGATTGTACTCAGTCCGAGCCGGCCTCTGAGCTCCAATTCGACTAATAGCGGAATCCGGTTCAACGGAGCGCGGTCCCAACAGCAGGCTGAGGAGGATGCTTCGGACGAGCCGGAAGATCAGCCAGTGCAGCCGCCACCGTCGCCGGTTCAGCCGCCGCAGACTCAAAACTTCCGTCCCGGGTTCGGCCCCAACGGCCCGATCCGCACTCCACAGCAGGTGATGGAAGAGATGCAGCAGCGCCAACAGCAGCAACAGCAGCAACAACAACAGCAGCAGAGCAATCCGCCTCAGCAGTAGGTAATGTACTGTCATTCCCGGCCGAGCGGAGGAACCTTCAGTTGCTTTCCGCTGTGCGGCGTCCGGACGTAGTTTTGCAACAGGCGCGACTTCAGTCGTGCCTCAAAAGCTGAAAAATGGTTCAGGACTTTGGCCTCCGACGGATCGTGAAACACTGCCTGGTGCCGTCTTGACCGCCGGCTCGCGCCGAAGGCGCAATGCAGGTTAGCCTCGCGCTCCAGTATGGGGATGATCCGGTCTTGAAAGGGCACGGCTTTAGCCGTGCCGCAAAGCTGCAAAACGGTTGAGGACTTTAGCCCGTGAGGGGAGTTTTGGGCCTCGATCTTCGAGAATTCGATTCGTCAGGCGCTGCCCATCCCATTCTGATTTGCCAGGCGCGCGCCGCAGGCGCAATGCTGGTTAGCCCCGCGCTTCAACGAGGGTCAAAGACAGCTTCCTTCATAGATTGAGTCCCGTTGGGCGGACGGGGCGTCAGCCTAATCTGACGCCAACTGTGTCTGGACCTTAACAGGAGCGGGAATACGCCGCGGGCGCATGAGTGCAAATCCGACTCGGAAAATGCCATATGCGGTAAGAACACCAAATGCCATCGAACCCGCTGCCGCGCAAATCAACATTATTAAATTGAATACATCAGCCATATTCTTAGACCCCCAAACGAAAGCGACTGGGGAAACTTCCTCACATTTCTCTATTCGCCCGGCTTCTCTCGTTCCACCGCGGCTTGTCTAATGGATTGTCGCAGAATTCTCGATTCGTTGACCCCTGTTTCTATTGGCAAATAAAATACCCCCAGTACGTCAGTAATCGCTTAGATGAGTTCCAGCGCGATTTAAGACGCCCGCCGTCGCCCTTTGCTTGACCATGCCCATTACCCACATCTCGGTGCGAGGCGCGCGCCAGCATAACCTGCGTGACATCAACGTCCGCATCCCGCGCAACACCCTCACGGTGGTGACAGGACTTTCCGGTTCAGGAAAGAGCTCGCTCGCATTCGACACCATATACGCCGAGGGACAGCGCCGCTATGTTGAAACCCTGTCAGCGTATGCTCGCCAGTTCCTCGACCAGATCGAACGCCCTGATGTCGATTCTATCGAAGGTCTCAGCCCCGCGATCTCCATCGAGCAGAAGACCACGAGTCGCAGCCCCCGTTCCACCGTAGGCACCATCACCGAGATCTACGACTACCTCCGCCTGCTCTACGCCTCTGTCGGGACGCCGCACTGCCCCAACTGCAGTCGTCCGATCACCCGCCAGACGGCCGACCAGATCGTCCAGCGCATCATGCAGCTTGGCGCCGGTGAGCGCGTAACCGTGATGGCCCCGGTAGTTCGAGGCCGCAAGGGCGAGTTTAAAGATCTTCTTGATCAGATTGATCAGCAAGGTTTTCGGGCTCGCGTCGACGGCGAGATCGTCGACCTCTCCGAGCCGCCCCTGCTAGACAAACGCAAGAACCACACCATCGAAGCCATCATCGACCGCGTCCTGCTCAAATCAGCTCAAGAATCCACGGATACCCCCTCCTTGCCTCAGTCTTCAGCGACAAGAGCTGGAAACAACGAACCTCAACGCATCACGGCAGGCAAACCTTCTGTCCAGAAGCGTTTAGAGGCAGCAGTCTCGAAAGCACTTCAACTCGCCAACGGCCTTGTTCTGGTTGCCCTCGCCAATGGCGAAGAGCAGATATTCTCCTCCTCGATGGCGTGTCCTGACTGCGGCCTCGACGTTCCCAAGCTCGAACCGCGCAGCTTCAGTTTCAACTCCACCTTCGGTGCCTGCCCGGAATGCCATGGCCTGGGCTCGCTCTATGATCTGGACCCCGCCAAGGTGATCACTGACTGGTCCAAGCCGCTCCTCGATGGCGGTCTCGGTCCGGGATCTGCCTCACAATATCTGATCCGACTAATCCATTTAGCTGCAGAGCGTTACAGTATTGACCTCAAGAAACCATTTGAGGATCTTCCGCCCCGGCAGCAACACATCCTGGTCTATGGACCTCCCAAGGGCGAAGGACCACGCACTGGCTTTCACGGCATTCTGAACTACCTGCGTGACACCGTTGACGAGGCCCGAAGCGATGGCTACCGCGAGTACATGATGACGTTCATGTCCGCGACGCCGTGCCCCGCCTGCCGCGGCAAGCGCCTGCGCCCGGAGTCGCTGGCAGTGAAGATCAACGGCATCTCTATCGCCGACTTCACCGCCCTTCCGCTTAATCGAGCGCTTTCAGCCGCCTATGAGCTCAACTTCAACGCGCGCGAGGCTCTGATTGCCGATCGCATCCGCCGCGAGGTTATCGAGCGGCTGGAATTCCTCTGTGCAGTCGGCCTCAACTACCTCTCGCTCAACCGCAGCGCCGCGACTCTCTCGGGCGGTGAAGGCCAGCGCATACGCCTGGCCACGCAGATCGGTTCCCGGCTTCGCGGCGTCCTTTACGTTCTCGATGAGCCCTCGATTGGCCTGCACCAGCGCGACAACAACCGCCTGATTGAAGCCCTGGAGCGCCTGCGCGATCTGGGCAACACCGTGCTCGTCGTCGAACACGACGAAGATACGATCCGCCATGCCGACTATGTCGTCGATCTCGGCCCCGGAGCCGGCCGCCTCGGTGGCCATGTGGTGGCCCAGGGCACGCCGGCAGACATCATGGCCTGCCCCGAGTCGCTCACCGGCCGCTATCTCTCTGGGGCGAGCACAATCCTGCAACGTGCCGAACCGCGTTCTCTGTCCGGCAAGTGGCTGACTGTCAATGGCGCTCGTGAGCACAACCTGCAGGACCTCACCATCCGTGTCCCGCTCGGCGTGATGACTGTCGTGACCGGAGTGAGCGGAAGCGGCAAGAGCACGCTCATCAACGACATTTTGTATCGCTCTCTGGCCAAGGCTCTTTACGGCTCCCGTGAAGAACCCGGAGTACACGAGTCTCTCGATGGAACGGATCAAATCGACAAGGTCATTCGCATTGACCAGGCTCCCATCGGACGCACGCCGCGCTCTAACCCCGCAACCTATACGCAGGTGTTCTCCCCCATCCGCGATCTGTTCGCAATGCTTCCGGAGGCACGTGAGCGCGGTTACAAGCCCGGCCGGTTCAGCTTTAACGTGACTGGAGGCCGCTGCGAAGCATGCCAGGGCGACGGCCAGCGACGCATCGAGATGAACTTCATGCCCGACGTCTACGTGCAATGCGAGGTTTGCAACGGCCGCCGCTACAACCAGGAGACTCTTGCCGTAAAGTTTCACGGCTACTCCATCGCCGACATTCTCGATCTCACTATCGAAGACGCGCTCAGCGTCCTCGCCGACGTCCCCACCGTGCGCCAGAAGCTGCAGACCCTCGTCGATGTCGGCCTGGGCTATGTGCACCTGGGCCAGAGCGCCACCACGCTCTCCGGCGGCGAGGCCCAGCGCATGAAGCTCGCCCGCGAGCTCTCCAAGCGCCAGACCGGCCGCACGCTCTACCTGCTCGACGAGCCGACGACCGGCCTGCACTTTGACGATGTTCGCAAGCTTCTGGAAGTGCTGCACCGGCTCACCGATCTCGGCAACTCCGTCATCATCATCGAGCACAATCTCGACGTGATCCGCAATGCCGACTGGATCATTGATCTCGGTCCCGAGGGCGGAGAAGAAGGTGGCCGGATCGTCGGCGAAGGCCGCCCGGCGAAGATCGCCTCGACGCCCGGTTCCTTCACCGGCGAGTTCCTGGCGCGCTATTACGCTTCTCACGATGGGAAACTTGAGAATATCCTTCCGGAACCAAACGTCGAAGACGCGAGTACCGTCTCGACCGCACCTGCGGGTGCCCCATCCTTGGCGAAGCCAAGGGCGGGAAACGTAGATGGCAGATCCATCTCGAACGGCGCCAAGAGTAGGTCCCGGCCTCTGAAGTCCTCCAGCGGAAAGAAGCGGGCACGCATATGAGCACGTATCCCGAGCCTGCACCGAACGTCCCGGAAGATTCGCCGAACGGGCGGCTGGAGGACGCGCCGTCAACTGATCCTCTCGCTCCCGAGAATCTACCAGCCCCGCCCGGCGAATGGACGGGCGAGCCGGAAGAACTCGTCGCCTCCTCGGACGCGACGAATTTCATCGTGACGCCCGCCACGCTCGAGCCGCAGGCCGCCGACGTGGAGAATCCGCCGCCACTCTTCGTCTCGTACACACGCCCACCGACTGTGCGCGAAGAGCGGATTCCGCATGCAGGCCATCTCGCCCTCTTGGCCCTGCTCGGAATCTTCGGCTCATTTGGCGCCGAGATGCTCGTGCTGCTGGCTGTGAAGTTTCATCTCTGGGGAATCAGTAAGTTGTCGCAGGCCGCCACCGACTACCACTACACTCTCGGAAACGAGGCCGCGCAATACCTCATCACCTTCGCAGGGTGCCTCGTCGTTTTCCCGGCCGTCTGGCAAAGGCCTTTCTTCGATGGCATTCACTGGAACGGCGATGTTGCCCTGCAGCGCATCCGCCGGCTTGTCGGCGCCGCCATCGTTTGCTTCTTCGCGGCCATGATCAACGGCATTCTTATGCCCGGACCCGTCAACGCGCCCATCGATGAACTTTTTCGCGCCCCCGGCGCGGCCTGGGTGCTTTTTGCGTTCGGCGTAACCCTTGCCCCGTTTTTTGAAGAGATGGCCTTCCGAGGATTCCTGCTTCCCTCCCTTTGTACGGCCTTTGATTGGGTAGCACGCCAATTCCCGTCAGGCAAACCGCAAATGTTCGACGCTGCTGGCAGCCCGGAGTGGGGACCCGGCGCCTCGGTATGGGCTATGGTGATCATTGGAATCCCTTTCCTGGCGCTTATTCCCCATCCGGCAGTCCACCTCTTCGAGCGGATCCTGTTCGTACTCGTCTGGGCGTCAGCCATGGCTCTGTGGTGGGGGCGCACGCTCGCAAGAAATCGCAGTGTTGATCCGCCCATTGATGGGCACTATCATCCGCGGTGGTCGATTCCCGCGATGGGAGCCGCTTCCGTATTCACCAGCGTCCCATTCGCGATGCTGCATGGCGCACAAACCAGTTGGTCGCTCGGACCCTTTCTGCTTCTGATCTTCGTAAGCCTCGTCCTCTGCTGGATTCGCCTGAGCACGCGCTCGCTGGCCGCTAGCACCATGGTCCACGCGTTCTACAATTTCATGCTCTTCTCGCTCATGCTTTTCCACACCAGCGGCTTCAAACACCTGGACAGGATGTGAGAAGCAGGGACCCGAGGGAACATGGTCTCTGCCTTCCTCACCAGCTGTGCAGCCACTCCTCGTCACGCCCGATCCGAACAGGTGCATTGAAGAGTTCGCTCAGTTTCGGCGACGTGAGCAGATCGGCGCGAGGCCCATCCCCGACGATGCGCCCATTGCGCATCAGGATCACACGCTCGATCTCGGGCAGAATATCGCCGAGGTGGTGCGTCACAAGCGCCAGCCCAGTCCCCTCCTGCGCTAACCGCCGCAGGGTCTCGCGCAACTCGCGCTGCGCGGCCAGATCCAATGCATTGGATGGTTCGTCGAGCAGCAGCTGTCGCGGACGATGCACCAGGGCGCGCGCAATCAGAATCCGCCGCTTCTCGCCCGCGGACATCTCGCCTACCAGTTGATTGGCCAGGTGCGCAGCCTCCATGCGCTCCAGTGCCTCTACGGCGCGTTCGCGCATCTCGTCGGTGACGTTCAGGTTGGGCCAGAGCGTCGATGCTGAAAAGAATCCAGCAATCACCGCATCCAGGCCCGTCGTCACCGCGGTGCGTTCGCCGGGCAGTTCCGTACCTGTCAGCCCTGCGCCCACCACTCCGAAATGCTTTCTCAGTTGCGTAAGATCCCATCGCTCGCGGCCGAAGATCCGCACACGCATTCCCGGCTGCACAATCGGGTAGATCTGGCAAGTAATGGTGAAGATCAGCGTCGATTTTCCGCAGCCATTCGGTCCGAGAATCGCAACATGCTCGCCGGCGCGAATCGTGAGATTGATATCGTGCAATACCACGCGATCGCCGCGCGCCACATTCACATTCGACAATTCGAGGAACTGTTGCTCATCATTCCCCGCCGCTTCCATTCGATACTCCATTCACCCTCGTTTGTTAGATTAAATGGGTTGATGCCTTTTCTTTCGGCATCGAAGATTGCCGGCTTTTCAGATCGATGAGCGACCTCTCCCAGTTTGTGATTCCGCGTGGCTTTCGTTTTGGCGCCACAAAGGCGGGCCTGAAGCAAAGCGGCCGCACTGATTTCGCGCTGATCGTTGCGGACGCGCCTGCCTCGGCGACCGCGGCTTTCACCGGTAATCGCATCAAGGCAGCGCCCCTCATCGTGGGCGCGGAGCATCTCCGTGCGAGCGCGGGCACGGTGCGCGTGGTAGCCATCAACGCCGGCAATGCCAACTGCGCTGTCGGGCAAGCAGGGCTCGACGCCGCTCGCGCCACATGCAAAGCTGCTGCACAGACCTTCGGATGCAAACCCGAAGAAGTCATCCCTTCTTCTACCGGAGTGATCGGAGTTCCGCTTCCGGCCGAGAAACTTATTGCAGTTCTGCCGCAGCTGGCCGAATCCGTCAGTTCGGGGTCCGACCATTTCCAGCAGGTGGCTCAAGCCATCCTCACCACGGACACAGTCGAGAAGACCGCCTTTGCTCGCTTTGAGGTATCCACACCTGAGGTCGATGGACCGGACGAAATCAAACAAGAAGTCCGCATCGCAGCCCTTTGCAAGGGCTCCGGTATGATCCACCCGCAGGTCGTGCCGCACGCCACCATGCTGGTCTACATCCTCACGGACGCCGCCATTGAGCCAGTGGTGCTGGATACCTACCTCCGCGAAGCAATTGACGTCAGTTTCAATCGCATCTCGGTTGATGGAGATACCTCCACCAACGACACGGTCCTTCTTCTCGCCTCCGGCGCCGGCGGCGTACGGATCGGCTCCGCCAATCCGCAATTTGCTTCGGCCCTCGCGGGCGTCTGCACATCGCTGGCACGCCAGATTGTCGCCGACGGCGAGGGTGTGTCGCACGTCGTCGAACTTGGCATTCAGGGCGCGGCGTCGGATGCTGACGCGCTTCGCGTCGCAAAAGCGATTGCCCGCTCTCCGCTCGTCAAAACGGCTTGGGCCGGATGCGATCCGAACTGGGGACGCCTGATGGCAGCGATCGGCTACTCGGGCGCTCAGATTGATCCCGAAACCATCGACATCTCGTTCGGTGAACTTCCCATTTGCCGCAACGGGGGCCGCGCCCCGCAATTCGACGAGGCCGCTGCGCACGCTTATCTTCAGCAGCCCGAGTTTACGATTACGATCGATCTCCGCCAGGGCCCCGCATCCTGCAGGTTTTGGACAACCGATCTCACACATGAATACATCCGCATTAATGCGGATTACACAACTTGACCGATCAAACAATCTTGCAATCGCAAACAGCCGCTTCGTGCTTGGTCAAGACTGGCGGCGCCGGCAAAATCTATGGTGAATACACTCAATTCAACAATCCGCGATAGCGCAAAGGACGAGCCCCTGCAGGAGAACTGGTCGCTCATCTCGAATGAGAAGCTGCTTGATCTCTATGCACTGATGGTGAAGTGCCAAATGCTCGAGCAACGCGCGACAGGGCTGCTGCAGCAGGGAGAGCCGGCCAGCGACTTTTGCTGCTCTGCCGGACGCGAAGCGTCCGCTGCCGCGGTCGCTATCGATCTCACTCCAGGTGATACGCTCAGCGTCCCACCTGGCGATTGGTTGCCGGCATTCGCGAAGGGCATGTCGCCTGAGAGCCTGTTTCTTGCACTGGCGTCCGGGACGGTATCGGCCAGAGAAGCGCTCACTGCGGCAGAAGCAGAGCGAAACAACGTCTTGCTCGCAGGCGACCAGCCGCAACAGCGAAAGTTTGTTCTCGAGCGGGCTGTCGACGCACGCGCCCAAAAAGATGGAGCCGTTGTTGCGGTCTTCATTACATCAGCGCCAGCCGCCCTCGACGGTTGGCGAAAAGTGATGACTTCAGCGGCTGCAGAAACTCTCCCCATAATTCTCGTTCACCACACCGATGGAGCAGCGATCAGCGCCCCGAGTCCAAGTCGCCGAGGCAGGAATCCCGAGGCTTTTCTTCACGGCGTCCCTGCTATCTCCGTCGATGCTACGGACCCGGTCGCTATTTATAGAGTGGCTTTCGAGGCGATCCTCCGCGCGCGCCAGAATCGCGGAGCAACTTTGCTGGAGTGTACCGCAGTCACCACCTGGTCAGTTGACCCTGTCAGCGCGATGCACGACTACCTCAGGCGTAAGGCAATTGACCCGAGCCGGCATGAGCGCCAGATCGTCGAAGGTTTTCAGCGCGATTTGGATCTGGCTACCCGATTCCTCGAGCGCTAGTCAAAAAAGAGCAGTCCAATCGTCCTAGATTAAAGCGGCCTGTCCGAATCTAAGCACCGGATCGGACGGACCCGAATGGTAAAGTGAGGAAATGATTTCAGGCAATCGAGTAGCCTTTGCTTTTTGCATCCCGAGTGCGCTCTTGCTGACAGGACTCCTGACGTTTATTCCAGGGCAGATCAGGGCTGAAACGCCCATCGGCAATAATGTTGCATCGCAGACGGTACCGAATACCGGCCAGCCCGCTCCTGTATGTGAACCTTCGACCCTCGGCTCGCCATACATCCCAGTCGATAGCTGGATTTATCCAGCCATTATGCGTCTCTACGGCATGGGATACATCGATATGGTCTATCTCGGCATGCGCCCCTACACACGCGCCATCGTCGGAAAGATGATCGAAGAGGCCAGTGCGCGCATTGAAGACGAGCAAGACGCTCCGACATCGACAACGGAACAGGCGAAGGAGATCTACGAAGCCATCGATCACGAGCTTCAACCTGACACGCAGGGTCCGTGCGGCGCCTACAAAGGCATAGGTCGCTTCGAGTCCGCCTACTCAGTTTTCCGCGGTGTTACCGGCACTGCGCTCGACGATAGCTTTCACTTGGGCCAGACCGTGGTCAACGATTATGGCCGCCCCTACGAGAACGGATTCAACAACTACACGGGCGCCAGCGGCTACGCCACGATAGGCCGTTTCGCGGCTTATGTTCGCGGGGAGATCCAGTACGCGCCTTCCGGAACGGGCTACTCACCGGCGCTGGCTCAGAGGCTGGCTCAAGTCGATGGAACCTATTACGTCGACCCTACAACCCAACTGCCGGTCTATACCTTCCCTCTCGCCACGATTCCGCTTGGCCCAATCGGTACGACGACACAAGGCAGTCTTCTCGAAGCCTACGTATCCGCCCAGGCGCTCGGCCACGTGTTTTCCTTCGGCAAGCAGGACCAATGGCTGGGTCCAGGCATGGGTGGCGCATTTGCTTACTCCAACAACGCGGAGAATATCTATTCGTTCCAAATCAACCGAATCGAGCCCCTGCGCATCAAGTGGCTCTCCTACATCACCGGCCCATTCCGGTACGTATTCCTGATCGGCCCGCTCAGCGGCCACACGTTCATTCCCAACCCACTGTATCCGGGCGCGGGGCAGCCGAATGTGACCACTCCGGGAGATCCATGGACGCATCTTGAGAAGGTCAGTTTCAGGCCGACGCCGAACCTGGAGTTCGGTTTCCAGCGCACTGCGATATGGGGTGGCAAGGGCCACGGGCCCATTACACTCCACACGTTCCTGAAGAGCTTCTTCAGCATCGCTTCTCCGACCAATGGCGACAAGCTGGGCCGGGACGATCCTGGCGCGCGCTTCGGTGCGTTCGACTTCTCATATCGCCTGCCGTTCATGCGCAGATGGCTTACGCTTTACGCCGACGGCGAGGTCCATGACGATATTTCGCCGATCGACGCGCCGTCTCGCGCCGGCTGGCGCCCTGGCCTCTATCTCTCCCATGTCCCCGGCGCGCCGAAACTTGATATCCGCGCAGAGGCCGTGTGGACGGATCCGCCCGTCTCATCCAGTTCCGGCGGTCATTTCATGTATTGGGAATTCATCCAGCGGCAGGGATATACCAACAATGGTCAGATCTTCGGCGATTGGATTGGGCGCGAAGGCAAGGGCGGTCAGGCCTGGATCACCTACAATCTGAGCGGGAACGAATGGATTCGGCTTGGTTATCGAAATCAGAAAGCAGCCAAGGATTTCATCCCCGGATCGACCACTCAACCGATCGAGGGCGGCACCACACTGAACGATGTCAACGTCCAAGCCGTCAAGCGCATCGGCAAAGACTTCGAGATCAACGGCAACTTTGCCTACGAACACTGGAAGGCCCCGATCTACATGACGGGCCAGCAGACCGTCACCACAACCACCATCAAGCTCACCTGGTACCCGGAACGCAAAGTGAACTTCTGATCCGCAGCGTCCTTCACTAAGGGCAACGGCTTTGGCGATCCACCAAACGGGAGCAGCCGCTGTCAAGCTAAGCGTAGCTGCTTTGAGGCCCGCAAATGCTCGCGTTTGTGGGGCAGGCGAGCGAAGGATCTGCTTTTCGCCTTGTGCCAAGACACCGACTTCATTTGTGCCAGGATCGCGTCAACGTCATCGGTGCGCTTGGAGCAGCGGCCCACTTACAGATAGATTCGACATCTTCGTTCGAGAGCCTCGCGTTGCGATGGATCGCCGTGTACCCGGAGAGCGGCATTCTGCCATCGGAGACCGCGTCGCAGATCAGCATGCGTTCGCCCTCGGAGGGAGGCTGATTCTCCCACTCGGAGAAGTCCAGAATCTCACGGCCCTCTTTGACGTGCCTGGAGATGATCCACGAAACAGGTGCGATATGGCTGTACCATGGCCAGGCTGTGCGGTTAGAGTGGCAGTCCGAGCATGAGCGTTCCAGAATCTTCCCGACTCGCGGATTGATCACGTCCGCCGCTTGCGGTCTGGGTGCCGAAGTCTTGGAGACGCCGGGAGCCGGAACGAATTGAATTCCGACAAAGACCGAGACAAGTAAGAGGGGACTGAGTTTTGCCACTTTGCGAATGATTCCGTACTTCATGCATGCAAAGTACAATGGCTGCGCTCATAGGCTTGTCATCGTCCGGTCACCCTGGAGTCATTCGATTGCGCCCGTCCGGATGTGGCGCCGTCGATTTCAAGGCAACTTTGCGACGGCAACGCCATCAGCCAGTCAGCGCTTTTCTCAGGAGCCAAACGAGGTACTGCAATTCGTCCGTGGAAAGCCCCTCTCCGAACGTGATCAGGGCGCTGCGCGATTTGACGACGATGCCCGGGTTCGGTACGAGTTTTCTCAGGGCCGCTATCGCGGGTTCGTTCCGGAGAATCTGCTCTCCGGCACGATAACCCGAGTGGCGTGCCGATGCGATGGCGCTGTCTGAGGTGCTAAAGTCCACATCGAGCAGCTCATTGATCGGGATGACAGTCGTTTTCGTTTTTCGACCTTCAAGCCGATTGATGACCAGACCGGAGCGCGATGCGTTGACCGCGGTTTTTCTGCGCTTACCGGTGATCATAGAGTTGACGCTAGCAAAGATTGTCGGCACTCCAAAGATCAACAGGAGAATGACAAAGAGCGTGCGTGGGTTCGCGGATTTCCCCAGGGTCGGAATCGCGATCAGCATCGCAAACAGAAAAACTGCAAGCGGAAGGAGCACGCGTATATCCCCGATGCCCTTGAGGCCGCCAGCGGGAATCGCGATCCTCGTCTCGGCCGCGCTTTCAACGACTTCGCTTCGCATTGCCACGGGCCGCTCGGCCGGCGCCGTCTCCGGCGCTCGGGAGAGGCGATCCCGCAACGATTCGCCGACATGATCCGGATTCACTGTGGTCTCAGGGCCTGTCGTTGAATCGAGCAGTGGCAGGTGCAGCGTCTTTGCCAGATACTCCGCCATTCTGAGCGATTCGTCAAACCGCAACGGGTCGATGATCTTGACGTCTTTGCCGTCAAAACCCCGCAATTTGACAGGATAAGATTCGACAGACTCCGAGCCTCCCGGGTAGTAGGCCATGACCACTGCATTGAATTCGCTGAACGGTCGCTCGCTCGTTCGCAGCGGAAGGAGCAGTCCAATTTGGCGCAACACGGACCCTCTGCCAAGGTCCAGGATCAGCCACTGGCGTCCGAAGACCATGACGCCGCCGATTGCAAAAAACACAAAGCCCATCGGACCAAGAATGACTGGGGTGGCACGTTCGCCGGATTCTGTATACGCAGGAATAATCCCTGCCGCGCCTGACAGCATGAACGCTCCGGCAAGAAAGAAGGGAGCGCCGAAGAGCGCGATCTTTCCTCCGCCTCGCCTGAGTTCGACGACCCCTGACGAGGTTCGCCGAAACGGCGCCGGCGGATCCGTGAAATCGCTACCATGGCCGGATTGCATGAAGTCGATCATGGATTCATCCCCGGCAAAAGGCAACTACACCCGGTTCTCGTGGAATCCCGTCGATAAAATCTACCTGGCCCGCGGATGGGTCTTATCGTAAACCGCCTCAAGCTGCGCAGTGGTCAACTGCGTATATCGCTGCGTCGTCGATAGACGCTCATGCCCGAGCAATTCCTGGATCGCCCGAAGATCTGCGCCTTCTTCCAATAAATGCGTGCCGAACGCGTGCCGCAAGGTGTGTGGATGCACATCGGCCGAGAGTCCCCGCAGCACCGCCAAGCGCTTCACGATCCGCCCCACGCTTCGGGTTGTCAGCCGCCCCTCACCGCCCGGCTTGCCCAGGCCTCTCAGTTGCAGGCTCACAAACAGCGCCGGAGTTGCCGAACTCTTCGCGCCGAACTTGGCCGTGAGCCGCGCAGCACGCTCGCCAAGGTAGGCGCGCAATGCCTGGGCCGCTCGGTCGCCCAGCGGAACATATCGCTGCTTCTGCCCTTTGCCGCGTACGAGAATCGCTTCGTTCGCCCAGTGAATATCGTTCAGATTCAGCCCCGTCAGTTCGGCATTGCGAATGCCGCATCCATACAGGAGTTCCACGATTGCCTTGTCGCGCGCAGGCCAGCTCGCCGCATCGCCGTTCACACTATCGACCACGCGATTCATCTGCTCGATCGAAGGCACGCGGGGCAGATGCTTCGGCAACCTCGGCGTGGCCACCAGCGAAGCAACATTGTGCTGCACATATCCTGCCCGCGCCAGCCACTTGAACCAGCTCCGAATTGCCGCCAGCGCGCGTGCCGTCGAGGCCTTCGATAGGCCTCGCTCGAGCAGCGCCCCAAGGTACGCGCGAATGTGCGTATGTTCGATCCTCTCCACCGACTCCAGGGTGACATGCCATTCTGCCAGGTACGCTGCAAATCCAATCAGCTCGCGCCGATACGCACGTAGCGTGTGTCCGGAAGAACCGCGCTCGTTCCCAAGCACACGCAGATACCCGTCAACCAGCCCGGCCAGAGGCAACGGTCGAGACTGCGACCGCGATTCCTGCTCAACTTCGGCGACGTTCATTTCTGCTCCTCGAGATTTCGGTCATCGACGGAGTCAGGACGATGCTTCTTTGCCTTCCCGCCGGTAATGACTCGCAAGGATTGCGGCTTCGCTATCTCGGCCGGAACGGAATCCTCGACCTGCGCTTGCATCTTCGCCCGCGGATGGTGTTGGCGATGCACTTCCTTCAGTCTTCCCAGAGCCAGGTGTGTGTACACCTGCGTGGTCGAGATATCGGCGTGGCCCAGCATCATCTGTACACTGCGCAAGTCTGCGCCATGCTCAACCATGTGCGTTGCGCAGCTGTGACGCAGCTTGTGCGGACTCGCTCCGGTTTTGCTCATCTTCACCAGGTGCCACACCCATTGCCGCGTGAGCGGCATCCCCCGCAGTGAAAGAAACAGCCGCGTTGAATCATGACGCGGTGAAGCTGTTTTCCGTCGCGTGCCGATGCGCGCCAGATGCGGCCTTCCCTGCCGCAAATACTCGTCCAGAGCCTGAAGCGCAGTGCGTCCCAACGGCACAATGCGCTCTTTGTCGCCCTTGCCGCGCACATGTACTCGGCCCGCGTCCAGCGCCAGGTCGCCGGTCCCGAGCCCGGTTATCTCCGAGACGCGCAATCCGCCCGCATACAGCAACTCCAGAATCGCGCGATCGCGCAGCACCGTCGCCTGCGCCTGGGGATGCGACGCCAGCATTGCAGCCCTCTCCAGCATCTCCGCCACTTCAGGTTCTGCCAGCGACTTCGGCAGCACCTTCCACGCCTTGGGCGATTCGATGTTCACTGTGGGATCGTGGTGGATCCGCCGGTCGAGCAGCAGCCACTTGTAAAATCCGCGCAGGCAGCTAAGCTTGCGCGCCGCACTGCGTGAATCAATAGAATGTGCCCGCAGATGCTCGAGAAATGCCGCAACATCTTCCTGCATTGCGGTCACAAGAATCCCCTGCCTGCTCTCCAGGAACTCGGCAAAGGTCTTCAGATCGCTGTCGTAGGCCTCGCAGGTAAGTGGACGCAGCCCCTTTTCTATCCGCAAATACGCCTGGTAATCCTTCAGCAGCCCGAGGTTGTTTTCAGCGCCCACACGTTCGATTATCTGTGCGGAAACAGGTGACTTGAGTTTCCTGGCAGAGTTACCGAACCTCGTTCATCAAGGCATCAAGTTCGTCAACTAGTTCACCAGCAACTCTTTTACCTGTGACTTCATCTTTGTCAGATTGGTCGCACCCTTGATCTTCCGAACGATCACACCGTTGCGATCGATGAGGAATGTCACGGGGAGCCCCAGCACACCACCGTACTGCGTTCCCAGCTTCGCATCGCCCATCAATACCGGAAAATTCAGTTGCAGCCTTCGCGCTAGAGCACGCACCGGCGTCGCGTCGTCATCCATTGACACAGCGATGATCTCTAGCCCCTGCGCCCCGTAGTCCCGTTGCCACGCGCCAAATCGCGGCAGCTCCACCTGGCACGAAGCGCACCAGGTTGCCCAGAAGTTCAGCAGAACAACCTTTCCGCGATATGCCTTGAGGTCGATCGAACGTCCCGACAAGTCGGCGCGAACAAACTCCGGCGCAGTCTTATGCAGCATTTCCCCGCGCTGCCCCTGCGCAATGAAATTCCCGGCGCAAAACAGCAGGCTGCACATTGTCACTCGAAAGAACTGTGAAAACCTCATGAACTCCGCTCGCACGACCCCTACTCGCCCTTTTCCACCGGATAGCCTTTCGCCACCCAGTCATCACCAAAGTCTTTGGCGAGGTAGAGCGCTTTCACGTTTGTGAATCCCAGATCGTGCAGCTTCTTGTACGCCGGCCCGATGTTCGGACAGCGATGCCACGGACAGCAACCGCAATAGATCACAATCAGCTGATTCTTAGGCAGAGGCGCTGCCATCTTCTCGAGCAGTACTAATCCAGTCGCCTGCGATCCTGGCCCGGCATATCCCGAACCAGGAATATGTGCCTGCTGAAACATCACATACGAACCAACCTGGAACAGGACCGGCCTCTCTGCCCCGTTCGCCTTCAGCATATGCGCGAGTTCCGCCGGTTCGACCAGCTCCGCCTGCGGCACTCGAGTTGCTTTCAGCGGCGCCTCGGCCGGATTCGAAAACTGTGCGTGGCCCTCTAAACCCGACATCAAAACTGTTAACAAAATGACTGCTGCAATGACACCTTTTCCCGGCACCAGTTACTCCCCTGTAACAAGTCATTGTATCTTCACGTGCATTCTCGGGCTGTGATCGACGAAGATAGAGACTAGAACATTTTGGCAAAGGATCAGATTCACTTGGCATCAGCGCAACTCGAAGTCACCCGATGGACCGCCCCGGAATTCGAGCGCCTCGTCCACGAGGCCGCTCCGCAGATCGCCGTCTTTGACTGTGACGGAACCCTCTGGAGTGGCGACTCCGGCTACGGCTTCATGATCTGGTCGATTGAGCAGGGACTTGTCTCGCGTTCCACCTCCGACTGGATGGACACCCAGTATCGCGCGTACCTCGCGGGCAACGTGAGCGAAGCGCAGATCTGTGGCGAGATGGTGCAGATGTACTCCGGCCTTCACGAGGAGGAACTGCGCTCGGCAGCCGCGCGCTACTTCAGCGAGCACGTTCGTCAGCACATCTTCTCCGAGATGGAGTCCCTGGTCGTCGCGCTTCGCAATGCGAACATCCAGCTCTGGGCGGTCAGCTCCACCAACAAATGGGTCGTCACCGAAGGCGTCAGCCACTTCGGGATTCCGGCGGAGCGAGTTCTGGCTTCAGAGGTCAAGGTCGCCGACGGCATCATCGGCAGCGAACTCGTCGCGGTCCCCACTGGCCCCGGCAAGGCGACAGCACTGCGGCGTACCGGCATCTCCCACCCCGATGCCGTCTTCGGCAATTCTCTCCACGACCTTGCCATGCTCGAGATCGCGGCCCACCCGTTCCCGGTCAATCCCTCCCTTGGCCTGCTCGAAGAGTGCGCAAGACGAGGCTGGGGATATTTCCGGCCAGGCGAAGTCGTCGAGGCGCCTGAACCTGTTGCCGGCGAGTAGCGGAGGAATGACCGGTTACACTGGAGAGGTGGAAGAGCCACAGTCAGCAGCCAACTCGCGGCTTCCGGGTCCTGCACTCCGGTTCGTGGTTGCAGGGCTGCTGATGCGCGATGGCCTCGTCCTGATCTGCCAGCGCCGGCCGGACCAGCCGATGGCGCTTCAATGGGAGTTCCCGGGCGGCAAAATCGAGCAGGGTGAAAGCCCGGAACAGGCTCTCTCCCGCGAACTGCACGAGGAACTCGGCATTCGCGCAAAGATCGGCCCCCGCGTCACTCACATTCGCCACAACTATCGCCACGGCGGTGCTGTCGATCTACAGTTCTTCTCGGTCACATCCTTCGAGGGTGAACTCGAAAACAAAATCTTCCACCAGCTCAAGTGGGTCAAGCTCGAAGAACTACCCGACTACGAGTTCCTCGCCGCAGATCGTGGCCTCATCCGCGACCTTGCCGCCGGCAAGCTGCTCTAATCTCCAATCCCTATTCCCCGGCCTGTTACACCCTATTCCCTACTCCCGGCTTTTCAACAGTCCCAGGCGCATCATGCTCTCCGCCGTCGCCACAACGCAGTCTTCCCGCGAACGAGGCGACCATCCGAGCACTCGCTGCGCCTTCTCGCTCGTTGCGTTCTTCCACTTCCCAAGCTCGGGAAGAATCTGCTTCACGGCCGGATCCTTCAGGGCTGCGAGCCGTACAAGCAAATTCGGCAGCTCGCGCGTCGGCACGCGCCTGGCCGCTTCGCCTAATCGCCTCTTCAGAACCTGAGCAATCTCCGCAATCCACATAAAATCGCCTGCGACCGCCAGGAACCGCTCCCCCTTCGCCGCCGGATGCTTCATTGCCTTCACATGCAGATCGGCGACATCCCGCACGTCCACCACGCCAAAGCTAATGCGCGGCAATCCTGGCAGCGCCCCATCCATCATCCGCTGCACCAGCAGAATCGAGGTCGCATAATCCGGCCCCAGCACCGGCCCAAACACGCCCACCGGGTTCACCACAGCGAGTTCCAATCCGTCGCCCTCATGTGCGATAAAGTCCCACGCCGCCCGCTCGGCAAGCGTCTTCGACTTCGTATACGGCATCACATCCGGCTTCGCCGGATCCGTCCAGTCCTTCTCAGTGAACGAGGTCTGCTGCTGAGGATGGCCATACCCGACCGCTGCGAACGATGACGTCAGCACCACGCGCTTCACGCCGGCATCTCGCGCCGCACGGAGCACCCTCAGCGCCCCGTCACGCGCCGGCACAATCAGCTCATTCTCGTCCCTCGGCACAGTCGATGGAAATGGCGATGCGATGTGCAGCACATACTCACAGCCCGACACAGCCGCCGGCCATCCCCCGTCGTTCATCAAATCCGCCTCGACAAACTGCAGCCGATCCCCCGGTTCGCAGCCGCCCTGCTTCAACATCGCGCGCACTTCGGCTTCGCGCCCAAGGTTCCGCACCGTGCTTCGTACCCGGTAGCCCGCTGCCAGCAGTTCGAGAATCGCGTGGCTGGCAATGAATCCTGACCCGCCTGTAACTAAAACCGTGCTCATCAATCGCCCCTTTCGATGCACCATCCCATAGAAAGCTCCAAATTGCCGCGAACGATCCATAGAACGGACACCTTATTGTTAATCTCCTGCCACATCAAACTGTGGTACAAGGGACTTCAGAGATCAACGTTGAAAATGGAGAATTCTCCACCAGTCCTTCGCGTGTATCGCCCGAAATGGTGGTGGCGGATATTCTCCTGTTTCTTCCCGATCTTCGGCGGTTGTGCCGTAGTTTCCTCGCTACGGGATTACGCGTCCCAATCCGAAGACTTCAAACCCGGCGTCCTCATCGTAGGTCTTCTGTTTGTGATCATCGGTACCCGAATGGTGATCCATGGTTTTACCTCCCAGGTTCGCTTCACACACTATTCCATCGAGCACTCGTCTCTCTTCTGCCGAAAATCACTCGCGTTCTCGGCAATTCGCGGTCGCAGAGAGTATACGACCCGCGATTCAGACGGAGTCACCACCCACCACCTGCGCCTCATCCCAAGCGACGATCGCCTGCCTGTGATCGAGTTCACCAGCAGCTACGCGCTCGACCGAGCATTCTTCGCCTGGTTCCATGCGCTCCCCGAATTGAACGAAGGAGACGAACCGAAGGCGAAATTCTCAATCTTCAGCTCGCGCTAGCACAGCGTCTCGAAATCAGGTCCCTTGTTCCGCTTGTTCTCCCCTCAGTGTCCCGGAACCATCCCCCACAACATCACCATCGTCATCCCGATCACGATGATGCTTGTACCCCATGCCACCGCATTCCAGAGCCGCGAGTTCTTGTACTTACCCATCAGGTCTTCGCGATTGATCAAAAGCAACATGAGAATGATCACCACCGGCAACAGCACGCCGTTCAGCACCTGCGAAAGAATCGCAAAGTTGATCAGTTGCGCATCCGGCAGGATCAACACCGTTAGAGCCCCGCCTGCAATCAGCAGCGTGTAGAGCCAATAGAAGAAAGGCGCCTCGCGGAACCCCTTGTCCACGCCCGACTCGACTCCCAGGCCCTCGCACACCGTGTAGGCGGTTGAAATCGGCAGAATGGACGCTGCAAACAGCGAAGCATTGAAAAGTCCGAATGAGAACAGGATGAACGCGTAGTCGCCGGCCAGTGGCCGCATCGCTTCCGCCGCGTCTGCCGCGACTGTGATCGCGCCCATCCCGTGCACGTACAGCGTGGCCGCGCAGGCCACGATGATGAACCACGCTACAATATCCGTGAAAAAACTGCCGACAATCACATCCAGCCGCGAAGCTGGGTAGTCCTTGACGCGAATTCCCTTCTCCACAATCGACGACTGCAGATAAAACTGCATCCACGGCGCAATGGTCGTACCCACCACGCCGATCGCTGTGTAGATGTAGAGCCTGTCTTTCCAAACGGATTTCGGCGGCAACTGCACTGTCGCCAGCAGCGCATCGTGCCAGCTGGGCTGCGAGAGCACGCCGGCAAAAATGTACGCGATATAGACCAGCGACGCGACCAGAAAGATCTTCTCCGTGCTTTTGTAGCTCCCCTTGACCACCACGAACCACACCAGCGCCGCGCAAACCGGCACACTGATGAACTTCGTCACATGAAACAGGTGCAGCGATCCGGCGATCCCGATGAACTCCGTCACCACGTTGGTGTAGTTCACGACGACCAGCAGCACCATCAGCACAAACGTCAGGCGCAGTCCGAACTCTTCGCGGATCAGATCGCTCAGGCCCTTACCCGTGACCACACCCATGCGGGCGCACATCTCCTGAACCACGATCAGCGCAATCGTGATGGGGATTATCGTCCACAGCAGCGTGTACCCGAACTGGGCGCCCGCCTGGGAGTATGTGAGGATTCCGCCCGAGTCGTTGTCGACATTGGCTGTAATGAATCCGGGACCGAGAACGGCCAAAAACAGCAGTATCCGGTTTCGCCAGCGCTTCCACATGCCGTCGTCGCGTTCCTATGGTGGGTTCATTTTTGTGCTGCCTTCACGACCATAACAGGCGATGCCTCGATTTGGGAGTGACGAACGCGAGTCTACCGCATTCCACGAGGTCCAATTGATTTGTCATTCCGAGCGACCGCAGGGAGTCGAGGAACCTGCAGTTGTCTTAAGGGTTCGGCGCGCCAGACTCTTTCGACGTGATCCGGTCCTGCTCCCTGCTATATTGAAGAGTCTTCCCGAGCTTTCGAATTCCTGCGAAGGAGCCGCGCCATGCCTCCCACCGATCCCTCAACCTCATCCTCCGCGCCCACCCGCCGCAAACTTCTCGGCACCCTTGCCGCCACAGGCGCCGTGCTCAGCCTCAACGCGGCTACCGCTGCTGGCTCCACGCCGAAGAAAGCCGCCGAGCCGCCGGCGCCGGACCCGCCGCCCGCAGCACCCGATGCACTCTTCTCCATGGCCCGCCTGCGCGATTACAAATGCCGTCGCTCCTCCAGCTGGGATCGCACCGGCGGAAACAACGACTCGATCAGGGTCGAGCCTGGAGCTACGGCCACATTGCTCGATGTGAAAGGCCCCGGCGTCATTACGCACTTCTGGTTTACCATCAATTCGCCGGACCACATGCACCTCAAGAACCTCACCCTCCGCGCCTGGTGGGACGGTGAATCTTCGCCATCGATCGAAGCCCCCATCGGCGACTTCTTCGGACTCACGCTGGGCGAGTACTTTGTCTATCAGTCGGCGCTTCTCTCCGTGGCGCCTATGAAGGCTCTCAACGCCTACTTCCAGATGCCGTTCGATTCCGCTGCGCGCATCACGATCACCAACGAAGGCAAGGTCCGCACCGACAACCTCTACTTCGCCATCGATTACACGACCGTCCCCGCATTGCCGCAGGGCCTGGGCCGCTTCCACGCGCAGTACCGTCAGGCCGCACCCAACAAGAAATCCGCCGACACCAGCGGCAAAAATCTCAACGGCGAAGACAACTACGTCTTCGTCGAAGCCACCGGTCGCGGACACTTCGTCGGCGTTACCCACGGCGTGCTCCAGAACGCCGACGGCTGGTTCGGCGAGGGCGACGACATGTTCTTCATTGACGGCGATACACGGCCCACCATCAACGGCACCGGCACAGAGGACTACTACAACGGTGCTTGGGACTTCTACGGAAACGCCTTCGCGAACCTGCGCCAGGGCGCGCCCTACATCGTCGACCCCGAGCGCACCGGTGGCCGCTACTGCCTCTACCGCTGGCACACCGAGGGCTACATCACCTTCGAGAAGTCGATCAAAGTCACCATCGAGCACGGCCACGCCAACGACCGCGCCGACAACTTCTACACCGTCGCCTACTGGTACCAGACCGAACCCCACGCCGCGTTCCCGCAGCTGCCGCCGCCCGAAGCCCGTGTCCCGAAGCTCGTCGTGTCGTCCTGAGCGCAGCAAGGATCCGCTGCTGGGAAACGAAACGAATCAGCCCCAGCCATCTCCGGCCCCACTTATCGCAATCCGCTACTTCTTTCCACTTCAGTTATTTCTGTATATACAGAAATAGCTGATACAATAGATTTATGGAACTCACCCCCTCCATCCAGGAATTCATCCTTCACTGGGGCGAAATGGGGACCCGCTGGGGAGTGAACCGCACCGTGGCCCAGGTCCACGCCCTGCTCTATCTCTCTGGGGAACCCCTCAGCGCCGAAGAAATCTCCGAGGCGCTCTCCGTCGCGCGCTCCAACGTCAGCACCAGCCTCAAAGAGCTGCAGAACTGGAATCTGATCCAGGTCGACAACCGCATCGGCGACCGGCGCGACTACTTCCGCACCTCGGCCGATGTCTGGACCCTCTTCCTCACCATCGTCGATCAGCGCATCGAACGCGAAATCCTTCCCACCATGACGATGCTCCAGCGCCTGGTGGGGCAGGCTCGTGCCGAGCGTCCTTCCCGTCCCATCGTCACCGCCCGCATCGGGGCCTTGCAGATCTTTCTTGAGGAACTCCATGGCTGGTATACGCAGATCAAGAAGTTGCCTCCGGCTTCGCTTCACTCTCTCATCAGCATCGGAAGTGGTATTACGCGTTTCATCCCAAAATCGCGCAGAAGGAGGCTGGACTGATGGCCGATATTCTCACCGCCGCCTCAATCGCTGCGCCGCTGAGCGAAGACAACTTTCAGCGCTACTACGAAGAAGCCGGCCCCGACTACGCGGCGTGGAGCGCGCGCTTCAACATGCACTTCGGCTTCTTCCGCGGTGGCATGAACCCGTTCAACCGCGAATCCATGCTCGAGCAGATGAACCTCGAAGTCCTCGCCCGACTCCAACTCACCGGCGAGCGGCCCCGCATTCTCGACATGGGCAGTGGTCTCGGGACGACGCTGCGCAGTATTGGCTTCCGCCTTCCCTCTGCTGATCTTCACGGCATCACGCTCGTTCCCTGGCAGGTTGTGGAAGGCCGCCGCCTGAACTCATCCAGTCCGCATGCGGCTAGGATCAAGCTAAGTCTTGCTGACTACGAACACACCGGCTTCTCATCGGAAAGCTTCGACGCCATCTACGGCATCGAAAGCAGTTGTTACGGCACCCACCGAGACAAGTCTCGCCTCATCCGCGAAGCCCATCGACTTCTACGCCCCGGCGGGCGCTTCGTTGTTGCCGACGGCTTCCTCGGGCCGGGGAAACTTCGCGGACCGCAGCGCGTCATCTATCGCAGGCTATGCGACTGCTGGGCGATCGAAACCCTCGGAGAGATCAACTCCTTCATGCGCGAACTTGAACGTGCAGGCTTCCGCGACGTCGTGGCCGAACAGATCCAGTTCCGTGTCGCACCGTCGGTCCTCCACGTTCCATGGGTCACCCTCAAATTCCTTCTCACCGACGTCGTCTTCGGCAGCCGCCAAATGACCCGCGCACGATGGAACAACGTCCTCGCCCCCATCCTTCTGCCTTTCGTCGGCTACCCTGTTGGCCCCCTCGCCTACTACCTCGTCAGCGCCACCCGTCGTGAACTCACGATTGGCTCTACCAGAACGACGAACTATGCGCTGACAAGGGACAGGAGTTGATCTAAAGTTTGCACATGGATCAAGGGAAAAGGCTCGAGGCATTGCGGAAGATTCGCGACGGACTCAAAGAAACTCTTCAGACGGCGATCAACAGGAACGAGGTTTCTCCCCAGAGCAGGTCCGAGGTGCTCTCCCGCCTTGCATCTATCCAGCGTGAAATCGAGTCCCTGAAGCGCATCCTCTTTGGCGCAGATGTCGGAGACGCTCGAGCCTTGCGCTCCGATGCCGATGACTGGCCAGAGTCCACGTAAATCACGTTCTGCTCCGGCGAGTCATAAGCATACGACCGGATAACCAGAAATTTCGGTACGCCGACCTGCCTGCCCGTTCAAAAAATACTGAAGTATCCACTTGACAATTCTCTAGACTCGCTCAATACTGAAGTTGTTGCTTCACTATTCGCGAACGACAGGAGGATCAACCCAATGTCAGAACCCAGCGTGACCCACAGCACTTTTGCCGTAGAGCGCTCCTATCCTCAGCCACCTGACCGCGTCTTCGCGGCCTTCGCCCAGCCTGCCCGCAAGCGCCGCTGGTATGCAGAGGGCGATCACGAAATCCAGGAATTCGAGATGGAGTTCCGCGTGGGAGGAAGCGAACGCTTCCGCTACCGGTTCAAGGAGGGTCATCCGATTGCCGGCTCCGAAATCACGAATGAATCCGCCTATCAGGACATTGTCCCGGAAAAGCGGATCGTGATCACCTCGAAGATGTCACTGAATGGAAAAGCCATTTCCATCGCGCTCGTCACGCTGGAATTCCTCTCCTCAGGAGCGGGAACGGCGCTCGTCCTGACCAACCAGGGAACCTTTGTTGATTGGCCTGAAGGGGCGCAGATGATCGAGCAGGGCTGGCGAGCACTGCTCGATCGACTCGCAAGAGAAGCGGCCGCCTGAATCTGATCAGGAGAATCTTGCCGGCCATGCCCACTTCGAAACTACAAATCGATCGCCTCTTTCACGCGCTCGGCGACCCCACGCGCCGCGCCATCCTCGATCTGTTGAGCCGCGGGCCAACGTCGGTCACGCGGCTCGCTGACCCCCTCGGCATCACCCTCACCGCGGTCGCACAGCATCTCCAGATTCTCGAAGAGAGTGATCTCGCGCACACCGAAAAGCTGGGCCGCGTCCGCACCTGTCGCATCGAGCCGGCCGGCTTCTCTCTGCTCGAAAAATGGATCAGGGACCACCGCACGCACTGGGAACGCAGCCTCGATCGCCTCGGCGAACTACTGAACGAAGAGGATGAAACGAAGTAACCAATCACGCCGGTCAACTGCAGGTGAGTACGCCGCGGAAACCGCGCCGCTGAAGGACGATTGGCACTTGATCGATCGGCTGACTTGCTGACTCGCTACGCCCGCGAAGCGGCGCTAAGTGAAACCAACTCACCCTGTGAGACGCCCACTTCGCCCAACAGCCTCTCAACCACATCCGCCGCGCTATAGCTCTCTCTGCCGTCCTCTAAGAATTGCGCCACTTTGTTCAAGTCGTCTCCGACAGTCACGAGCGGCGGCTCCGCTGTCTTGTCCTGCCGCGTCTGTGGATGCCCTATATTCGCCAGCAGGGCATTGCACAGGCATTTGCGCCCAATAGTATCTTCGATCCTCCCGCCTTTGGCGACATACGCTGCGGCCGGCTCGGCAGTGCACCGATACCCGATCTTTCCATCCTCCGCAGCGTACGCCTCGCGCAGATAGCCCAGATCGCAGACCCGTGTCCTGGCCGCCGCCACTCCCTCGTCCGAATATGTTCCGGCAAGCTGCGCGACCTTGAAGGGGAATCCCGTCGGCGATGCCAACGGATCCGTAAACACCTGGCCCTCTCCCTTTGCCGCCTGTGCAACCAGCCGCCTCTTCAGATCCGGCCTCAGCCCCGATTCCTCGCTGAACGCAAATGCCGTGCCCACCTGTACCCCGGCCGCGCCCTCATCCAGAGCCTCGCGCAGCTTCGCCGCACTACCGTATCCGCCCGCCAGCCAGAATGGCACTCCGAGTTTGCGCAACTCCTCCAGATCGACCTTGTCGCGGTGCCCGTAGATCGGCTGCCCCATTGCATCCAGTTGCAATTTGCCGCGCGGCGGAGCGTTGTGGCCGCCCGCCGTTGGGCTCTCGATAACCAGTCCGTCCACGCGGCCCGTCGCCCGCCGCAACATCGTCGTCGCCAACGTATTCGATGAGACGATCGCCAGAAATCTCGGCCGTTCCAACTTCGGCAGCGGACCCTCCACGTAATCGCGCGGGTCGAACCGCATCATCGTATCTTGCTCCGGCGTCGCGCCGGCCACCGCGAGTTTGTACTCCCCTGGTTTGTGTTCGGCAAAGTTGTCGATCACTCCCGGAATATGCAGCGGAATGCCGGCGCCCATCAGCACATATCCCACCCCGGCCAGCATCGCTCCATAGATCGACGCAAGGTGCGGCAGCTGCACCTTCTCCAGAAAATTCACGCCAATCCTGTTTATGTGGCCCTCCCGCGCCAGAAAAACCTCGACAAAATTGCTGACCATCAGCAATTCGATCAGTTTGCGCGAATCGCGCCTCTGGTGCATGGGCACGTTGGGGTAAGGCTTACCCTCGGGTTTCCCGCCCGGCACGAAATACTCATTCCAGATCCGCTTGGCCATGTCGGGAAAAGGAAAGGCATCCAGTCCCCTTCGCATGTGGCCGCCCTTGTCGCCGTCTGCAAGGCGACGAACGAGCACCTGGTCAATGGCGGTTCCGGAAACTACGCCAAGCTGTCCCAGGCGCGAAACAGCCTGCGCCAGCCGCCAGTTGGAGACGCCGACACCCATTCCGCCCTGGATAATCCTAGGAAATTGAAACATATAACGATTCTTTCACAGATTGATTCCTAGTGTCAGTGACTTCCGTTCAAGGTCTTCGTCCCTAACCCATAATCCCTGGTCCTTTGGTCCCTCGTTCCCTTGGTCTCTTGTTCCCTGTCTCTCAGTCCCACGGCGTCTCTTTGAATGCCTGCTCCATCCCAGGATAGAAAGCCACATACAGGCAGATCAGCACATTCAGCACCACGCTGACAAAAAAGGAGGCTTGCTCGGATATCGTCAAGGGCGTCGAACTTCCCGCGGCTTGATTCGCGGCATAGTTGATCAGCATCTTCGCCGCTGTCGCGCCCGACGCGAACATGACTCCCCAACGCACTCGCCAGTCTCGGCTCGCCCAACGCCACGCCATTACCCCGTAGATCACTGCCGTGACGTAGAAAACCCCTTCCGCCGACACCGTCTTCGGCCAGGGATCAAAGTGTGTCGTGATGAACGCCGCCGTATCCGAATCCGGAGCCAGCCCGATCGTCAGCCCGAATACGATGTTCACCACGCATCGGAAGATCAGCAGCCAGATAAACCATCGAATCAGCGTAGGAATTTTATGCCGTTCGACATAGTCGCCCCTCTCGCGCACCGGTCCAGCTTTTTGCTGATGCTGCTCGGGCACATAGGTCCTGATCGGATCTCTCGGCGGCATGATCCCTCCTGGCAGTAATGCGGCTTGAATTGCGAAATCGTTCTGGGAATGGAGCAGAACGGATGGCTCCACGACGATCGAGAAGTTTGTGTTCAGCAGCGTAGCAGGAAACGAACCGTGAGATATTTAAATTTTTTCGCGAAGAAAGCTGATCACATGATCGGCATGCACCACGCCCACCATGCGGCTTTGCGCATCCACGACCGGCAGCGCCTTCAAGTTGTACTTGTCGAACATCTCTGCCAGCTCATTCTGATTCATGTCTGCCGGGCACGAGAGCACACGCGCCTCGCTCAGTACGATGAGCCGCGCGTCGGGCTGTGCCATCACCAGCCGCGCCAGGGGAACAGAGCCGCGCAGCACGCGCTTCTCGTCCAGGAGATATATCTCCGTCACCGACTCGATATCGCCATCGAAGCTACGCAATGCCGCGCCGACTTGCGACACAGTCGCCTCCATACCCAGGTAAACGAAGTCGGATGTCATCGCGCCTGCAGCCGACTTCTCGTCAAACTCGAGCAGCTCGGCAACTTCTTGCCGCTCTTCGGGCTCCATCTCCTCGAGAATCGCGTCCGACTTGTCCTCGGGCAACTCGGCCAGCAGGTCCGCAGCCGCGCCCGGATCCATCTCTTCGACAATGTCGGCAATCTTCTCTTCGTCCAGCTTTTCCAGCAGAGAAGCCTGCAGTTTCGGATCGACCTCTTCCAGCGTCTCGGCCGCAACTTCCTCGTCCAGCGACGTGAATACGGCGTCGCGCTCGGCCGGCGCAAGATCCCCCAGGATCTCTGCAAGGTCCGACGGGTGCATCGCTGCCAGGCGCTCGTATTCAATGCGAAGTTTTACGCGCCGGGCCGGATCGACCTCGATCACATCGACGAATTGCCAGGGAATCCCGCGATACTTGAAGCGCCGCGATAACTGCTCCAGTCTCGCCCTGGGCAACAATCCCTTGAATACGCGCCGGAATGCGCCCCGCAGACCGACTTCCACCTCTGTCACTCGAAGCAGGTGAGCCGCGCCGTCGCCCATCCACTCCAAGTCGACATCGTTGACGCGGACCACCTTGCGCCCATGAATGTCGATGATCTGCCGGTCTACCAGGTCTTGTTGCAGATAGATGTACGTGCCCTGCTCGTTCAGCGGAGTAATCGCTTGCGCCGACGACACCTCCAGCATTCCCGCTGGCGTTTCACGCACCTCCCGCGAAGGCACCAGCGACAGCCCGGTACGCGTCTTCAGCACCAGCCCGGCAACCTTGCCGGCATCCGGACCGGTCGCGACAGCGATATCCTTCAGCCTGCCGCGCACGTTGCCCTGCGGATCCGTTACCGGAGTCCCAAGCAGTGCCGTGAGACTGACACGGGTTGTCGCGCGCTGCTGCATAAGCTGAGTGTACTGCGCAAATTTCCATCATGACTCTTCAGCGGCCGGCGCTGAATAAAAGTGGGGACCATGAAGAGCATCCCGGGAATGATTTTGCAGCAGCTCCGTAGGGGCGATGCGAACCGGGTCGACGATATCTCACTCCTCCGCCGGCCATCGCTCCGTATATGCCAGATATGAGGAAACCACCAGCTCACTCGGGATGTGATAACCGGCGCTCTCTGCCTTCGCCTTGTCCGCATCGCTCAGCGTTGGAGGCTTGTACTCCGCCCAATACTCGTACGTGATCAGACCTTCGGTCCTGGCCAGCATTTGCCGCCCATCCCCGGTGAAGACCAGAAACTCCCCGGGCTGAAAATGAAACCAGGATTCTCTGATCGTCTCAACGATTGTTCGACGTCCATCCGTGCCGCAGGTTCCAGCACATCCATCGCCAACCCAATTCCCTCCGGCGTTCCAGCGATGATCTTCGACTGCACATCAAGCTGGCCGTAAATGCCGCTGCAATGAGTTGCCGGCTCATCAAGGACAATAGCCACATCCCCGACGTTCGTCAGCGTGAATCGCGACCTTCATCTTCAGTTCCAACCGATATGGGCTTGCCGGTTTCATCGCCGTCGACTGTGCGCTCGCACCGCTCACTCCAAGCACGAGCATTGTTCGAATCCAAAGCCTTGTCATCCTTCCCGCCCGCTTATCAGCGTTGGACAAGTTGCACCCCGAGATGAACCTAACCCAAACCAGTTCTTGACACAACGGCCCCCAGCCATGAAGATGCCGTCTATAGCGTTTTCCCATCACGAACCCGAAGACGCCCATACTTCCTCTCGCGGTGAGGCGGTGGCTTTGCCATTCCCGGTAGAGGCGGAGACGAAGCCCGTGACCAATCATAAAGCTGGAAAATTGAGCTTCTCCTTGCCCTCCACCATGGAGAGCGTCAGCGAGGTTGAAGCCGCCGCAGACAAGCTTGCCGGCGAGGCCGGCCTTGATGAGGAAGAGCGCTTTCGTGTCACCATGGCGGTTCGCGAAGCCGCGGTCAATGCCGTCCTGCACGGCAACGACTACGATCCCGCCAAGCAAGTAACAGCCAGCTTTGAGAACAACGGCAAATCGCTTATCTTCACCATTGCCGATCAGGGCAAAGGCGTCGACTGGGAACACCTGCCTGATCCCCTCGCTCCGGAGAATCTTCTTCGCGGCACCGGCCGCGGCATCTTCCTCATCCGCTCCTTCATGGATGAGGTACACTTTCGCCAACTACAGCCAGGAACCGAGCTCACTCTGATCAAACATTTGACTCCGGCTCAGGAACAAACCTAAAGCATCTTCAGCCATATTCGGATCCGTCTCGATCCGATCCCCCACTGTCCCACTTTGTGTCTCTTTGCTTGCAGTGAGGCGCTGAGGTGCTATAACTTGTATGACTCACAAAGGAGGAATTTTCCGTGGCACTCTCTATTGCTTCCCGTGAATTGGACGGCGTCAACGTCCTGGACCTGAGCGGGCGGATCACTCTCGGCGAGGGCAGTGTGCAGTTGCGCGAGGCAATTCGTGACCTGATCAGCAAAGGTCAAAAGAATATCCTCGCCAACCTCGGCGATGTCAGCTACATCGATAGCTCTGGCCTTGGCGAACTCGTTGGCGCCTACACCACTGCCAAGAATCAGGGCGCTACCCTCAAGCTGCTCAACCTGACCAAGAAGGTCAAGGACGTTTTGCAGCTCACCAAGCTCTACACTGTCTTCGACATCTACGACGACGAAGCCAGTGCCATCGCCTCCTACAAGTAACGACGCGCCGGTCCTCCACGAGCGCGATACGGACTTGCAGGGCCAACGAGAAACCTGCTCTATTCCGAGCTTTTGAAGGGTCATCCACTTCGGATGGCCCTTTTTGATTTCCAGCAGTCGTGCCTGGTCACTGAACCGACCTGCTGAACTTCCGTAACCACGCGGAGCCGACGATAACAGTCAGGGCTGCATCTTACTTGTCGTATGGAAAGCCGCGTGGCGCAGCCGCAAACCGCGACAAATATCGCAGTTCCGTTGGAAGCGACACCCGTATCCCCCTACGTCTTCGAGCCCTTTGGCGGGTCTCTAATCTACATGCCTGACTCGCCCCCGCAGGTGTCGCAGGCCGAATTTGTGATGCCGCAATCCTCCCCGCTGACGCAGCCGGAAACCCGCTTCGAGATTCCCGGGACGCGATCGATCGCTGCAGCCGTCGCCAATTCACAACCCGCAACCAAAGCGCCTTCTGATCCGCCGCCAATCGATCAAACGTTCAAAACTACGGATCCAGGACAACGCGATCAATATCATTCGGGGTCAATCTGGTTCCTCGACTCGATCGCGCCCAGCAGAGGGGTTGAGATCGCTGGTCAGAATGACAAACTCGCGACCGCCGGCGCCTCAGCCGATCCCCATCCGCTCGGCCGGCCTCTGTCACAGCCGAAAACCGCGATCGCCCAGACGGACGAGCAACTAGAGCGGCAAAAGATTCCAAAAGAGCGGCCCGCACTGCAGAACCAGACTCGCGTTCCGAAATCCGTGGCTTCCCCAAAGGTCGTCGAGCCAAAGTTCAGGGCGCCGGAGTTCGCGACCGGACAAAAGCCACCTGCAAGGCGTGAGTTTAAAAAACCGTTGAAGAGAAAGAGACCCCCGCTTGCAGAACGGCTGCAACGATGGCTGGAAGGCCCCAGGCTCGATGGCAAACGCCGTGCAGTGCGCAGATCCGAACCCGGACTGACGGCTTTTTACTGGAGTGGAGGAAGTCCTGAGCCGCACGAAGTCCTAAACATCAGCGAGAGCGGTTTTTACGTTCGTACCAAAGATTTCTGGTCTCCAAACACGCTGGTCCGCATGATCCTCCAGCGGAAAGGAGATCCGAGGCATTCCATCCGCATCCTCGCTCGCGTTGTGCGAGTCGACAAGGGCGGCGTCGGACACGAGTTTGTTACCACGGAGGCTCTCATCGACCTGCGCGCCCGCTATGTCATTCCAGACCAGGGAACAGACCAAAGGGCGCTCGAGAGATTCCTACAATTGCACTGAACTCCGCCCGGCCGCCGTGGAACTTCCATGCAGCAGGAAACGTACAATTGAGTGCGATGAACGGCTTTCACCGCACAGGTCTCGCGCCGTACCGGCTGTTGCTGGCAGGGCTCGTAATTCTTCTTCTCTGCCGGGTGGCGATCGCAGAGTCGGTCAGCGAGCTGCCCAAACCCAGCGATTACGTAAATGATTTTGCAAAGGTGCTCTCGCCTGAAACGGTAGAGAAGCTTGATCGCATCTGCGCTGAGCTCGAGCACTCGAAGACCGACACGCAGATCGCCATCGTTACGGTTCGCAACCTCGAAGGCGAGGACTCCGCCGATTGGGCAAACGAGCTCGAAGACAAGTGGAAGATCGGAAAGAAGGGCTCCGACCGCGGTATCCTCGTGCTTTTAGCTGTCGACGACCACAAGTACCGCATCGATGTCGGCTATGGCCTGGAAGGCATCCTCAATGATGCCAAGGTCGGCGACATCGGCCGCTCTATGGTGCCTTATCTGCGCGCGCAGAACTATGACGCGGCTATCCTGAACGCTGTCGGACGCCTCGCGCAGGTAATTGCCGCGGACGCACAGGTTACGCTGAGCGATGAGCTGCCCAACCCGCCTCCGGTTCCCCAGCGGCATCATCAAGGATCGGGGCTCGGTACACTGTTTCTCTTCATTGTTCTGTTCCTGATGTTCGGCGGCTTTGGCTTCTTCCGCCTTCTCTTTGGGCTGGGGCTGTTGAACAGCGCCCTCGGTGGACGCAGGTATTATGGTGGTCCCGGCCCATTCAGTGGCGGAGGCGGCTGGGGAGGTGGCGGATTCGGAGGTGGAGGCGGATCCGGCGGCGGTGGATTCGGCGGCTTCGGTGGTGGCAGCTTCGGCGGAGGCGGTGCCGGCGGAAGCTGGTGAAAGGATCACATCTGATCAGGTCTTGTAACAGGGCATGGCTACAGCCATGCCGTTTATGTAACTTCTTTGAATGTGTCATCCTGAGCGGAGCACGCTTGGGGCCCCGCGAACGAGTATCGCTTGTGGGGTAAGCGGAGCGAAGGATCTGCTTCTTGTTGTCGTCTTGCGTTAGGGCACGACTTCAGTCGCGCCGAAATCGCCCAAAGAAAACCGGGCTTTAGCCCCTGACTAGCACGGCCCTGGTAAAGGAGAACGAAACAATATGAGTCGTGGACTTCTGGTTGGTCTCGGAATCGTCGGTGTCATCATACTGGCGCTCCTCATGGTCGGCGGCAGCTACGTAAGCGCCAGGAACCAAATGGTCGCCAAGGACCAGGCGGTTAAAGCGGCATGGTCTGAGGTGGACGTGCAACTCCAGCGCCGTGCGGACCTGATTCCAAACCTCGTCGAAACCGTAAAGGGCTTCACAAAACACGAGAGCGAGGTTTTCTCTGAGATCGCAAACGCCCGCGCCGGTCTACTCAACGCGCAGGGTCCCGAAGCGAAGATCGCCGCCAACGGCCGCCTCGACTCGGCCTTCGGTAGATTGCTGGCCCTCACAGAAAACTACCCGCAATTGCGTTCGAGCGACCAGTTCATGCGACTGCAGGACGAGCTGGCTGGCACCGAAAACCGCGTCAGCGTCGCACGCAACCGTTACAACCGCGCCATCCAGGACTACAACACCTTCATCGGGCAGTTCCCCAACAGCATCTGGGCAGGCATGTCCGGCTTCCACACCAACAATGCATACTTCAATGCCAGCCCGGCGGCACAGCAGGTCCCCAGCGTCAGATTCTAGTTCGCGTCACCACCCCAGCGGCCTGTCTTCGTCGCTGGGGTGATTGAGTGTTCCCTAAGAAACGCAGGACCGCGCTATTTCGAAATCGTCCCAACAAGATTAAGGTCCATCGCGACATCATGATCAGCTTTCCAAATCAAGAAGCTCGGATCCTTTAGTCCCCACTGGATATAAGGCACCACAAAGTGAGTCTTGGCAGTTGCGCCCGAGCCATCGAGATGAATCTCGACGGGAACGGTGATTTCATGCGGTGTTCCCAGCAGGTTGAGGATTCCAGTTACCTGGATGGTCGAGTCGCCTGAAGGAGCAATGATTCTACCGGCATAGGTTTTCGGCTCAAAGGAAACCGTCGCATACTGTTCGACCTTCAGAATGTCCTTGTTCATCTTCTTGTCGCGACTGCCATTGCCCGTCTTGCCGCTGCCGGCGGCGACGGCGATCAAACCCGACATTTTGGGAGTGCTGTGGTCAAACTCAACAGATCCGGACTGGACGTGAAAAACGCCGTTGACGATCTCGTGAGTTGTTTTGAGCGTCATCTTGACCTCACTGGCATCGGGATTGACGACGAATGTCTGATGCTGGGCGAACGCTGCCCCGGTGAACATCACGGCGAGAGCGAGGACTACGAAAAATTTCATTCCAACCCTACTCTGATGCGAGTTGATGGGTTCAGCCGGCGACCGCATGAGGAGCAACAACTGCCTGCTGAGCCGCGACGCGCGTCAGGCTTGCCGTCACGCGCATCACGCCGGGCCAGACCCTGAGGCAAAACGGCAGTACAGCACGTGCCAGTGCGTTGTTCAAGCCATCGGCGGCGAACTCGGCAAGGCGCATCTGCGGCAGCAGTGCGGAACGCAGTTTGGCCTGAAAGTCTGACGCCGGTTCGCCTGCAAGATAGGCAGTTGCGGCACAACGAGCAGTATGCAGAGCGATCGATATGCCATCGCCCGTGAATGAGGGGATGACGGCTGCCTGGTCGCCAATGCAATAGAGCCCTTCCTCCGTTGTGCGCCGGATGTGACCGTACGGAATGTGCGTGACGGCGATAGGCTTGTCGAGCAACGGCTCGGCGCCGGCAAGCCTCATTGCGAGGTGCGGACAGTCCTGCTGCATCTTCGCGAGCAACTTGTCCCAGCGATGACCCACACGCGCGAGATTCCGCTGTTGCACTACCCAGCAGAGGTTTGCAATGCCACCTTCAACCGGCTGGATACCACCATAGCCTCCGGGATAGAGCATCAGCTCAGAAGCGAATTCCAGCTCCGCGGCCTGCGCGGGCGCAAGCCGGTAGTACATCTTGAAGGCCACCCATCGCTGCGGGTCCTTTGGACGCAGGTAGCCGCGAAGATCGTGCTTGCCAGTGGCGAGAAAGGCAGTCGGAGCTTCACAGACACCGCCGTCGTCGAGCTTTGCTTGCCACATGCCGGTTGTCGTGCGACTGAGTGCCTGAACACTGCGGCCTTGCTCAACGCGGACCCCCGCGGCGACGGCCTCGGCAATGAGTGCTGTGTCAAGCGTTTTGCGCGTAAGCGATTTTGCCGGGAAAGGCAAGGGAGCCTCCGCGGCACGCCTGGCGGCGGCGAGGCGAACGTAGGGGATGGGCACCGCGCCAAGCTCGGTTACGTCGATGCCGAGTGCGTGCAGGTCCTCAAGGGCCTCACCGCTCAGAAACTCTCCGCAGACCTTATGGCGCGGTGTGGGCTCGCGTTCGATCAGAGTAACGCTTCGTCCCTTGCGGGTGAGCGCGATAGCAGCGGCACACCCTGCTACACCGCCGCCGATGACAAAAACGTCATCTTGGTATGGAATCTGATTGTAAGTGGATTTTCTATGTGCTGGAATTGGGCCGTTCCTGAGGGACATTCTGTAACCGATGCTGCAATTGGGTACTGTTAGTTTGAAATCTACCAGATTGACGCAAAGGATTTGACGTACCTCAGGCAAGAATGGTGAGCCACGTCAGTCGAAGGACCTGCTTCTCGCTCGCAGCGTCATAAAATCTCTTCAAAAACAATCGCCATAAAAATCTCCTCAAAAAGATTTGATAGAGCCGAAAGTGAGGGTCAGCCCCCTGTCATGCGCGGCGAGTGGTGAGCTCTCGCCAGTTGAGACCGAGATCGACGAGAAGCAGCGACGCCAGGGTGAAGGCGATGACTCCGACGGCCGCGAAGCTGTCGCCGAGATGGCTCCAGTACCGGGGCCAGAGATTGAGCACGCGGCTGGAGACGAAGGTGAACGTGACGGCGTAGGAACGAGCCATCCACTGGCGGTGCTGGACGATCTGGCGGTTTCGCGCGGTGATGAAGGCGGCGGTGGTGCAGACCATCCACGCGGCGGCCTGCATGGTAGTTCCCGGCAACCCCGGGCGGCCGGCGGCTAGGGCGATCCCCGTGTAGGCGCCGATAAAGACGGAGATGACGTACATGAGGCCGAGCACGCGATGCAATTTCAGGTAACGCTGGCGGAGTCGCGACGAGAACTGCACTGGGCCGGCCAACAGTGCGACAAAGCCGGAAATGGTATGGGGAATGAGGAAGTGGCGGTCGGCAATCACCTGCAGGCGATATGTGTGGTACATCGGGTAATCGGCAACCAGAAAAACTTCTGAAGTGATGAAGACAAAAAGCGTAGTAAGACCAAGGGAGATCCAAAGAACGGTTTTGAACCTGGACCGCCCGCAGCTCGATGCGAGCAGGGTGGATGATGCCATCATTTACCTCTTAGGATAGACGCGCGACGAGCGAGTGCAACGTGGGGCAATAGGCTTCATTTCTTGCTCTAACGAGAAGCCTCCTGACGTCATGTATATAGAGCCACCGGCGCCTGAGGGTGTAAATAATTTTGTGTAAACGATCTTTTCTAAGATAGGGAGAGGAGATCGTGTGGACAAGGGACTGATCGACAAGTTGCTGGCCGACTATAAGAGCCCGGAAGACATCGTGGGGGAGAACGGGCTTCTGAAGCAG
>DATFSO010000090.1:0-21625 GCA_035262585.1 Occallatibacter sp. | reverse complement strand
CACGCTTCACATGTCGCTCGTCGGCCTGCGCGACATGTCCGTCATTGAAACGCCACCCAAGGACCGCATGGCCATTCAGACGGTCGTGGCCAAGTTCGACGAGAAGATTGTCCGCTCGGCCATCGAGGTCGAACTCGAACGAGGCGGCCAGGTCTACTTCGTCCATAACCGCGTCGAGTCCATTTACGAGATTGCGTCGCGCATTCAGGAACTTGTTCCCGGCGCTCGCGTCGTCGTCGGTCACGGCCAAATGGGAGAAAAGGAGCTCGAGCAAGTGATGCTTGCCTTCATGCATCACGAATTCGATGTGCTCGTCGCAACCACGATCATCGAGAACGGCCTCGACATTCCGCTCGCCAACACCATCATCATCAACCGCGCCGACCGCCACGGCCTCAGCGAACTCTATCAGCTACGCGGTCGCGTAGGCCGATCCAACCGCCGTGCTTACGCCTACCTGCTCATACCGCATGAGCGCGAACTTACCGACATCGCCCGTCGCCGTCTCGCAGCGCTGAAAGAATTCAGCGATCTCGGCGCAGGATTCAAGATCGCCGCGCTCGACCTCGAGCTGCGCGGGGCAGGGAACATGCTCGGCGGCGAACAGAGCGGGCACATCGAAGCGGTCGGGTTCGAACTCTACACTTCGATGCTTGAGGCCGCTGTGAAAGAGCTCAAGGGCGAAGGCGGGGAAGAGCGCCCTTCCACGCAGCTCAACCTCGGCATCGCGCTTCGCATCGACGAGAGCTACGTACCCGAAGAAAACCAGCGCCTGCGTCTTTACAAGAAGATCGCCGGAGCCGAGAGCGAGAAGGCGATTGCCGACATCCGCGCGGAGATGGAAGATCGCTATGGCGCATTGCCCGACTCCACAGTCTATCTGCTTGAAGCGGCCGGTCTGCGTCTCGAGTGCGAACGCATGGGTGTCGCGCAGATCGACCGCAAGCGAGCTGAGTTGCAGATTCGTTTCACTGAGAAGGCTGCGATCGATCCGCAGCACCTCATGCGCCTTGTAGCGCGCAACGCCCGGCGCGGTGCGCAATTCACTCCGCAGGGTCTGCTCAAGTTCCCGATGACCGCCACCCGTCCTGACGATGTTCTGCTGGAGATTCGCGACCTGCTGGCGCAATTAGCTCCGGACGCAGTTACTGCGTGATATCAGCCAGGTCGGATCAGCAACAGTGGCACGAGTTTAGTCGTGCCGGAAATGCTCGGAAGTAACTGGGCTTTAGCCCCTGAGAAAGAGAAGATGAACAAAGTTCTAGTCCTGTTTGCCCTTGGAGCTTCAATGACTCTCAACGCTGCAGTTGCCGCTGACAACGCCACCGCCAAAGATCAGTTCCAGCGCGTGTCCGACGAATACTTCGACCAAGTCTATTTCCCTTACCAGCCCACTGCAGGCACCGTCGCTGGATATCACCAGTACGACACGAAGCTCGAAGACTTTTCGCGCAAAAGCATCGATTCCGAGATCGCTGCGCTCGACGATTTCGAAAAGCGCGTCTCTGCAATACCCGCCGCTTCGCTCGATCAGACCACGCGGGCAGATCGTCAGATGGTCCTCAACAATATTCGCTCGGGTCTGCTCACGCTCCAGACCATCCGCCCCTGGGCCAAAAATGCCGACAACTACTCCAGCACCTGCGCCAATGCCGCATTCACGATCATGGAGCGCAAATTCGCTCCGGCCGATGATCGCCTGCGCTCTCTGATTGCGCGTGAGAAGCAGATGCCCGGGCTTATCGCCGAAGCGCGCACGAACTTGCAGAATCCACCGCGCATCTTCACAGAGATCGCCATCGAGCAACTCCCCGGCATCATCGGCTTCTTCCAGCACGACGTGCCGGGCGCCTTCGAAGATGCAAAAGACCCGGCGCTGAAGTCCGAATTCGCACGAACCAATGCGGCCGTGGTTGCTGCGTTGAGCGACTATCTCGCATGGCTCAAGAAAGACCTGCTTCCGCGCTCCAATGGCGATTTCCGCATCGGCGCTGAGACGTTTTCAAAGAAGCTCCTGTACGACGAGATGGTCGACCTGCCGCTTCCCAAGCTTCTTGAGATCGGTTACGCCGACCTGCGCCGCAACCAGCAGCGCTTCGCTGAAGTCGCGCACGAACTCGAACCCGGTAAGGATCCGCGTGAGGTTCTCGAAGAGCTTGGGAACCAGCATCCCGCGCCCGACAAACTCCTCGACGCGTTCCGTGCCACCTTTACCAGCCTGCTCGATTTCATCCGTGCGCACCATATCGTTACCATTCCCTCAGACGTACGCCCGGTTCTCGAAGAGACCCCGCCCTTCATGAGAGCCACCACGCAGGCCAGCATGGACTCGCCCGGGCCATTCGAAAAACGCGCGATCACGTCCTACTTCAATGTCACCCTGCCGGACCGGTCCATGACCCCCGAGGAGGTTGAGGGCTACATGCACTCCTTCAACATCGGCACAGTCATCTCTACGTCGGTCCACGAGGCCTACCCCGGACACTACACGCAATACCTCTATTCGCTTCAGTTCCCTTCGCGTGTCCGGAAGATTCTCAGCGCCAATACCAACGTCGAGGGCTGGGCTCATTACACTGAGCAGATGATGCTCGACTACGGATATGGACAGCCGGGAAGTGGCGCCAAAGACGAGCGTGAGGCCAAGTTCCTTCGCCTGGGCCAACTGCAGGACGCCCTCCTGCGCAACGCCCGCTTCATCGTCGGCATCCAAATGCATACTGGGGACATGACTTACGACCAGGCCGTCGAATTCTTCCAGAAGGAAGGCTACCAACCCAAAGAAACCGCCCAGGTCGAAGCCAAGCGCGGCGCCGGCGATCCCACGTATCTCTACTACACTCTCGGCAAACTCGAGATCATGAAGCTTCGCGCCGATTTGATGAAGAAACAGGGCACTGACTTTTCACTGGAAAAGTTTCACAACGAATTCCTTAGCCAGGGCTTTCCGCCGATCAAGATCGTGCGCGAAGCACTGCTCGGCGACGGTTCTCCAACGTTATGAAAGCGAAAACCGGAGTTACCACCAGCAGTTACCTCTGGTTTTGCTCGACCGTTTAGATGAACAATTATTCATAGAGAGCACCCGGTTTACTCGCTTAGTGTTGATTTGAGGGACAGTGAATGAGAGAGCAAGTGCGTAAGGTGGTCTTCCCCGCCGGCGGGCTCGGCACCCGCTTTTTGCCGGCCACCAAGGTGATCCCGAAGGAAATGCTCGCGCTCGTCGACAAGCCCATCATCCAGTACGGCGTTGAAGAGGCGGTCGCCTCCGGTATCGAGCACATCATTATCATTACCGGGCGCGGAAAAGGCGCCATGGAGGATCACTTCGACCACAGCTTCGAACTAGACGCCACGCTCGAACGCCGAGGCAAGAAGGATTTGCTCGCCGTCTCCCGCAGCGTCTCCACGCTGGCACGCGTCAGCTATGTGCGCCAACGCGAACCGCTCGGCCTCGGACATGCCGTTCTCTGTGCCAAAGAGCTTGTGGGTAACGAGCCCTTCGCTGTCATCCTGCCGGATGATGTCATCGACTCCGAGGTGCCCTGCATCAAGCAGATGATCGACGTCTTCAATGAGCGCGGCGGTTCGGTAATCGCGACTCAGACCGTGGAAGGTCCGGGCATCTCAGCCTACGGTGTGCTTGCCGGATCTCCCGATCCGAGTGACGCGCGAATCTACAACTGCACAGGCATGGTGGAAAAGCCCAGGCTGGAAGATGCCCCGTCAAAGCAAGCCATTATCGGCCGCTACGTCCTCACACCTCGCATCTTTGATCTTCTCGAACAGACCACACCTGGGGCAGGCGGCGAGATTCAACTCACCGACGGCATCAAAGCCCTACTGAAAGAAGAGAAGGTCTTTGGCTACACCTTTGAAGGAAAGCGGTTCGATGCAGGTGACAAATTCGGCATGCTGCAGGCCACCATCGAATTTGCCCTCAAGCGCCCTGAGTTTGGAAATCGCTTCCGGGAGTACCTGAGGAGTCTGCCTCTTTAGCGGAGCTAGCCGTTCGCTTTCGCGAACGTGTTAGCGAGTCAGGAAAAACCTGAGAGCTCAGGGCAAGTGGGATCGGTAGGACAGCTCCGCTAACAAGACGCGAAGAGTCTGCTAACTCCGCTTATCTCTTCCACTTGATATTGCATCCGATCGACGCCTTCTGTTCCCCGCCCGGCTTTTCGCCCCGCAGCACCGCCTCCATCGCCGCGCGCAGATCCTTGCCGGTCACAGGAATGCCGCTTCCCGGCCGGCTCGAATCGAATTGCCCGCGATACACCAGCTTGAAGTCCTTGTCGAAGAGATAGATGTCAGGCGTACAAGCGGCATCGTATGCGCGCGCAACCGCCTGCGACTCGTCATACAGATAAGGGAACCCAAATCCCAGCTTTAGTGCCTGGCTCTTCAGTCCAGCAGGACTGTCGTCGGGATAGTTCTCCGCATCATTGCTGCTGATCGCTACGATGCCTAGCTTGCCGGCATAGTCTCTGCCGAAGTCTGCCAAGCCTTTCTCTACGTGTTTCACATAAGGGCAATGCGTGCAGATGAACATCACCAGCAGTCCTTTCTGTCCGCGAAAATCATCCCGCCTCACAGTTTTGCCCGTCACCACATCGGGCAGCGCGAAATCCGGCGCGGTTGTCCCGAGTTCCAACATCGTTGACTCAGTCAAAGCCATCAGAGACCTCTTTTCGCCCTCGGTAAAGGACCTTCACTTACATCGGCCGCCGCTAACTAGCTAACCCGCTGCGCTGCATTGCGGCGCTAACTCGCTGTTCCTTGCCTTTGACTAGCTCCGCTAACTCCGCGAACACGTTTGCGGAGCAAGCGGCTATCTCGGTGTTAGAACAACCCGCCCTGCCTCCCCGGCATAGCCAACCCGAAGTGTTCGTATGCCAGCCGTGTCGCGACTCGTCCGCGCGGCGTGCGATCCAGAAAACCGATCTGGATCAGGAAAGGCTCGTACACTTCTTCGAGCGCGTCTTCTTCCTCCGCCAGCGTTGCCGCCAGCGTTCCCAGTCCCACCGGGCCGCCATCGTACTTTTGCATGATTGTCAGCATCAGGCGCCGGTCGATCTCGTCGAACCCATGCGCATCTACTTCCAGCATCGTAAGCGCCGCATTCGCAGTTGGCCTGTCGATGGCGCCAGAACCGCGCACCTGCGCAAAATCCCGCACGCGCCGCAGGAGCCGGTTGGCAATGCGAGGAGTTCCGCGCGACCGCAGCGCGATCTCCGCGGCGCCATCCGGATCAATGGGCACTCCCAGCACCTCCGCCGAGCGCTCCACAATCACGCGCAGTTCATCCTCGGTGTAGAACTCGAGCCTCAGCAGAATTCCGAACCGCGACCGCAGCGGCGAACTCAGCAGCCCCGGCCGCGTTGTAGCTCCCACAAACGTAAACGGCTTGATGTCCATCACGTGGGTACGCGCCGCCGGTCCCTGCCCGATAATGATGTCCAGCTTGTAGTCTTCGAGCGCTGTGTACAGCTTCTCTTCGAGCACTGGCTGCATGCGGTGGATCTCATCCAAAAACAGCACCTGGCGATCGCGCAAATTGGTCAGGATCGCGGTTAAGTCTCCCTGGATCTGCAGGGCCGGACCCGATGTCTGTTGAAACCCCACTCCCAGCTCATTGGCAATGATTGTCGCGAGCGTCGTCTTGCCCAACCCCGGCGGCCCGAAAAGCAGAACGTGATCCAGCGCCTCGCCGCGCGTCCTTGCCGCCTCGAGCGCAATCGCAAGCTGCTCCTTGGCCTTCGATTGACCGATGAACTCCTTCAGCCGCCGCGGCCGCAGCTTCAGCTCAAAGTTCTGCTCTTCCTCAGCGCGCGAAGCGCTGACCAGTCGATCAGGTGAATTGTCGCGCGCAATTTCCATGATGCCAGCAAGTGTAGCGGTTGCAGGCGTCTCGGGCAAAATGCTTTGCCCGTCCCAGAATATGGTCAATCAAGTACCTTGCACGGTCTTAACTCCGCATAACTCCCTAACATCGCCTTTTCCGTGGTCAAGTCGCGCAATCTCACTAGTTACGCGCGTAACAATTCAGGCTCTCTGAGCCAATATTGCTATTGATTCGCCCGATTGACTGCCGTATTCTTGGGCCACCTCACAAGAGGAGACAGGTGTGTTGACCGGTCCCAGACTCGCGAATGTGGCATCGCGGCCGGCCGATTCCCGAAGAATTTGCATTAACGCGCGATCTCGACCAGCGAGCGCCGATAACGCGTAATGATTTTGGTTGAAGAACCAGGAAGCTATTTGCGGTTTGCTTCTCTTTCACTGGTTCTTGGTTGGTTCATCGTGGATTTCGATTCTGTACAACCGGGCGGAAACGCCGGGAGACCTATATGCGTGATCGCTTGTTAAGTCTGTTGTTGCTCACTGCTGTTGTCGTGCCCATTACCAGTTGCGTTGCCAGTCCGTCTCTCACCTCCATCCAGCTGACGCCAAGCGGATACACAGCGCTGTTAGGACCTTGCGGGACCCAGCAAGTTGTCGCGAACTTTACAGCCACCGGATTTTACACTCGATCTGGGCACGCGCCGGTCACCAAAGACATCACGAATTCGGTCACCTGGTATTCCTACGACACCCAGTTAGTGGTCATGAGTCAGGGCGGGGTGATGTCAGTTGTTACGTGCGCAAACCCTGGAAGCACGTTTCAGGCGAGCACGCTCATTTCAGCGAGCGCGCAGGGATTTCACGGCCTGATCAGCACGACGGCCACTGTCAGTCTGGCCGAACCACCAGCGACTCCCGCGGTGGTTTCTTTATCCATCGTAAAGACATCGAGTGCAACTGGCGCCGCCCAGTTTGTTGCGGTGGGCAAGACCGCGGATGGCACCCTGGTTCCGCTCACCAACAAGGCGGTCTGGTCATCGAGTAACCCTCAAGCGGTCAGGATCGACGCTAACACCGGTATTGCGAGGTCAATGGCCGCCGGCGAAGCCACTCTCTCCGCCACCTATACCGGCCCCGACGGCAACACTGCCGTGGGCACAGTAGACTTCGGTTCAATCGCGCAGAACTAACGCAGTTGATTCGCAAGACTCTTCCAGGCCATCCGCGAGGATGGCCTGCCGCGTTTGAGGCTGTCATCCGGACTCACCATTTAAACTGGATGGGTCTGTCCGCCTCTTTGATGACCCATCGATTCGCCCGCCTTCGCCGATTTCACTTCAACTTCCCGCAGCGCATCGCCGGGGGGCTTCTCGCGCTGTTTCTCATTCAGGGCCTTTGGGTCACCGCCCACCAGACGCTCTCTGATCGCGACTATCAATATGCGCGATGCGGTCGTGAAACGTGGGAAAAGCCGTCGCCCCTGGCTGGCTATTACACCACCTGCGGCAACATCCACGACGGCATCCTCGCCTACCGTGTTGCTGGTCTGCCTCTTACTCTTAATCTGCTTCTCCAGCGCGGCTTCGATCTCTTCCGCAAGCCCGAAGATCGCATTGTTCAAGCCTCAACGGGGCAGGGCAGCACGGTTCTCAGCGTGTGGGAACTCCGCCACCAGATGACCCATGTGTTGTTTCTTCTGCGCCTGCCATTCCTCGCCGGCGGCGCGATCCTTGGCGCAGGTCTGTGGTGGGTCACGCGGCGCCTCTATGGCAATCTGGGTGGATATGTTGCTCTCGCACTCTACTGCTTCTCCCCCGCGGTTTTGAGAGCCTGTGTCACCCCTTCCCCGGATGTATTTGCCGCATTGGGCGCCTATGGCGGCATCTACACCTGCATCGGCGTAGCCCATGCCATGCAGGGACCGCGCCGCAAGTGGCGCCCGCGCATCATTCTGCTCACCTCAGTCTTCGGCATTGCCGCCGCATCGCACATCATCGCTCTGCCCGTGACAGCACTTCTAGGCCTGGCCCTCATGCTTTGGGTCGCCGAAGGTCGTCGGAGCCAGATCCTCCCTGTGGTACTTCTCGCATCGGCAGGCGCTTTGCTCTTTGTCTTCGCATGTTTCGGCTTCTCGCCCGATGCTTTCAGCTACGTCTTTCGGTCTGCGTCCGGATTTCTTTCCATATCGCTCGATCCTGCACGCCGTTTCTTCACATCACTCCCCAACGCCGGCATCATCGTTGGCGCCGCAGCCGCTGCTTTGCTCTATCTCTGCGTAAAGCGTTCGCGCTATTTTGGAAATACGGCTCCGCTCATTTGTTGCCTGGTGTTCATCGTGCTCGTCACCACGGGCACGCAGTCTGAACCCTGGCTCTGGTCGCTGCCCTTTCTGCTCACCTTCATTGGAGGAGTTTTCGCGGACGCCTTTGAATCAGAACGCGGCAAAGTCTTCATGGCCGCCGCAGCATCGCTCGTCGCCCTTCAAGTTATCGTTTGCATTGGATCGCTCCCGAAGCTGATCTGAAGGTCGGCTGCTCGTTCGGCGGTCAATTGTGTCTCGTACGGGGTCAATCCGCAATCGAAAACCACTCGAAGCTATTCCCGCAATTCGCAATGTCCTTCGACTCCGATTCTGCGCAAGTTGTCTTTGGCTAAGTGTTTAGTGTGCAGATACTTAGCGGGGTCTATCCGTCTTGCTGAAAACCTCTTTAGCAGCGTAGAATAGTTATGTAACCCGCGAGATTCCCGGCCCTGCCTCTCCGGTTCTTCTTTGCCGCCTCTTAGACGGGTCAACGACTCTATGGCCGACGATCAGAATCCCCAGCTCCCTCTCGAAGGCGGTACGCCGCCGCGCGACAATACAAACCTCGTTTCGATCAATATCGAAGAGGAGATGCGCCGGTCGTATCTCGACTACTCGATGTCCGTTATCATCGGGCGCGCTCTGCCTGATGCTCGCGACGGCCTAAAGCCCGTCCATCGCCGCGTGCTCTACACCATGAGTGAGATGGGCCTCGAGTACAACAAGAAGTACACCAAGTGCGCCAAGGTTGTCGGTCAGGCCATGGGTGTCTATCACCCCCACGGCGACTCTGCCATCTACGACACGCTTGTCCGCATGGCGCAGCCTTTCTCGCTGCGTTATCCGCTTGTCGATGGCCAGGGTAACTTTGGCTCTGTCGACGGCGATCCGCCCGCGGCTATGCGTTACACCGAGTGCCGCATGATGCGCGTCACCGGCGAACTGCTCGCAGACATCGACATGGAGACCGTCGACTTTGTCCCGAACTACGACGAGTCCACGCAAGAGCCCTCGGTTCTGCCCACGCGCATCCCCAATCTACTTGTCAATGGCTCGAGTGGCATCGCCGTCGGCATGGCGACAAACATTCCGCCGCACAACCTTACCGAGATCGTGAACGCCAGCATTGATCTGGTCAAGAATCCCAAGGCTGGTCTGGTCGAAATCCTCAAGCACGTCCAGGGCCCTGACTTCCCGACCGGCGGGTTCCTCTATGGCCGCGCCGGCATCGCGCAGGCCTACAAGACCGGCCGTGGCCGCTTCATCATGCGCGCCAAGGCGGCGACCGAGAACCTGACCAAAGAAAGACAGGCGATCATCGTCACCGAGATCCCCTACCAGGTCAACAAGTCCAAGCTCATCGAGCGCATTGCTGAACTGGTCACCGAAAAGATCATCGACGACATCAGCGACGTCCGCGACGAGTCCGATCGCGACGGCATGCGCATCGTCATCGAGCTCAAGCGTGGCGCGCAGCCTGAGATCATCCTCAACCAGCTCTATAAGCACACCCAAATGCAGGAAAGCTTCTCCATGATCCTGCTTGCCGTGCTCAACGGACAACCCAAGGAGCTGGGCCTGGAAGGCGCCATCCGCGCCTTCATCGATCACCGCATCGATGTCGTTCAGCGCCGCACCGTCTACCTGCTGCGCAAGGCCCGTGAGCGCGAACACATCCTCGAAGGCTACAAGATTGCGCTCGACAATCTTGACACCGTCATCAAGATCATTCGTGCATCCACCTCTCGCGCTGAAGCGCGCGAAAATCTGTACGCGTGGGGCAAGGGAAACGAAATCGTCATTAACCTCGATCGTGAGCGCCTGCCGCATGAAGAGCGCGGCCTCTCGCTCAGGCAGGTCGATGCGATCCTTGAACTGCAGCTCTATCGCCTCACTCAGCTCTCTGTCGACGAGATCCTGAATGAACTCAAAGAAATCCGCGAGAAGATCGCCGAGTACGAATCGATCCTCGCGAGCGAAAAGAAGCTGCGCCAGGTTATCGTCAAGGAACTCGAGAAGGTTCGCGACCAGTACGGCGATGAGCGCCGCACACAGATCATCGATGAGTCTGCCGAGATTCAGCTCGAAGACCTGATCGCCGACGAGCAGGTCGCCGTCACGGTGAGCCATCAGGGATACCTGAAGCGCACGCCCATCTCGATCTATCGCCAGCAGCGGCGCGGGGGTACCGGCCGCACTGGTATGAAGACGCGCGAAGAAGATTTCGTTTCTCAGCTCATCATCGACTCGACTCACGCTTACCTGCTCTGCTTCACCAATACTGGCCGCGTCTACTGGCTCAAGGTCTATGAGATTCCCGATGTCGGCGCCGCCGGCAAGGGCAAGTCGATGCAGAGTCTGCTCAGCCTGCAGCCTGGCGAAAATGTTCGCGCCATCCTGCCCGTCCGCGATCTTGAAGAGGAAGGGAAGTTCATCTTCTTCGCCACGCGTCAGGGTACGGTGAAGAAGACTCCGCTCAAAGACTTCTCCAACGTCATGTCCCGCGGTATCATCGCCATCGGCATCGAGAAGGACGACGAACTCGTCGCTGCACGTTGCACCGATGGCTCGCAGCTCATCTTCCTCGCCACGCACCTCGGCATGGCCATCCGCTTCGACGAAGCCGATGTTCGCTCGATGGGCCGCCCGGCATTCGGCGTTCGCGGCATCGATCTCGGCAAGAACGATTTCGTGATCGGCGTCGCCGTCACGCCCAAGGAGCACAAGGAAGGCGAATACCGCATTCTCTCCGTCACCGAGAATGGCTTCGGCAAGCGCACCGATGTCCACGAGTACCGGCTGCAGTCGCGGGGAGGCAAGGGCGTAAAGAACATGGCGGTGACTCAGCGCATCGGTCGCGTCAACTCCATTGCCCTTGTCGACGACACCTCAGAACTGATGGTCATCAGCCAGTGGGGCAAGATCATCCGCATCGACACTAAGACAGTTCGCGCCGCCGGTCGCGCCACGCAGGGCGTACGCCTGCTCAATCTCGAAGAAGACGACAAGGTTGCAGCGGCCGTAATCATCCCGCCCGAGGAAGTAAATGGAAAGGAAGACGAGCAGGGAACGTTGATCCAGTAAGCGTGTCAGGTCTCGCTTGTGCGAAATTGAATGAGGCCGCACTGTGGATAAGACAATCCGCCGCGTCACCGATCCCGAAGAACAGGAAATGGAAACGTATCGGTACTGGCGCCGACCTGTTGGTGAACGGCTCGTTGCGGTCTGCGAATTGAGCGAATCAGCCTACGCGTTTGCTGCTGATTTCCAAAGGCGATCCGTGCATGATGACGAAAGACTTTAAGGATCTCCTTCGCGCTTTCAACGCGAATGTAGTTAAATACCTTATCATCGGCGCGCATGCGTTTGGAGTGCATGCGCAACCCCGAACCACAAAGGATCTTGATCTGTTCATCCGTTCTCACGAGGAGAACGCAAAGGCGGCATTTCGCGCCCTGGTTGGGTTCGGTGATCCGATGCAAGGTGCGACCGAATGCAAGGAAGCACCCAACCGCGCTACCCCATCCCGCATCCCACGATATGCGCCGACTCGCACGCGCCGCTCTAGGTCATTTCTGTCTTCGAATGCCAACGGCCGCTGTTTGGGATGGAGGTTCAACCAACCAAATGAGTCACATACCTCCATCGCTCAGTGCGTGTCCTGAAGCACCGCCGAAACCGTCATCCTCTTCTGCTTCCCCTGGCGCGACTTATCAGACAAATCTGAACCCACCTGAGCACTCCAAATCGACTCAGCCACGTCTTACACTGGAGATGCTCTCGATTCTTCGCGTGCCCCTGATGGTACGCAGCGCATTCATCTTTTTTTTGCTGGTCACGTTCCTTTCAGCATCCGCGGCTGCGGCGCGCATAAACACAGTGCGCTTGCCTGAGCATGCTTCGGTCAAGAAAGGCTCGGTGCACCGGCCGCACTCGAGCCACCTCGCGCCGCACAGCGCGCGGGCAACCTCGCGCTCAGGACGCTCCGCGCGAAGTTCCGCCTCGCATCGCGCTTCGTCACGCGCCACGCGCCACGCGCAGTCGCGTCGCACCTCGGCTCGCCGGGCCGCATACTCCGCTCCGCATCGATCGAGCGGCCTCCATTCGCGATACGGCGGAAGCAACTCCCATGCGAGGCATTCGGCTCCGTCGTCGGCGGTTCACACCGAGACCCGCGAACCTCAGGCCGAGCCAAGCAACACGGAGTCTGAGCCGTCGCAGTCTGAACCGTCCAGGACACCCAATCCCCCGGCGAGCGAGCCGGCCGCAGGCGCAGTTTCCGACCAGAATCCGCTTCCTGCTTCCGCCGCCGCAGTGACGACCGCCTCCGCCGAACCTGACACAGCTCCGGCCGGCAGCGAACCCTCAACCATGGAAGCGGTGGGGAATTCGCTCGCAGCTGCGCCGGCGGCAGCCCGTCCGATTGCACCCCCTGATGATCAGGTCGCTGAACTTCGCGCGCCGCAAATCTTCAGTTCGAGAGTCGACAGGTACACCCTCCGCGGCACCCACGATTCCCTCGTCCGCCAGAACGCGCGCGCCGAACAGGACGCCCTCGAGCGCATCGAAGACGACGCAGATCTGCACGACCGCATTGCCCGCGGCCTGCTCGTGAGGGTCCCCGAGTCTTCGGCACTAGCTGTCAACCCGGCACTTCCAGACGAACGCCGTTACTGCCGCCCCTGGACTGCCGACTTTCTCTCCGACCTCGCCCGTGCCCATCATGCTCAGTTCCGCGGACCGATCATTGTTAGTTCCGCTGTCCGAACCGTTGAGTACCAGAAGCATTTGATGCGCATCAACCGAAATGCCGCCGACGCCGAGGGCGATGTCGTCAGCCCGCACGTCACTGGCGCTACCATCGACATCGCAAAATCCGGCCTGTCGCGCAAGGAAATGCTCTGGATGCGCAACCAATTGCTCTCCTATCAGAACGCCGGGGTGATCGACGTCGAGGAAGAATTCCACCAGCGCTGCTTTCACATCACAGTTTACAAAAATTACGTATCTGCTTCATCGTCCAGCCATCAGCAGCGAGAGACCTCCGCGATGCCGGCCCAATCTTCTACGGACGCGCCATCCCCCGCCGGGCTGAACCACGAATAGCGGCTCTCGGCCCTCCGCTCCAAAATCATTTCCCATCCGCACAATTCGCGATACAATCGCGGGCGAGCAGTTTACACTGCATTTCATCGTCATCTTTCTGGGAAAGGAAAGAACGTGCCGGCGGTCTCATCCGGCATTCTTTTGAGGCAAAACCATGAGCGATCAGGCAATACAACCTGCTGCAGAGGTGACCCCGGGCCTCTCCCAAGTGCAGCGTTTAACCAACACCTTCACGGCGCCTTCGAAGACCTTCGAAGACATCAAGCGCGGCAACAAGAGCTGGTGGCTGCCGTTCATCATTTACGTCGTTCTCGGCTTCGCATTCTATGCGGCTGTGAACACAAAGGTCGGAATGCGCCAGGTGAGCGAGAACCAGATCACGCTCAGCCCAAAAGCTCAAGAACGGATGTCGCAGTTGACTCCCGAACAACGCGAGCAGCAGATGAAGATCTCGACCGGGGTCACGCAAGGCCTCTTTCTGGCGGGGCCAATCGTTCTGTTGATCATGGGAGCGGTGATCTCGCTGGTTCTCCTGGGAACCATCAACTTCGGCTTCGGCGGCAAGGCCAAGTTCGGAAGCATCTTTACTGTTTGGATGTATGCGATGCTTCCTTCGTGTATTAAAACAATCCTCGGCATCGTGGTGCTCTACGCTGGCACCGCGCCGGAGTCTTTCAACATCAAGAATTTTGCACCTACCAACCTGGGCGCATTCCTGAATCCAATCGATACCAATCCGGGTCTCTACAGCCTTGCGACCTCGATCGATTTCATCACCATCTGGAGCCTGGTCCTGGTGGGGATCGGAACTGCCCTCGTGGCAGGAGTTAAGCGAGGTTCGGGCTATATCGCATCCTTTGGATGGTGGGCCCTGCTTGTAATCATCGGTGCCGGTATTGCCGTCGCATTCGGTTGATGCTCTTGAAAATTCAAACGGCGCACATCACTGCGATGTGCGCCGTTTGCCTGTTACTCCCAACTCCCTATTCCCTGAGCCCTAGTCCTGCCATCTCCTCATAATCAGCGTCGCGTTGATTCCGCCAAACCCGAACGAGTTCGACAGCGCCACGTCGAAGCTATGCTTGACGCCCTTGTTCGGTACGTAATCCAGGCGGCACTCAGTATCCGGCGTATCCAGGTTGGTGGTCGGCGGCAGCTCCTGGTTTATCAGCGCCAGCACCGTAATGCCCGCCTCCAGTCCGCCCGCACCGCCCAGCAAATGTCCGGTCATTGACTTTGTTCCGCTGACCTTCAGCTTGTGGCTTAGCGCGTGCTCGCCGAACACCATCTCAATCGCGCGCGACTCATTCCCATCGCCCGCCGGCGTCGACGTCGCGTGTGCGTTGATGTAACCCACTTCCTCCGGCTGAATGCCCGCATCCTTAAGCGCCGCGCGCATGCTGCGCTGTGCGCCTGCGCCCTCCGGTGCGATCCCTGTCATGTGATAGGCATCGGCGCTCATGCCATAACCGATTACCTCAGCCAGGATCTTCGCGCCCCGCCTCTTCGCAAACTCGAGTTCCTCGAGAATCAGAATGCCTGCGCCTTCGCCGATCACAAAGCCGTCGCGATCCTTGTCAAAAGGCCGGCTCGCCTTGGTAGGATCGTCGTTGCGCGCCGAGAGCGCACGCATCGAGGCGAACCCCCCCACCGAGAGCGGTGTCACTGCCGCCTCCGATCCGCCCGCAATCATCGCATCCGCATCTCCGTGCAGAATCATGCGCACCGAATCGCCAATCGAATTCGCGCTTGTTGCGCACGCCGTTGCCGTGGCCGAAATTGGCCCGCGTGCTCCGTAGCGAATGCTCAGTTGTCCCGCTGCCATGTTCACAATCGCTGCGGGAATAAAGAAGGGTGAGATCTTGCGCGGGCCGCCCTGAAGCAGGCTCGCGTGTTCGCGCTCGATAATCTCGAATCCGCCAATCCCAGAGCCGATAAACACTCCCACGCGATCGGCATTCTCGTCGGTGATCTTAAGGCCCGACTGTGCCAGGGCCTCTTGAGTGGCTGCAAAGGCAAAGTGGATGAAGCGCCCCATCTTGCGGGCTTCTTTCTTCTCCACAAAGTTCAGGGGGTCAAAGTTCTTGACCTCGGCGGCAAAGGTTACAGGAAAGCCGGTTGCATCGAAGGCTGAAATCGGAGCCATACCGCTGGCTCCGGCTACCAGTTTCTCCCACACTGCCGGAGCGGTGTTTCCCACACCGCACACCAGCCCCAGGCCGGTGACCACGACTCGTCGATTCACCGGCTACTTGCCTTTCGCGGTCTTTTCGTTCTTCTCGATGTAATCAATCGCGTCCTTGACGGTCTTGATCTTCTCTGCGTCCTCGTCGGGAATCTCCAGGTCGAACGCCTCTTCAAACTGCATCACCAGTTCCACCACGTCCAGCGAATCCGCGCCCAGGTCCTCCTGGAAGCTTGCGCCGGGAGTGACCTCGGCTTCGTCCACCTGCAACTGCTCGACGATGATCTGCTTAACCTTGTCTTCTACCGCCATGCGTGATTTCTCCTCAATTTCATTTGCAAATGCTGGATCAATCCGGGGATTGCCGCTTGCCTACGATACCGGTAAAGGGCACACCATAACAATGCCGCGCAATGAAATCTCGCCCGGCCCCGAATCTCCAAGTCTAACGGGCGGCTCCCAGCGTGTAAAGCCGCACAGAATAGAAATAAATCAAGCACCTAGGGCATGAAAGCGCGGCTCCGTAACTCTTCAGCCACCCGCCCATAATTTCCCGAGTTTCGGCCGCGAATTGCACAACGAAAAAGCGTAGATTAGGCGAATGGGTTTTGAGGGCATCTCATGCAGGCTTTCTCTACTGGAATCGCCATTCTCGCCGGTGTTGTGTTGGGAATCATCATCCGTTCTGTTTCGATGAAACGGGAGATCGCTCTACTTGAGCAACGCACTCGCGAATCTCTCGAAGCTCTGAACGCCATGCAGAAGCAGCTGGCACAGACACAGTCGGAGTCTGCTTCACGAGCCGGTTTCGAGTCGCTTGCCGCCGAACGGGCTGCGGCCATCTCACAACTCAATACGGATATCGCCGCCCTCCGTGCCGACATCGTTTCGAAAGCCTCGCACGAATCCGCTATGACCGCGCGCGTCAGCCAGCTTGAAGCCGATTTGAACAACGAGCGTAAGAGCTTCGGCGAGAAGGTCGAACTCCTCGAATCCGCAAAAAAGACACTCGCCGACCAGTTCCAGGCTCTGGCCTCCGACATCCTCGATCAGAAATCGAAGTCCTTCTCTGAAGGGAGCCAGAAGGAACTCGGCAATCTGCTCACTCCACTCCGCGGTCAGATTGAAGACTTCCGCAAGAAGGTCGAAGAAGCACAGTCAGACTCCAAAACCGGCGTCACTCGGCTCGAAACTCTGATCGGCAGCCTCGGGACACTCAACGAACAACTCAGCGCAGAAGCCCGCAACCTTACCACTGCACTTCGCGGCTCCGCCAAGGCGCAGGGTGACTGGGGCGAGTTCATTCTTCGCGATCTGCTCGACAAGGCCGGTCTGCGTGAAGGCGATCAGTACGCCTTCCAGCAGTCTTTCTCCGGAATCGAAAGTGAATCTGGAGACCGCGCGCGCTCTGTCCGCACTGACGTGATCGTCTATCTGCCCGGCGGCCGCAATCTCGTCATCGACTCCAAAGTCTCGCTTACCGCTTATACCGACTGCGTGAGCGCCACCGACGAAGATGCCCGGAAGGTTGCGCTCAAAGCGCATCTCGTCAGCATGCGCGGACACGTCGCAGGTCTGGCGAAGGCGGGCTATCACAAGCTTCCTGACGTCGAAGCACCGGATTTCGTCGTGATGTTCGTTCCTGTCGAGCCCGCATTCCTCATGGCATTGCAGGCTGACGGCGAACTCTGGGCCGATGCCTATAAGCAGGGAATCCTCCTCGTTGGTCCAACCACACTTCTTTACGTCATTCGCATCGTCAATGTTCTGTGGCAGCAGGAACGGCAGGCGCGCAATGTCCGCGAGGTGATGGATCGGGGCACGGAGCTTTACGAGAAATTTGTCGGTTTTGTTACCGATATGGAGGTTCTGGGCGATAGCCTCCGCAAGAGCGATCAGCACTATACGAACGCCATGAAGAAGCTCGCGGACGGCCGCGGCAATCTCATTCGACAGGTCGAATTGCTCAAGCAACTCGGCCTTCGGACCAACAAATCAATCCCGAAGAATCTGCTCGACCGCGCCGACGTCGATCAGGCCGAGCTTGCGCTGGCCGCAAGCGCCGAGGATTCCGACAACAAACCGACTCTCAAGTGATTTCCCCAATTCACAGAGGAAATGGCGAACCAGGATGTTCTTGAAATCCGGGTCAGCGCATCGAATGGCGCGTTCTCAGGAGTTGCTCATCCCTACATCGCACACGAACCCCTCCACGGGACCTCCGCTATCCTCGGTCGTTTTCCAGAGACCACTCTGAGTGACGCGAATAGCGATTTGGAGCGACCGGAGAGGAATTTGCCGGCGGGTTTGTTGCACTTAATCAGTTTGTGAAGGAACTGGCCCAACTCGGAGCGACCAAAGCCGGCAGCGCATTGCTGTAGTTTCGCCGGGATTGATTTGGCGGTGCGCAGCAAGGGTGGGAAACATCGAACCCAAAATACCCGATCAAGCACTGACGGCGTTCCAGCTCCGCTAACTTCGCCGTGTTTCTAGCTCTGCAAACGCCCCTCGCAGCCGTCTCCAAGTCGTGCTTAAGTCCTCTGGCAGCACGCGCGTCTCCGCCACGGTCGTCATGAAATTCGTATCGCCGACCCACCGCGGCATCGCATGCATGTGCAGATGCCCAGCCACTCCCGCGCCGGCCGCCTGCCCGAGATTCAAGCCGAAGTTGAACCCGTGCGGCTTATACAGCTGCTCCAGGGCCTGCTCCGTCAGCTGAACTAGGTCCATCAGCTCGTGAGCCGTCTCCGCGTCCAGCTTGGCGATCCGGTCGAGGTGTGCATACGGCATCACCATCACGTGCCCCGAGGTATACGGATATGCATTCAGGCAAATGAAGCAATCCTTGCCCCGTTTTACCAGACCGCCGGCTTCTTCGGCCTCGTCCACGCTCATCCCCTGCTCGATCGCATAATCCACGCTGGCAATCAGGTTGCAGAAGACGCAGCTCAGGTCTCCCGGCCATGCATTCAGCCTGGCTGGCACTCCCGGACGCGGCGCACCATCCGCCGTCGTAACATATGCGAATCTCCACGGACTCCAGAGCTGTTCCATACGCAATGATGCCCCGGTCTCAGCCAGGCGCGTCGCCCCCTTCGATGTTTGTCGCCCACAGTATAGTTTGCAACCCGGCTCTACCCCGGCGACCGGTGGTTTGGCCTATTCCACGGGCCGGCGGATTCTCTAGAAATAACTCCACACATCTGTATCCGTCATCACAACGTCTTACATAAGTTCAACAAAATCTCTATCCTGCTTCACGCAATGTGCAGCGGAACTTTATCAACTGTTCACACCCCTGGCGTGATGTTGGATTGCGCGAAAATCTGACCATTGCTACACTTGAGAGCGTAGCTTCCTGCGCGGATTCCAGCAGTTAGCTGCCGGCCGCCCTCCAGCCAGCCGTTGCCTGCCTGGTGTTTCCCAAGGAGACGAGTCGCTTCACGGCCAGATCGCTGGCAGGAAGCCCCGTCTTTGTGAGAGAACTCCATGGCCCTAGGTCTGCGGCAGCCAGTGAGAATGCGGTATCGGCATCCCAGGCCGATCGCGACCTCGGATGCTCCCCGCCGACATGGAACACTGTCGCTGGATTCTGGAATCGCGGAGCTGCTGTCATGCCAAACGTCCTCAATCCCGAACCCGAGAGCATAACCCTGAACACCGAAATCGAAACTCCCACCCTCGATCCTGCGACCGAGCTCGAAGCTCCCTCGCCCGAATCCACGTCCAACCCCGAGACCGCCGAGACACACACTGCAGAATCGATCGCGCTGGACGCCGATGCCTCAACCGAGCCTGAAGCCGAGGCCGCTTCCGAACAACCCGAGCCCTCACCGGCTCCCGTTGCCGTCGCGCCATCCGAGCACAGCGCCGATTCTAATGAAGATTTTTCAGCGGCCCTCGAAGCCTTTGAGCGCGAGCAGGCCGCCGAGGCTGCTGCCGTCGAAGCCTATGGCGACAAGGTCGTCCCAGGCACCGTCGTCAAGCAGACTGAAAAGCACCTCGTGGTGGACGTGGGCCTCAAGTCCGAGGGCCTCGTGCCTCTTGAGCAGGTCACTGACCACACGGGCGCAGTCAAGTTCCATCCCGGCGAAGTCATCGACGTGGTTATCGAGCGCGAAGAGCCCGAGGGTGGCTATCTCGTCAGCTACGAGAAGGCCCAGCGTCTTCGCGTGTGGGACACCATCGAAAAGCATGCGAACGACAAGACCCCGATCCTCGGCACGGTCGTCAGCCGCGTCAAAGGCGGTCTTACCGTCGACATCGGCATGAAGGCATTCCTCCCCGGTTCGCAGCTTGAGATCCGTCCGGTTCGCAACCTCGACGGCTATCTCGGCCAGCAGATCGAAGTTCGCGTCATCAAGCTCAACAAGAAGCGCGGCAACGTCGTTGTCAGCCGCAAGGAGATCCTCGAAGAAGCGCAGACTGCCAAGCGAGACCAGACTCTCGAGCATCTCGGCGAGGGCGCGGTCCTTACCGGTACGGTCAAGAATTTGACCGACTACGGTGCGTTCGTCGACCTCGGCGGCATCGACGGCCTGCTCCACATCACGGATATGAGCTGGGGACGCCTCACGCATCCCCGCGATCTGGTCAACGTCGGCGACGAGATCCAGGTCAAGGTGCTCAAGTTCGACAAGGATAAGCAGCGCGTCTCGCTCGGCTTTAAGCAGCTTACGCCTGACCCCTGGCTCGATGCCGCGGAGCGCTACCCGGTGGGCGCACACGTCCATGGACGCGTTCTCTCGGTCACCGATTACGGCGCGTTCGTCGAGCTGGAGCAGGGAATTGAAGGCCTCGTTCACCTCTCCGAGATGACCTGGTCCAAGCGCCTCAAGCACCCCTCCAAGCTGGTCAAGCCCGGCGACGAGGTCGACACGGTTGTCCTCAGCGTCAATCCGGCCGACCGCCGCATCTCGCTCGGCATGAAGCAGCTGTTGGAGAACCCGTGGGAAAACCTCTCCGAGCGCTATCCCGCTGGAACCATTGTCGAGGGGCGGGTTCGCAATCTCACTGACTTCGGCGCCTTCATTGAAATCGAGGACGGTATTGACGGCCTTGTTCACGTCTCGAACCTGAGCTGGACCAAGCGCGTCAAGCATCCTTCCGAAGTCGTCAAGAAGGGGGAGAAGGTCAAGGCTGTCGTGCTCGGAGTCGAGCCGCAGAACCGCCGCCTCTCGCTCGGTATCAAGCAGCTTCAGCCCGATGTATGGGAGAGCTTCTTCGCTACCCACCGCGTCGGCGATGTCGTCCACGGCAAGGTGCTCCGCACCGCGCAGTTCGGCGCCTTCGTTGAAATTGCCGAGGGTGTTGAAGGCCTCTGCCACATCTCTGAAGCCAGCGAAGAGCCGGGCCAGCCCTCGAAGCTCGAGGTCGGCCAGGAGCACGACTTCAAGATCATCAAGATCAACGTCGAAGAGAAGAAGGTGGGCCTCAGCCTGCGAGCGGTTTCGCATCACGAAGCTAGCCGCGCCCAGGTCGAGCACTACAAGGAGAGCGCACACAAGCAGCCGGTCTCCAGCTCCACCACCACTCTCGGCGACCTCATCAACTGGCGCAAGAACGAGCGGTAAGCGACAGGGATTGGAATCAGCAGCCAGAACGGCCATCCTTCGGGGTGGCCGTTCTGTTTTGTGCTTTACGCTCTCCGTTCCGGCTCCAATGTCCTGACCGGAGGTTGCTCGTGCGACCGGAGTCGGGAGATCTGCCCTGAAAATACGGGCTTCATTGGGGCAAGTTCCGGAAGGGAACGCACAAAATAGCTCAGGATGGAACCCGCGCGGACGGAATCCTGGGATCGCGGACAACAAGAACCGCAATCCCGAACCAAACTGCATGATTCATGGTCGTGGGTGCGCAAACCGACATCAATGACTGCAGTCGCTTAGGGACAGGCTGCCAAAGAATCCCACTGCGCTGAATGCTAACAGCCATAGAAGTTACGCCTTGGGGACTGTCGCCTTCAGGCGACAGCGGAAAGGGCGTGCGGTGCGAAGGGTCGCTCGTTTTGTGTTAGTTGAGCGGCGCCTGTATACTTGCCGCGAATGAGCGAACGATATAGGAAAAACAGCGGTTGCGTTTTCACGCTGAAGTATCACATTGTCCCAAATATCGACGCTCTGTGCTTGTGAAGCCTGTCGATGGACGGCTGAAGCAATTGCTCAAAGAAAAATCCGATGAATTGGGCATGA
>DATFSO010000089.1:0-15355 GCA_035262585.1 Occallatibacter sp. | reverse complement strand
CTGCTTCAGAAGCCCGTTCTCCCCCACGATGTCTTCCGGGCTCTTATAGTCGGCCAGCAACTTGTCGATCAGTCCCTTGTCCACACGATCTCCTCTCCCTATCTTAGAAAAGATCGTTTACACAAAATTATTTACACCCTCCCCCGGTTCCCTCTAGTTCCCTTGTCCCCTTGGTCCCTTGTCCCTGTAGTCCTTCTATAATCGCCCCATGTCCTTCGAAGGCGACTCGCGGCGTCGTGCTGTTGTATTCCTGGGCGCGGGTGTGTTGCTGATCGCACTCGCCTTTAGCGTGCTGCAGGCCTTCAATACCTCAAACGTTCGCTTCCTACGCTTCCTCAATCCCGATACCTCCGGCGAGACTCTTGCCTTTACCGGCTTCACCTTCCTCTTATTTCTTCTCCTGCTGGTGTTTCTGCTCCTCCTGCTCCGCAACATCCTCAAGATCTATGCGGATCAGACCAGCAACGCACTCGGCGCGCGATTACGCACGCGCATGGTGCTGGGCGCAGCGCTCATCGCGCTCACACCCGCGGTCTTCATGTTCCTCTACAGTTTTCAGTTGATGAACCGCTCGATCGATCGATGGTTCTCGCCCAACACCTCGGAACTGCGAGAGGACTCAACGCGCGTCGTTCTCGAGCTGGCGGAATACGTCTCGAGCAACGCGCGCAGCGAGGCAGAGTCGATCGCGGCGAGCGGCGCAGTGGACGGTGACGCCTCCAAGCTCGACGAGGTCCTCGAATCGCACAGCGTCACTCTCCAGGGAGGGTTCGTCTTCGTTTACGGCAAAGACCGCCAGGTCGTAAAGAGCTTCCAGGCGCCTCCCGAAAACAGCCCTGCCAGCCTCATTCCTTGGCTTCCGGACAAAGCCGGATCGACACAGCCGCAATCGGCGATTCCGCTCGCGGGACCGACCTCGGCCAGCGTGCTCAGTAGTGCGCAGCGCAATGACCAGCCGGTGCTGCGCGTGGCGGGCGAGGACTACGCACTCGGCAAAGCCATAACTACTTCCGGCGAGCTGGTGGTCGCAGGGTTGCCGATGCCCCAGGGGCTCAGTCAGACAACGGCTCGTATCCGCGAAGGAGCCGCGCAGTATTGGGAGCTCTTCCGCTCGCGCAACAGCGTCCGGGCTACGTTCTTCCTGATGTTGCTGCTCATCACTGTCGTGGTGTTCTTCTCGAGCATCTGGCTCGCGCTCTTTCTCTCCAAGCAGATCACCCGGCCGGTTGAAGCGCTGGCCGATGCCATGGACGAGATCGCAGCAGGCAAGTACGAACATCGGGTTGCGCTTGAGACCACCGGCGAAATGGCCGAGCTGGTTCGCTCATTCAATCACATGGCTGCCGACCTTGACGCAAGCCGACAACTCGCCGAAACTTCGTCCGCTCAGCTCACCGCGGCAAATCAGTCCATCGAAGAGCGACGCCGCGAGCTTGAAACGATTCTCGAGACGATTCCGTCCGGCGTGGTCACTCTCGACGGTTCCGGTACCGTGCTGCAGGCCAACAGAGCCTTTGCGGTGCTGATGGGGCACGATGAAAACGCCGGCCTGCGTGGCCAGAGACTGGACGCCCTGGTGCCTGCCGAGTGCGTTGAAGACCTCGCCGGCGTGATTCGCCGAAGTCAGCGCATGGGTGCGGCATCCACGGAAATTGAAGTTCACCAGCGCCAGCGCAACATGCATCTCGCCGTCACCAGCGCCCGGCTCGAACTCGCGCACGACAGGCCCGGCACTGTGCTGGTCGTCGAAGACACCTCTGAGCTGCTCCGCGCACAACGCCAGCTTGTGTGGAAGGAAGTGGCACAACGTGTTGCACACGAGATCAAGAATCCACTCACGCCGATCGCCCTATCGGCGGAACGCATCGGCCGGCACCTCGACCGCGGCCAGGTCGATTCGACTTCGGTCATCCGCAAGTGCAGCGAAGTGATTCTTGCTTGTGTGGGGACGCTCCGGACGCTCGTCGATCAATTCTCCGCGCTCGCGCAGTTTCCTGCTCCGCAGCCGCGCCCGTGCGATATGAACGAGATTGCCGACGAAGCGCTAGCTCTCTTTGCCGGCCGTCTCGACGGCATCACGATCAAACGTGACCTCGAGCCCGATCTGCCCCTTGTGCTTGCTGATCGCGAGGCCATCCGCCGTGCCATGGCGAACCTCATCGACAACGCCGCAGAGGCGATGCAGGGCAGTCTGTTGCGCGTGCTCGGCGTGCGGAGCTCTTTGAGCGAAGATGGAGCTGCTGTTGAGATCGAAGTCTCCGACACCGGCCACGGTCTTACGGAAGAGATTCGCGAGCGCCTCTTCCTGCCGTTCTACTCCACCAAGCATCGCGGTACCGGCCTCGGTCTCTCCATTGCGGCCAAACTTGTGCAGGAACTCGGCGGGTCCATTCGAGCCGAGAGCAATACTCCCAAGGGCGCCCGCTTCGTCATGCGCTTGCCGCTGATTGAGCACGCCGAGCAGGCCGTGCCTGAATCTGGCGCTACTCCTGTCTCCGAGGCGCATTCATGAACCATGTCCTCGTAGTCGACGATGAGACAGAGATCCGCACTTCGCTCGAAGAGATTCTGACGGAGGAGGGCTACGCCGTGACCACGGCGGCCACGGCAAATGAAGCGCTCGTACTCATCGAAGATGCGCCCTACGATGTAGTCCTTCTCGATATCTGGCTCCCCGACCGCGATGGGCTCGACGTCCTTGCCGATATTCACGCGCTCGCAGCCGAGAAGCGTCCGGAAGTTGTCATCATCTCCGGCCATGGCACTATCGAGGCCGCAGTCAAGGCAACCAAGCTCGGGGCGTATGACTTTCTTGAAAAGCCGCTGTCGCTCGATCGAACCTTGATTGTCCTGAAAAATGCGGTCGAGGCTCGACGCCTGCGCAACGAGAACCTGGAATTCAAGCGGCAATTCAGTCTCGCTGCAGCCCTGACCGGCGAGAGCGTGCCCGTCAAAGCGCTTCGCCAGCAGATCCGTCTGATGGCGCCTACGAACGGCCGTGTGCTCATTTATGGCGAGTCCGGTACCGGCAAAGAGCTCATAGCTCGCGCCATCCACGCCGAGAGTCTCCGCCGTGACGGTATATTCGTTGAGCTCAACTGTGCCGCCATCCCCGAAGCGCATATCGAGTCAGAGCTGTTTGGTTATCGCCATAGCTCGCAGCCCGGCGGGCCTCCGGAACAGCGCGGCACACTCGAGCGCGCCGACGGCGGATCGCTCTTCCTCGATGAAGTTGGCGACATGAGCCTCAAGACGCAGGCAAAGATGTTGAGCGCCCTCGACGACCAGATGTTCACGCCTGTGGGCGGGACACAGCCCCTGCGCGTCGACGTACGCCTGATCGCTTCCACAAACAAGAATCTCGAAGAAGAGATTGCCAAGGGCAACTTCCGCGAAGATCTCTTTTACAGGCTGAACGTCGTTCCGTTCTTCGTGCCGCCGCTGCGCGAGCGCAAGCAGGACATCCCACTTCTCGTCCGCGAGTTCCTTGCCGAGTTCGGCCGCCAGTACGGCCGCCCGCGGATGGAGATAAGTGAAGAAGCCCTCGAGACACTCCAGCAATATCACTGGCCGGGGAATGTGCGCGAACTGAAGAACGTCATCGAGCGCGTGCTGATCCTCAACCCCCGCACGCTCCGCATCGAGCGCCGCCAGCTGCCGCCGCTCACGCACAAGACCGCTGCACGCGCAGCCGAAGATTTCTCAACGCTCCAGCAGGCGCGCGATGCCTACGAGCGCGAATACATCCTCAAGAAGATCGAGGAAGCACGCAACAACGTGAGCCGCGCCGCAGAACTCCTCGGCCTGGAGCGGAGCCATCTCTACCGAAAGATGAAGGCCCTGGGCATCAGCGTGCGGGAATAGCTTTGTCCGGTTGCGAACACAAAATTGCGAAAGCGGCCAGCTGAGCCCTCCCCTGGCTGTAACGAGAACCTCGGCCAACTCTATTCACGTCAAAGAGTTCTCTCTGAGGAGAACCCATTCGTACCGTGGAAATAAAATTGCTCATAATCAGCCAAAGCAGTGTCGGTTCCGGAGGCTCCTATGGCCTATTTTGAGCGGATTCGTGACATGGTGGCCGAGCCTTTCAGCTCGGACGTGATCCGTCAGCGCGCAGCTGCCGGCTGGCAGATGGTCTCCATCGAGTGGCGGCGCGAGCTGCCCGACTCGGAATCACCCCACGAAGGTGCTTTCGCCGAAGAGATACCCTATGGCCTCCGCATCTCGGAGGACTGCAAGCGTCTCGAGATTGATCCCCACGAAAATCAGACCCTCTTGCTGATGATGGACCTGCTGGCTCAGGACTTCTCCTACTCAGCGATCGTCAGCGATTTGAATGAGAAGGGATTTCGGACTCGCGATGGACGTCCCTGGAGCCGCGTCGCTGTGTTCAACATGATGCCACGCCTCATCGAGGTTGGCCCGCGCATCTTTTCCAGCGAAGAATGGGAGCAGCGCCGGATCAAGCTGGCTCGCCGCCCGTCACCGTAGCGTTCTGACAAATTCTGACGAAAGGGCACGACTTTAGTCGTGCCAGAAGGTTGGACGCTCACTTCAAAATCGGTCCCAGCGCGGATGGGTTGTCCCCCATCCGCGGGTCCACGCGAAAACCCCATACGGACTGGCTGATGTCCGACGGCGAGAGGATCTCGACCAGAGCATACTCGCCCATAGCCAGCGGTGTCTCCGGGGTCAGCTTGATCCAGTGTTTCCCCGGCAGCACCTCGACCTTGGCGGGGATCACGTCTTCGCTCTGGGTGACGTTTCCAGTCGGGCTCACGTGGATCGCGCCGATGATGCGCACCGCTTTGCGCTCGTCCACTTTCACAATCGCAAATCCGGACTGGGGCGACCGCGCGCCGTGTTTCGGGCTTGCTACTTCCTTGCCTCCGTGGGTCTGCACCGTCATCGCATGTGAGAGCACCTGTTCCGCCTCGTCCTGGCTGTCGAGCGAAACGAAGATCTCGGGGTCGTTGACGTGCAGATGAACCTTGGCATGCGCGCCGTCGAGCTCCAGGCTGGCTCTCGAGCCGGCAAGCGGGTTCAAGGACCCAAGCCCTTTCCGGTTGCTCGGGTTCAGGCCGAGGTCTGAGGCCGCCAGTTGTATCAGCTCCGGTGTTCCCTGGAACGTATCCAGTACGAACACGCCGTCCTGGTCGGGCAACTCCAGCCCCTTGGCGACCTCGGGTCTGCGAGCCTTCTGGTCTGCGCGTTCGGCGGCCTCTTCCTTGTCAAGCTCTTCGGCCTCCTTCATTCCGGGCGAAGCCTCGTCGTTTCCCTGGTAGGGGCCGGCGTGTTTTTGTTCCCACTTGCGCGTGGCTTCCCAGTCCACGAGGTCGTAGGGCAACTCTTCCCACTCGCCGCGTTCCAGCGAGAGATAGCGCACGCGGGCGCCTGCCACCTGGTACTGGCGGACGACCTGATAGCTGCCGTCCTTCAGGATCAGGCGATGATTGTGCGCCAGGCCCGGCGCATCCGGCGTGATCACTTTTCCGTGTTGTTCCGGTCCCTGGGATTCCTGTGCACATACTGGAGGTATTATCAAGAGCCCCAGGCCCAGGAGTCCGACGGCGAGAAGATGCGGTTGATGAAAGAACCTGCTCATTGCGCAACAGTTTAGACGAATCGTCTCCGGGATTGTCTCCCCAGTCAGGTCCATCAACATAGGCAACCAACTCCGTTCAAAGGAAAACGAATCCCTGACCTCTATCGCTCACTATCAAGCACCTGCATCTGGTGCGCGTCATAGCGCGTTCCGGCGACAGCATCGGCTGGGATTGCCGCTTCTATCGAGACCACCTCGTCCTGCGTCAGCGTGATATCGAGGGCTCCGAGGCCCTCAGTGAGTTGCGCACGCGTACGTGCCCCAGTGACCGGGATTACAGACGGCCCTTTTGTCAGCACCCATGCAAGGGCCAGCTGCGATTGCGTAACTCCTCTGCCCACGGCGATCTCGCGCAGGCGGGCAACGAGCGCCTGATTGCGGGCAAGGTTTTCGGAGTTGAATCGCGGAAAGCGGCGGCGCATGTTGCCCGGGCCCGCGGTTGAGGATCCGGAGAGCAGTCCACGGGAGAGCACTCCGTAAGCAGTTGCCCCGATTCCAAGTTCCTCCAGCACGGGAAAGATCTTCGCTTCAGGCGAGCGGCTGACCAGCGAGTATTCGATCTGCAAGTCGACGATCGGATGGACTGCGGCTGCGCGTCGAATCGTTTCCGGACCGACTTCGCTCAGGCCCACATACCGGACATACCCGGCCTTGATCATGTCCGCGATCGCGCCCACTGTCTCCTCGATTGGCACGTTGGGATCAAGCCGGGCAGGCCGGTAGATGTCGACGTACTCGACGCCAAGCCGCTGCAGCGAATAGGCAAGCGCGGTCTTTACGGCTGCCGGTCTCGCATCATAGCCTAGCCACGATCCGTCGGGTCCGCGCTGTGCACCGAACTTGACCGAGAGGATGACCCGCTCGCGGAAGAAGCGAAGGGCCTTGCCGAGGAGCATCTCGTTGTGACCCATCCCGTAAAAGTCGCCTGTGTCGATCAAACTCACGCCGGCATCGATGGCCGCGTGAATGGTTGCGAGCGATTCCGGTTCATCAGCTGGGCCGTAGACACCGCTCATGCCCATGCATCCGAGGGCAATCGGGAAGATTTCTGGACCGGTGCGGCCCAATTTGCGCGGCCGAATCGCTGACGCAGTCGTCATGGATGACTCCTTCTCAGTGGAGAACCACCCCAGGAACCAAACCTGTTCGCGGGAACCCCGGTGGAATCGTAAGCCTGCCAAGTAAGATGCGGCAAGGCTTCACCCGGAGCGATGATGCGCTGTGAAAATCACCACGGGTGGGTGACGGTGCGCACCGTTGTCTCGCCGTGATCGGCTATGCTTCGCTTGTCCTCAAAACGGAGTTTTCAGTGAAGGCAATCGTACGCCATAACTATGGCACGGCCGACGTGCTGGAGTTGCAGGAGACGCCGAAACCCGGTCCATCAGAAAACAACATGCTCATCAGAGTCTGCGCTGCGGCGCTAAATCCGCTGGACTGGCATCTCATGCGCGGCGCTCCCGGCTTCCTGCGTTTGTTTACCGGGGTGAGCAAACCGAAGCGCATCCAGTTGGGCGTAGACGTTGCCGGCACTGTGGTTGCGATCGGTCCGGGCGTGAGGGATTTCCGGCCCGGGGACGAGGTTTTTGGAGCAGTGGATGGCGCTCTGGCGGAATACGTGTGCGGCCCGGTTTCCGCCGTTGTCCGCAGGCCACCGAATATGACCTGCGAGCAGGCTGCTGCGGTTCCCATCGCCGGCCTCACGGCGCTCCAGGCACTCCGTGACAAGGGTCATCTAAAAGCCGGCAATACTGTGCTCATCAACGGTGCTGCGGGAGGCGTAGGCACTTTCGCGGTGCAGATTGCGAAGTGGATGGGCGCAGGTGTAACCGGCGTTTGCAGCCGACGGAATGTGGACTTGGTCCGAGGGATCGGGGCCGATAGTGTGATTGATTACACGCGGGAAGATTTCGGCAATGGTGCCGAACATTATGATGTGATCTTCGATCTGGTCGGAAACCGGACGCTGTCGGATTTCCGCCGAGTCCTGAAGCCGAAGGGAATCTTCATCGGATGCGGAGGTGGCGGCCCTGATACGCCATCGAGTAAGCTTCTCATCGCCATGCTCAAACAGACCATCCTGGGCTGGTTCACAAGCCAAAAACTTGTGGGAATCCTCGCCCGGCGCAACAAAGCCGACCTCGAACTTCTTGGCCAACTGATGGCCAGCGGGCGCATCAAGCCGGTAATCGATCGCAAATTTGGTCTCGCCGAGGTTCCCGACGCCATCCGATACCTTGAACAGGGGCATGCGCGGGGCAAGGTCGTCATCATGATCGGTGATAGCCGCCAATCCTGAGTCGGGGACGAATTCGTGCTCATTTTTCGCAATGAGCGAAATCCGCCTTGCTAGAAGTGAAAATTGGGCCAAGAGGTTTCTATTGGGTAGGTTTAACCGCGTAAACCAGCCCAGGTAAGCACGCCGGTCTCCATTTTTGCGTTTAACGGAAGGTAATTTTCTGTCATACTTGATTGTGCCCACCAGGTACGGTCAATCCCAACAATTAAGAAGTGAGGTTGCGGCGATGTCTGCAAAGTACGTCTTTGTGACGGGCGGAGTAGTGTCAAGTCTAGGCAAGGGTCTTGCTGCGGCTTCGATTGGCTGCCTTCTTGAGAGTCGCGGGCTTCGCGTCAACATGATGAAGTTTGACCCGTACCTGAACGTCGATCCAGGCACGATGTCGCCGTTTCAGCATGGCGAGGTCTTTGTCACCGACGACGGAGCCGAAACCGATCTCGATCTGGGGCACTACGAACGCTTTACTCACGCGCCGCTCTCGCGCGACAACAACCTCACAACTGGCCGGATCTACGAGCAGATCATCCTCAAAGAGCGCCGCGGCGACTACCTCGGCAAGACCGTCCAGGTCATTCCGCACGTCACCAACGAAATTAAGAACGCCATGCGCAAGGTCTCGGCCAATGGAGCCGATGTAACCATCGTTGAGATCGGCGGCACAGTCGGCGATATCGAGTCGCTGCCATTCCTGGAGGCCATCCGCCAGATGCGTCAGGAGCTTGGGCGCGAGAATACGGTCTTCGTGCACCTGACACTGGTCCCTTACATACACGCGGCGCAGGAGCTTAAGACCAAGCCGACGCAGCACTCAGTCAAAGAACTGCTCAGCATCGGCATCCAGGCTGACATCCTGCTGTGCCGGAGTGACCGCAATCTGAACCGCGAGATGCGCCAAAAGATCGCTGCTTTCTGCAACGTCGAGGAGCGCGCGGTGATCGGCGCGACGACGATGTCCTCAATTTACGAAGTGCCACTGAACTTTGCGCAGGAAGGGCTCGATGGGTTGATCCTCAAATATCTGCACAAGGATGCGCAGGAAGGCGACTTGAGCAAATGGAGGGACCTCGTAAACCGCGTCCATCACCCCAAGGACGAGGTGAATATTGCCATCGTCGGCAAGTACGTGGAGTACGAGGACAGTTACAAGTCCCTCAAGGAGGCGCTGACCCACGGCGCCCTGGCGCAGAATCTGCAGTTACGCATTACCTGGATTGAAGCCGAAGGCCTCGAGTCGAAATCGCCCGGCGACAACAGCTACGAAGCACAACTGGAGGGTTTCGACGGCATCCTCGTGCCCGGCGGATTCGGCAAGCGCGGCATCGAAGGGATGCTGAATGCCATCAGGTATGCCCGCGAGAAGAAGGTGCCTTACTTCGGCATCTGCCTCGGGATGCAGACGGCTTGCATTGAGTTCGCGCGCAACGTATGCGGGCTGAAGGACGCCAACTCGAGCGAATTCGATCCTGCGACGCAGCACCGCGTCATTTACAAGTTGCGCGAACTGCTCGGCGTGGAGGAGATGGGCGGCACGATGCGGCTCGGCGCGTGGACCTGCATCATCCAGCCCGATACCTTGGCGTATCGCATCTACGGCACGACCGAAATCAGCGAACGGCACCGTCACCGCTACGAATTCAACCGGGAGTACGAGGCGCTGCTGACCGGCGGAGGATTGCAGATCAGCGGATCGACGCCCGATTCGACCTACGTGGAGATTGTCGAGCTTCCAGACCATCCGTACTTCATCGGCTGCCAGTTCCACCCCGAGTTCAAATCAAAGCCTCTCGAGCCGCATCCGTTGTTCCGGGAATTCATTGCGGCGAGCTTCAAAAACAGGCGAGAGCGCGTTGAAGCGCAGGCGATGGCGGCGCCGGTGATCGTCGATGGACGTGCTTCCGAACGGCCGTCGGCATGACTTCTTAAGAAGCTGCGATTAATCTCATGCCAGCAGCACCGCTCCCTTTGCCTTTCCCGCTAGCGCCTTATCGAAGGTGACGAGCGTCAGCCCGGCCGTTTCGGCGAATGTCGCCAGATAGGCGTCCATCCACAACCCCGGCGAGACTGAATTGGCGGCGGTTCGGGCGCGCAGCCTTCGCTCAAGCTCATGTGACTCGGCTGACTCGGAGGCCCAACGTACTTGGCCGGTCCCGGCCCAACGATCAAAGATCTGCCAGCAGGCCTGTAGCGTCAGCGCCTCATTGCCCATGATCGCCGGTGTCGACAGCACACGAAAGAGGCCTAACTGCGTCTGGCGGCAGAAGATGAAGAGGCAACTCTCCGGCTGCGCAAGATACCACTGATTCGCTATGGAATGATGTGCGTGCTGGTCGTGGTTGAGTGCTACCCACAAGTTAACGTCAGGGAAATAGGATGTCATCGATCTCTTCGTTTGTCAGGTGCAGCGTTCCAGGGCGTGAGGAGTGAATTAGCGGGAGCTTCAGTTTCCGGACGGGCCGCGCTTCTTCAGGCTCCAACTCGTGCGCTATGCCGCGCAAAACAATCTCGCGCACGGTAATGCCTTCTTGTGCGGCCTTGACCTTCAGCTGTCGATAGATCTCGTCCGGGATGTCAACAGTTGTACGCACGAGAGACATATTAGCATATTTATGTATTTATGGATAGCTAGGTTGTGTCTGCCGTCACATCGCCGTGTGATGGACCTTGACAGTTGTTTTTCTTCGGACCTATGTTTGCTGGCGTTTTTCCGCGCAGTTTCGGGAAGAACGATCGAAACTGGATGGCCTGCACAAGGAGGGTCGCCATGACAACGAATTTTGAACTTCAGCCTCAGGAGGGGGAACTCCAGAAGCTTGCGGAACAGTGCTGGGAGGAGGCGCCAAACCGGGAGCGGCGTCTGGAACAGGAGGCATTTGAGGCCGGCGAGGCCATACGGAATGGCGACTACTCTCTGGCCAACCTTGAGGCCATCGTTCGCTGGAAATCCGAGCGGCTGGTGCAGTACGTGATTGCCAACAGCACCACCAGCATCCATAAGGCGCTCGACGCTGCGGCGACCCCGGAGTGTACAACCGCCGAGTCGATCAGCGCTTTGCTCGCGCTGAAAGGAGTCGATCTTCCGCTTGCGACTTCGATCCTGGCGGCGATTCATCCGGACAAGTACATCGAGTTGGAGATGGGCGATCTGGAAGCTTTGGGGCAGGCGCGCCAGGACGTACGGTTCTATGAGGCATACCTGACTTTCTGCCGCGGGCTGGTCGAGACCGGCATTGTGAAGCCGCAAAAGAACCTGCCCGGACCCACCCCGCTCCGCGCGCTCGATCGTGCGCTGATGCAATGGTCGAGGAATCGTACGCTGTAAACAGGGAAGAGCCGACGCGCCTGGCGGCAGTTGCAGGTTAGAATCGGCTTCGTGAAGCATTCGTTTGAGATCGGGCCGGTGCGGGTTGGCGAAGGCTGTCTGTTTCTGATCGCCGGACCGTGCGTCATCGAGTCGGAAGCGCATGTGCGCAAGATGGCGGAAGCCATCCAACGCATCACAAGTGACATGGGCGTTCCCTACATCTTCAAGGCAAGCTACGACAAGGCGAACCGTACCAGCGTGAAGAGCTTTCGCGGGCCGGGGCTCGCGGAGGGCGCGAAAATCCTCGGCCGCCTTGCAAAAGACACCGGCCTGCCGGTTCTGACCGATGTGCACGAGCCGGCGCATTGCGAAGTGGCTGCCGAAGCAGTCGATGTGCTCCAGATTCCTGCGTTTCTGTGCCGTCAAACCGATCTGCTGGTCGCCGCAGGAAAGACCGGCCGTGCAATCAACATCAAAAAAGGGCAGTTTGTTGCGCCCTGGGATATGAAGCATCCTGTCGAGAAGGTGCGTTCGACCGGAAACGAACGGGTTTTCCTGACCGAGCGTGGCGCGAGCTTCGGTTACAACTCGCTGGTCGTTGACTACCGCTCGCTGCCGGTGATGAGGTCGATGGCTCCGGTGGTGTTTGATGGAACGCATTCCGTTCAGCAGCCATCGGCCGCCAATGGCGTGAGCGGCGGGCAGCCAGAATTTATTCCCATGCTGGCGCGCGCGGCGGTCGCCGCCGGGGTGGACGGAGTTTTTCTTGAAGTACACAACGATCCGGCAAATGCGAAGTCGGACGGCGCGAATGCACTGCGGCTCGATCTTTTGAAGCCGCTGTTGGAGAAGCTGCTGGCGATCCAAGAGGCGGCTTCGAACTCCTAACTTCCAGCCTTTAGCCGTCCCATCCCCGCCGCGGCGGGGACGGGGCACCCAGCCTGGCTCCTCAAAAGACCAATACAGATGAAAGGAGCATCATGAAGTGCAGCTGCAAACTCCTGAATGGAAAGCGGGTTACCGGGCTTCCTGTGCAGCTTCGCCCACGGTTCCTGGCAGGCTTGGCAAAGGCTGAATTCGATGCCGTCCTGTCGGCTGCTACCCATCGGAAATTCCATGCGAGCTCTGTGATTCTTCACGAAGGGGATCCCGCGGAGCGATTCTTCCTCCTCACAAGCGGTATTGGCAGGCACTTCGTTTTAACTGGCGATGGCCGAAAGGTGCTGCTGTATTGGCTTACGGCCGGACAGGTCTTTGGCGGAATGACGATGCTGGCATGTCCATCGAACTACATTGCCAGCACTGAGGTCCTGTCGGACGGCTGTGCGCTGGTGTGGGACAAGAAGACAATCCGGGAGCTTGTCTGCCGTTATCCGGTCTTGCTAGACAACACACTCTCGATTGCGGGAACGGAGAATTTCGCCTGGTTGATGGGGGCTTATGTTTCGCTCAGCTCGAACGGCGCGACAGGACGCATTGCGCACATGCTGATCAGTCTTGCCTGCGGAGTTGGAAGAGAGGGTCCCAATGGCATCGAGATCCGGGTTGGAAACGAAGATCTGGCAGCGGCGGCACATGTGACGCCGTTTACGGTGAGTCGCGCGCTCACGGCGTGGCAGCGCGATGGCGTACTGACCAAGGGGCGAGGCAGGGTTTTTTTGCGAAAACCGGAGCTCCTGGTAACCGGATAAACCGTGCACTATCAAATCGCCAGGCCAACATTGTCCTGGAGCAATCAACTGCGTGCTTGAGTGCAACGACGCGCTCGGGCGTTCGTGCGAACATCGATTCATAAATCAATTACATATCCTGGGGTTGAGGCGGTCACTGAGTAGCTTCACCGCTCGGTGGCCGAAGGGGATTTATTCGCGACTGATCCGTGTGTTGTGTCCGGATCTCCGAAGCACTCGAGTCGTCCTCAGTGAGATTGGGACTCGAGAAGGGTGTCCACGCTAGTTGCTGGCGCCCGTGCTCCATTGGGACGTTCGGGGGAGGGCGTCCCCTTGGATTTGGTCACGTCAGGCTTGCCTGTGAATCAGGAAAGCTGCGCCTGTTGGGTCATCTGCCAATCAACACGATCTAGTTCTCCCACATCTCTTGGAGAGGTGGGCACCATCCATCCATTCAACTATCCGCCCTGATAGCATGACTGCATGTTCCTGTTTCCCCTTCGCAGATCTTTTTTCGCCGTACTTTGTTCCGGCGCTGTTTTGGCTTTGGTTGTTTCGACCTCGACGGTCGCGGTTGCGCAGACCGAGACTCCGGATCGCGCGCACATCGAAGATATATTGCGTGGCCTGAATCGCGGCCGTGCATTCGGGCAGGTGGCGATTTCACCCGATGGCAAGAAGCTTGCCTGGATTGAAGGCGGGCGTGGAGGGACGGAGATCAGGGTCGCTTCGCCGGACGATTTGACCAAGAGCGAGCGCGTGACCGCTGCGGCCCAGCCCGGCCAGCATTGCCGCGAGGGCGAACTTGCGTGGGAGCCGGATTCAAAGGCGCTGGCGTTCTTTTCCGATTGCGGCGATGAAGCCGAACACCAGCAGGATATGTATCTGTCGCGGCTCGATGGAAGCCAGGCGAAACGGCTGACGGCTGCGAAGGGATATGTGCACGAACCGGCGTTCTCCCCGGATGGGAGCGCGATCGCGTTCCTTTATGTGGAAGGCGCAACGCGTCCGGCAGGCGCGCTCGCGGCGATGAAGCCGCCGGCCGGCGTGATCGGCGAAGACGGCGTGGAGGTCCAGCGCGTTGCGGTAGTGCAGGCGGATTCAGTCGCTGTGACACCGACGCAGGTGACCCCGGCGAATCTGCACGCGTACGAATTTGACTGGGCGCCGGATTCGAAGGGGCTGGCATATGTTGCTGCCGATCCGCCAGGCGAAAACAACTGGTGGGTGGCGAAGCTGTACACGCAAGGCGTTGCCGGCCAGGCAACTCCAATTTTGGCTCCTGGTGATGTGAGCGGCCCGCTGCACGGGCTGCAGATTGCGGTGCCGCGCTGGTCGCCGGATGGGAAGACCATTGCATTTATAGGCGGCCTGATGAGCGACCAGGGCTCGACGGGCGGTGACGTATGGATTGTGTCCGCGCAAGGTGGCGCGCCGAAAAATATTACCGCGGGAAGACCGACCTCGCCGGCGTGGATCGAGTGGAGCGGCAATGAGTACCTGTTTGTGAGTGAGTTGGCGGGCGGGAACAGCCAGCTGATCCGCTTCCACCTCGAGGGCGACAGAACAGGAAGCGGGCAGGTCACGTTCGGTTCGCCGATTTTCAGCATTCCCGGTTCAGTCGGCGACGGTCGCTGGTCGCATAGCTTGTCGAACACAGCGGACCACTCGCTGTTCGCGTTCGGCGCGAGCAACTTCGAACATCCAATGGAGATTTATGCCGCCAGGCCAGGCAAGGTGATGACGTCGGGGCTTGAGGGCGTGATACAGCTTTCGCATTTTAACGATGGCGTCCAGCCGGCGTGGGGCAAGTCCGAGTCGTTGAACTGGAAGAGCGAAGGTTTCCGTGTACAGGGCTGGCTGTTGCTCCCCAAGGATTACGATCCAGCGAAGAAGTACCCGCTGATCGTGGAGGTGCACGGCGGTCCGGCGGCGGCGACCACGGCGCGATGGGGCGGAGGCGGCGGCTTGAGCGCGACGGCGTTTTCGGCGATGGGGTACTTTGTGCTGGCTGCGAATCCGCGCGGCAGCTTCGGACAAGGCGAGGATTTCACGCAAGCCAACCGGAAGGATTTCGGTTACGGAGATCTGAGAGACATCCTGGCGGGCGTGGATGCTGTGGCGGCAAAGTATCCAGTGGATCCGACGCGCGTAGGCATTACCGGCTGGAGCTACGGCGGGTTCATGACGATGTTCGCCGTGACGCAAACGCACCGGTTCAAGGCGGCGGTAGCGGGCGCGGGGCTGTCGAACTGGCAGAGTTACTATGGCGAGAACTCCATCGATCAGTGGATGATTCCGTACTTCGGCTCGTCGGTATATGACGATCCGGCGGTGTATGCGAAGAGCTCGGCGATCAACTTCATCAAGCAGGCGAAGACGCCGACGCTGGTGGTTGTGGGCGACCGCGACGGAGAGTGTCCGGCGCCGCAATCGTATGAGTTTTGGCACGCGCTTCGGGACGCACATGTGCCGACACA
>DATFSO010000088.1:0-17039 GCA_035262585.1 Occallatibacter sp. | reverse complement strand
GAACTGTAACGCTATTTGGTCGCGATAGAGGTCAGGTTGGCTTTCTGGTCGACGCGGGTCAGGCGGTACATCAGCAAGGCGTCGCGCTTGGTGTTGATGGGCTGCGCGGAGAGGTCGATCGTTTCTCCCGGAGCGTGCGCGCCTTCGCCGGTAGCGCCGATGCCGGCCAGGCCGGGAATCATGTCCGCCACGAAGGAGATGTCTCCGGCGCCACGTTTCATCGGGTCGAGCTCGGGCATCGACTTGAAACCGAGGCTCGCGTTCACCTGGTTCAGGATCCCCAGCAAAGCGCGGCTCTCTGGCGTCGGCGCCATTGCAGGATAGCCTTCGCCGAAGGTGATGGTCGCGCTGGTTTTGGGCAGGTGTCTCGCGACGATCTCCTGCATCTTCCTCTCCACGTGCGCGGTCTGTTCGTTGGAGATCGTGCGAATATCGCCGCTTGCATAGGCCTCCGGGGCGATGATGTTGTCTTTGCCGGTGGATGTGCCGTTGTTGCCGGCCTCATCGACGTGGATGCTTGTTCCGCCGACGATCATGCCCGCGTTGTAGGTCAGGTACGGCTCGGTGAGTTCGGTGCGGAATGCGTCGAGGATGCGAGCCACCTCGTAGATCGCGCCGAAGCCCTTGTCGGCGGAGAAGATTCCGGCCGAGTGCCCGGTCTCGCCGGTCGCGGTAATGCGCCAGGTGATTGAGCTCCGACGGCTGACACTGCCATAGAAGACGCCCTGCAAGCGCGGTGTGCCTTCAAACTCGAGCGCCACGTCGCTGTGGTGCGCGGCGGCGATCATATCGCGGCGGGAGATGCTTGCGGGTTCTCCGTGCGCTTCCTCATCGCCGCTCAGCACGATTGTGATCTCAGCTTGCTTCAAAACGCCTGCGGCATCCATAGCCTTGAGCGCGTAGAGCATGGCAACAAGGCCGCCCTTCATGTCGTTCACGCCGGGGCCGGTGCCGATGTTGCCCTTCACGCTGTAGGTCTGGAAGGGGCTGGTCTTCTCGAAGACCGTATCCATGTGGCCGATGAGCAGCATTCGCTTGCCGCACTTGTCGGACTCGGGGCAGGGATGCTCGGCCACCAGCACGCCGGCACGCTGCACCTGCTCCATGGGAATCCATTGCACCTGGAAACCGAGACCGCTCAGCTGCGCACGCATAATGTCGGCGATCGCACGTACTCCGTCCAAGTTATGCGTGCCGCTGTTGATATTCACGATCCGGGCGAGCAGGTCGTTGGACGCCTGCTCGTTCGCGTCGATGTAGTCGACGATGGCCTTTTCCTGCTGCGAGAGAGGCACGGAGCTTTGCGCATGGGATGCGATACAGAGCGCCGCAGCCACGAAGGGGAAGACGATCCGATGGCGTTTCATTTCTGGGGAGAATAGCAGGCCCGACGCACTCTCTGACAATAGATGAACAACGGGCTGGATCTCGAGGCGAACCCCCGGCCGCCAAGAGCGGCGTGGGGCATGGAAACGCGCGATAGCGGGACCGCCCGTGTCGATCACGGGCGGCCGTCTCTGTGAATGCGGATCCTGTCTAGCTTTTTTTCGCGGTTACAGCGGAGAACGACGACACCAACTGGTGCACATTCTTACTGTTGCAATTCGGACACCGGATCTCTGTCTTCTCGATGTCGGAGGGGTGATGTTGCTGCGTGAATTCCTTATCGCAGTCCTGACAGTGAAAGGCGTATTGGGACATAGGCAAACTCCCGCCGACATGATAGCTCCGGCGGGTGTGAATGTGGAGCGATCGGACCAAAAACCTCAGATTCTCAGCAGTCTGTGCTTTCGAGCGCTTGAGCCGGGGTGTGCATAACCAGATTGGATAGCCGTGCAAAGATTGGGCTGTTCTCCGCACAATGGGATATTGATAATCGGCTTCTTCGGGATGCCGGTGTCTACCGCTGGCGGGGTTTTTGGATCAGGCGGGCCGAGAACTTTTCAGTTCGCGGCGAGGTTCAGTTTCTAAGTGCTCGGCTGGAGGAGCCCCGCTAGCGGCGGGGCGCTTTCTCCCCTTAGTCCCCGTTCCAACCGGAACAGCCGCGTTGCGAAGAGTCAAAGTAGGTTGACGTGCGGGGACTGCATTTCTATCTCTGCGGCGCCGTCGATTCCTGAATCCGCTTGAGGGCCTGCTCGAGCAGATCGAAGGTACGCGATGGTTCGATGTAGTAGATCCTTACGATCGGCCCATTGTTCTTTGTGAAGTCGTAACGAAGGTCCTGCGTTACGGCAGGCGCATCCACTTTGTCCCACGGCGCAATGGATGGTTCGGCCAGAGCAGCAATGTCTCCGAGGTCGAAGATTCCCTTTTTCGGGTCCATCAACCATGCCTGGCGATGGCGAATCTCGGCGAGGTAAGCGCCGAGTGGTCCAAGCGATCCGAAGCGTCGCTCGCCTTCTTCCGGAGCGATCAGCAAGTGCTCTCCTGTGTCAAAGAGCACCAGGCGGCACTTGATTTCGAAGAGAAGACGCGCGGCAAGAATGTCGTTATACGCATTGAAGTTCCAGCAGCGCACGGGCCATTGAGTCCGGCCGTGCCAGAAAATCACCAGCCGATCCGCGATGCTCGGGTCCTTCAGCAGCGCGGCTGCTGCATCCGTTGCCGCTCCGAGCATGACGAGCCAGACAGGGGATTCGGGTGTGGCCGACCGGGCTTCCTGAATAATGAAATCGACGCCGTCGGAGTGCACTGCCTGGTCGCGATAGACGAGTGGGTCGGCGCCGCGCCTCACCGGGATCTTGCCCGTCATGCCCGCCTTTTCGAGGACGCGCTGAATCTCCTGGTACGATTTCTCGATTCCCTGTACGCCGCCGGACTCGCCGAAGTTTGCTGCGATGATGCCTTCAATATGGAACCTCTGCGGCGAGCCAAGCGCCAGCGCGAGCGCATACTGATCGTCGATTTCATTGCCGGCATCCGTGTCGATGATGACTCGCAGAGCGCCGGCAGGCGGAGGCCAGGGCGCGAGCAGCCGCTGCGACTCACCAAACGCGGTTGCCTTGAAGATAGCTGCAACGAGCAAGCCAAGCAGCAGCGCTCTCCCGAGCAGACGTGTCCGGCGATTCACGATCGAACTCATGGTTTCTCCTGTTAGTACTGTGCCGAATCTTTTGTACCATTCGACCCGTTTGCTGGATTGGTCTGAATTTGCAAATCGCGCCGCACATTTCAGACCCATTGACGTGTATATACGAAAATCGTATTCTGTATATACGAGGTTCGATATGCCCGCGACGCTCACTTCTATCCGATTGGATACCAAACTTGCAGACGAGGCGGTTCGCGTTCTGGGCGTGAAGTCAAGAACCGAAGCCGTGCATCTTGCGCTTAGGGAGATTATCGGCCTGAAGCGTTTCAAGAAGCTGATGGAAGAGCACGGCGGAAAAGGATCATTCAAGGGCAGCGATGAGTGATCTAGCCGTCTTCGACACCTCGGTCCTTGTCGATCAGATCCGCACAAACCGGCATATCGATCGAATTTCGAATTTGGAGTGCGTGATTCGCAATTGCTCGGTGGTGCTTGCTGAACTCTGGCGAGGGGCAAGCTCCAGCGTCGACCGGAAGGTCATCCAGACGCTTGAGCGGAACCATCCGATACTGACGCCTACGTCAAATCACTGGCTTGAGTCGGGACATCTGCTTGCAGAGATTCACGATGACAAAGGTCTCCAGCCTGCGAAGCTGCGTGATGCGCATTTCGATGTGCTGATAGCGCTCACGGCTCGTGCGCATGGTGCGCGACTGATTACGACTAACCGAGCTGATTTCGAGATGATCCGCGAGTACCGGGACTTCAAACTGGAGGTCTGGTAGAGTAGGCGAGAAATTGGCAACCAGATTACTTTGATAAATCTGTGATCGCTGCTTGTAAACGCAACAAAGCCGTCCCAGGTGGGACGGCCTTGTTGGTTGAGAGAGCCCAAGGCACTCAAATGGGAGACCCCTCCCCCAGAAAAGGACTTGCCGTCCAGGCGTTGGCTCATGAGAGAGTCACCCGTCGGGCATCCCGATAATCCTTAGTCCCCGGCGACTGGCTCGGCTTCTTCCTGCCGACGGTTGATCGGCGAGGCAGCGTTGTTCGAAGCAGGCCGGATGGAGTCGAGGCTTACGAGGCCCTCGACCGGCTTCTCGCCGAGTACATGCTCGCGATAGAGCTTGGCCATGCGAGCGTTCTCGGCATCCTGCTTCCCGTTTGCGTTCTGCGCAGCGCGCGCGCGAAGCTTTTCTTCGCGGGCGTTCTTGGCAATGCCGAGTTCGTCGAGCGTGTGGTTGGCTTCGGCGTTTACGTGCTCCATGTTGAGGACGAGCTCGTGGCCGACGTGCGTCATGCCGACCTTCTTGCCACCGGCGAAGATCTCGTGACGGCCGTGCTCGTCGTACCACTTGGTGAGCGTGGCAGTCATATGCATCTTCTCGATGATGTTGCGCCAGCCGATGCCGGTGTTGTACGCGCAGAAGCTGATCTCGCCTTCCTGCGTCGCGTACGGGATGATGCACTGTTCGGTGCGGCGGAAGTCGTAGTTGAACAAATCCTGGAACCACATGCCGGCGATGAAGAGGAAGTTCCAACGATCGGCGCGGCGCTTCTGGATATCCTCCATCGTGCGATCGCCCTTCACCGAGCCGTAGTTGCGGCCGGTCGCGTTGAAGGTCTTGTCCATCTTCTTCAGCATGTCGGTGATCTTGAAGTGGGTCGGCGACTGGAACGGATCGTAGTTGCGCAGCAGCGCGAGTCCGAATCCGATGACCGAGAGCCACTTGCCGCGGGCAGCGTCGTTCACCTTGGCGAGGTCCCTGGCAACCTGGTCCATGTGAAGGAAGGCCGTAACGGGGGCGGCTTCCTTGGTCTCCTTGTCGATCATCAACGCCATGCCGATGCCGCAGTTCGGGTGGCATCCGCAGGAGAGCTGGCCCCACTCGGCGCTGGGCCCATGGATGAGGTCGGCCCAGTCAGAGAAGGTGGACATGAACGAGATCGGGAACCAGTCGCGCTCGGGGACGCCGAAACCGCACTGGTCCTTGATGTCGTGCGCCATGTGCGAGAGGGTGTAGCGCTGGGCGAAGCGGCGCTCGTCGCTGATCTCCTCGTCGCGGCCGGTAAAGCTGACCGGCTGGAACGAGAGGAAGCTGATCTTCTTCGGATTGTCGAGCGCGAACTTGATAATGCGGCCGACCTGCTCGTTGTTAATGCCGTTGATGATCGTCGTTACGGGGACGATCTCGACGCCTGCTTCGTGCAGGTTATTAATCGCTTGCAGCTTCACATCGAAGAGATTGCCGACCTTGCGGTGCGAGTTGGCAGCGTTGCCGATGCCGTCAAACTGGAGGTAGACGTAGCGAAGTCCGGCCTCGGCTGCGGCGCGGCAGAGTTCCTTCGACTTGGCGAATTCGATACCGTTCGATGCGGCCTGCACCGAGTTGTAGCCGACCTTGCGCGAGTAGGCAATGGCATCGAGAAAGTAAGGCGAAAGCGTGGGCTCGCCGCCGGAGAACTGAACGCTCATCTGCCGGCGGGGCTTGATGGTGATGGCGTTATCGAGCATGGTCTTGATTTCGTCCCACGTGAGTTCGTGGACGAACCCGACCTGGTTGGCGTCCATAAAGCACGGATCGCACATCATGTTGCAGCGGTTGGTCAGGTCGATGGTGAGCACCGAACCGCGACCGTGCGTGACGGTCGAGGTGCCGTGATTGTGCAGCTTCTGGTCTCCGGCACCGTGCGCGCGGATGTCGCGGCCGGGGAAGCTCTCTTCGAGATGCTTGAAGAAGGCCGAATCGATCGACATCACGTCTTCGAAGTGGCCGTGCTTGGGGCAGTCCTTCACCATAAGGATCTTGCCGTCGCGCTCGATGATCTGGGCCTTGATTTCGCCGACCTTTTCGTTCAGCAGGACTTCGTGGGGCAGCTTGCCGTCGAGGATCTGCTGGCGAATCTCGGGGACGCACTTGGGACAGAGCGAGTCTGTGGTGCGCGGCCAGCCGAGGGGCGGCTTCTCCTTCTGCCAGGACTTCAGAAGCGGCTTATCGCTCCACTTGGGCGTGAACGAGGGGTTCGGGCTGATGCGATTCAGCCGCTCATAGACTACCCACGCTCCTTTCGCCGCATAGACGGCGACCTTCTCGGCGTACTTAACAGCTTTGGACATGGTCTGCTGCGCTCTCCTTAAAAAAGAATGGCTACACTTACGGAACCCGGCGGGAGGTAACGGCCGGACCCAAAAACCCAGCACAAGAGTAATCGCCCCGCCTCGTCAACCCAACCAAGGTGCAGCGAATGGGGAAAAGGGGGCCTGAATGGTGATGGAGAGCGGTTGAATGGAGCACAAGTCAGATTGCAATCTCAAGGAAAATAAGGAACTTAGGTAAAATTGGCGGGTCTCATTGTGTCTTTGTGACGCGATGGCGCTTATGGTTCTGCCATGGGTTCGGTTTTGGCGACCTGGTTGATGATCTGCTGAACGATGACTACGCGGACGTGGATGCGCCGGGCGATGTCGGGCAGGAATTCGGAGATGAGGTTGTCGGTTGGGGCAAATGCCCAACTAGTGGCGACGCGGGCTGCGGTTGACTGCAGATTAGTATGTTCGCCGGGTACGTAGAGGTTGGAGATCTCCGCATCAATGGGCGTGCCCAAGAGGCTTGAGTAGTTGGGCATGTGGTTTCCGTTGTCGCCCTGCGTCCAGCCCACCGCAACGATCGTGTGGAGAATGCGCCGGCCGATGGGGGCGCCGGGCATCCGGTGATAATGCGGATCCTGATGAAAGATGGACGGGATGGCGAAGGTGCCAAGGAACTCGGCGATGACGTCCTGGGTGTAGCTGTAACCTACAAGGCGTCCGAAACCGGGCATCCCCGGCCCGTAGGCCGTGTGCGAATTCGCGCCGATCGTAATCGCAGCGTTGCCTGCAATGGTGACGGCATTGAACGGATCGAGCACATTTCTGGCGGCCAGCCGGGCCTTTTCTTCAGGCGTGAGCGGCTTGACCTCGGGCCCATTGATGAATCGCTGATAGAAATTGACGATGGCCGGAGCCTGGCAGGGGGGAAGCTCCCGGCCCGTAATCGGGTCTGCCGTTTCGTTGAGCTGAAGCGAGTACGTGGCGGTGCTTTCGACGACGGGCCAGCCCGCGACTGCAGCCATAAAGGTCGCCCCGGTTGCGGTCATCGTCCGTCCCGCCGACACACTTTTCGACTCGACCGCACATGGGCCGGATTTCGACTTCTGGTGCTTGATAACGGGCAGAGGCGCCTCGGGAAGAGGGACTGCCGGGCTCACTGCTTGTTTCTGTCCGGAAAGAATGCATCTGGCCGAAAGAAGGATCGCCAGAACAAAAAGGAAGCGGTGGGATGAGAATCTTTGCCGCTGCCGGCGCCCGCGCTTGAATTCACCTTTCTCGCTATCACCCAAGTGGCTTGCCCTCGTTTGGAACTCTTCCCATAGAGATTCGTACTGTCTGTAAGATGCGGAACGCAACCTTCGCATCTTCGGTGCCTTGCCGCGATCCTGATAGTGTGTCCGACGCTGAATTTTCAGCAAAAGTAACTATCGGGCGAAGAAAAGAGTCGTCTCTGCGGGTCTGAAGGTTACCGAAGGGCCGTTGTTTCAAAGGCACTTTGCGGCTTTGTATGCGGCTTGCCGCATTGACGCCGTACATCGCCGCATCGAAGACTAGAAAGTGAGGTTTTCTGCCATGAGTTCGTATCCTCCGCCTCCACCGCCGGGTCCAAGCGCCGGCCATAGACTCGATGAGGCGCTCGAACTGATTGAGATGGAGCTGCGCCACGCCATCGCCTACGTGAATGACGCTGTAATTCCACAGGTGCGCGGTGAATCGATCGCGGCAATGCGCAAGCTCTCTGACAGTTTGCGAAACCTTGCCGATCGCATGGACAAGTCGCAGCAGCAGCGGGGCCCCCGATCCTGATGGTCGGGTCGCACCGTTCTGGCGCGCGATACTCGGCGTGTATCACTGGGATGACGGTTGTGTTCCTGGTTGCCGTAGGCTGCGGTCACAAGAAGCAGCCACCCTACGCGCCGCGGTCGGCCACGGCTCCGCCGGTTTATACGTCGCCGTCGTCGACGCCTCCGTCCACATCAGGGCGCATTCCCGTTACACCGGTGCCTGATGGAGGGATCAGCGCCGAGGACAAGGAATTCATCCTCAGCCACCGGCCAATTTATAGCGAAGTAGGAGCGGCCACCTGGTACACCGCTCCATATAAAGGACGGCACGCCGCGAATGGCCAGGTCTTTCGCGATGATGCGCTGACCGCCGCGCATCGCACGCTGCCGATGGGTTCGCTCATCGTGGTCACCAACCTCGCTACGCGGCAGGCCTCGGCCATGCGTATCAGCGATCGCGGCCCGTTTGTGCCCAGCGCGATTATCGATTTGACCAGGGAGTCGGCGAAGTCGATCGGCATCTATCCGGGATCGGGCAAGGTACGCGTCGATGTCTACGAGACGCCGAAGCCGATGGATGCGGGCGGTCGATGGTGCGTGCAGATCGGGCCATTCCTCAGCGAAGGCAAGGCAATCCGGCTTAAGGAGAAGCTGCTCCGCGAGTATGCCGGCTCACGCGTGATCGAATTTTCCGGCGAGCGAACCTATTGGGTGCGCATCCGGCCGGCAGGAGACGAACGGGGAGAGGCCGAGGAGATGGTGCGGCGCATCCAGCCGGATGAGGGTACGGCTTATCTGACCAGGCTGGACTAGAGCGAAACCAGCATCACTGTGTCCCCCAGACTCCGAACAGGATGCCGACGATGACCGCGATCGCACCGGCGATCTGTGCTCTTGCGCCTACCCGCATTCGACCGGACACCGTGTCTCTTCCGTCGAGGCTCTTTCGCGGTCAGTGTGACACACGATATGCTCGCCCTCGTCAAAGCGGAAAAATCCATCTTGCGCGAGCCGAAGCGCCGGGCATAATGTGAATCCCACAGTCTCGCCCGGAGGTCGCAATGGCAGTTGGAGTTCCTCTCGTGCAGATGGCGCGGGTTCGCCAGAACTATCTTGCAAACCTTGTGGCCGCAATTGCCTGCTTTCTACTTGAAGCCGCATGGTATTCGGCTTTCCTTCAAACCTGGATTAACGGAATCGGACGCACCCGCGCATGGCTGGAGAGTAGCGGGATGAATCCGGCGATCCAGTATGCGACGGCTCTGGTGATGGCTTTCGTGATGGCAACGGCGATTTCGTGTGTGGTTCAGCTCACCGGCAAGCAGACGGCTCTGCGCGGCGTCAAGGTCGGCGTACTGCTCTGGGCGGGGTTCGAGCTGACAGCCTACGCGACCGAATACATCTTCGAGGTGCGCCCCATCAGCCTTTTCTTCGTGAATGCCGGCTACTGGCTGCTGGGGATGATGCTGATGGGCGCGATCGTAGGTGGATGGAGGAAGAAGGTGTGAAGGCCAGCTACTGGCTCTTCGCTTCTAGCTCCTAGCTTTGTAATGCCCTACTCCGGTGGTGGATAGTAGGGTAGCTTGTCGTTGGTCTCGTTGGCACGCTTTACCGTCACATCGTCGAAGAGCAGCGCAGGTGCAAGCACGGTGGTCGGAATCTCGCTTGCATAGTTGGCAACCCATAGGTTCTTGCCCGCTGCAACGACCCCGGAGCGGAGCGCCCGCTGATCCAGATCGTCGAGTACGGCGCCGCGTACCAGGGTGCGCGAGCCGTCAGGGTCAACACGATAGAGCAGCCGCGGAGTTGCCGCTCCTCCAAGCGTCTCAACGTAGTAGACGCTTTTGAGACCGCGATCTTTTGCAATCTCGAGCAGCTTCTTGTTCAGTTCCTCGTCCGGCAGGCCCTGTTGCGCAGTCACCTTCATTACCCCGATGATCGGGTGCGCCGGCCCGGTAACTCCGGCGCGTGCGTGTCCGTTCGACTCGGGAAAGTCGCGCACAGGCGTGCGGCCGATGAGGTAGTTCTCGAGATGCCCATCGGCGACGAGTTTTACTGCCTGCGCCGGAACTGCTTCGTCGTCCACCGAATATGCGCCCAGCAGGCCCTTGCCGTCGAATGTCTTCAGCATCGGATCGTCGATGACGGAGAGCGACTCGGGCAGAATGCGCGCATGGTAACTCGATGCGAACGGCCCGTTGGTGCGCGCCTCAGTCCCCAGCTTCGGGCGAGTGGCAGTGACGCCCTCGGCCAGCAGGAAGCGCAGCGTGTCAGCACTCGCGTCGGCGCTCAACAGCACCGGTCCGTGATACTCCTCTTCGACCAGCGGCGCCTTGCGCAGATCGCTCAACGACGAGACCAGTGCGACGACGTGCTTTTTGAAGTCTTCCGGGCTGTCGAGATCGGCCAGGGCTACACCGCTTGTGCCATAAGAACGGTCGAGGTGCATACCGTCGCCAGCCTGCGTTCCCACGCCGAACGATTCGGCATAGCTGCTCGCGCTTTTGCGCACAATCGCGCCTTCGCTGGATACGATCCAGGTTGTCGTCACGCGCGCGTGAAACGCGGCGTTCGAGTACTGGATGTCGTGCTCTGTTGTGTTGATGGCGGCATCGCTGCGATAGAGGCCGCTGTCGTGCGCGACACGGTCGCTCCAGGCTTGCTCATCCACGACCAGCTTCATCGGTTCCGCGAGCGAAGTTATCGGCTTTGCTTTGCTGAAGTCATCGGCCTGCGGAGGAGTCTGCACCTGCTTGAGCTCGGCTTGCTTCTGCGCGTAAGCGGCAAGTGCAGCCTTGTATGCCTGGTCGGTCCCGCTCCAGAGCGCGGAGCGCAGCGCGATGGAGTCGTCGTCGACAGCGGTCAGCTGCAGAGCTCCGTCGGGGCGCGGGCCGGAGTTGTCGATCCTGTAGTCGCCAACGCGGACACTGATGCGTGCGACTCGCGCGTGGCTGCGCACCGCACCCTCGCTCGCGCCGTAGCTTGCCCGCGTCTCAAAGTCCTGCACGTCTTCGATGCGGTACTCGATGAAGTAGGGCTTTTCGAATCCCGGCAACTGCAAATGCGCCATGCTGCGGTCGAGCTCTTCGAGCATGGCTTTCAGTACGGGGTCCTTTTCGGCATCCGCGCGGGTTGCCTGCGCCGGAGCGGTGTGCGGCGAGAGTGTTGCGGCGATCAGAAGCCCCGCTGCGACAGATGATCCGATACGACGAGCGAGCTTCATTGGGCCTCCTTGATCGGCGTTGTTGCCGGCGCGCCCGGAATGGGCAGGATCGGCGGCCGCTGCGTACCCTGCTGCTGGCGCTGCGTTTCGATCTCGCTCACGAGCATTGCGGGGGCTACCGCGCTTACCGGAACCGTGCCGGATTCTGCGCCGCACTCACCGTTGAACACTTCACTCTTATCGCCCGTTGCGATAATGCGCTTCATCGCGGCGAGCGGCGTGCCTACAATGCTGACACCGCGTACGAGCTCATCGGGCCGGCCATCCACGTAGACGCGGTAGACGACGAGCGGAATCACCTGGAAGGCCTGCGGGGCGCTGCGCGCCGTGACGGCGAATCCCGAGGAGATGTCCTCGAAGTAAAGGCCGTATGGCTTGCCCTGCTTCTTCGCTTCCTCAATCAGCTGCTTGCGCAGGTCGGCTTCGGACTCGGTCTTAGTCGAGGTAACGATCAGGTTTCCCTGGCGTCCCGTGGGCATGCGCCCGGTCTGCCCGCGGCCATGTCCATTTGAGGCGGCAAAACTGGCGATGGGCAGCCGCGACATGAGAAATGTCTTGAGCACACCATCCTGAATGAGTTCGACGCGTCGCGCCTTCTGGCCTTCGTCGTCGTAGGTGTAGGTGCCGCTGAGCCAGGTTTTGCCGAACGCGGTCATCGTGGGGTCGTCGGCAACAGAGAGGAACGACGGCAGGACTTCCTTGTTGAGCTCTTTCGTAAAAGTCTGGCCCTCTTCGTCGCCGCGCTGGCGCTGGCCTTCGAGCCGATGGCCCAGCACCTCATGAAAGAACACGGCAGCGGCACGTCCAGAGAGGATTGCAGGACCGTCGAATGGCTGCGTCACCGGCGCTTTGCGCAGCGCCTCGAGACTCTTGCCCAGTTCGCGAGTACCGGCTTCCATGTCGGCCTGCGAGGGCAGACCGTCAGCTGTCTCGGCTTCGAAGGTCTGGGCACGAAACAGATCCATGCCGTCATCTGCGCGCGTGACAGCCAGCACAACAACGCGTGCCTGCATGTGCGGGGCAACGACGCGCGAGCCCTCCGACGATGCGAAGTAGTCGGTTTCGTTCTGCACCGTCAGCATCACCATGTTCTGATAGACATCCGGATAATCGCGGAAGACGCGGCTAAGGGCCTTGACTCGTTCCTCCCACGCGGCGCGGTCAACCGCGACCGGCGGGGCTGCCTTCTCGATAGAGACCTGCGGCGGCTCCTGGCTGAAGTCGGGCGAGGTGTCCTCCTCCTTTGCGCGTACCTGGGCTTCGGTCTTCACGCGAAGGTAATTTTCAAGCGCGCTTCCATAGCCCGCGTTTGTGGCAAGCCACAGCGTGCGGGCCAGCGCGCGGCGATCGTCGCCCAGGGGCAGCTGCATACTGTTAACGGCCGAGCCGCGATGCGTGCCGTGCGTGTTGTCTAGCTTGGGGTCGCCGATGCGTACCTGCACGTCAGCCACGCGCATGCGATTGGCAGAACTTTCGCCGAGAGCGCCGAATTGGGCGCGGATGCTGATTGAAGAAGCGTCGGCGACCGAATAGCTGAGAAAGTAGGGCGGCAACAGCTTATCCGCATCCTTCTGGTTTGGAACGGGCTTGCCCAGCGTTGTAAATGCGCGCTGGAGCTCGCCGGCCATCGTATCGAGCAGGACGGAGGAACCTGGGGCCAACTCTTTGGCCGAGGCGAGCATGCGCGACGGGGGCTGCTGGGCGGCGAGCGGTGCGCAGGAGACCGCGGCCAGGAGCAGCGCAACCATCGTTCGGGCTTGAAACTGTCGCTTGTGCATTCGCAGAGTAGGAGGAGGTCCTTGCAACGTGTCGGAGGAAAACATCGGTAAACTTGATTGTCGCAGAATCGCGCGACTCCCGAAGGAGCGTATGGCAATTCTCCCACGACTGGCTCTTGCCGCGGCGATTGCGATTTCTGTAATGTCGGCGAGCGCGGTGGTCGCCTCCCAGGCTGGGTCGGCGCCGCAGAAGCCGAAAGAGCCCACAGCCACCGCACCCCAGCCGCACTCGGAGCAGGCATATTCTCTGCCGCCCGACAAGCTTGCCCAGGCTATTGCACTCAATAAGATACGCATCGCGCTCGATATCGCTGGTTCGCTGTGGGGCTTGATCGTTCTCTGGGGTCTGCTCGCTTCGGGCACTGCCGCTCGGCTGGAAGCATGGACGCGGCAGAAGACAAGCCGGCGCTGGGTGCAGGGACTGGCGTTTTTCGCGATTCTCATCGTGTTCCTCACTCTTGCCGGCCTGCCGCTCGATCTCATCGGACACGCGGCGAGCCTCCATTACAAGATCAGCGTTCAGCGGTGGCCCGGCTGGTTCGCCGACCAGGGCAAGGGACTGGCGGTTTCACTCGGGATCGGCGTGCCCATTTTGCTGTTCTTCAACTGGATTGTGCGGGTGTCACCGCGCCGCTACTGGTTTTGGACCTGGCTCATCTCGATTCCGTTGACTCTGGCTGCGGTTTTCCTGGAGCCGCTGGTGATCGATCCCATCTTCAACAAGTTCGAGCCTCTCGAGAAGACACACCCGGCGCTCGTGGCCCGGCTTGAGCAGGTGGTCGCGCGCACCGGCACGAAGATCCCTCCCGAGCGCATGTTTCTGATGAAGGCCAGCGAGAAGAGCAATGGGATCAATGCCTATGTGACAGGCATTGGCTCAAGTAAACGCTTTGTGATGTGGGATACCACAACCGACCGTATGCCCGACGATGAAATCATGGCCATCTTCGGCCACGAGAGCGGCCACTACGTGCTCAACCATATTGTGAAAGGGTTGATCCTCAGCTCACTGGGACTCTTCTTTGCCTTCTGGGTCTGCGCGCGTGTCGCGGAGTGGCTCGTGCGCCGCTTCGGCGAGCGATGGGATGTTGACTCCGTTGCGAGCCGTGCCGGATTCCTGACGTTGCTCCTCGCTCTCTCGCTGGCTGGATTCGTCTCCACTCCCGTTAGCAACGCCATAAGCCGGCACTTCGAGCACGAAGCCGACGTCTATGGGCAGGAGGCGATTCACGGCCTGGTTCTCGACGATCAGAAGACTGCCGTCTCGGCCTTCAACCATCTGGGCGAGGCCTGGCTTGAGGTTCCTAATCCCAACGCATTTATCGAGTTCTGGTCGTACAGCCACCCCTCAGTGCAGCACCGCGCCGAGTTTGCCAAGCATTATGATCCCTGGGCGAATAGGGGACATGGAAGGTTCTTCGGCAGATGAGGTTGGCAGGAAGGCTTCTTCTCACCGAAAAGTAACTTGTTTCCAAAATGCACCTCGGGCTATAGTTTGGACGCTCCCGGCCGAGTCCGATTTCGATTTCTCGAACTGAGGTAGTGATGCGTCTGCAATCCTGTGTTTTTTTGAAGTTTGCTCTCTCTGGCTTACTGATCCTTTCATTTCACTCCGGAGCGCTTGCCGCATACGGACAGGCGCCGGATGCTGAATTCAAGTTCACCAAGATCGACCTGCAACTGCTCGACGACATCAATGAAATCGACCGCCAGGTCGCCAAGAAGGGCCTGATCTTCGAGAATGCGGATCTGCAAGCCTATGTGGACTCAGTCTGCAAGCGGCTGATCGGCGATCGGCCAACGCCTGAGAATGTGAAATTTAGGTGTCTGGTTCTGCGCGATCCGATGCAGAACGCATTCTCGGAGCCCAACGGCACGGTGTACGTCACGACCGGCCTCCTGGCTCTGCTCGAGAACGAGGCGGAGTTGGCCGGTATTCTGGGGCACGAGCTCACGCATACCTACAATCGCCACCTGTATTTCGAGAACCGCAGCATGCGGAAGAAGGTGCTGACAATGAATATTCTCAGCATCGCTTCGGCGGTCCCCGGAGTTGGTGCGGCGGTCGCGGTAGGCGCTGCAATCACGGATCAGATTCTCGTTGCGTCGGTTTACGGTTACTCGCGGGAGAATGAGGCGGAAGCCGACAGCAACGGTTTGGTGACCATGGTCACCGCATCCTACGATCCCAATGCGATGGCGCGATCGTTTGAACTGCTGGACCAGGGATCGCGATACGAATTCGAACCTTTCGACACGTTTTATCACGACCATCCGAAACTCACGGAGAGGCGAAAGCTCGCTCATGATTTTGCGACTGAGCACCCCGTCGCGAATCCCCGGCCGGCTCCGGAGAAGGAATATCTCACAAAGGTCGGGCCGGCTATCTGCTACAACATCGAAGCCGACATCAACAGCCGCCGGGCCCGCTCGGCCGTGCGAGCGTCACAGAGATTGGTAGACGCTTTCCCGGATCAGCCGAGGTATCAGCTCCTGCTCGGCGATTCTTATCGCGCGCTCGGAGCAAAGCCGAAGACGCTTTCCGACGACGAGATGACCCGCCACGGAAAATCGGAGGACCGGAAGAACTACTTCAGGCGAACCGAACAGGAGGAACAGAAGAGCCTTCTCGAGAAGCCCGAGGGCCAGGCCGTGCTGAAGGAAAACCAAGCCCAGGCAGAGAGGCTCTACCTCGGTGTCCTGAAAAACGATCCCTCGTATGCCGATACGTATCGGGACCTCGGTTTCCTCTATGAACAGCAGGGAAAATACACCGACGCTGCCGCTCAGTATAAGCACTATCTCGCCATGGTATCCGGAACGAGTCTTGACCACCGTCGCGTTGAGCTTCGGCTGGCAAATGTTCAAAAACTGATCAGCCTCGCGCCCAGCGCGCAATGATGGTTGGGCGCACGCAAAAAAGCACTGTCAAGCACATCTTGAAACCTGTGTGACGTAAGGAGTGACGTTATGAAAGTGAATCACTGGTTGTTTCCGGCCATCCTTCTCTCTGCTTCGTGCGTGTTGCCGGCACGCGCTGCGACCGGGTCCTGGTCGTATGAACACCCAAAGGTCAAATCAGGCGAGTTTGCCATCCGCACCGCCTGCATGATTCCTGCGGAAGGCAAACTCTCGAAGCTAGGGGTAAAAGGCCGGGAGGGTATGGCAAAAGAGTCCGACGACTGGAGCACCAACCTGCAGAACGTGGTGGAAGCTCACCTCAAGTCGGCTGGAGTTTCGTTGATGCCCGCGATAAGCGCCGGCGAGAGCGGTGCGTCTGACGATGAAGTGCGCCAGGTCGTGCTCGGGATCCAACAGAAATACGACGAGGTATCTGCCAAACTGAACAGCAAGCCGAAGGACATCGGCAAGTCGCGCTACACGTTGGGGGACCAGGTAGCCCTGCTGCCCTGCGCTGCGAAATCAGACGTGCTTGTCTTTGTCGAGGGTGAGGGCGAGGTCCTGACCGGCGGCAAGAAAACGATGTCGATGTTCATCGGGGGCGCAGCCAATTCAAATGCTACGCTCATCCTGACCATGGCAGATGCTAAGACCGGCGAGATCCTTACCTTTGCCAGGCTCGTCAACATCAACGGTGTCGCGGGCGGGCAGAAGTTCATGGACGACACGGAGAAGGCCTACGGAAAAGCCCTCGACAAGCAGCTAGGGAAGATGAAAGTCGGGCAGGGCCCGGGGAAATAGGGAAGACACGCGGCTTCGGGCGTCTTCGTTACGCTTTTCGAGCAAGGACGATTGGCTGGTAGAAGAAGCTTTCGGCCGGCATAAGCCATTGGATGTGGCCAAAGCCGGCCGTGCGCAGCGCAGCAGAGAGTTCGTCGCGCAGCAGGCAGCGATACTCCGAAACGAAGTGATGGGCGGCCCACGCTGATTCTTCCTGCAGCGTTATGAAGTGATGCAGCGTGTAGCTCTTTTCATCGATCCAGTCCCAAACCTGGTGCACGAAGCGGCGGTTTGCCCCATGTCCGTAGAAGGCGGGCGGCTGGACGGCGGGTCTCGTCAGTATCAGCGTGTCGTAGTCGCGGATGCTGGCCAGAAACAGCCCATCCGATCTCAATCTCGATGCGATCGAAGAAAGCGCGCATGCGAGCTGTTCGGGCGAGAGATGAGGAAG
>DATFSO010000087.1:0-37072 GCA_035262585.1 Occallatibacter sp. | reverse complement strand
GGACCATCCGCGATCACGATACCCTGAAGCGACGTCCCTTTCTACGATTCTTCGCTTGCGAGGAAGACCTGACCCACGATCCGCCGGACAAGCCACTGCCCGATGCAGTTGCCGAAGGAAGGGAACCGCTGCTCATCATCGGGGCTATTGCCGGCGGAGCAATGGATGATGCAACGTCCCTCAGGGACTAAAACCCAACGGTTTTGTGGTGCTTTGCTGCACGACTAAGGTCGTGCCCTTTCACAAAACTCACTGTGGGTAAACATCTCTAGTGTTCGCCCTTTCCCGGACGCAGCATCAGCTCCTTGATGGCTTCGCGCGGGTCTTTGCCTTCTTCAAGGATCAGCTCCATCTGCTCGGTGATGGGCATCTCGATTGCATACTGGCGGGCCAGTTCGAGTGCGGCTTTCGTCGTCAGCACTCCTTCGGCGACCTTTCCACCAAGGCTCTCAAGAATCTCGGGCAGCTTACGGCCTTCTCCGAGAGCCTGTCCCACAGTACGGTTACGCGAGAGCGAACCGGTGCAGGTGAGAACGAGGTCACCAACTCCGCTCAGGCCAGCCAGCGTTTCGCGGCGGCCTCCGCAGGCAATGGCGAGCCGGGTGATCTCTGCGATGCCGCGGGTGATGAGGGCTGCGGTGGAGTTGTGCCCCAGGCCAACGCCGACGGCAACGCCTGCCGCAATGGCAATCACGTTCTTCAACGCGCCTCCCAGTTCCACGCCGATCACGTCGCTCGAAGTGTAGAGGCGCAGCGTCTCCGAGCCGAACTCGTACTGAATGAATGTGGCAACCTGAAGATCGCTGAAGGCCACGGTGACTGCTGTGGGCTGGCCCTGCGCGACCTCAATCGCAAAGCTGGGCCCCGAAAAGGCGCCGATCGAAACCAGCACTCCGGCAGGCTCCAGCACCTCGGATATCACTTGTGTCATGCGCAGGTGAGTGTTCTTCTCGACGCCTTTGGTTGCGCTGACGACGAACTGCCCATTGTGAAGATGTGTCTTAACGCGCTGCAGGGTCGGCCTCAGAAACTCCGACGGAATAACCGAGACAACGATCTGGGCCTCGGAGATAGGCATCAACTGGGCGGTGACAGTGAGCTCGCCGGGCAAGGGAAAGCCAGGTAGGAACAGCTTGTTTTCGCGCGCGCGATCGATCTGGCAAGCTTCGTCTTCGTTGTGCGCCCACAACGTGACCTCGTGTCCGCCACGCCGGCAGAGAGACAGGGCGATCGCGGTGCCCCAGGCGCCAGAACCCAGAACGGCGATCCGGCTCATGCGGGCTTCCTCGCTTGAGAGCCTCCGCCGAAGCGATGCTCTGTTCCGGCAACGAGTCTGCGAATGTTCTGATGATGTTTCGCAATGATGAGCAGAGCGACGATGATTTGCGCCGCAATGAAGAGCGGCGGTTTTTCACCGCCTACGAGAAACCATGCAAAGGGCGGAAAGCTCGCCGCGCCGAGAATGGAAGCCAGCGAAACGTAACGGCTCCCCATCAGAACAACGAAGAAGACACCAATTGCCGCAAGCGCAGCAAGCGGGGCTGCGACCAGAAAGACACCAAAACCAGTGGCGACACCCTTGCCGCCGCGAAAACCCAACCACACCGGAAACATGTGTCCCAGAACTGCAAATACGGCGGCGATTGCCTCGACTTCGCGCGGTGATAAGACGGTCGCGAACTGAGGGGCGATAGCTCTGGCAATCAGAACTGCCGATGCTCCCTTGAGACAGTCGATAGCAAATGTGGCAGCGCCGAGGCCCTTTCCGCCCGACCGAAGCACGTTCGTCGCGCCAATATTCCCACTGCCTACCGACCGGATGTCTTCATTGCGAAATATCTTGACCAGCAGGAATCCCGTAGGAATGGACCCCAGCATGTACGCAAATACCACGAGTGCGAAACCAGCAACGAACATTACAAGCCGAGTTTAGCAGGTACGGCGAGCGAGATTAATACGGAGGAACGGGACTCATTTTCAAGAAACGCAGGAGAGGTAACCTCCAGGCCCTCCATCTTCCCGACGCAAGACGACAAATACCTGGGGAACAGGCACGCTCGACAAGTGGTCTCACGAAGATGGTTGCAGCTTACGCGCCGACGGGTCTTCCGGGGCGGCGGTCAAAGTCACCCCCTGCTCTATGCGGAGTATCATTGCAGCGCCAACTTCCGCGAAGCCGAGCCGTTCGTACAATCGCCGCGCCATAGCGTTGTTCCGCGTAACCCCGAGCGCGATGGCAGCGACTGCGCGAGGCCACAAGTCACGTCGCGCGATTGCCCGAAACAAGGCGCTCCCATGACCTTGGTTTCGATGTCGGGGGACGACAAACAACTCATCGACCTCACAAATTTCACCACCAAGTTCGTTCGACCAGAACGCAATCAGCAGCGCGTAGCCCGATACCTTGCCATCGATATCGAGAACAACGGCCCGGCCGCGACCGGGGTCGTGACGGAGGGCCGCTAGAGTGAAACGTATATTCCCCGGCGAGACGGGTGACGGCCCAGGGTCCTCATCGTATAGATCAAAAAACATCTCCGCAATGGAATCGTCGTCTTCAGCCAGCGCAGTCCGCCACACGCTCAGTGACATCTTTGTACGTCCTTTTCTTCAGCCTTTAGGGATACTAGGGCCAGTCCATGATTGGATTGCCGACTGCAGAAAAGGTTACAGGCGAATTGAGCGCCGCGAAGCCTGGTAGAAACATCTCGCGAGTCGACCCAAGCCATTCCTGATTAGATGTGCTCGTCCGCCGACGGCCCGTAAATTGCTGGGACCTTCGAATCAACCATGCGCAAATAGACCGTGAGCTGACCGCGATGATGGGCCAGATGACTGAAGACCGAGTCCGCAATCATGATGCCGCGAGGATTCTGCGAGAGGGGTGTGTCGCGCATTTTGAAAGCCCACGGCTTAGCCAGATGTTCGTCGGTTGTGGACTGAAGAGAACGGCGCGCATCGGCCACGGCGCGGTCGAGGCTTGCAAGAAGTTCGGCTCTGCTGGAAAGTGGTTTAGTTCGAAAGGCGGCCGACTCTGGAGCTTCGAGGTCGAGTTCGTCGCGATCGACAATAAGGGCGATCCAGCCCAGCATGCCTGCGACTAGGGCGGCGAGATTGCCAAATTCCATCGAGCGTTCATGCGGCTTGAAGCTGTTGTGGCCATCCGAGACGCGCTCGATTGTCTTTCGGGTTGAGGCGGCTTCACGGTCCAACTGCGCCAGGAAATATTCCTTGAGTATCATGTCGGATCTCCTTGTCTTGTGGTTGCACTGAGCAAACGTTGATTCAGGCCGAAGCCAGCTCGAGATACCGCGTTGCGTTTCCAAGTCGGAATAGCGCATACCACGCATCGAGTGCGTCCGCGCTGTACAGGCTGAGCGTCCGGAAAATCTCGCGGGCAAACTCAACCGGGGCGATTCCTGAGGCGGTGATCACACCTTCGTCGGTCACAGCCGGAACATCGCAGTAGAAATTGCCCCCGCGATAGCCGCTGGTCGCCAGGTATGCGCGGCTGTTGCTCGTGTGGTGGAAATCATCGAGCATTCCGGCGCGGGCCAGCCCGAGGGTGGCGGCGCAGATGGCTGCAACCGGAACGCCGGCCGCGCAAAATGCGCGGGCTTTGGCGACGGCTTCAGCGTTACCGCCGGCCTCCCAGAGGTCCCCGCCCGGAAGGATCAGCATGGCGCTGTCGCGGGGATTGACATCGGTCAGGGCGACCTCAGGCAAAATGTGGAGACCTCCCACGGTCGTAATTGGGTCCAGCCTGGCGCCTACAGTGACGACGCGATACCGGCCCGGCATGCGCTGAAATTGAGGATTGTTGATGGCGGCGATGGCGAATGAGGCCTCCCAATCCGCCATCGTGTCGAACACGAACAAATGAACAACACCCCAGTTCATTTGGATGACCTCCTTTTGTCCAAGAACAGAATGAATCAGCATATATGACACGAAATGTCATATATGATCTGAGAAAGTTAGAAAATCTGAGGAGGCGCACGGGCGACGATGAAGGCTGACCGGTTGATGTCCGTGCTCCTGCTGCTTCAGGCGAGGGGACAGGTCTCGGAGCGCGAGCTCGCCGAGCAGCTAGAAGTCTCGCAGCGCACGATTCATCGCGACCTGGAAGCCTTGAGTGCAGCGCGGATTCCGGTCTCAGCGGTTCGGGGGGCGCAGGGCGGCTGGCAGCTCGAGAAGGGCTGGCGGACCCAGGTTCCTGGTCTGGATGAGGCAGAGCTTCGCGCTCTCCTGATGGCGCAACCGCGGGCACTTGGGAATCCGCGCCTTGCCGCGGCAGCACAGAGCGCCATGACCAAGCTCATGGCCGCCATGCCAGAGCCGCTGAAGGCCCAGGCTGCCCACATGCAGCAACGGCTGCACGTGGACCCGACCGGCTGGCGCGACACAGGCGAGGATCTGTCGATGCTTTCGGTTGTGCAGGAGGCGGTTGCGCGCGATCGGAAGCTCGCGTTCGATTACACCCGGGCTGACGGCGAGAGGTCCAGCCGGACGGTCGATCCGCTCGGTCTCGTGTCAAAAGGATTGAGTTGGTACCTGGTGGCGCGGACCGCGAAGGGCATGCGCACTTTCAAGGTCTCGCGCATGCAGCACGTGGCTGTGCTGGCGGTGGAATTCGAACGGCCGGCCCGCTTTGATCTTGCCGCGCATTGGCTGTCCTCGACAGCTGAGTTGGACCGCAAAAGAACAAGCTTTCCAACGATTCTCTCCGCGACTCCTGATGCTGCCCGGCGTTTGCAGAGCTGGTGCGTGACAAAGCCCGCGCCCCAAGCCCCCTCTGCATGCGAAACAGGAAGAGTATTGCTTCAGGTTGAATTCGGAGGCGAATCCGAAGCGCGATTCATCGTGCTTGGCTTGGGTTCGGCGGTTCAGGTTGTCAAGCCCGTAGCTCTTCGGGAATGGGTGCAGGAACAAGCGAGGGTGGTGGCGAAACTTGCCGCGACAGAGCAACCAAATTAACGCCAATCGCCTCAGTTTCCGCTGTATACTTCGTCACTCCACCGGGCCCCCGGTTCGAATTCATGCGAAAGGCGGGAATACATGCCGAGTTTTCTGGTACAAGTCTCGTACACCTCAGAGGCAACGGCTGCATTAATCAAGAGACCCCAGGACCGTTCCAGGATCGTGGGGAAGGCGGTTGAAAAGCTGGGCGGCATCGTCAAGTCGGCCTGGCTAAGCTTTGGCGACTACGACACGGTTGTGTTGGTCGATATGCCCGACAACGTGAGCGCTGCCGCGTTTGCATTGGCGGTCAGCGCAGGCGGTTCCTGCAAAGCGATCAAGACTACTCCCCTGCTGAGTGTCGAAGAAGGAATGGACGCCATGAAGAAGGCGGGCAGATCGGGCTACAAGCCGGTTTCCTGAAGTTTCTCAGTCCACCATCACTTCGCCGGGCAGAATCGGACGGGTGCGCGGCAACATGCCGTTATAGGCCGCTGCACCTACAAGCCCAAGTGTGCCCGAATAGACCACGAGCTTAGCCAGGCTGCCGGTTCGCGTCAGCGGAAGCGCCTTCCAGAGAATCAGAAGAACCGTCTGCGCAATCGTGACGGCCCACACCGAGCCGTAGAAGTACCGCCGCTCAACGCCTTCGCCCTTCGTCGATTTGCCGACACGCGGCAGCTTTCCAAACGCTCCTAGAAGGAGAATTAGGATGCAGAGAGGGAAGTAGACGTACTGGTACAGCTGCTTCATGTACCAGGCGCCGGTGACGACCGCGATCACAAGTCCGGCGAGATTCAGAAGGGCGAAGTTCAGCACCGCGTTCCATGCGAAGGTGTAGCAGACCTTGCGATACAGAGGATTCGGCCTGTCCTCATCGAAGCGCAGGATGTAAGGCTTTGGCTCGCAGCCGGGCATCTGTCCACAGAGCAGTGCAGTACCTGTGCCGGCAAGGACGAGTGCGAGCCATGCGCCATTGGCCAGGCTGAATCCATGAGCGAACAAACTGAAGACGAGCGGTCCCGGCGCGAGAAAAAAGACCCATATCCAGAGCGGCCAGTGAAGCGCCCGATAGTACCGCTTGTTGCGGCTGCGCACTTTGCGGGCATCCGCATATTCAACCCTGCCGCTGTATCGCATAGGCGGAGTTTTGCAGACAGGACACTACGGCGTCAATTTTGCACAATGAAGCGTGCCGGCACTGCTTCCGCGGCCCGGGCTCAATTTCTCCTGAGCAGCGGAAGAGTGTCTTGCGTTTCTGATCAACGTGAAGTGGGTGACGATCCTAGGCGTGGGCAGGGGCGTTGCTGTGCGCCTCAACGTGCTGCTTGGCGGCATGCTCGGCGTGTTCCTGGGCTTGGATATGATGACCGTGGGCCAGGTGCGCATGGTGACCGGCCTCTACGTGGTTCCCATCTTCGTGGTGCTTTGCGGCTTCGCGGTGATGGCGCGCAGCGTGCTCATGTTGCTCCGCTGCCTGGGTGTGATGATGTGCAGCTTCGTGTGGCATAGGGGAAACCTCTCATGTGCATTTTCAGCACTGGAGGATTATGGAGAGAGCAACGGTCGGCAGGGTTACAAGAATGCAAATTCGACGTGAATTTTAGTAGCAAGACCGGCCGTCTCTTGCCCTACGCTTTTGCCGCCCGCCTTTCACGCCCGCTCAGCAGATAAATGGCTGCCCTTAGTTCCAGCAGCGGGTCGGCTGACGGCTCAATCCCATCCACGCGCGGGATCGGATCGAAGATGATGTGCTTCTGCTGCGCCAGGCTGTCTTCGAGCACGCTGGTCAACTCGATCGTGCCAAACTCGACCAGTTCACGGCTTTCTGGCCAATGTACGGTAACGTCATCCGTCACATCACCGGGAGCGGCCACCTGAACCAGAATCTTGAAACGGATCGGCCCTTTCGCGACGCGTTGCTTCAACTCGTCGTAATGGTAGTCCGGGGAAATCTTCGCGGCCGCGTCTCCGTTCAGATAGTCATTGCCGGCCTCCGGAACGATGCGATAGCGCCCAAATTTGCTCTCGTTCTTTCCGTTGATAAAGCGATAGGCGATCACCGCGAAATAGGTCTCGCGGGCCAGGCTCGACGGAAATGGCTTGGGCGTCTGCACAAATGCGAGTGCAGCCGGGTGCGAGCCGAGGAACTTCTCGATCGGCTTTGGCGACGGAACGTCCGGCCCGCTGGCAACCGCTGCTCGCAGAAACTCGAGGAACTGTGCGCCATCTCTTGTGGGGAAGCCTGGGGTCGAGTGACTCACGATGTCGGTATGCGCGTGTTCTGCAAGATTGAATCGAATGGCGAGGCCGCGCGGATTCGCATCCGCCACACTGTCGGGAATCGCAGGCAGCCCGGTCGAATTGGAGAACCGCACAGTGACCGGTGTCGATGCACGCGTAATGTGAGGCGCTTTTGTCAGCTCAGCCGCTCGGGGAGCAGGCTTGAAGGTCCCCGTCAGCAAAAGGCCCTTGGCATGGGCGGGACGAAAGCCCGGATGCGGCCCGAACATCTGGTGAAACTGTGTCAAAAGATCATTAGCGAGAGCGACAATACGTTGATCCTGCGGAAGAGGCATAGGAAGTCTCCGATCGTGTTGTTAGGAAAGGGAGCCCGAAGGCTGTGCTGGAGCGGATCGTGCACCGCTTCGATCGTCGCTTGGATGCTCGAAATCTGCCGACAAACGTTGGATGCGCTTACATCAGCTTACGGCGCACAAGGTCCAACGCCTGCTGACTGGCCCACTCGCGTACGCGGTCACGTCCGCCGCGGAAGTTGCGCTCGAATGCGTCGGTCTTCTGCTCGTCGCTGACCGCGATGTACACGCGCCCCACGGGCTTGTTCTCAGTTGCCCCGCTCGGGCCGGCAATCCCAGTCACACCAAGCCCGAGCGTTGCGCCAGTGCGCTTTCGAATGCCTTCTGCCAGAGCCGAAGCCACTTCAGAGGAAACTGCACCATGCCGTTCGATCAGTTCCGGAGGCACGTCAGCGAACGCCGTCTTCAATTCGTTCGCGTAGACAACCACTCCGCCGAGAAACGACCGCGAACTGCCCGGGACAGATGTGATTCTCTGCGCGACCATTCCGCCGGTGCAGCTTTCAGCGATCGCAAGCGTGGCCTGTCGCAGTCCTAGATAGTAAAGAACAATCTGCTCGAGCGATTCGCCTTCAGCCGAGTACATCCAGTCGTCCAAGGCTTCTTCCAGCTTCGTCGCAAGCTCTTCTACGCGCTGCTCGGCAAGTTCCTTGTTCGCTTTGGTACAGAGCAGTGTGAGTTGAATGTCGCCGGCGTGCGCCAGGATCGTTGTCTCTACGTCGGTGTAGGTGGTGTAGATGGGCGCGAGCAGCTTGTCGGCCTGCGACTCGGGAATCATGGCAGCCTTCAGCGTGCGTTTGGCCAGGTGCCGCGCGGGGACGATCGCCCTCAGGCGAGGCATGCACTCGTCATCAAAAATCGGGCGGCACTCGTGGGGCGGTCCCGGGAGCAGCATCACAATTTTCCGGAAGCCGGAATAGGTTGTCTCGAGCCACTGCCCCGGCGCGCTTCCGTTGGGATTCGTAAGAAACGATGCACCCTCGATCAGGTCGGCCTGCTTCAGGTTGTTTTCCGGCATGGTGATTCGCCAGGCCGCCGCGCGGGCATGGATCGCCGCTACCTGCGGAGCATCGCGCTTCAGCTTGAGTGAAAGAGCCTCGGCCACGGACTCGCGCGTGAGGTCGTCCTCTGTGGGGCCCAACCCACCCGTGAGGATGATGATGTCTGTGCGTCCGAGTGCGGCTCGGATCACATTGACAAGATCCTTCTTGCGGTCTCCGACCACTGTCTTGAAGGCCACAACGACGCCAAGCTCGTTGAGCTTCTCGGTGAGGAATAGAGAATCGGTGTCTTGGCGGTACGGCGTGAGCATTTCGGAGCCGACTGCGATGATCTCGGATTTCATGAAAGCAGCTTCTTGCTCCTAGCCTCTAGCTTCTAGTCTGAACGATGGCACGACGCCGGTTTGAGTAATTCGCCCGATAAAGCCTCGGACCCAAGATACGGAACTAGCAGCTGGAGGCCAGCGGCCACAGGCTAGAACACATTCATTCCTTCTATGCCCAAATCCACATCATAAACTGCGTCATTATCGGCCAGGACCGTCGTGCCCAGCGGGGAGATCACAACACCCACCAGGTTTGCCCCGGCCACAACCAGACTGGCATCGCCACCAGGGGTCACGCGCACCAGGCCTCGCCGCCCATGAAAGCTCGCGGTCACATACAAATCGCGGTTCGACGCGATGGCGAGTCCCTGGGGCCGTCCCAGTCCGCGATACCAGACACGCGCCTCGCCATGTGTGTCGATGGCCCAGATTGCATCGTTTGACGAGAGTGTGGGACCGGTCACGAACAGCGTTCCCTCGTTATCGACGGCCATGTGATAGGCCGAGACACTCGGTTCAAGCGTCGCATAGACAAAGATCCTTCGCTGCGGATCGATCTTAAAGATGGTGCCGCTGCGATCGCCGACGAACAAGTTTCCCTGCGCGTCAAAGGCTGCCCCGGTCGCGACGCCCATGCCTTCGGCATACACCGTTGACTCGCCCGCGCCGTCGATGCGATATACATTGCCTTCAGCGCGCGAGGTCACAAACAGGTCGCCGTCAGGACTGAATGCGAGCCCCGTTGCGTTCAGGATCCCAGTCGCAAAAGGTGTGCCGCGGCCATCCGGGCTGACCCGCACCACAGAAACCGGCGTCTGCTTTCCGCGCTGGCCTGAGATCGTGGCGTATATCATTCCTGACCGGCTGACCGCGGGACTCGTGACCGGGTGCAGGCCGCTTGAAAGCTCGCGAGCCACCCGCACAGGAGCGCCGTTGCTCACACCCGCGGGAGTGCGCACTTCGATCAGGCCGGTGGTTGCGTTCTCCGGCACCCGGAATGCCAGACGCCCCGGCCGGCTCATGAGGACCATGGCAGTGTGCGTACCCACCACCACGACCGGCATACCATAAGTATGCGGTCCAAGGTTCGCGCCTATCAGCTCCACTTCACCCAGCGGAAGCGCTGCCGGCGGCACCACTTCGTCGATGCGCGGCTCAGGAGTCATCTCATCCCGTGCTGATTGGATGCGTGAACGCTGCATATTCACTCTCAATGAATCCACAGGCGTAAGAGCGACGCCACTCCCAAAGCATACAGCCCCGCCGCCACATCATCGAAGACAATACCCCAACCCTCTGGTAACCGCTCGATCCTGCGCACCGGGAACGGCTTGGTAATGTCGAATAAACGAAACAAGATGAGTGCAATCAGAGCGTAGCGCCAGTCCAGCGGGCTCCAGAGCAGGGCGATCCATTGCCCGGCAACCTCATCGATCACAACGAATCCCGGGTCCTGCCTCCCGCTTTCCCGCTCGACAATCGTCGCCGCCGGGACCCCGGCCGCGATTGAAGCCGCGATTCCGGCAACCAGCGCGATCAGCAGGTTCTGCGTCGAGAGGTGAAGGCCCGTTCCTGCCCACACCCAGATCAGAACCGCCGCGACCGAACCCCAGGTTCCCGGACCCGGCCTGCCCAGGCCAGCGCCGAAGAAAGTGGCAATCGCCCAGGCCCAGAGAGTCTTGCGGCCACCCCGCGTGTCGGGATCGATTCGTTGTGCAGCCGCGCTACTCATCGTCACGACGCCCGCCTCGCCTGGCCGCCTCGCCGAGGTCTTCAAGCACCTCCGGATCGATCACCGGTGAGCTGATCTTGTAGGCGCCCATCGCCCACTTGCCCAGGTCAATCTTCCGGCACCGGTCGCTGCAGAAAGGGAAGTCCTCATCTTTCGGCGTCACCAGCATGCCGCAGGTGGGGCAGTGCAGAACATTCGCAGATTTTTTCTTCTTCGGCATCGGCAATCTATGTCAGCATCCGTGGATATCGTAACGCGCCAGGCAGTATCGTGCTCATGCACACGGCGATCAGGGCCGGGTTGGCCAAGGCCGGCGCGTCAGGATCGCGACCCCGCTAGCCCAGATCATCGGCACCATCGAGAATCTGGGATCGGCGCTTAGCGCATGCATCAGCTTATCGACGTTCTCGCCGTGACCTTCGGGCCAGTTCGGTTGCGGAAGCAGGTCGTCAATAACGTACAAACCGCCGGGTTTCACGAGAAGAAGGGCCTCCTCGCGCGACTCAAATTTTCCCGGCATGGCGTCGGCAAAGATGAGATCGAAGCTCTCCTGTGGTTGTCTGCGCAGAAATGCTGCGCCGTCTTCGAGCACCAGGTTGAGCCGTTTGTCATCGCCGAGAACCTTGCGCGCCACGCCTTGCACGCGCTCATCCGTCTCCACGCTCACCAGCGTTGCGCTGTTGTCCATGCCTGACAGCAACCACGAGGTCCCGATACCGGTGCCGGTGCCCAACTCCAGCAGACGGCCGCCCGGCTTCGACGCGGCCAGTACCTGCAACAGTGCGCCGGTCAGAAGTTCCGATGCCATGCTGAAACCGTGTTCTTCGGTGCGTGCCTGGAGTTCCTGCAGCCTCTCCGGCCGGGTGAGGAATGCGTCGTCGAACATGTAAGCCAACTCTATAGCGGCCCCGAGACGATCCGCGCGACCACATCGTACTCGTGCGCCTCGGTGATCTCAGCGCGGTAGAACTTGCCGGCTTCGAGCATCTCCAGATGGCCGAAGTCGTTGATGTAGACTTTGCCGTCTATCTCCGGGGCGTGAAACTCGCTCCGGCCCTCCCAAAGCAATTCCGTCTCTGAGCTCTCGCCCTCTGCAAGCACAACCAGCTCACGACCCACCCATTCCTGCTTTGCGGCTTTCGAGATTCGCTGCTGCAGTTTCATCAGCTTGCGCTTGCGTGCCTCGATCGAGCGCTTCGGGACCTTGGCGTCGAGCGCATGCGCCTTCGAGCCTTCTTCGTCGGAGTAGTTGAAGACCCCAAGCCAGTCGAACTTCGCCTCGCCGATGAACTCCTCCAAAACCTCGAAATCGCGGAGCGACTCGCCGGGGAAGCCAACAATGAACGAGGTGCGCAGCGCAATGCCGGGCACCGCCGCGCGAACCTTCTCGATGGTCTTTAGGAAGATGTCTGCGCCAGCGCCGCGCTTCATACGCTTCAGCACATCCGGCGACGCGTGCTGAAGCGGCACATCGAGATACTTGCAGATATTGTCGTGTTTCGCAATCGTCTCCAGCAGTTTGCCCGTGATGCGGTTCGGATACGCATAGAGGAAGCGCAGCCAGCGCAGGCCTTCGATCTTGGCCAGCGCGTCGAGCAGCATCGCGAGGCCGTCCTTCAGCCCCAGGTCTTCGCCGTAGCAAGTCGTGTCTTGCCCGATCAGCGTAATCTCCCGCACTCCGCTCGCCACCAGCTTTTGAGCTTCGGCGACAACGGACTCAAACCGCCGCGAGCGGAACTTGCCGCGCAGATTGGGAATGACGCAGAAGGTGCACGGGTGATCGCAGCCCTCGGCAATCTTGATGTAGGCAGATGTACGGCCCGTCGAGATCAGCCGAGGCGTGTCCTCGTTGTAGAGGTAGGTTGGCAACATGTGCGCTGCGCCTTGCCACTCCTCGCGGCTGAAGCGGCCCTGGCGCTCGCGGTGGTCGCCTTCCGCACGGAATTCCGTCTTGTGCGTTCCGGCGCCCGCCTCGCGCCCTTCTCGCACTTCAGCGTGCCCATTCCCGCTCAGGATGTTGAACGGCGAGGGCGCTGCCGGCGGCCGTGCGATACCGGCAGCATCGAGAATCGATTCCAACTCGCCGGTGCCGACTACCGCATCCACTTCGGGAATGCTTTTGCGAATCTCGTCCCGATAGCGCTCGACGAGGCAGCCGGCAACGATCAGTTTCTTCGCCTGGCCCTCCGTTTTGAACCGCGCCATTTCAAGGATCGTATCGACCGACTCCTGCTTGGCCGTATCGATAAAGCTGCACGTATTGACGACAAGAATCTCGGCCTCTTCGGGACGAGAGGTTAACCGCGCCCCTCCGCGGTCCAGCAGCCCCATCATCACCTCGGAATCGACCAGATTTTTGGGGCAGCCTAACGAAACAAAGCCCACGGTAGGAGCCGTGGGTCGGGAAGATTTGCTCACACTCTTATTGTACCGGAATGCGATTTTCGAAATACGTCGCAAGCCGAACCCGGCCCAACGGAGGCAGCCCCGTTTTTGGGTAAATCTAGTTCTTAGCTGTTTTGACTGCAATGCCTGCGGCAGTCAAAACACCTTTGGCATCGGCTGAAAACTGTCCAGTCGGATCGAGCTCCAGGTACTTCTGATACGCCTCCGCGCAGCCGGGGGGAAGCACCATTTTCTGAGTCTTGGGATCGATCGTCGCTTTGCCTGCTAAAGCCTGGGCTTTGAAGTAGTACAGGATCGCGCGCCCCGGATCGAGCGCGATGGCTTTCTCGGCCGCGTCGAGCTGGGCATCCGCGTTACCCACCTGAAAGAACAGGATCGTTTCGTTCCGGCGGTAATGGGTTGCCTCGGCAGGATAGACTTTCGCGGCCGAATCGAATGCAGCCCGTGCTTCAGCTATTTTGCCTTGCCGGATGTAGACTTCACCCAGGCTTGCATAGCAAGTGCCCTGAAGCTCGGGCGGACGTTTCTGCCCGCTGTTGACGCTGTGGCCGACGTTATTTCCGGTAGCCCGGGTCGCCGACGGCGCGACCACGTCCTTCGCGTTCATGTCGTGGTAGAAGTCATCAGCGTGCTCGCGCTTGACGGAAACAGGATCGATTCCGAGCGCGATCTTGAAATCGGCTTCGGCTTCGGCGTATTTCTTCAATCCGAGCTGCGCTAGGCCGAGCTCGACCCACGGGACAACCATTTCAGGTTGCGACGCAGTCACTTTCAGCATCAACGCTTCTGACTCTGCATAGTGCTGATCCTTGGTTGCGGCGCGCGCCGCAACGACGGCCGCATTCACGCCTTCAATGGAGCTCGATGCCGGAGTGTTTTGTCCGGAAGGCGACGCGAGCGCGAATAACGAAGCATTCAATGCAAAACCGAGCGCGATACCCGCCAACAGTGCTCTCTTCATCTCTGACCCCTCCGGGGAATCACGATACGTACCGATTTTGGAATTCGCCGGGATTATACAGTGCAAGAGAGTGCTTGTTCCCTAGCTTTGATTTCCCCACGACGCCGCAAGCGCGATTTCTCTCCTGCTAACGGGGGTCTTGTTCCTCTTTCTGCGTTGACGGATCGGATTGTGTTGGGCCTGAGTGGATGAAATCCATGAATCGTACGGAAAGCGCGGCAAAAACGACCAGAGTCCAAGCGAGGGCAACAATGGATTCGAGGCCGGTCAGGGAACGACTGAGATGCGAGCGCGGCACGATATCGGATCCAACAGTTGTTGCCGTCAGAAGAGAAAAGTAGATGAAGGTCGAAAGAGCCGGCGTTTCAGAGATGCCTGCAAACGACCGCGCCCCCTGCAGCCTCCATGTAGCTGCGAAGAAGCTTGCGAAAAGCAGGATGATGATGAGAAACCCGGCAGCGTATGCGACCAGGGTTCGGGCCATCTGGCGCAGAAGGGCGAAGGTCGGCTCCAGGGCTTCCAGCCAGTCATTCACGTTTTGGCCAAGCACCAGTCCCACGCCAAGGCCAAGGTCGAAGGCCAACATCACGAACAGGCCATGAAGCAGCGTTGAGAAAGAGGGGCTGTTCGCGAGTAACGTCACGGTTCCAAAGACAATCCCCAGGGCGAGACCAAGGCGGGTCCAGTACTTGCGCACCACCTTCGCTTTCGGTTTGATTTTCGCGTCGCGCCGGAAGATCAGGAGTCCGGTAAGCATGCCGTACAGGAGTCCTCCGACGCTCGCAAAGGTCTCGGTTCGGAATTCTCCGTGATACACGATCCGGGGAAAGAACTCGTCGGCCACATTGGCGATGAAGAATGGCAGGGTCAGGATGAAGGCGATTTTGAGCCGCCGGATGAGGGTTTGGCCCCCGGAGAATCCTGGAATAATCGAGTAATACCGAAAGACCTCGAGAACAGCGACCGGGATGTAGATCGAACTGACGATCAGGCTGAACGAGATAATGCCGGTAGTGCCGTACTTAAAGAAATAAAGAGGCAGATTGAGCAGCAGGCTGCATGAGAGTACACCGAAAAACTTGGCGAGATCGAGCCAGGGCGCTTTCATAGGTTTGGAATTGCACCGCCAGATACATTCTGTCTACCGGACACATTCTGCCTAAATGAGATGCATTTTTTCTGGCGCACAGGCTTGGAAAGCTTGTGCCCTGCACGCCCATCACTTCGGTCTTCGGATGTTAAAATCGATTAGTGCCGGGTCCTACGCGACGTAATCCCGCCAACCCCGCCAGGTCCGGAAGGAAGCAACGGTAACGGGCTAGTACGGGCGCAGTAGGTCACCCGGTACTTTTTTGGCGCCGTGGGCCTCATGGCCGCGCGGCGTTGTCTTGTAAGGCGCCGGGACCGCATTCCATTTAACCTCGCCGCCGTAAGATAGATTGTTGGCTGCGGCACACCTGAGTTGACGCCGCAAGGAGAAATGCATTGAGCCTCGCAGTGCGTCCCGTGGTGGGAAGGCGCGCCAAGATCAGCGCGCTGGGAACCTACGTTCCACCGAGAATTCTGACCAATCAAGACCTCGAAAAAATGGTGGAGACCAGCGATCAGTGGATCGTGGAGCGTACTGGCATCCGCGAGCGCCACGTGCTCGAATGCGGCAAGGGCGTCAGCGACATCTGCGTGGAGGCGGCGAAGAAATGTCTGGCAGCCCGCGGCATCAAGCCCGGCGACGTTGAAGTGATCGTCGTCGGGACCGTTACACCTGACATGATGTTTCCTTCAACCGCGTGCCTGGTGCAGGACAAGCTCGGCGCCAAAGGCGCGTGGGGATTCGATGTTTCCGCCGGTTGCTCCGGCTTTGTCTTTGCACTGCAGGCCGGCGCAAAGCTCGTCGAAAGCGGGGCGCACTCGAAAGTGCTCGTCTGCGGAGCCGACGCCAACACCCGCATGACCGACTACACCGACCGGGCTACGTGCGTTCTGTTTGGTGATGGCGGCGGAGCAGTGCTTCTGGAACCGGCTCAAGACAGCGAGATCGGGCTCATCGACTTTATCCACGAGATCGACGGCTCCGGTGGCGCATCGCTCAACCTACTCGCAGGCGGCAGTCTCAATCCGTCGACACACGAGACCATCGACAAAAAGATGCACTTCATCCATCAGGATGGCCAGGCGGTCTACAAGTTCGCTGTGCGCAAAATGGCTGAAGCAACGCTCAAAGTGCTGGAGCGCAACGGAATCACCGGTGCGGACCTCGGCTGCTTCATCCCGCACCAGGCCAACAAGCGCATCATTACTTCTACGGCCGACCGGCTCGGCTTGCCGGCTGACCGCGTCATCATCAACATCGAAAAATACGGAAACACCTCGGCGGGAACGATCCCGCTTGCGATGGAGACGGCGATCGAAGACGGGAAGCTGAAGAAGGGCGACCTCGTCCTGCTCGCTGCCGTCGGCGCGGGATTCACGGTTGGCGCGTCGTTGTTGCGCTGGGAGATTTGAAGAACAGCTTCTAGCTATTAGCTCCTAGCTGTTAGCGCTTTGTTCGTATTGTCATTCCGAGTGAGTCGCGTAGCGACGAATCGAGGAACCTGCAGTTGCTCTTCCGGAATGTATTGGCGAAGTCCTAAACCGCCAGCGATTCGATCGCCACCGCATACTCCGGCAGAACGCCCGTTTCTGCAGCCATCCGGAAAAATCCGCGCATCCCCTCCACGCACTCTTCGTCGAGCACGTAATGGATGTTCGTCGTCAGGTACGTGCGGATCGTCTTCTCTGATAGCGGCAGGCGCCGCGACCAGTGCTCCACCAACGCATCGATGTTCTGCAATCCATGATCGCGGGAACGTATAAAGTCGCCGCCGATGCTCTCATCCAAAGAGCTGCTGCATGCAATGCCCCAGACGGCGGAGACGAAGGGCAGATCGGTCAGCTTCTTCCACTCCTCGGCGAGATCGTGATAGACGAGTTCCTCACCGGTGCGCTCGAAGCGGTTCGCGCTCTCCTCAAGAGCCATTAGCGCTGGATCGCCGATGACAATGGCGGCATCGGCCTGCTCGAGCATCGGATCCAGGTCTGCGGCCATCGGCAAAAACGGCACGTCAGAATTGCCCCACTTGTGAAACAGGATGCGCGAGTATGCAAGCGTCGTGCGGCTTGCCGTGTCCGCTGCTACGCTGCGAATCTTCGCAAGTGGCTGACTCGCGCGGCGCACCAGCAGGAGGGAGCGTACACGGCCCTTCGAAGCGATGGTGCAGCCGGGCAGGATGCGAAGTCCGGGCGTGGTCGCCAGCGCCGCAATCGGCACGAGTCCAATGTCAGCAGTGCGACCGGCTAACCGATCAGCGCATTCCGAGGGCAGCATCCAATCGATCTCATAGCGCCGCGCAAGGTCCGCGTTCAGAGGGTGCTGCTCAAAGTCCCACATCAGCGGCGCAGGATTCAGAAAACGGATGGCGGCGATTCGCAACCGCCGTTGCAAAGTCGAATTCACTCTGCCTGTTAGACTACCAACCCTCACCTCGGGATTCTTCAACACGCGTGCGCACCGTCACAAGCCGAGTCTCGGCTTCAAGCTAATGTGAGCCTCAAACCGCTAATCCGGTGTAGCCGGAAACCAAGAACGGCTATTTTGTACTTGTCATTCCGACCGAGCGGAGCGAGTGGAGAAACCCGCAGTTGCTTTTCTGCGCCTGGCCTCGCCAAAAGATTTTCTGCGCAAAATGCACCCCCTCTCAATGCAATGGGTAGGTACTGAACAAGACGCTGAGCGTCGTCGATCCGAAGGAAAACAGGAAAATGGTCGAAGAGATTCTTGCAACCGGCGGGGCAATCATCGGCGAGGTGCCAATGGCACTTTCCCGGCGCCGCAGAACTTTCCGCGCCGCAACCGGTTCATCGGCGGTCCCAGTATTGGAGAGGCCAGTGTGAGAACTCCGGCACCCGGGTGACCGCCCGATGTGCCGCCGAGCAGGATCGAGGTCTCTATGCAATTCCCGGCAACGTAACCGCAAAGAAATCGTGGACACCTAACACTCTGATAAAACAAGGCGCAATGCTCGTCGTGTCATGGGAGGACGTATGGGGAGACCTGCCGTCGCAGGTCAGTCTGCAACATGAATCGGGAGCCGGGTCTGAATCCAAACCGGAACTCGCCGCATCTCTTCTGCCGGGCCCGGTTCTGAGGCCCGAGGAAAGCATCGTGCTCCGGGTGCTCCGCACCGATGAGGCCACACAGATCGACGAACTCCTCGAGAAGCTTGAAACTCGACTTACCTCGTCGGAGTTGTTTACAGCTCTCTTCGAGCTTGAGATGAGCGACCGCGTGCGCTGCCTGCCGGGGAAGAACTACGTGCGCACCCTGTAAGGAGTTCGGGCTCGTTCGCAAAAATTTCGTGAGTCCAATTTCAGCCCACTTTTTGAGATGACCCGCACATTTCAGAAACTTTGCGCCCGGCGAATGCCTATCATTTCCGTTTCGCCAAAGGGTATGGGGAGTGGAAACGAAGGCGCCTTTCATGGTAGCTTGCAAATCTTGCGGGCCATTGCGAACGGTAAGGACCGGCGCGACAACCAAAACTGCTCCCGGCTCGGTGAACATTTTATCCACCGCTCGTCGTTGCAACAGATGTACCCTCACCGGAGTCTAAGAGGCCGGATAGGGTACAGTATACGGAATCAAGGATGGCAATGAGCAAATCACTCGTGATCGTCGAATCCCCCGCAAAGGCAAAGACGATCGAGAAATATCTGGGAAAAGGATTCGAGGTTCGCGCGTCAATCGGGCACATCATGGATCTGCCCAAGAACGACATCGGCGTGGAACTGAAGAAGCGCACGTTCGTACCCGAGCTGATCGTTTCGCCCGGTAAGGAGAAGGTTGTCGATCAGCTGAAGAGAGCCGGCCTGAAGGCCGATGAGATCTTCCTCGCGCCTGACCCCGACCGCGAAGGCGAGGCGATCGCTGCGCATCTCGCGCTCCAGCTCGGCACGAACGCTAAAGAGCGCAAGAAGATTCGGCGCGTCACCTTCAACGAGATTACGAAGAAGGCCGTGCAGGATGCATTCCAGCACGCCCGCGATATCGATGAAAACCTCGTTGACGCGCAGCAGACGCGCCGCGTCCTCGACCGGCTAGTCGGCTACCAGATTTCTCCGCTGCTCTGGGACAAGGTTCGCCGAGGACTCTCAGCAGGGCGCGTCCAGACCGTCGCTCTTCGCCTGGTTGTTGAGCGCGAGCGCGAAATTGCCGCATTCATGCCCGTCGAGTACTGGACGCTCGAAGCCTTGCTTCATCCCGAGCGCCGTGCTGACGAGAGCTTCAAAGCGAAGTTCGTGGGCATAGACGGCGAGGTCGCTCGCGTTCCCAATGGTCAGGACAAGGACGGCAAGGATCAGTTCATCTCCAACGCGCTTCCCGACAAGCAGTCGATGGACGCCGCCCTGGCCGCGCTCGAAAAGGCGACGTGGACGCTCGCCTCGGTACAGTACAACGAGAAGCAGCGCCGGCCGCTCGCACCCTTTATTACCAGCCAGCTTCAGCGCGACGCTTCGAGCAAGCTCGGCTTCAATGTGCGCCGCACCATGGGCGTGGCTCAGCGCCTCTATGAAGGCATCGACATCGGAGACGAAGGCACCACCGGTCTCATTACCTACATGCGTACCGATTCGCCTCGTGTCGCACCGGAAGCGATCGAGGGTGCGCGAGTCTGGATAGGCAAGCAACTCGGCAAGCAGTACTTGCCCGATTCGCCCAACGTCTACAAAGGGAAGAAGGACGCGCAGGATGCGCACGAGGCCATCCGTCCCACCGATGCTTCGCGCACGCCAGAGTCGATGGCCCGATATTTGAGCGATGAGCAACTGAAGCTCTACACGCTGATCTGGAAGCGCTTCATTGCATCGCAGATGGTTCCCGCGACCTACGACATCACCACCGCGAAGATCGAGGCGAAGTCCGCCGTCGATCGCAAGACGTACGACTTCCGGGTGAGTGGTTCCGTGCTGCGTTTCGATGGATTTCTCAAGCTCTACGAGGTCTCTGAGGACAAGAAGGCGGATGACGACGAGAACGCTCTCGCCAACAAGCTGCCGAATCTCGACAAAGTGAAGAACCTCGACCTGGAGCGGTTGCTGCCGGAGGATCATTTCACCGAGCCGCCTCCGCGTTACAACGAGGCATCGCTGGTAAAGGAGCTCGAGGAGCGCGGCATCGGTCGTCCGTCTACCTATGCCTCGATCATCAACACGATTCAGGACCGCGAGTACGTGGTGAAACACGGCGGCTCGCGCGGACGATTCTATCCGACAGAAATCGGGATGGTGGTCTGCGACCTGCTTGTTGAAAGCTTCCCATATATCTTCAACACCACGTACACGGCAAAGCTGGAAGAAGAACTCGACGACATCGAAGAGGGCAAGGAGAAGTGGACCACCCTGCTCAACGGCTTCTACGACCACTTCGAAGACGAGTTGAAGCATGCCGACAAGAAGATGCGCAACATCAAGCGCATGGAGCAGCTCACCAACGAGAGGTGTGAAGTGTGCGGATCGCCGCTGATTCTCAAGTGGGGCAAATTCGGCAGCTTCTACGCCTGTTCGGCCTACAACAAGAAGGATCCGACAAGTTGCACGTTCACCAAGGAGAACATCGCCGCCAAGCCTGACCTGAATACGCCCGAAGCGCAGGAAGCCGGCGACACCGAGGAATACTGCGAAAACTGCGGGCGCGTCATGGTGCTGCGGCGCGGCCCCTTCGGTCCGTTCATGAGTTGCCCCGGCTACAACGAGGATCCACCGTGCAAGACGATCCGCAAGCTCAGCCAGAAACAGCAGCAGAAGCCGCCCGAGCCTACTGGCGAAGATTGCCCGGTTTGCGGAAAGCCGCTGGTTCTGCGCCAGGGAGCCTACGGGGAGTTTGTCTCTTGCTCCGGCTACCCGAAGTGCAAGTACGTCAAGCAGAACCTCATCGAAGGCCTGAAGTGCCCGAAATGCGGCGAGGGCGACATCGCCGAACGCAAAGCGCGCCGAGGAAATGTGTTCTGGGGCTGCACCAACTATCCCAAATGCGACTTCACGTCGAACTACAAGCCCGTGCCGAAGAAGTGCCCGGAGTGCGGTAGTCCGTATCTGGTCGAAAAAACTCTCAAGAGCGGGATCTACCTCGAGTGCCCCAACAAGAAGAAGGGAGTAGAGGAAGAGAAGCCGAAGAAGCGCGGCAAGAAGGCCGCCGAGCCGGGCGCGGAGATCGTCTGCTCCTACTCAAAACGCATTGGCGACGCTCCGCCTCCGCCGACGGCGGAAACGCACGGCCCGGTAATCGAAAAGTCCGAAGCCAGAAAGGAACTGCAGCCGGCCTGATCGATCAATTCCTCGATGCGGAAATACCGACGTTTCCGCATCGAGCCGTAACCAATCTAGAAATTGATAGCCTGTCATTCCGACTGAGCGGAGCGAGTGGAGGAACCTGCAGTCCCCTTCCTGCATTGCCTCCCGACTTCTCAGTCGCCCGCAGACCGGCTGCCCGATCCTTTAGTATTGCCAGCGGAGACCACTGGGCTGCCCGATCCTTTAGTATTGCCAGCGGAGACCACTGATGGAACGCATGCTTGCAACGCCCGCTGATGCCGAAATTATCCTTAAGCTCTACGAGCTGCGGACCGAACCGCTGATGCGTCAGGCGCGCGCCTGGATGACCGGCGAGTTCTGGCCCAATACTGCGGAGGACTTCTTCGCGGTTGCCCAGAATCCAAAGGATCCGCACAATGCCTTCTTCCGCCAGGTCACCACCTACTGGGAGATGGCTGCAGCCATGGTGCTGCACGGCGCTGTCTCGGCCGACCTCTTTGTCGACTGCAATGGCGAGGGCTTCTTCCTCCTGGCCAAAGTCGCCCACATTCTTGAACAGATCCGCCAGAGAATGCCGACCTTTATGAACAAAACCTCGGAACTAGTCAACCGTTTCGCGACGGCTGGGGCTAGGTACGAAGTCGCTCTGAAGAACGTGGAAGGCCGCAGACGCGCGTTTCAGCAGACTCAGGATTGGCACGTCAAGTAATTCGTGCCATCGAATGCCCCGGTGCTTGTCGAACTCGTGCCTGCTGGAGCATGATGGAAGTGCCTAAAAGAACAATCCCCGGAGGTTTTCTAAAATGAAACGCCTTCTTGCGATGCTGGTGGTAGCTGTCTCGTTTGCCGCAGTTGCGGCCAATGCTGCGGACTCGAAGACCAAACAAGGGTGGATCTCCGACTCGATGTGCGGCGCAAAGCATGCCGGTTCCGGCGCTGCATGCGTCAAGAAATGCATCGAGGGTGGCATGTCCCCGGTCTTTGTCGATGAGACCAAGAAACAGGTCTGGACCATTGACAACCCAGATGCGGTAAAGAAGTTCTACGGCGATCACGTCACCATTACGGCGACGGCCGATTCTGACAAGAAATCCGTTCACGTCGACTCGATCGAGGCAGCGAAATAGTACTTTACGACCCGCGGAACCCCGGCAGTTTTGAGCCGAACAGCGATGTTTTACGTCACTGATTCGCCGTCCTGCGTGTTTTCGTGCGAAATCGGGCCCAAAGCATCCCAATCAAGAGCCCTAAGAGGGCAGCTGTCCGGCAAAAGGCAAAGGGGACATACTGGCTGAGACACTCCGCAGCGAGACTCGAACGGACCCTCGGAATCCCCCACACTCGCTACGGCGTCAAATCTCTGTTAATGTTCTACCGACACGGGTCTACCGAGCCGAACAAAGACCGGTGACCGGCGGGTCGTTATCTGACCGGGAAAGATCATGGCAAAAGCAACCTGGAACGGCAAAGTGATTGCCGAAAGCGACACGACAGAGATTGTTGAGGGGAACGTCTACTTTCCCGAGAACAGTCTCAAGCGGGAGTACTTCCGACCCAGCAGTACAACCTCGACCTGTCCCTGGAAGGGCCAGGCCAAATACATGAGCCTCTACATCGACGGGCAGGACAACCCGGACGCAGCCTGGTATTACCCCGATCCGAAACCAGCCGCCCGTAAGATTAAAGGATATGTGGCTTTCTGGCGTGGAGTTGAAGTAGAAAAGTAGGTTTTCAGCTCGCATCTGGGGAGCTCGCATGCACGTCCGTACCGCTCTTTTGCTGCCTCTTTTAGCGCTCGCCCTGGCTTGCTGTGCTCGCAAGCCTCAGCCTATTGGCCCGGCGGCAGCGGCGCCCATCCTGCAGGGGGACGCTGCTCATCCGGGCGCGACGAAAGGTTGGGTTGAAACCAGGCTCTACTTCGGCCTCGGCCCGACAGACCACCCTGAGCAGGGAGTCAGCGAGGCCGATTGGCGCAGTTTCCTCGACAAAGAAGTAACTCCGCGTTTCCCCGACGGCCTGAGCGTGGTGGATGTCTACGGACAGTGGCAGGGCAAGAACGAGACCGCTCCAGAGCGCCTTCGCACCAAGATGCTGATCATCGATTATCCCGCCACGGCGGAGAACGGCACCAAGATCGACGCCATTCGCTCCGTCTGGAAGCAGAAGACCGGCGACCAGTCTGTGATGCGCGTGACTGAACCGGCCGTCGTCTCGTTCTAGATCTGGTTCAATGCGATCGGCGTTGATTAATGGAGGATTCATCGATTCCCCTGGTGTAGGGCCCGTTAGGGGAGGGCCGGGGGAGGGCCCTACGGTTCAGGGGAGCCATGTCTGTCCTGCTTTCAAGCAGACATGCTTATCTTTTCAAATGGGAATCTCTAGAAGATCCGGGGGAGAATTTCCCCCGCGTAAACAGGGCCTCATTTAAGCGCGCTTCCCTGGTAAACAGTGATGCAGTTTGTGCCAGTTCGACGATCGCGGCGGCGTTCTTGTGAGCGACTAAGCGCGACAGGTATCCGAGGGCGTCTCTCCAAAAAGAGCACGATAGTAGGCAGCAAACCGGCCTGGCTCCGGAAATCCGTGCTCGAATGCCACGTCCCCGATTGAGATTGTTGCGAGATCGGAACGCCTCAGCACCGAGCGGACGGCCGAAAGACGTCTGCGACGCAAATACACGACTGGGCCCACGCCCAGCGTATCGGCAAAAGCTCGATGAAGACTCCGCCGCGAAACCTTAAGCGCGCTAGAGATCTCTGAGATGTGGACTGGCCTTCCGTCCGCGGCATCAACGTAATCCTCTGTTTCGCTCACGAGACGGGCGCCGGTATTGGTGGAGGGCCCCCTTTCCCTCGGCAGGGCGCTCATGAGAGACAACGCGAAGGATTCGATAATCGACCTCCGGAGGAAATCTGCAGCCTGGTCAGTGGGAGCAGTAGATCTGCACTCAACCTCTGACATTATCCCCGCGAGTCGTCGGAGCATGTCAACGCGAACAAGGGGATGGGTGGGGCACACGCGCTTGGTGTTCCAGAATGCAGAATCGGCCAGATGGTCCTCACTACCGAGCATCGACAGAAGTTCAGGCAAACCGATGGAAATCGCCAAATACGCCGCACCGCCGGAGTGGATTGAATCGAATTCGACGCCCGCGGGAGTTACGCTCACTTCGCCGGGTCGAACGTCCTTCCACCAGTGCGTTACGCGATCTGCGCAATCCAGTAATACTCCGAGTACAACTCGCTCCTGATGCAGGGCCCCCCTCGCTCGAATTCCAGCATTGAACCGTCCCACGCTGATTCCGAGGTTCCCAATCCCAAAATGCCCGATCGAGCCCCTCAGCTTTCCAGGCCTTATCTGGACATTCTCGACGTCTGAGCCGCGAACAGCCTCTCGCAAATCATCGGGGCCAGTGATCTGAACGACTTCTTTCGACCACTTTTTATTGTGCATCTGAACCTTACTCTTCTCTGGAGAGCGACAAAGATGGAGAGTGCCCCAGTACGCGGGCTTTAACAGTGAGATAAATCACATCACATGAGGATTCGTCTCACCTGAATGATTTGTGCAGCATGTGACAGCGGCCGCTGCGCTCATCCTACGCTAGCTTAGCTCGAAAAGTATCTGACGGTGTCTCCCCAAAATGAGCACGGTAGTAGGCGGCAAACCGGCCTGGCTCCGGAAATCCGTACTCGAATGCCAAGTCTCCGATTGAGATCGTTGCGGAATCGGACCGGCTCAACACTGATCGGATGGCCGAAAGGCGTCTCCGGCGCAAGTATGCGACAGGGCCCACGCCCAATGAACCGGCGAAGGCCCGATGGAGACTTCGCCGCGATACCTTCAGCGCACTGCAGATTTCGGAGATGTGGACGGGCCTTCCGTCTGCGGCATCCACATAATTCTCGGTTTCGCTTACAAGCCGGGCGCCAGTGTTCCTGGGGCCTTCCCGCTCTGCAGGCAGAGCGCTCATAAGAGACACCACGAAGGCCTCGATAATCGAACGCTGGAGAAAATCAGCAGCCTGGGCAGATGGAGCAGTAGATTTGCGCTCAACGTCTGACATGATCCCAGCGAGCCGTCGCAGCAGATCAACGCGAATGAGGGGATGGGTCGTACAGACTCGCTTCGTGTTCCAGAATGCAGGATCGGCCAGACGATCCTCACCACCGAGCTTCGACAGCAGCTCAGGCAAGCCGATGGAAGCCGTAAGATAGGCTGCACCGCCGCAATGGATTGCATCGATCTCCACACCACTGGGAAATACGCACACGTCACTAGGTCGCACGTCCTTCCACCAGTGCGTTACGCGGCCTGCGCAATCCAGTATTGTTCCGAGTACAACCCTCTCCGGAGGCAGGACCCCCGTCGCTCGAATTCCAGAGTCGTATCGCCCAATGCTGATTCCGAGGTCCGCGATGCCAAAATGAGCGATAGAGCCCCGCAGCTTACCCGGCTTCAGCTGCACATTCTCTAGATCCGAGCCGCGAACAGTCTCTCGCAAGTCATCGGGGCCCGTGATCTGCACGACTTCTTTCGACCAGGTCTTGCTGTTCATTCCAAACTCTTGGCGGTAGGTTGCAGAGTGACGAAGGCCCGAGCGATCTCCTTACGCTCGTTTATCTCGAAAAGGTATCTGACGGTGCCTCTCCAAAATGGGCCCGATAGTAGGCAGAGAACCGGCCTGGCTCGGGAAATCCGTATTCGAAGGCCACATCGCCGATTGAGACCGTTGCCGGATCGGATCGGCTCAGCACCGATCGGATGGCCGAGAGACGTCTGCGACGCAAATACGCGCCCGGACCTACTCCCAATGTATCGGCAAAGGCCCGATGAAGACTTCGCCGCGATACCTTCAAGGCTCTGCACAGCTCAGAGATATGAACGGGCCGGTCACCTGCTGCATCGACATAATCCTCTGTCTCGCTGAGGAGGCGGGCACCGGTATAGGATCGTGCCCGTGGCGATGGTAAGGCGCTCAACAATCCCACCAGAAAAGACTCGATAATCGAACGCTTGAGAAAATCGGCAGCATGGTCGGAGGGGACGGTGAATGTCTGCTCGATGCCTGAGATGAGCCTCATGAGCCGTTGCAGCATCTCCGCGCCGATGAGCGGATTGGTCTGGTACACACCCTTTGTATTCCAAAAAGTAGGATCAGCCAGATGCTCCTCACCGTCGAGCATCGATAGAAGCTCCGGCAAGGGAATAGAAACCACTAAATAAGCCGTGACGCCGCCATGAATGACGTCGATTTCCACTTGCGCGGGAAATACGCCAACGTCGCCGGGTTGTATCTCCGTCCACCATTGCGTTGAGCGGCCCGTGCTATCGAGTAGTGTCCCGATCACAACCTTCTCTCGATGCAAGGGGCCTCTCAGTCGAGTCTCACAGCTGAACTGTCCCGTGCTGATTCCAAGGTTTCCGACGCCAAAATGTCTGATAGATCCCCGCAGCTTCCCAGGCTTGAGCTGAACGATCTCGAGTTCTGAACCCCGCGTTATTTCCTGCAGATCTTCGGGGCCGTTGATGCGCACTACTTCTGTCGACCAGGTTTTGGTGTACATCCGAACTTCAACTCTTCTCTAACTTTCTCGTACTCTCTCTCTTCTTTCTCAGCTTACAACGTGGAAACTGTCGATTGGGGTCGCACCGAGCGCGAAAGGGGTAATGCATCTGGCGAATTGGCACAAACTGCATCTAACCTTTTCTAAGGATCGGGGTTAACTGTTTCTCGCAGATGGAACTACTTCTCCTGTAGCTCTCAGTTCAGAAAGGGAGGATTGATGAAACGTGCTGGAACCGCGCGAACAACTTGCTTGCTTGCAGAGCGGTGGGCCGCGCGCATTTCTCTCCGGAGATCCTTTTGTAGGGACTGAAAGCATGGACCATCCGCCGTCCGAAGCTGTTCCCGAAATCGTCGAGCAACTGCATGCTCACAATCTTCAGTTGATTCTGCGCACTGCCCATTCATTCCTGGCGTACCACGCGCCGCATATCAAACGCGGCAAGTCACTGCGCATTTTGGACCTCGCACTCCTTAGCGCCATTGCAGATCTTCAAGAGTCCGGTGCATCACCACCCGATGACAGCCCCCCGGTATAGCGCACACCCAAAGCGACTTAACTGCGCCGAGCCACTATTCGCGGATCTAGACTATCTACCCGCCAGCATCTTGTTCGGAATGCGGACTAAAATGGATGGGACTTCTATGCCCCGCGATCCGGCCACAATGAGTTGTGCAGAATTCCAGGGATCGATCCCTGACCTGATCCATTCCTGGGAAGATTTGCAGAATCATCCTCACGTGCTTCGATGTCTGATCTGCAGTTCGCTTCTGCGCGATCTTGAGAGGATTGCGAATGATTCACGGCGCTTCTTCAGTGGGGAAGGAAATCACGGCGAGCGCTAGCGTCCCAGAAGTTCCGAGCGAATCTGGGAATCGTGAGCGCAGATTCTTCGCTCACCACCCCAAACTGAGAAGGTTAGGGGGCGCCGTTCACTCAGGATGCTACGGCGGTTTTGACAGAGTCAGACCGTTTGCTGGCCGAAGGGTTTTGACAGGTCGCGCGGGCGCAGGAAAAGTGAAACCAACCTTCCCTCGCCGACGACTCTCCCCAATTCGCCGAATGCGGTGAGAGGGATCAGCACTATGAAAAGCATAATTGTGAAGGCAAGCATCGCCTTCCAACTGCCTCCGCCCAAATCGGCAATGCTCTGATGGAAGGACTTTCCGTGAAAGAAGCCCACGGCGGCATCTTCCAAAATCTTGCAGATCATCAAAGCTATTGCGAAGATGGCGGACTTAAGCAGGGTTGGGTAAATCAGGGGCGCGTTGTCGGCTCGTGCACCCGGATGAAAGGCCTTGGCAACGAGCATGAACTTGCCAAGCACCAAAGCATTGATGATCGCAACGCCGTGCGCCACAAAGTCGATCTCCTTGCTTTCCTGGATGATGGACTTATAGACAATGAACATCCAAAAAAAGACACATAGATAGAGTGTTATCGAGATGTATTCTTTCAACTCGCGAACAGCCTTCTGCTCCAGCGCATTTTTATCCATAACCTTTTCTCCACCTCCGTCGGCGATGGAAACTTGCGGGTGCCTTGCGCTATGGGACGCAGATGTTACACCCGCAGATGCCTGTGTGCATCCCGCGGCGAGGTTCTTAGAGTGTTCTGATCGGCCCTTGGCAAGAATCTGTAACTTCATGTGCTTCGGCAATTTCAAAAGCGCTGCTTTGTTTTTGTGATTTTTGACGGTCCGAAAGCTATCTCTATGGAGCGGGTCGAGCGGCAAATAGATTGCGTCAACATTCCCAATCGAGCATCCATAAACCAAGCCATTTGCCCGCCGGGTTCGAGGAGGGAGTGCCATGGCCACCGCTACTGCCAGTCGTTCCGCAACCGCTTTCATACCGGCCCGTATTCAGTCGTCTGCCGAATTTACACAGACGCTGATGAACCTTCAGCGGGCTACTCACCTCATTGCCTCTACGCTCGACTTTGACGCGCTGCTTGATCGCGTAGTGAATGACATCGCCTGCTCCATCGGCAACGTGGAGGTGGCCGTCTATCTTCGCGCCGAGGATGCCGACGAGATGGTTCTGCAAGGCGTGAAAGGATGCACGAAATACTGCAAGGGCGAGCGTTTGCGGATCGGCGAACAGGGGATGGTGGGCCACGTTGCGGCTACGGGCAATATGCGCTACGCCCCCGATGTCAGGCTAGACCCGTATTACATCGGTTGCGAACCGGCCACCCGCTCAGAGGTTACGATTCCGCTTAAGAGCGCGGGGCAGGTTATGGGCGTGCTGTCCATCGATCACCGGCAGACAGATGCATTTTCGAAAGACCAGCTCAAGGTTCTGGAGGCGATCGCGGGTCATATTGCCATCGCCATCGAGAATGCACGCGTGCTCAGGTCGGAGCGGGAACAGCGGCGTCTTCTGGAGCAGGAGTCGGCCGACGCCCGCGCCATTCAGGAAGCGCTGTTCCTCAAGCCTGTGCCGCTGATACCGGGATTTGCGATTGAGACCGCCTGGCATCCCGCAGGATCGGTTGCCGGCGATTGGTTCGACTTTATCGACCTCGGTCACGACCGCTACGGGATCGCGCTGGCCGATGTCTCGGGAAAGGGAATGCCTGCTGCCTTGCTGATGTCCGCGACGCGGGCACTGTTGCGTTCCATAGCGCCTCAGCATGCCTCGCCCTCTCAGACGCTCGAACACCTGAATCGCGCGCTTCTCGAGGATTTTCCATCGGGGAAATTCGTGACGATGATCTACGGAGTGCTCGATGCGCCTTCGAGGCAATTCGCGGTCAGCAGCGCCGGTCATCTTCCACCCCTGATCGTCAACCACGAGACCGCGTTTCTTGAAGTCGATACAGGACTGCCGCTTGGGCTAGCGCCGTCGCCCTATCCCGAGCGCACGGTCGCTCTCACGGCTGACACTCATATTCTGCTGTACACCGACGGCATCACCGAGGCCGAGAATGAGAGTGGGGCAGAAGCTTTTGGCGAGGCGCGTCTGCTTGAGCACTTCCTCTCACCAGACGCGTGCGTTGAAGCTCTGATCAAGAAGGTCAAGAGCTTCGCAGGAGGATGTGCGCGGATGGACGATGCGACGGCGGTGTTGCTGCGCAGCCGTTGAAAGACGAGCAGCTATTTCTCTCCAATCATCTGCGCGGCGCGGGCGATACCCTCGGTTGCTCCAAGCCGATTTGGCGCGTCCGCCAGCGCCAACCGGAACGCGGCGGTCGCGTCTGAGGCGCGGCGCTGTTCGAGCAGCAACTCGCCAAGCTGTTCACGCGCGGGGACGATGGGGCCGGGGGTGACCGGAAGCTTCTCCATCGCATCCTCTTCGTCAGCTGCCGCTCGCAGCGTTTCCTCGGCGAGTTGGGCACGCTGGTTTGCCTGATTCTTCCAGGCTTCAACTTCCTTCCTCAGAACGTTGACCTGCGCGGCCCAGTAGGCGTCGTGCGCATTTTGTAACTGCTCTTCGAAGCGCTGCAACTGGGCGATCTCCTGACTGACATCGGAGGCGTGCTCTCCGCGGGTGCGCCCAAGGCCTCGAGCCCACACAGCGAGCGCGGCAACGTATGGTGGTGCGCCGGGAAGCGAAGTCAATCTGGCGGCATCGTTCCACTGCCGGCGCTCGACCGCATAGCGCACACGCATTGCTGTGGCTGCGTATCCGACCTTGAAGTCGCCCGCGCCGAGATTGGACATGGCGTCGAGGCGATCGATGACCTGCCGCGCTTCGTCGTAGCGACCCAGCTGCAGGTAGGCGTAGAGGAGGTAATCCATCGCGTGAAGCTCCTCGCCCACATCACCCTGCTCGTGCGCAACCCGGCTGGCTGCGAGGTTTGAGCCGATCGAGTCTTGCCAGAGACCGAGGCGCGTAAAGATGTGCGAAGGCATGTGCAGCGCATGAGGAACGGACGGAGCAACCTGCGCATACTTTCTTGCTGCTGCGAGACCTCGTGGCGCCAACTCGGTGTTGTCGCAGGCGTGGATGATGTAATGCGTGATTCCGGGGTGATCGGGATAAGCGCGGTCGAGCGGCTCGAGAATGGCGAGCGCTTTCTTCTGACGGGCATGGGTCTTGTCGGTGGGAGGAGCGTTCGAGAGCAGTGCCAGCGCATAGAATACCTGGGCTTCGACATCGCCGCTGTTTGCGCGGGCCAGATCACCAATTGTCTGCTCGTATTTCTGATCTCGGGCGGAAAACGGCAGCTTGTCGGCGTCCGTGAAGACAAGCGAAAGCGCCTGGATGTAGCCTCGCTCGCGAGTGCTCAGCGATCCGAGTCTCTGGGCAGTCTCGATCTCGTGCAGGGCGGCGGGAAGGGAAGCCGTACTCACTGGTGGTTGCCACAGCTGGTGGAAGCTGGTCATCGCGAGACCCCACTGCGCCATGGCGCAGCTCGGATCAAGCGCCGCGACTTTGCCAAATGCCGCGTTTGCCGGGGCGTATGCGAAGGAATGGAGGAGGGCTACGCCGCGGCTGAACTCCGCCTGGACCTCCGCCGAGCAGGAAATGGGGAACGAGACGCGGCCGAGTCTTTCCGGTACGCCGTGATCGTGCATCTCTTGCGACGAGAGGCTCGGAATCAGGATGGTAAGGAGTGGGAGCAGCTTGCAAACCTTTGGCAAAGGCACCTCCGACTAGAGTTTTATCAGAGGTGCGCGAGTTCGGATGCGACTTTGCTTAGAGCTGCGGGCGCCGGGCGATTCTCTGGTGGTGCCAGCTGGCGGACTGCGTGGGCATCAATGTCTTGGCGACGAAATAGAGGACGTAGGCGAAAAGTGAGATGGCGAGATGCGGCATGAGTGATTTCTCTCTTGTGAATTGGCTCCCGGTGTTGCTACGAACATAAAAGCAATGGGCATGCCAAATCCTTCGAGTCCGCGCCCTGGCGCATTCGATTGTGAGGGATGAAGTTATGCGAGCGCCAGCCCGAATCTGCCCGGCCAGATGACGAGAGCTGACGGCGATATCTCGTCACAGTGACGGATGATCGTCACTCTTCAGAGTCAGCAGCATAATGGGGCCCAGCAATCTCGAAAGATTCTTCTCTCACCGCCCCCGAATCCTGCCCGAAGGAGCAAAGATTGCTCTTTGGTGACCCCAAAAGAACGTTCTCAGAATGACAGCAGTCGTTTTACGAGTTGTTTAACGGCGCTATAGGCACCGTACGTAGCTGAAGACGTCGCTCTTCTTTTGCGGCTTGAGATTGGGAAAGACGAAGTGCTCGCGCCGGACCTCTTCGCGGGCGAAGCCGCACTTCTCCAATAAAAGTCTGAACAGATGTCTCTGGGCGTCTCATCGAATCGCGTTACATTAACAAATAGCCGCATAAACACTGGCGATATTGGTATTTTTCTGTCTCTAAGAGTCTCATCGCATGTCGCGACATCACCCTTTCAAAACGTATACCGGAACGTATATAATTCGAGGTATACACGACCCAAAATGTATACCGCGTTCAACGGGGGGGGGAATGACACTCAAAACGGCACTCTCGGACGTTCAAATCAGGGGGAGCAAACGGGGCGATAAGCCCTACACGCTCAGCGACGGCGGCGGGCTTTACCTGGAGGTTCGACCGAACGGCGCGAAGTTGTGGCGATACAGATACACCTTCCAAGGGCGTGGACGACTCATGGGGCTTGGCTCGTTCCCGGCAACGACCCTCAAGGGGGCGCGAGAGAAGCACATCGACGCTAAGCGATTGCTGGAGTCGGGCGTCAATCCGCTGGCAGAGCGACAGACAAAGAAGCTGGCAGCAGAGGGAACATTCGCGAAGTGCGCAGAGCAGTGGCTCGCGACTTGGTCGCACGGGAAGACACCGCTGGTCGTGCATGACTCGAAGGCGAGACTAGAGCGCTATCTGCTCCCTATTCTCGGCTCGCGCCCCATCGGCGATATTGGCACTCCCGAACTTGTGCGACTACTCAAGGGCATGAAGTCGCCGCTGGTGGCACGCAAAACGCACGCGCTCACGTCGCAGGTCTTCCGCTATGCCATCGCGCACGGGCACGCAGAGCGCAACCCTGCTAGTGACTTTAAGCCGAGCGACGTTCTCAAGGCGCACACGAAGAAGCATCGCGCCCACGTCTCGGAGAAGGAACTGCCAGCGCTGCTTCGAGCTATCGAAGCGTATCGCGGGCAGGGGCTCACGCGGCTCGCCCTCAAGCTGCTCGCGATGACGTTCGTTCGTCCGGGCGAGCTAATCGGTGCGAAGTGGGCAGAGTTCGACATCGAAGGCGCACGCTGGACGGTCCCGCCAGAACGCATGAAGATGCGGAAGCCCCACATCGTTCATCTGTCGACTCAGGCGCTCGACGTGCTCGCGACGCTTCGCGAGATGACGGGCAACTCCGAACTTGTCTTCTCATTTGGGCGCGATAAGCCGATGGGGCACAGTACCCTGACTGACGCGCTCGCGAGCATGGGCTATCTGGGGAAGCAGACGGCGCACGGGTTCAGACACCTTGCGTCCACGCTGCTTCACGAGCAGGGATGGCCGCACGAGCATATCGAACTTCAGTTATCCCATATGGAGCGCAACGCGGTAAGCGCCAGTTACAATCATGCGCTGTATTTGGAGCCGCGAGCGAAGATGATGCAGCACTGGAACGACTTTCTGGAAGCGCAGCAGCGCGGCAAGGTCGTCAGTATTCGCACGGCGTAAGCAGCGCTCAATTCAGCGACAACGGGGGCGGCTTCGGGTCGCCCCTTTTGCCTTGCGCGACTAATTTCGCTCAGGATGCTGATTCCCGCGCTCAGGTGACTCGTAGGCGCGTCCGTAGCGCTCGGGTGACACTGTGAGTCGTCTGGGGTCATTGCGAACGCTCTACCGAGAATGATTATGGCTTATAAGCGGCGAGATACTTGCTCTAGCGCAATTAAGAAAAAACTTTCGCTGCCCGTCGTTGAAACGATGTCATCGTCGGGCATTATGTATTTAGCGAGGCGCAAAAGATTTTGTGGGCGCTTGTTTAATGAGTGTCATCATCTCCTATTCTGTATCTAGTGAAACGCGAAAATAAATGTGGGGGTTTTAACCCGATGCCCCCATCGCTTGCTAGAGTTAAAAATGTGAACGACAGCGCAGTCGACAATAATTTCTGAGCGCTTAGTCGAAGCATGTCATCGCAGGGTACTGTAGAGAAGTGAGAAGCACGCAAGCCCTTCTAATCTGAAAGACACACCCACAATCTCCTGATCTGATCTGAGCGACGCGCTAAAGGTCGCCCACAGAGAGTTGTGCTTGTCCACTCTTTCACTCGTTCCCGAACGGAACACGAACCCTAATGGCCCTTGGAGCGGGTCGCAGTAATCGTGTGTCACATGACCTACAAGACACTTTGCAAGCAGATGCGAGCGCAGTACCAAGCGGGCGACATTGACGGGCTGCTCGTCTCTGCTCGGGAGTTGGCGATGCGGCGACTGCTCAAGAGCGAGAGAAACCCTCTCGGGCTTGAGTATCACGATGCCGACGACATCGCGCAGAAAGTCATGCTTGATATGTGGCTGAAGCTGAAGGGGGGCATCCCGAGATTCACTATCGCGTGGGTCAAAGAGATTATCGACAACGCGAAGATAGACCTTCTTCGCAAGCAGCAACGCGAAGCCGAGATATTCGCACCAATGCCAGAGACGGAAGACCCAGAAGACGAGCGAGACATCGAGCTAGTGTTCCCATGCGAAGAGGCCGAGGCGGTCTTTCGACTCCAGCATGAGGGCTACAGTCTGCGAGAAATTGCTATGGCGCGAGAAACCACGCTGGGCTCGCTTGAGGTCCAGATGAGCAGGTGGCGCAAGAAAATTTCGGTGAGCTGCTAAGTTTCTGCACTTTTCATTCGTTTAAGTAAGTGAAGGGGAGAAAAGATTTCTTCTCTCCCACTCTTCCAACAGCGGCTAGGCTCACCCGAGTCTGGCCGTTTTCTTTTGCAAACAACTTTCTCAACGCATCTTCCTGCGCTCGTTCGCGGGCTGGAGAATCACATGGACTTTCAAATCGTCAGAACGCGACAGGCGTTCAAGATGCTCGGCATTAGCGTACCGACGGGCTATCGCTGGATAGCTGAAGGGCGCTTGCCGAGATTACTCAAACTCGGCTCGAATTCTTCGGGCTTTCTCGCGAGTGACCTCCGCCAGTTCATCGCGGACAGAGTCGCCGAATCGCGTGGAGGCGCAGAGTAATGCGCGAGCGAACAGAGAGCGACGTTAGACAGTCGAAGCTTAATAGCTTAATTTCCGCGCTGGAGCGGGCCGAATCGGACCATTACCGCTACAACTCGCCAGCAGAGCAAGCGGCAGACGTGGCGCGGTGGAAGTTGGCCGTAGCTAACATGCTTTCGTTTATCGAGCGCGGCATGGAACGGGCGGCGCGGCGCTAAGCGGAGCACCTTTCCCGGTGACCCAAGACGACAACAGCTAACTAGGAGATAAAGACATGCCAAGAATTGACGAGATGATTAAGTGGTACGACGACGTAATCCTGCGCCTCGTGGGACGGAAGCTGAAACGCATAGCCGACCTCAAGGAAGAGGCGTCATGGTCTGGTCCACTGTCGCCCATTGAGAAACAACGGCTGAACGACCATCTTGCGAAACTTCAGCGAGAGATAGACGCGGAGCGCAACTGGCAACCGCCCGTGAGCGTTCTTGATGAACTTCGTGCGCTTGAGGCTGAGGCCGCGAGTTACGGCCGCGCAATGGCGGGAGCGAATCTTGGCTTGCTTCAGGACATTGTGTCGCAGCCGAAATTTGCCGTAACTTGGAGGCCAGAGAAAGACGAGGCTTGGGAAGCACGCTCCAATAAGGCGCATGAGAAATACCGTGCGCTATGTGAGAAATGGAAAGTTCCGGTCAACGGAATGGCCGACTTGATGCGCTGGGGCATGGTAGACACGAGCACGGGCTACTATCACGGGCGAGTGAAGGCCGGGCTGGCCGTCGTCAAGTAGGACGAACAAAGTGGGGATTTGCCTTCGAGAGCGGGCCGCCCATCTCCTCGACTTCGCTCTCGATTACAGGGGACGAGGCCGCCCGCTTCGTCCCTTTCTTTTTTGAACCGGCAGAACCGGCAGCGATGCCCACTAACTCAGAGGACAAACATGAGCACTGACGTGAACAAATTAAAGAATGACCTCGCCGCTATCAGGCGCACGGTTGGAATCCTAATCGCCGAGACAGAAGGCATCGAGCGAGCGGCACTACTGGCCGAAGTGAAGCGACTGGTGGACGTATCCAGCGCGTCTATCTTCCACGCGCAAAAGCGCGACGGCTCAATCTAACCCACACACTCAAAGGAAAAGTATGACGAAACACTTCGCAGCACAATGCAACATTCACCAAATCACCGCAGCCGCAGCCGCACAAGAAGCGATGCTTGGCGGCGACGAAGTAAATCACGCGCAACTGAAGCGAGCGTTCGAGGGGAGACCGGACATGGCGGCGGCACTATTCAGCGGCGTTCTGCCAGTGGACTATATCGAGATGGAACAAGTGGACTGGTTAGTCGAGCCGTTTCTTGCAAAGGGAAAGCTGAACATCGTACACGGTGATGCGGGAGTCGGAAAGAGTTTCGTTCTGCAATCTATCTGCGCGGCGCTGTCGCTGGGCGCTGACCCGACAGCACTGGTGAGGCGCGGCGCGTTCAACCTCGCGGGCAAGCCACAGAAGGCGCTCTACTGCTCCGTCGAGGCAGACGCGGCTACGGAGCTAAGACCACGCATCGAGGCGATGGGCGGCGACCCGAGCAAGCTACTCCATATTCCCGCAGACTTCCCGCACGTTAACACCACACAGGGGCGAGCACGAATCGAGGGGGCAATCGAAGCGCACAAGCCCGCGCTAGTCATCTTCGACCCGATTACGTCGTTCACGAAGGACTTGGACCCGAACAGCGCAGCAGATGTCCGGGCAGCACTGGACCCGCTGTCACAGATGGCGCGAACGTATGACACGTGTATTGTCTACCTCGTCCACGACAAGAAGGTGCAGGGCGGCAAGTCACAGCACAAGGCGGGCGGCTCTGCGCAATGGGTGGCGGCGGCGCGGGCGGGCTTCAGGGCGGGGCAGACGCAGGATGGACGGAAAGCCATCGTTCTCGCGAAGTGGAACAACGCGAGCGTATGCAAGGCGTGCGAGTACCGAATCGTGAGCGTTCTCGTCATGGGCGCGAACGGAGAGGACATTAAAACGGCGCGGCTCGAATGGTTGGGCGAGTG
>DATFSO010000086.1:0-5234 GCA_035262585.1 Occallatibacter sp. | reverse complement strand
AGACAGAATTGAATGAGACTTTGTGACATCATGCCTCGTCGCTATTCATCGAACGGAGCGTTCATCAAGAGATCGACCGTTGACACAGTTTTGTAGCCAAGCACGAATCGCTCGCCGAAGTCGCGCAGGAAGTTGTCGTAGCTGGTCTCCGGCTTCGCCTTGACGAGCCGGCAGCACGCGTCGGCAAATTGCTGCTTCATTTTCAGCCGGGGGAAAGCGCTGAGGACGAGGTCGACATCGGCTGCCGCAAGAGCCTCAACGCCGAAACCGCCGTAATCGAGTCCGATGCCCATCGTGCCGAGCGCTACTTCGGGCTCCTTGTGCAGCGCCAGCGATGGTGTGGAATTGAGCGCGACCAGGTCCCAGATCAGTTGCGCCTGGCGATCCGATAGCCCCTTGCCCTTGATGAAGGACAGCACGGCATTGGCGCCATTCACTTCGAAGCGATTGGGCCCTGAAACACTGGCAGTGAGACCGATGTCGTGGAGTATGGTGCCAATAGCTACGACGTCGCGGTCGTAGTCGATTCTCTTTATACGGCCAATCGCTTCAGCGAACAGCCACGAACGCATCGCGTGATTGAACAGATAGGGCTCAGAGAGTCGTTGCGCATACTCAATTGTCGCCGCGATGAGTGGACTATCGGGCAAGCTGACGCCCGCAATGACTCGCGTCTGCGGCGCGCCCCAATTGATGGATGTCTTCGCATTCATCGGAGTCCTCCGCTTCACGCGGTTTTCGCCGCCGTGATGGTTGTGACCCGCTTCACGAAATCGAGCGCCTTCTCGGCGACCTCCCGCCAGCCGGCGTCGATGGTCAGCGAGTGTCCGCGCCCCGGCATCTTGACGATTTCGGTCACGCCCCTGTTGTGTTTCTGCTTCTTGTACGCCGCGTTTGCGATCGCCCAGGGGACCGTGTGGTCTGAGTCGGCCGAGACGATCAGCATCGGCCCCCGCTCTGGGTTCGTGGAGTTGACCTTCGCCTCTGTCCACGGATTCAAGTTCGCTGAGGCTGCCTGGAATAGCGGCTCGCCGGCGCCAGGGACAGAGTAGCCGAGATAGAGTTCCTTCGCCTCGTCTTCGCCGACCACGTTCGCGAAGCCGTAGCGGAACTGCTCGTAGCTGAGCGGGACCGCTCGGTTCCAGTTCGCTGGGTTGCGCAGGGCGACGCTGGCCGTCCGCAGCGCCGGGAGCGGCAGCGGTAGCACACCGCGAAACGGAGCCGGGCTGATAGCGATCGACGCGGCGGCAAGGCCGCGTCCAGCGAGAATCATGGTAAGCAGCCCGCCGAAGGAGTGACCGATGATCACCGGCTTCCTACTGAGGCGGCGGATGATCGCCTCCTCGTAGTCTGCGATCTCGCTTATTCCCTTGCCTGCGAACACCTCAGGGTGCTTCTTGGCCTCGGCGACCGTCTCGGGATCGTCAGGCCAGCCTGGTGTCAGCGCCACGTAGCCTGCCTCCTCGAACAGCTTCACCCACCGCTCCCAGCTCGAGGGCAGGAGCCAGAGCCCGTGGACGAAGACAACCGGTGTTGCGCTCGAAGCGTTCGCGCGTTCAACCTGCGCTGCCTCGTGCTCAGTGATCGCCATGGGTTTCATGCTTCACCTCTCACAATTGACCTGTGCATTTCAGGAGCATCGATGTCCTGTACTGGCTATGACAGAACTGACTGGGACTTTGTGCACAATCCTGATCGTTCTGGACAAACGCGCCAGCGCTGATCTCAGGCACTCTTGATCGACTTCCAATACCTCATCTGCTCTGCGATCAGCTCCGCGCGTCTCCGATCGTCGCGTCCGTCCAGGATGTTCATGTCTTCAGGATCAGCGCGCAAGTAAACGCCGGCCGTATGCGCGTCCACCTCCGGTTGCTTATCCGCGCGAGTGGTCCAATACCCGGACGCTCGCTCGGCCGACTCCATCCGGATCTCTGCCGTCCCGTACACCTGCGGGCAGTCCACATCCAGCGGCCGTTCTCCCTTCCAATGGTAGAAGATACCCGAAGGATCTTTCCTCTCCTTCACCGCCTCGCTCCCATATCTCACTGACAGGCGGCCATCCTCTTGCCATCCGCGGCCGGCCACCTCCAGCGCCCCATCGCGGTCCCGCGAGATCCGCAAGAGGCTTATGGTTGAAGGCTCCCGCGTGGTGCGATCCGTCAGAGCGAAGTGCCACCACAGGCCTTCGATACGGGCAAGGCGGCCCGCGCTCTCGATCGCCTTCCGGAGCTTCTGGTTGACGACTCTCACCTCCGCCGGGTTGGTCGATTCGTAGCGTACGGTCGTAAGGCCGAGGAGATCGCTCGGAAGCTTTGCGCCACTGGCATGGAGGATAAATGTTCGGCCTATTCCGAGGGCTCCGCCGAAAAGACCGGCTTCAAACACCACGTTGTCTCGGGGAGAACCCTGGCCGGATCCCGAGGGATCGGATGCGGGTGGGCTATTGGTCGTCCAGTCGTCCTGAGCGAACACGAACGCCGCGAAATCGACCTCTCGCGCCAGCTCAAGGAGCCGCTCCAGCGCGGTGGTCCCAGGATTGAAGGATGTCGTCCAGGGTTCTACGTTCGCGACGTCTTCAAGACCACGGGTTAGCGCTTGCAGCAGCTTCTGCTGCGCTTTTGACGAGCCCAGGAAGATTCGAGGCTTGTCCATCCCTTCCTCCCAGCAGCATACTGACGGCGCTTGTGGTGGTTACCAATGGGCCGCTGGTCTTCTCCACTGCCGCACCGAGGATTTCCGGGAAAGAGCCCGACAGGAACAATCCTGACGAGCTCAAAAATAATTTCAGGCGGCAGCAACCGGAGCAGACGATTTAGGCTTGGAAACTGCGGCTACCGTCTTGCCTACCTTTTCCGGCTGATCTTTCAGCGCCAAGTCGGCCTGCGACACAATGCCGATGACCCGCCCATCGCCAGCCACGATGGGTATGCGCCTGAATTGGTGCTCTTGCATCAGCTGCTCGCAATTATCCAGGTTCGCGCCCTCGCTGCAGGCGACCGGATTGACGCTGACGAATTTCTCGATGGGAGTGGTTTGAGGATCAAGCCCAGCGGCCATCACCGAGCAACATAGGTCTCGATCGGTGATGATGCCGATGAGCTTGCGCGAGTCGTGGTCGCTCACGACCGGTATTGAGCCGACGTTTTGTTTGCAAAGTATTCCTGCCACTTTTCGCGCGCTATCGGTCAATAGGCAACAAACTGGGTCGGGCGTCATTGCGTCTCGGACTTTCATTGAAAACACCTTCTCCATCACGCATCACGAGTTGAGCCAAGTGGCCCGCTAATGCATCTTGCTCAACGTGGGCAATCAGTTCACTTAGGGACCTTCGGGCTGATGGCGTCAAAGATTTCGGCGGATACGTAAGGTTCGATGCGGGGACATGGAATCGAGTTGACTCAGGGGAGCAAATCCAGCGTCCCGATCAACGTCCCCAGCCGAAGTGACGCACCTCCAGCAGTGCCCAGGAACGCACTCCGCAAGTGCCCAAGCTGAGCCCACGAACGCCAGGTGAGAGCGGGAAAGACCTCCGTTAAGGCCATCGCAACCGCGCCGCAAGAGGGAAACTCAGGAGAAACCGAGAGAGCTGCTTAGTGGTAAACTTCGCGCTAGCAAACGTGATCGACATTGAAGATCGCAAGCAGGCGGAGAATGAATTCGGCAAACATCCTCCCTCAGTACCTGTGAGTCTACGGTGCCGATGGCCATCTACCGGATCGTTCCGCTGATCTACATTTTCCCCGGCAGAATTGATCGACACTAGGGGGAGGTCCGAAGCAGGCTAGGAGATCGCCATGACCAATTTGCCCAGGAACCGTGCCGCGGATCCACATGTCCGGTTGAGCGAGCGTCCCCGGCTTCCCGATCTGCCCGAAGGCCGCTTCGGACGCCTGTTTCCGGAGCTACCTGCGCAAGACGCCAGCGGAGATGCACTGCTGAGATATGGAGCTGCAGGCGGCCCACTGGAGTCTCGCTCTGAGTTCAACGCCCGGCTTGGACAGGACAATCCCAGAATTGCCGCGGGCTGGCCTTTTTTTGGTCAGTTCATCGCCCACGACATTACGCACGATCGTTCGCCTCTGCAGGAAGCCGAAAACATCAGCACTCTCCAGAACTTCCGCTCGCCGCGGCTTGACCTGGAATGCATCTACGGTGCAGGACCCGTCGGCCAGCCGTACTTGTACGATCTTCATGATCCCGACAAGCTTTTGATCGCCGCTAGCGACAGTTCAACCGGTGATTTGCCGCGCAACGCCCAGGGGTTGGCTCTTGTAGGCGACGCGCGGAATGACACGCATGTATTCATCTCACAGCTGCACCTAGCGTTCCTGCACTTTCACAATCGGGTGGTCGACAGGCTCCGCAAAGACGGCGTGCCGGCAGACCAGGTCTTCGCAAGCGCCTCTCGCTTCGTCCGCTGGCACTATCAGTGGATCGTGCTTCATGAGTTTCTGCCGCTAAATGTCGGCGCAGATCTGGTGGAGGAATTGCTGGAATATGGCCCCAAGGTTTGCCAGTTTGAGGGCAAGCCGTTCATCCCGGTCGAGTTCTCCGACGGAGCCTACCGGTTTGGCCACGCGCAAATCCACGAGGTGTATGACGTCAATCGCAGTCTTCGTGTGCCTATTTTTCCCGACCTGGTCGGCATCTGCCCGGTAACCGCCGAAAGGCAGGTGGACTGGAAGCTGTACTTTCAATTTCCGGCGGAGGAGGCGCCACAGATGAGCCGCCGGATCAGCCCCCAGCTTGTGCCGGCCCTGATGCGATTGCCGGCAGCTCTAGTTGGACAAACACCAAGACAGGAATTCAGTTCGCTGGCTTCACGCGACCTTTATCGCGGCAGGTCCGTGGCGCTGCCTTCGGGAGAAGCTGTGGCCCGTGCTTTGGGGCTGACGCCATCCACTCAAACGGAGATGAGGACTGGGGGCGCAGGCCGGGAGACGCCGCTATGGCTCTATGTGCTCGCCGAAGCTGAGGTCCAACACAATGGCGAATACCTTGGCGATGTTGGCGGTAGAATCGTTGCCGAAGTCATCTTCGAACTGCTCCGCAATGATCCATCCTCGCTACTAAATGCCCCAGAGTGGCGGCCAGAACTGGCGGGGCCCGACGGTGATTTTGGAATGGCCGATCTGCTTGAGTGGGCGGCTTGCTGACGCACGGCCCACTGAGCTTGCCACGGTTCTTCGGTTGGCGCTTGGCGATTTATAGGCGTGGATGCGTCGATGAAGATC
>DATFSO010000085.1:0-17382 GCA_035262585.1 Occallatibacter sp. | reverse complement strand
GATTGTCTCAGAGTCGCGATCATGTCAGTGCTCAGCTGATCCTTTCCAGAGCCCGGAACGGGCTTTTGGGGCTTAACGTAGAGAATGCTGTCTCATGCGTGCCCCAAGAAGCCGTCGCCCTTTAGGCGACGGTTGTTCACTCCAGGAATGCGTGAACTCGTTTGGTGCGACAGCAGGTCCGACTCCGGCAGTTGATGCACATCGTCGGTGAAACCCTTCTCGCCCACGCCGTTGTCCGATGATTGTCCATGCTCCAGTCCCATCCCGCCCGCAACGTCTGACAATGTCAGCAGGAAATGGTACTCGTTGTAGTGGTGTGACCCGTACAGTGCGTCTGCCTCGCGTACAAGGTTTGCCGCCTCTGCCAATACCGCAGGCCGCAGGTTCGCATCCGCCGGCGCGTCGGCCGCCACATCAAGAAAGTGTTTCGGCGTCACGGTGGGCGCCAGGGGATACTCGCGAAAATTGAGCCCGGCCAGGATTGGCGAGTCCTCGAGCTGTTCCACCGTTGTCGCGGCAAACTTCGTGACGCTTCCCGCCGCTGGCACCGGATACGATCCACCGCTGACGGGCGTAAGCGCGGTTCCGATTCCCCATCCCGCGGGCACCTTTACGGAGGGCTGAATTGGAATATCCTTCACCGGCACGTGCGCCGGATACAGCATCAGCGCTTCCCATTCAAGCGCTGCCAGTCGTTGCGAAACACGCCGGGTCACGATCGTGTCGATGTGCGCGTGCAGCGTCGCTACTCCGCTGGGAATCGTCAGATGGAATTCGTACAGATTCAGATCGTCTCGTCGCCATTCGAGCGGCTTGCCGTTTGCCGTGAATTCCACACCTGTAATCGCATCTGCGGGGCCTGATGGCATATGGTGCCCCGGAATCCACTGGGGCGAAATCAACGTCAGAGGGCCGGCTGAAACAGGAAGGTCGATCTCGGCATGAAACAGCTTGCGTGGCGCATCGGAGAGATCGGCCGTGATCTGGATAGGTGACTTCTGAGCGTCTGCATTGGAAAGGGCCAACCCGACCACGAACAGAGCAGGGAAACACTGAACAAATGGCTTGCTTCTGGGCATTCAGATTGGAACTCCCGAGCTATTGTACAAAGTGCCCTGCATCGCGTGGCGCCATCAGCTGAAACCTTGAGCTGTCACCTTCCATCCAACAGGCGCTTAATCCTTCCGATCAGGGTTGGGTGACCCTTGTCGTGTGCAAGCACCAAACCGCCTTCAGCGGGAACCCACACCTCCTCGCCCGATGAATTGGCGTTGAAGAGTCCCAGCTGGTGTTTCTCCGCGAGTCGCGCAACTGTCATGTAGGCAACCTCGGAATTGGACCACGCAAAGGATGCATAAATAAAATCTGCCCCGATAGCGTAGTCCGAGCTCGAAACCACATCGCCCTGACTCGGCTCTTCGGAATAGCGTCCGTGCATGGGGGGAAAGATGCGGATAATTTCCCGAAACCATGCCTGCAAACGCTCTGACGTAAGCGCCGGGTCGTTATAATCGTGGGCTTCCCCCCACTTCGTCTGCTGGCTATACCACGCAATGAAATCGGCATGGTCTTTCGGAGCAGACTCGGTCTCGAAGACCATGAGGTCGTAGCTCATGAAGTGATCCTATCTCCCCGTGACGCTGCGCCTTCCGGAAATATTCACTACGGCGTGAATGAGCAATCCTGATGCTGCCCTTATGCCGGCCGTGCTAAAGCTGAGGTACAGGTACACGCGGAAACGGGGTTTTCGGCTGTGTTGGATCGGCCTTTTCTCCGACAGGCAAGACCTCTGATTCCCGATCGAAGGATACAGATTCTGGCATGAGCGCCGGACCCACAGCGGAAGTGGAAGCTCTCTACGGCGACTATCCGCTCGACCAGGCGTTCGATGAGATGCGCGAGCCCTCCGGCGAGGTTCGCCGGCAATATCGAGCTCTGGCAGAGACGCTTGCCCGTCTTCCGCAGGAGGAGTTGCAGCGCCGCAAACAGTCGGCTGAGCTTTCGTTTCTCACCCAGGGCATCACGTTCACGGTTTACGGCCGCGACGAGGGAACGGAGAAGATCTTCCCCTACGACCTGCTCCCACGCCTGGTCACTTCGCAGGAGTGGGATGGTATCGAGCGCGGCCTGACCCAGCGCATCACCGCACTGAACTTGTTCTTGCGAGACGTCTATTCAGAAGCCAGGATTCTCAACGACCGAGTCGTGCCGCGCGAGTTGGTCTACAGTTGCAGGCACTATCGCCGCCAAATGCGCGGCCTACAGGTTCCGCGCAATGTCTATATCTCGGTAGTCGGTTCCGATCTTCTGCGCCTGAACACCGGCGAATTCGTCGTTCTTGAAGACAACCTGCGCGTGCCCTCCGGTGTGAGCTACATGCTCACGAATCGCCGCGTGATGAAACGCACGTTTCCTGAGCTTTTCCACAGCTACGGCGTCCGGCCCATCGAGCACTATCCGCAACTGCTGCTCGCCACGCTGCGTTCGCTCGCGCCCGAAGGCCGTCCCGAGCCGAACATTGTCCTGCTCACGCCCGGCGTCTTCAATTCCGCATATTTCGAGCACACCTACCTGGCTCGCCAGATGGGCGTCGATCTGGTCGAAGGCCGCGATCTCGTTACACACGACAACGTCGTCTATATGAGGACGACCGATGGCCTCAAGCGCGTCGATGTCATCTACCGCCGCGTTGACGATGACTTTAGCGATCCGCTGATCTTCCGCAGCGATTCAATCCTCGGCTGCACTGGATTGTTCAACGCCTATCGCGCAGGCAATGTCACCGTCACGAACGCCTTTGGCAGTGGGCTTGCCGACGATAAGGCTCTCTACGCTTACGTTCCCCGCATCATTCGCTATTACCTAAACGAAGACCCGATTCTCCACAACGTGGAAACCTACCTCGTCACGGAAGAGAACGAGCGCAGTCACGTCCTTGCCAATCTAGACAAACTTGTCGTCAAGGCGGTCGGCGAGAGTGGAGGATACGGCATGCTGATAGGTCCGCACTCCACCGCTCGGCAGCGCGAAGAGTTTGCAAGTCGGATCCAGGCCAATCCACGTAACTACGTCGCGCAGCCAACGCTTGATTTCTCGCGTGCGCCCTGTCTTATCGGCGACCGGCTCGAGCCCCGTCACATCGACCTGCGGCCCTACATTCTCTTCGGCGACAAAATCAACATCGTCCCCGGAGGACTTACCCGCGTGGCCCTTGAGAAAGGCTCGCTCGTGGTCAACTCATCGCAAGGAGGCGGCAGCAAGGACACATGGGTTCTGGAATAACGCATCGTTGTCGAATCCGCAGTATTGAAAGGGCACTGTTTTGACCGTGCCGGAACGGGAGGGATCAACGAAATCAACCGCGGCTTTAGCCGCTTTTCACGATTCGGTTTCAAACCTCTGCTCGTGCCTGCAGCATCAACGGGAGACAACCATAATGCTTTCACGTGTTGCCGACAGTCTCTACTGGATGAGCCGCTACCTCGAGCGCGCCGAAAACACCATGCGCCAACTCGACGTAGCCATGAGCCTCATGCTCGACTCCGGCGGAGCCGGGGCGGGGTCACACTGGCAGCGCCTCATTGCTTCGCTTGGCAGTCCTACCGGCTTCGACTGGAACGGTGACGCGTATTCCAGCGCGGAAAAACTCGTCTTCGACAAACACTACCCCGCTTCCGTTACCTGCTCGATCGATGCCGCTCGCGAAAACGCCCGCCAGATCCGCGAAGAGATCTCAACCGAGCAATGGCAGCGCCTCAATCGCCTCTACCACCAGATGCACTCACCGCATACCCACGCGCAATTCCAATCCAACATCAGCGACGTGCTTTCGTCGATTATCGACGCGATCCATCTCTTCAAAGGCGTCAGTGACACCACGATGATCCATGGCCAGGGGTGGCAATTCATTCGCCTCGGCCGCTATCTCGAGCGCGCCTATACGATCGCAACACTGCTCGAAGTCCACCAGCCGAGTCTCTATCACGCGCCTGAGCGAGAAATCTCCGGCTACCAATACCTGGAGCAGGTAGGCCTTCTTCGCTGCTGCACTGCCTTCGAAGCCTACTGCCAGGTGTATACGGCCGATCTGACCCCAGACCGCATCCTGGAGTTCCTGCTGCTCAATCGCGATTTTCCCCATGCCATTCGTTATTCGGTCGAATCCATGCGTCAGGCCATTCAGTCGATCCAGTACACGGGTGGACGCCGTCCTCCCGACGAACTTACCGCAGGCATCGGACGCCTGCACGCGATGTTGAGCTTCAACTCCGTCAGCGAGATCCTGGCAGGCAACGCGGCAGCCTTTCTTCACACCATCCGCCAGCAGTGCCTGCGCATTCATGAGCTTGTTTATCGCTACTACATTCAGTACTCCATACAGTCCGCGCTGGCGGTCTGAAACTGAGGGATCGACCTGCATGAACTGCTACTCCATCCGTCACCTTACGCGCTACCGTTACTCGCAGGCTGTGAGCGAGAGCATCATGGAAACGCGAATGCACCCGCGCTCGGACTCGAACCAGCACTGTCTCACCTTCTCGCTCTCGGTCAGTCCGCGCTGCCGCGTCTTCACTTACCGCGACCACTTTGGAAACAACGTTCATCACTTCGACATTCCTGGCGAGCACAACCAGCTCGTCGTCATCGCCGAATCAGTCGTCGAGCAGCAACCTTTGCCGGACGTCCCAGGCTTTCTTGCGCCCGATGCGTGGCTGGCTCTCGACGCCCTCGTCGAGGCGGGCGACTACTGGGAGATGCTGCTGCCTAGCCAGTTCGTCGTCGAGACCCCGGCTCTCGTCGATCTGGCCGGCCGCATGGAGGTGGTGCGACGCGATGATCCGCTCATGCTGGTGCAGGAACTCAACCAGCGTCTCTTTGAGTACTTCGAATATGTGCCCCGCTCGACGCGCGTCGACTCACCCATTGACGAAGCGATCCTGAACGGCAGCGGCGTCTGCCAGGATTTTGCGCACACCATGATCGCGCTGCTTCGTCTGGTGCGGGTCCCGGCCCGCTACGTCTCCGGTTATCTCTATCGCGGACGCGAAGACCACGATCGCTCCACGCCGGATGCGACGCACGCATGGGTCGATGTGCTTATGCCTCACCTGGGATGGGTAGGCTTCGACCCTACCAACAACCTCGTCGCTCACCATCGGCACATCCGTACGGCTGTCGGACGCGACTATGCCGACGTCCCTCCCACCCATGGCATCTTCCGCGGCAAGACGTCGAGCGAACTGTACGTTGCCGTGCATGTCGAGGCTAGCGACGTGCCGCCAGCTCTCGATCGCCAGCTTCCCATCCCCGAGGATTGGTCGGTCCTGGTCGAACGCGCACAGCAGCCGCCCGATCCGCCTATCCCGCTCATCGATCTCCAGCAAATGCAGCAGCAACAATAATTTGATCCAGCATGGTGAGACCAAGCAACCTTGTGAGAAACAGGCGTTGAATTCTGTGGTTCGAAGGGCCCGGAAGCAGGGGCGGATTTTTTTATTGAATCCTTATCGCCAATACGAATAAATTGTAGAGAAAATCCCCCACCCCCAAGGGGCAAGTCATCGAAGCATGTTGCAGTCCTGAAGGTAGCTCTGCTCTCGCACATTAAGAGTCCCACCCAACGCGTAAGCGGAGGGAAGTGAGCAATGCTTGTTTGAAGGACGAAGAAGAATAAGCAACCGTTTTCCGCGGTCATTTGAAGTAAGTTTTTTGGAGGAACCAGCCGTGAAAAAGTCCCTTCTGGGATGGATACTTCTCTGTATCCTCTCCACAGTCACCCCTTCCTTTGGCCAAACCGCCTCCACATCACTCAGAGGAACGATTAAGGACCCAACGGGCGCCCTTGTTCCGGGAGCAAAAATCACAATTGTTGACAAGTCAAACGGCGCGACGCTGAGTGTCGTTGCGGACAGCACCGGCGACTACTCCTTCCCGCAGATACCTCCCGCAAGGTACACAATCGTCGTTTCTGCAACCGGCTTTGGCAATCAGTCCAAGATTGCCGAATTGCTTGTAAATCAGCCGGCAACCATCAATTTCACTCTGACGATTGAGGCGAGTACTGTGACTATCGATGTCACCGCCAGTGCCCAGACGCTGAATACGTCCGACGCAACCATCGGCAATGCGGTGGGGAACGAGACCATTCAGGCAATGCCGATGGATGGCCGTGATCCGATCTCACTCCTCAGCCTGCAACCGGGTGCGCTCTATCTGGGCGAGACGACCACCCTGATGGACAAGACAGCGCCAGGCAACCTCGATAGCCGCCAGGGCGCCGTTTCCGGAGCGCGGTCCGATCAGGGAAATGTCACCCTGGATGGCGTTGATGACAACGATCAGATCAACGGCTATGCCTTCAACGGCGTTCTTCGGTCGACCCTTGATTCCACCGAGGAGTTTCGCGTTACCACATCCAATGGAAACGCCGACGCCGGTCGTACTTCAGGCGCACAGGTTTCTCTTGTAACAAAGAGCGGAACCAACCATTTACACGGCTCATTGTACGAGTACAACCGTCCCTCCAACACTGTCGCCAATGACTGGTTCATCAAGAATCAGGAACTATCCGCAACCCCGGCTCAGCCAAATCGACCCACAAAGTACATCGTGAATACATTTGGCGGAAGCGTCGGCGGTCCGATTCTCAAGGATAAACTCTTCTTCTTCTTCAACTACGAAGGGCAGCGCCTGGCGACAAACGAAACGGTCTCGACAACGACGCCATCGGCGTCATTTCTCGCAGGCCAGTTGGGATACACGGATGTCAATGGAAATGTGCAAATGCTGACATCCCAGCAGATTGCACAACTCGACGCGAACTGCACTCAGTGCAAGGCCCCCGGTGTCGACGCTGCTATGCTTCAGTACCTATCTACGGAACCTGCGGCTTCAGGTTCTGGTTTGGCCGCGGGGGACGGTATCAATTTCGGGTCTTACAACTTCAGTTCGCGTGCGCCCAGCACACTGAATACGAACATCGGGAAAATCGACTACAACCTGAACAAATCCAACCACATATTCGCACGTGGCAACCTTCAGAAAGACACTGCCTCGGGAGCCCAAAACTTCCCTGGCCAGCCGGCTTCGAGTTCTCTTGAGGACAATACTAAGGGAATGGCCTTCGGTCATACCTGGACGCCCACATCAAACATCGTGAATGATGTCCGTTATGGCTATATCCGCCAGGGCTATTCCAGCGCCGGCATCGGCCAGGGCGATTACGTGGTTGTTCGGTTCCTCACCCAACCAACGGCTCAGACCCGCAGCTCGATCGTCAGTGTTCCGGTTGACACCATAGACGACACGCTCAGTTGGACCAAGGGCAGTCACACCCTGTCTTTCGGTGGCAACTGGCGAATGGTTCAGAGCAACTCGGCCAACAATACCGGCTCATTCAACGGGGCCACCACAAATCCCTCGTATCTGAGCGCCAAGGGCAAACCAGACCCCACAACCCTCGGGTTACCCGCGATTGGGCAAAACGAAACCGCGTTCGATCAGATGTACGCGACCATCATCGGTGACGTCGCCGAGCGCAATGCCAGTGCCAACTATGTTGTTACGAGTCCAACGAGCGCTTCTCTGTTGGCTGACGGCGCCTCCGTTTCACGCCATTTCAAGGCAAACGAATTCGAGTACTTTCTGCAGGATGCATGGCGGCTAAAGCAGAACCTCACTGTCACCTTTGGTCTTCGCCACACCCTATTGCAGACTCCCTATGAAACCAAGGGGCAGGAAATCGCTCCTACGGTCGACACGCACAATTGGTACCTCCAGCGTGGTGCTGCAGCGGCCAAAGGCCAGGTCTACGAGCCCGACCTCTTTTTCACCCCGGTTGGAAAGGTCAATCACGCTCCGGCCTACTGGGCCAAGCAGAAGAGCAACATCGCTCCGCGTCTGGCTATTGTCTATTCGCCCGATTCCAAGACCTCAATTCGCGCTGGATACGGAATCTATTACGATCATTACGGCGAGGCGCTGACCAGCCGTTTCAGCCGCCTTGGATCGTTCGGACTATCTTCGCAGTTCTCGAGTGCTGCAAACACGGTGAACTTCAATACCGCGCCGCGCTTCACCGGGCCACACGACCTGCCGAATCTGCCTGTACCGCCGGCTCCGACGACGCAGACTTATCCCTACGCGGTCCCGGATGGCACATTCGGCATCAATTGGGGCATCGACAACCGGGTGAAAACGCCGTACGTTCAGGCATTTAATCTGTCCGTCCAGCGTGAACTCCCGGGAGGGTTCTTGCTCGATGCGGCCTACGTGGGACGAATCGGCCGCCATCTCTTCCAGCAACTCGACCTCGCCGAACCGGTCAACTACAACGATCCGAAAGGCGCAGGAGATTACTTTACAGCGGGCACATTGATGTCGAAAATGACCGACCAGTTGGGTGGCTCTTGCAAGTACTGCGACGGAAAATTCCAGCATCTCCCCACCATTCCGTATTTCGAAGATGTCTTCCCGCAGATGCAGAGTCTCGATTTCAATGGCGAGAGCGCAACCGACGCCATATATAACGACGAGTGGGCGCCCCAACGCTACACCTACGGCGAAACGGGCGCTCTCTACGACATCGACTTCGGCTGTTTCTATGGGTGTCCTAATGGAACACTGTTCTGGGACCAGCAGTTCTCTTCACTGATTGCACTGGCCTCGGTCGGCAACAGCTATTACAACGCCGGACAGTTCACGCTCCGCCGCCCCTCTCAGAAGGGTCTGACTCTCGACTTCAGCTATACCTTCTCCCGTTCCATCGACATGGGATCCGACGCTGAGCGCTCTGCGACCTCCTACGGGGCAATCCAGAACGTTTGGAGCCCGAAACTGAGCCGAGGCGTCTCGGACTTCGATGCTCAACACCTGATTACGGCCGACTGGGTCTATGCCTTGCCTTTCGGCACGGGAAAGGCCTTGCTGGGTAATTCAGGCAAGTTGGGGAACGCTATATGGGGTGACTGGCAGTGGGCAGGATTGGGCCGCTGGTCGAGCGGTCTGCCGTTCTCAGTGATTGAGCCTGGATGGACAACAAACTGGGAGCTTCAGGCATATGCCGTGACTACGGCGCCGGTGAAGACCCACAAGCACATGGAAGGTGGACTCCCGCAGGTCTTTGCTGATGACCAGGCGATTCAAGGCGGAGTGATGACCGGCTCGCCCATGCGGTTGCCATACCCCGGTGAAGCTGGGCAGCGGAACAACTTCCGCTCTGATGGGGTCTTTGGCATTGACTCGACGATGAGCAAGAGCTGGGGCCTCGGTGAAAGAGCAAAGATGAAGTTTGCCTGGGAAGTCTACAACGTCACAAACAGCGTGCGCTTCGATGCCGGGTCCTATAACAACTCGACGTTCGCCAACGCGCTAACCTACGGCGGGTTCGGATTCTACGGCGGCACGCTGGGCACTCACATCTTCCGCCGGATGCAGTTCGGCTTGCGTTTAGACTTCTGACACCACAACCAAAAACGCCGGAAGAGCATCTGCTCCTCCGGCGTTTTTCTTTGTGCTCGGATAAACTCAGGCCGACTGTCGCATCTTGGATGCGATCTCGCGCAGCTCGGGAAGCACCCGCCCCAGGGGAACGGCCGGCGCGTGGCGTTGGCCCAGGGCGAAGTACACGTCTCTGTAAAGCGTGTATAGGCGGTCGTAAACGTCGACCGCTCTGCGGTCCGGCTCGATGGTGCGGAAGGGCAGGCACACCGCAGCCTGCGCCTCCTCGATGCTCTTGTAGGCGCCAGCCGCCACTAATGCGAAGATCCCCGACCCAAGACTCGTCGGAATTCCCGCCGGCACCAGCACCGGCTTATTCAGCACGTTGGCATACACCTGGTTCAGCACTTCATTTTTCTGCGGAATACCTCCGGCGTTAATCACGCGGTCCACGCGTACACCGTGCTCTGCCATACGCTCCAGGATGATTCGCGTGTGAAACGCCGTTCCCTCTATTGCCGCAAACAGCTCGTCCTGCGCCGTGCTCACCATGTTCCAGCCCAGCGTTACGCCGCCCAGTTCCGGATTCACCAGGACCGTGCGGTCGCCGTTGTCCCAGCTCAATCGCATCAGGCCCGTCTGTCCTGCCTTGAACGTCTCCAGGCCCTTCGACAGCTCGTGCACGCGCGACTGCGCCCGCTGGGCGATGGCTTCAAAGATGTCGCCCGTCGCCGAAAGGCCCGCCTCGATGCCCGTGTAAGCAGGGTGGACGCTTCCCGGCACGACTCCGCAAACGCCTGGGATCAACTGCGCCTCACGCGCCATCGCGATGATGCACGTCGATGTGCCCACCACGTTGACCACGTCGCCTTCGCGGATATTCGAGCCGATTGCGTCCCAATGTGCATCGAACGCACCGACCGGAATCGGTATTCCTCGACGAAGGCCAAGCCTTTCCGCCCACTCACCGGCAAGATGCCCCGCAATCTTGTCGCTTGTCATGTATGTGCCGCCTAACTTCGCGCGCACACCGGCAAGCAATGGATCTACAGCAACCAGGAACTCCTCTGGCGGCAAGCCACCCCACTTGGGGTTCCACATCCACTTGTGGCCCATCGCGCACACGCTGCGCTTCAACTCGCCCACGCTCTTTACGCCGCACAGCGTCGCGGCCACCATGTCGCAGTGCTCAACCGCGGTGACAAACATCCCGCGCTTGCCTGGATTGTGACGCAGCCAGTGCAGCAGCTTCGCGAAACCCCACTCGTGCGAGTACACTCCGCCGCACCATTCGATGGCCTCGAGACCCATAGCGTGCGCTTTCCCGGTGATCTCCTCCGCCTCTTCATGCGCGCGATGGTCGCACCACAGGTAGTACTCATCGAGGGGCTCGAGACCCTCACCGACCGGGATCACGCTTGAGCCCGTCGTGTCGAGTGCCATGGCCGCGACGCTCTCTCCACGAATTCCTGTCGCTGCGAGGACGTCTTTTGTGGCCGCGGCGAGCGCTGCCATCTGGTCAGTATGCGATTGCGTCGCATAATCGGGATCCTCGCGGCGCCGATGCAACGGATAGGAAGCCGAGGCCGTTCCAATCGGCCCGCGCTCGCTGTCCACCAGAGTCACACGCACGCTCAACGTGCCGAAATCCACACCGGCCACAACAGTCATTGCTAGCTCCGTGGTAAACGATTTCCGTCCAGACTACACTACTCCTCAAAACGGGCGACAAAGCTCGAACATCCTTCAAACACGGGAACGAATCCGCTTCTCGAGGCGCAGGCAATCATCAATGTGCTTACGATCGAAAATAAAGAGAAGGGATCTACTTCTTCGTCGCATCGGACGCAGGGCTCGCGTTCACACCATTCATCGGCAGACGCACCACAAATCTCGTGTTGCCCGGCTCCGAATCGACGTTAATCTTCCCGCCGAACTTCTGCGTCACAATCCGATGCACAATCTCAAGCCCCAACCCGGTCCCTGAGCCCTGTGGCTTTGTCGTGAAGAACGCTTCGAATATCCGAGGCAGAACCTCCGGTGGAATCCCCGGCCCGTGATCGGTAACACTTACCGCCAGCCATTCCGGATCCCCAAGGCCGTTGGCCCGCTCCGTCCACGTCGCAATCTCGATATGCCCCAGTACGGGCGAGGCGTCGGCAGCGTTGTCGATCAGGTTTGTCCACACCTGACTCAGCGCCGATCCGCGTGTCTGGATTATCGACGGCGACGCATCGAATTTCTTATCCACCGAGATCTGCTTCACGCGCAGCTTGTGTCCGAGAATCGTGATCGTGCTTTGCAGGCTGTCGTGCACATCCAGCTGTTTCACCGGTGATCGATCGTCATAGGCAAATTTCTTTACCGCCATTGCGAGGTCAGAAACACGTGAGATGCTCTCTTCGATCGCACACACCAGCGAAACGCTCGAAACCAGCGCCTCCAGCCAGTTCAATGCATCCGAAAAGCTCTTCGCGTCAAAGAACTCCCGCGCACACTTCAGCTCTTCCTGCTCGAATCCGATCGCCACAAGGGATGGAGCAATCGTGAATGCGTTTTCAACCCCCGCCTGCTGCAGCCACTCCGCCAACTCCTCTTCGGCATCGGCTTGCTCCATTGTGCTCAGTGCCTTGGCATGGCAACCCTTCACGGCGTGCATCAGCAGACCATGCATGCACTCCAACTGCTCTGGTGTCTTCTGCTTTCCGGTTGAGCGCAGGCTCAGGTCCTGCAGCTTCAGCAGATTCTCGCGCAGCTGAGACGCTGCCCGCTTTGCAGCTGTTCCCGGATTGTGCAGCTCGTGCATCAACCCCGCGGCCAGGGTTCCCAGCGATATCAGCTTCTCGCGATGCAGGGCTTCAGCCTGGTAGACCTGGAGCCGCACTGCCATGTCTTCCAGAATCACCTTGCGCGCTGCCGGGCAACACGACATCATTTCCCAGAACTGATCCGGCGTAAATCTCACCAGCACAGAATCGCGTGCAGCACTGACCAGAAATGCTGTGCGTGTTCTGCCGGTCAGAAATGGCGTCTCGCCGAAGGCTTCCCCGGCCTGCGCAGTACCTACCAAGCTGTAGGAACCGTCTGGCTCCTCGCGCTCTGCTTTGCATTCGCCCTGGAGCACCAGCCAGTAATACATCTCCGGCTGGCCCGGTCTGGTAAGCGTCGCTCCTGCTTTTGCCGTGACCCGATCGACAACACCGATTCCGTTGAGTGCCTCCGCGTGCGTTTCGGCGAACGGCCTGGTATGGCCCAACTCTCCGGCCAGTTCCCTCAGGGCAACCGGCTCTACCGTCAGCAGTTGTTCGCCCGCAATCATTGTGCTGTTTCGATCCCCATTTAGAACCCCGCCAGATACTGGTGTGCAAACTGCACTGCAATTGACCCCTCGCCTACTGCCGAGGCAACCCGCTTCACTGACCCGTGCCGCACATCCCCCGCCACGAAAACCCCCGGCACGCTGGTCTCCAGAAGAAACGGCTCGCGCTGTTCATGCCAGTCGTCGCGCGCTTTTCCGTCCTGGCGCAGATCAGGTCCGGCCAGCACAAACCCCTTGTCGTCGCGCAGTACGGCATCGGGCAGCCACTCCACGCCTGGCTCCGCACCAATAAAGACAAATAATGAGCTAGCCTGTAGGCAATACTCACCCTTCGGTCCACGCAAACGCAAGAGCTCCAGCCTCTCTTCTCCCTCTGCGGCAATTACTTGTGTTTGCGTTTCCACCACAATATTCGATGTGCGCTCGATCTCATCGATTAAGTATTTCGACATCGTGGCCGACAAACCCCGTCCGCGCACCAGCATAGTCACCTTATTGGCGTATTTGGCAAAATGCATCGCGGCTTGTCCGGCGGAGTTTGCACCGCCCACCACAAATACTTCCTCGTTGCTGCACGATGTTGCCTCTACGAGCGCCGCTCCATAGTAGATACCGCGTCCCGTTAGCCGGTCCGATCCCGGAATGCCTAGCTTCCTGTACTGGACTCCCAAAGCCAGCAGCACCACGTGCGTAGCCACCTCGCGCCCGTCGCCCAGCTGCACGAACCGGTATTGCCCATCGATCCGCAGCCCCACCGCGCGCTGCGTCACGAACTCCGCCCCAAAACGCGCCGCCTGGGTGAAGGCCCTTCTCCCCAGATCCCCGCCGGTAATCCCGGCAGGGAATCCCAGGTAGTTCTCGATCCTTGAGCTCGACCCGGCCTGCCCGCCTGGCGCCTCCGGCTCAACCACCAGCGTTTTCAGGCCTTCGCTGGCGCCATATACGGCTGCAGCCAGCCCGGCCGGCCCCGCTCCCACCACGACGATGTCATAGAACTCCTGTGCAGCGTGCGTACTCAGGCCAACTTTGGCAGCCAGGGCGTCTGGATTGGCTTGAACGAGCACGCTCCCATCCGCGAACAGCACCACGGGCAACTGTTCCGGGGTCAGGTGCCGTTCGTCCAGAATCTTCTGCGCTTCCTCGCTGCTCACATCGATCGAGCGGTACGGCACGTGGTTGCGCATCAGGAAGTTACGCACCATGTGGTCATTGAGCGCCCAGCGGCTTCCAATCACTCGAAGGCCTTCAAACGGTGGGACATACCCGGCCTTCCAGTCATCCAGCAAGTCGTTCAGGACCGGATATAGGCGCTCGTCCGGTGGGTCCCAGGGCTTGTTCAGGTAGTAGTGAATTCTCGCCGTATTGATGGCCTGGATCGCCGCCTCGGTATCGGCGTAGGCCGTCAACAGCACCCGTTTGGCATCCGGATACATCTCGCTCCCACGCCACAAGAACTCGACGCCGCTCATTCCAGGCATTCGCTGGTCGCTCAGGAGCAAGGCGACCGGGTCCGGCCGCGATTTCAGCTGTGCCAGCATATCGAGGGCGGCCTGGCCGCTGCCCGCGCGCATGACCCGGTAATCGGATCCGTATTTTCGGCGCAGGTCCTGCACGACTGCTTCCAGAACGCTGACGTCGTCATCCACTGCCAGTAGAATCGGCCTCGCCATAACTTCCCCAGTCTACGTGTTTTCGTATGGTTTCACAGGCTTCCATGCCAATCAAAGCGGCCAGCACCGCATCCAACCAAAATGCGAGTTGTTTGTTCTATAAACTAGAGTAACGCTCATCGGTGCCAAGTCGGTAAACAGGATTCATCATCCGGACCCCAGGATTCTCCGTGACGCCCGGAATAGTTGGGCTGTACTCTAGATTGGGGGCATTACCTAGGTGCAGGTACCTCTGAGCATCAGGGGTGACGAAAGGCATGTGTATCATTTTCACTGCACCTGTAGGTCAACTTCGGACAGCGCTGTAGCAATCTGCCGAAAGATTGAAGAAGGCAACAATGTACCGTCTGAGGTAAAAGAGCAGCACCCGGCCCGTAAAAAAAAGGGGATGCCGGTTTCGGCCAAGAGGGGTTGTTTCACTGGCGTAGAGGCGCAAATCATGAACAAAGTCATTCTTGCTGATTCACAGGCAATCTTCAGGGCGGGGACCGCCAAGGTTCTTGCAATGGACGAGGACCTGCGGATTATCGCTCAGTGCACCGATCTCGATCGGATGATGCACGCGATTACCACCTTCCCTGGTTCTATCGTGGTCTTTGCAGCGTCGTTGCGGCCAGACATGGCCCGCCTGCGCACGCTCCTCGAGGCCTCCAACAGCCGCGGCATCGTTATTGCCGAGAACAGCGAACCTGCGAACAGCTACTTGCAGCAGGGATTTCGCGGCGTCGTATTCCGCAATGTCACTGGCCAGGCTCTGGTTGAGTGTGTCCGGCGCGTAGCCGCAGGCGACACGTGGGCGCCACCACAACTCCAGCTCCCGGATTCACCGGAAGAGGACATGGTAGGCACACGTGTTCGCGACCGACTTACACCCAAGGAGATGCGCATCGTCGCGCTTATCGTCCAGGGCTGCAAGAATCGCGAAATCGCGTTGCGGCTCAAAACAACGGAGCAGGTTATCAAGAACTACCTGCGTTCGATCTACGACAAGACCGGCGTCAGCGATCGTCTCGAACTCGCGCTCTTCACCATCCATCACCGCGTTCTCGCACAGGCCGCGGCTGAGGTGGGCAGCAAACTCGAGGCCGAGATGCAGGCCCCGGCGGCGATGCCGGCAACCGGCTCTCCCGCTCTCGCCCAGTCGTAGTCACAATCAACGCGTTTCGGTGAGGCCGCTGATCCCCAGTCAGCGGCCTTTGCCTTTGCCATCGGTTTCGCGACCCCCCGACCCCCCGCCAGAGATGCGTTGGAACGTCTCCTGTCGTCTGTGCGTACCAAAAACCATTCGCATCCGTTCCCCAAGGATGCTTCGAATGGAGGTCAAATGAAGTCTCGTGGGCGAGTGATCCGGCTGCTGACGGCGGTTGTGCTGATCGCAGCAACGCTTCGTTGTGTATCGCAAGCCATGCCCTCAACCGCAGCCGAGACACTCAGCGGAAAACATGTTGTGTTAGCTGATGCGGTCAGGGGACATGCGGCGGTGCTTGTTGCAGGCTTCAGCCACGAGGGAGGCATGAGGGTTGGCGAATGGATGAAGGCTCTGCGCGGGGACTCGGTCTTCGCCAGCGTTGACGTCTATGAGATCGCCATGCTCGAAGGCGCCCCGGGCATCTTCCGCGGGATGATCAAGAGCGGCATGCGCAAAGGAACGCCTCCTGCGGAGCAGGGACACACCCTGGTGATGACGCAGGACCAGAAGCAGTGGGAGAAGTTCTTCGGGGTAGGCGACGACAAAGATCCTTATGTTGCGCTGGTGAATGCGAACGGCGAAGTGCTATGGCGCGGGCACGGCCCCGCCGCGACCGTCGAGCCGCAGCTAAAGAGTGCAATGAAACGGTAGGTGCGGGCCTAAGCGCGGACGGGCCAGCGATAGTGGCCTACAGCGCGGTGCAGGTGGAAGTCGGCGAGAGCAGATTCCTCCGTGCCGCGCCCGATGTTGTGGACGACGCGACACTCTGAGTTACGTAAGGGGACATTGGTTGGACAACTCACAACGATGCCGATGTGCGGCAGTCTCGCATCCAACAACCAAGTGACGATGTCGCCCGTTGCGAGCGGTTTGGGAAAGCTATCGCCCGGTGTCGGAACGGTGGCATGCCAGATACTGGCCCCGCAACGCTGGAAGTAGGTTTCTAGGTTCAGTACGCGACGATGGTCGATATTGGCATCGGGCCGTCTCGATCCCCAGACGCGATGGGTCGGATAGGCGTCGAAGTGCTCGGCCATGTCTTCGTGAACCAGCTTCTGCAGATCGATTCCGAGGGCGTCGCGGGCTGCACGGATGACGACATCGGCGCAGACTCCGGTGGAACGGGGTACGTCGCCATTTGGATAGGCGATCTGGGTCCAGCGCGGATCGTATCCAAGGGTGACACCGATTTGGGCGCGGGCAGCAGCAGCGAGCTTCACTCCGGCGCCGGGTGCGGCGCCGAAGCCGCCAGCCGCTGCGACAGCTGCCAATCCGCTCACCACAGAGCGTCGATGCATCGCGGTCGTCTCCCGATGAACTTTACTCAATCCGGAATAACGCGCAACCATGCGCAGGCAGCGCGACGTGGAGCGTCTTAGAACTCGGAATGTGCCTCTGGTTCCAGACATCGAAAAGTGCGTGCGGCTTGTTGGGCAGGTGAAATAGCGCCCAAGGCAGGTTCGATGTGGTTTCGGCATCGGCCAGACTGAAGACGGCGACATAACGTTTCGGGTTGGGGCCGCCGGTCGTCAGATACCAGTAGCGCTGGGGAAACGGAGCCGATTTGCCGTTGCTCTTCGGCAGCGGTCCGGGCCTGGATTCAACGGCCTGCTGGTTCAGGTCGGCGACTTCCTTGCTTGTGATCAGCGAACGCGTGAAGTCATCGAGCTTGGTCAGGTTCGCTCCCAGGATGAGCGGCGAGCGCGAGATGGCCCAGAGCGTGAACTCGCTGCGCTGCTCATCCTGCGTGTATCTGGACTGGCGAG
>DATFSO010000084.1:0-105990 GCA_035262585.1 Occallatibacter sp. | reverse complement strand
GCCGGCCGCCGACGTCTGCTCGGCCGTCGCCGTCGCGAGCTCACGATTCGCCCATCCAACTTCCGCGTCAAGCGCCGCTTTCCGCTTTGAGTCGATCGCGCGCTGCGCCTGCGCGAGCTGCTCGGCCGTCGCGCCCGACTTGCGCAGTTGTTCGAGCCGGTTGTGCCCCTCGAGATCGAGACTCTCGAGAAACTCCTGCATACCCTGCGCGCGCTTAGTAATGTCGCCGGTACCGGCAACACCCATAAATTGCGCAAACCACCCAGGTTCCTGCCCTTTTAGCGTTGTGGCAATCTTGCCGAGATCCTCGTCGAGCTTGTCGCCGAGCTTGCCGGCCGACACGATCGCCTCGTCGATCGCCTCTTTCAGTTTGTTTTCCGGCTTGTGCTCGAGCTTCGCGATCGCGTTTTCGAGTTTGTCGTTGGCGAGGCGCAGATCGTCGGCCGTCGCGCGTAACGGCTGCTGCACACTGCGCCAGGCCTCGGCGTTTTTACGCGCGGCCTCTTGCGACTTCTGCGCAAACTCGACGAGCCTCGACGTCGCCTCGGCGATCGCGTTAATGATCGCGAAAACGGCGATCGCGTTAAACGCCGCGCTCATGGCCCGCGAGACGCCCGGCAGCTCGGCGACAAAATTGCGCACGTGCCGCGGCAGACGAATGCCGAGCTCCTCGCCAAGCACGGCCGCGGCGCCCTTCGACTCGGCGAGCTCTTTGCGGGTCACCCGGCCGGCGTCGACGCTCGCGCCTTTCAGCTTGTTGAGTTGCTGCTGCGCCTTGTCGAGCGCCTGCGACCACGACGCCGTATCGGCTGCAAAAATTACTTTTACTTCGCCGGCCGCCTCTGCCATTTGTGCCCCCAAATAAAAAGGCTCGCGCCGCGCGCGAGCCTGATCTGATCCTAATAAAACCCCTTTAATGCGTCGTCAGGAACCAAAATACCCCGACAACTACGGCCGTCAGCAAGTTACCTAAAAAGACGCCGATCGCAATCCGGCCGGCCGTGATCTGCTGCTGTTTCGCGATCGCCGGCGCCGGCGTATCAATTGAGTGCTGCTGCTGCTGCTCCTGCTTTTTCGCCCCCCATTCGGGATGAGCATTTACAACAGTGTCCATCGTCGAGCCTCTTTCGCGCCGGCTTGCCGGCAAGGCCCGCAGTATATCATTTGCCGGCCGTCACCCTGGCGAGCTCTTTGCGCACCGCGGCGATCGCGGCCGTTACCGCCGTACCGCGCGAGGCCTCATAGCCTGGCCGTATAAATGGGTGCGCCGGCACGTCGCCCGTCGCCGTGTCGAGTTTGATGCGACGACCTGGCCCGCGGCCGAGGCCATTTCTCACGAGCCGGTTATATCCGCCCTTAATCATCCTGTGACCGTATTCGACCCACATCGCAACGTGGCGCGTATACTTGCCCGGCGCGACGATCGCCGCCGGCAGGCCTTGCAGATCGCGGCCGAAATGCACCACGATATCGCGCGCCAGGGCGCCCGGAGGCAGAGCGTCACCGCTCGGCAGATCTGGCCGCTCGGGCGCCCGCTCCGTGATCGCCTCTTGCAGCACCCGGCCGCCGGCCATACAGCCGGCCCTGACGATCCGCTGCGCGTCTTTGGTCGCGAGGCCCTTCAGCTTTTGCTCGATCTCGGCCAGGCCCTCGAATTTTGCCTCAAATCCTTCCATCCTTCACCTCAAGCAAAGGCCGACCATGCCGACGCGGATCTGCTCGGCGATCTGCCGGCGCCGCTTTGCCGTTAGCTTCTGAGGCCTCGAGCTCTCACCCTGGCCCCTGAGATCCTCGGCCGGCAGGAGATCTCGCGCCCCGATCCATCGTTTCGGCGCGCGTTGCGAGAAATTGATGATATCCGCGCGCAGGATAGCCAATAGAGCGCGCTGCTCGCGCGCCTTGCCCTCGCGATCGCGGCGCCAGGCCTCGGCCAGCGTCGCGAAGAGTCGCGGCGTCAGGGCGAAGAACTGAGCCTTAGAGAGCCCGAGCTGCACGTAAGCGAATGCCCAATAATCGGCCCACGAGAGCGGCGCGATTACTCGCCGGCCGGTTGAGGGTTTTTTTGCTCCTCAGCCTCAGGCACGGCCGCGGCCCAGGCCGCCTTGACGGCGACCGCAACCTCGAAGAGATCCGGCAGCTCGAGCAGGCGCGTCGCCTCGTCGAAAGTGAGCTCGGGATGAAAGGTGCGTACCGCCGCGGCAAAGATCAGGCGCGTACTCGAGAGATTGCCCGCCGGCAGCGCATAGAGCAGGTTAACGAAGTCGCGCCGGCCGGCCGCGGCGAGCTCGGCATTGATGGCCGTTTCAGCCTCGGAGAGCGCGCCGAGATCGAAACATAGATCGTAAGTTTTGCCGCCGACCGTGACAGGGGTTTTCGGCAGCGTCGCATCGGCACGTGTGCCGGCGATCGCGCGCGTCGCTTTGTTGCTTGTCATAAAGAAAGCCTCACTTTGGAGAAAAGATCGGCGCCCGTCGCCAGGCGCCGCGAAACGATTCGGAGGAATGAGCGCCGGCGTTTACGATCCTACGGTGAGCGTGATCGGCCCGGTCGGCTGCAGCGTGATATTAAATTCGATTTGCTTGGTAGGAGTCACGTCAAACGTCGAGGCCTTCACGAACGCGTTGCCGACATACTTGTCGCCGGCCGTAACCTGCGAGCCCGTCTTCGGCAGTTGCAGGGTAAATGCAACCTCGGCGCCCGATTGATAATTGGTCTCGACGAGCACCTGGCCGGCATCGCTCGAGACGCGATTGCCTTTAAGGTTGATGGTCGTGGCCTTGCGGATCGTCGACAGCAGTTCCTGATCCGATCCCGAGTCGAGGTTGGTAACGTCCGCGAAATCCCACTCGGGACGGTTGAACTGCACGTCGCTGCACTCGCCGACTTCGGTCGGCGTCGCACCGATAAGAAACTGCGAGCCGCGGCCCGCTTGCGATTTTGAGCCTGTATAGGGCATTTCTCATTCCTCCCAAATATTTGTGGGTTTTAGTCGGAAACGACGAGGACAGCCGCCGGCCCGAGTTGCACCGTGTAGAGAACGCGAAACTCACAGAGGCAGCGAAAAACGCGCTGCACACTACAAAAATCGGTCCCAGGATTGAGCAGAGTTACTTCGAGAATTTGCGTCGTCGGCGCGCCGATCTGCAGGCCTGCTCCGAGCGTCGCCGTCCATCCGTCGACGGCCGCGATGAGCGCCTCGCGGATCGTGTTAGCTTCGCGATAGGAGTTGAGCGAGAAACCATTGAGCTCGAGGCGTGCTTCGCGCACGACGACGCCGTCGAGCGTCGTCTCGGCCGTGCCGCCGATCAGCGAGTAAGAGCAGCAGGGATACTGCGCTGCATCATCCGGCGCGAGCACCCCATAAATACGCGAGCCGACGAGACCCAATATGCTAGCGTCGGCCGCGAGTAGAGCCGCGAGCCCCTCTTGCAAGAGCATTGTTTTTACTCCAAAAAGAAAAGGCCGCCAAATTCGCGGCCTTCGATTTAAAAAAAAACGAGCCCTGAGATTAAGTGAGCGCGACGCCCTGCGGCGTACCGACCGTGAGCCACGCGCCGTTATCGGCGAGCAGCTCGATCGAGTTGCCGACCGCGGCCGTCCACGTCGCGATGTGTTTCGCGCCGTTGATCGAGTTCGCCGGCCCCGTCACCGTGTACGCGAAAGCATCCTCGGCGACGATCGCGAGTCGCATCCCGTCGTGACCTCCCGCGCCCGGCAGCCCGGCGATCGGCGCCGGCAGCGTCATCGCCGCGGCCGAGCCGGCCTTGAGGATCGCCGTGCCGTTTTGAATCGAGATCGCGCCGGCCGCCGTGTACTTGGTACGGCCGAACACTTGCGCCTCGAGCGCGAGCAGCGCGGCCGTGATGAGATGGATCGCGCCGTTAGGGTTGTAATCGGGATCACCCGCGCCCGGCAGATTGAGGCCGAGCACTGGCGACTGTTGACTCGGTAGAGGCATCGAGAAAACTCACTTTCTAGGCGCCAGGCGCCCGGTTAAACATTGCCGTCGATCTCCTGGCAATAGAGCAGCAGCACGCGATTACGCTCTGCAACATTCTCGGCGTAAAGGATCGTAAAAACGCGCGAGCCAAAGAGTACGCGGAATCCGGCTTTGATAACATCCGGCGTCCAACGCACAGTAACCACATGCGAAACATCCGAGACGAGCTGCGATGCGGCCGACGTCTCCCGGCCGCCGGCCGTCGCGATCGCGGCGCGCGCCGTGCGTACGGGATTCCAGATCGTCGGCACGACGCTTTGCCCGTACGAGTCGCCGGCCGTCGACGGCGACACGATCGTGACTTGATGCACGAGCTCGCCGGCGGCGATCGACGGATTGATAACGCTCGGCTTTAGCATGGCCGGTAATCCGTCCATTCGACGATCTCGGGCGAGAGAATCATCTGCGCGCCGAGCGGCAGCTCGGAAAGTTTGAGATCCGTCGTCGCCTCGGGATTGCGATAGAGATGCGCGGCGATCATCAAGAGCGCGGCCTGAATCATCTCCGGACACTTCGCGACGCAATAGGCGACCGTGTATGTCTTGCCGGCGTCGCCGGCCTGAAATGTGAGCACGCCGTTTGCCGGCGTCCAATCCGTGATGGGGTTGCCCTGCGCGTCGACGACCGAGTCGATCGCCGTCACGTTCGCGCCCTGCGCGCCGCCCTGCAAGAGCGCGTACGTGTAAGGCCCTGGCGCCGCCGGCACGGTAAACGTCTCGGAGATCTGCACGACGTACGACGCCGGCTCGTAATCGATCCATACCGAGCCCGGCAGATAGGACCCCTCGAAAGGCCAGACGAAACCATTGGCCGGCGTGATCCGGCAGGGCGTCGAGGTAAGGTCGACGGCATACTGCGAGGCCGGCAGCAACACGAGATTATTGTTCGTGTCGCGAAATTGGATCTGCACGATCCGGACCACGTCGCCGCCCGGCAGATCGATCGCGAGGCGATTCCACATCCCGCCGTACACCGGCCAATTCCAGCGATCGGCCGGCGTCGGCGAGAGATCGAAAGACGCGGCGAGCGGAAAGTTATCGAGCGTGCGCCGCCAAGTTTGATTAAAAAACGCGCGGCGCGTGATCTTCTCGGCGATCTGGCGCGCGGCCGGCACGTAGACCGCAAAGAGCGAGTCGTCGGCCGTGAAACCCGCGTCGAGTCGGCATTGCGCCTTGGCCTGCGCGACCGTGATCGGCTCGATCGCCGGCCCCGACAAAACTCTGACATTTAGCGGCATTCTCGCTCCCGGTTATCGGTCGTTGTGGCGCGCGGCCTGCGCACGGCGAGCTCGGGCGCGCGCTCGATCGGCGCGACCATGCCCGCGGCGATCTGCTTAGAGAGCCGGCGCGCAGTCGTCTCGATCACGTCGCCAGGCACGACGACACGATCGGCGCCTTTCACGCGAAAGTAAGACACGGCAATAAATTGCATTGGAGATCTCGAGAGAAAAGAGAGCCGCGCCGCCGAGAGAGCGCCGCGGCCCGGTTGATTAAACGTGAGTCTTGAGGCCGACGATCGGGTGCGTACCGGCGTCGGTAACGTTGCCGCCGATACGCGTATAGGCGATAAATCCGACCATGAGCTGATCGGCGTAACGCTCGTCGAGCCGCTGGATGGTCATTTCGCCGTCATCGCGCAAGAGATAGCCTTCCTCGAAATCGCCGAACAAAATGCCCAAGACGTTCGAGGCGTTGGCCGCCGGCAGATACGGCGTGAGCACGATCGGGTAACCGATGATCTCGTCAAGCATGCCGGTCTGCGGATTCGGAAGGAACAACGGCCGGTTGAGCGTGTCGAGCAGGCCCATCACATAATTGCGTGTAGCCTTCGACATTGCCCACTTGGCGTTTGGCTCGTATGCGATATCGAGCAGAGCCTCGCACGCGACGAAATCGGGATAGCCGACCGCAGACGCGACGGCCGACGTCGAGAAGGACGTCGCCGCGGCAGTGATCGCCTGAATGTTGCCGGCGTCGCCGTTGGCGATAAAGTTCTCGATGCCGCGCTGATACCGCTTGCCCAGGCGATCACGGAACAGAGCCTGCAGATCGAAAGCAGAATCGGCGAGCTCTTGTTTCGAGACCTTGATGAGGGTCGCCAGGGTGTCGGTCGACGAAACAAATCCGCTCAGAGTCGGATCGGCCTCGGTGACCGTGGTGTTTTCCGCAACCACTACGATCGTGTTGGCCGTATCGTTCTCCAGGCCGATTTTCATCGGCGCGCCGTTGCCGGCCGTAGTCTTGCGCCTGACGTTCTGCAAGAACGCGCCGGCGTACTTCTTAGCGCCGACGAGCTCGTTGTAAAACTGCTGCGGCACGATGAAATTGCCGGTACCGGCGATAGTGAGATCGCGCTTTTCCCCGTTGATGTTGACGACATTTTTGCCGAGGGTGCGTTGCCCGCGGCTGAGCAGGGTGCGCTCGCTGTCGCGTAGAGCGAGCATCCCGCCGCGCATGTAGACCTCGAATGCGCTGCGATACTGGCGATCCTGCTCCTCGTCGCTGCGCTGATCGTCGTCGATCTCGCCGTTGCCGGCGCCCGGTTGCGGCCGGCTGCCCGGCACGATCTGCGAGTTGCGATCGCTGCGCTCCAAGAGCGCGAGCTGCTCGGTAATGCCGTCGGCCTCATCCATCATGGCCGCGGCCTTGGTATTCGCCTCGGCGCGCTGCGCCGGCGTGAGGTTTGGTTGAGTCAGCAGCCGATGAGCCTCGGTGCCCAATTGGCCGCGCTTCAGTTGCAGTTCTGCTTTTGTCATTTGATCCCTTTCCTGAGATCCGGTTTCGACTGCGTTGCGGGTTTGCGTGCCAGGCGCGCGGCCTCGAGCACGATAGACAACACGACGACGCCCGCCATTGAAGGCAGCAGCGCAGAGCTGCAGCTCGTCAGAACTTTGGAATTAGGCGCCGGCGATAATATGCGCTCGAGCGCGCAGCCGGAGCGATCGACCCTGCGCATTAGGGCACATGCAGCCCTGACAGTCGCAATCCTCGTGCGAGCAGTTTTCGCAATCGCCATCGTTATTACAGGGATCGCAGGGACACTCACACATACCATCGCCATCGCCGGCCATCGAGATCGTGCGTGCGCTGCGCGGCTGCTCTTTTTCGGCAACGTCGATCCCATAGTGATCGCAGAGCATGAGCAATTTTTTCCAGGCCTTCGCGAGCAGCTCGTCGCTGAATCCCTCGACCTGATTGAAACGCGCCAGGGCGTCGCGCAAGTGCTCTTTGGTTTTCTCGGCCGTCGAAAACTTCCACGGGAGAGCCCAGGTCGCGGTTTTATCGGGATCGCCGACGAGCAAGAAACAATCCTTAGTTAGATCCTCGCCGTCGACTTTCTTGGTCGTCTCGCTCGAGGCCCTGGCCGCGGCCGGCCGCGCGGCGAGCTGCTCGAGCTCGGCCAGCTTTTCGGCCGGAAGATGCGAGCGAACCTCGGCCGGCAGGCCCTCCGGCCACATCGATCGAATGCCGACGCTCGTCTCGGTATACGCGGGATAGGTCACCGGCCCCACGTCGTACAGATCGAGATCCTCGATCGTGCGCACCGTGCGCACGTACCGTCCGGCGCCGTCAAACTCATCGGACCAATTATCCTTGCGCACCACAAAGGCGAAACTGCAGCCATCGAGATCGCCGCGCTCGATCATGCGCACCACATCGCGACCGACGCTCGTCTCGGGATCGGTGTCGCAATCGTACTGCAGGCCGTCGCTCGAGTCGGCCAGCGAAAGGGTGCGATTCTTCGTGCGCCCGAGTAGATTGTCGGGGTTGTGGTTGAATAGGCAGCGCACATCCTGCTTTTCCTCGAGCGCGCGCGTAAACGCGCCTGGCGCGATCTTCTCGGAGAAATAGCCGAGATCGTATTCGGGACCATACACCGCGGCGACGCCGGAAATGCCCGGCTTGTCGCCAGTTTTTGCGCGCACCTGGCCGCCCTTGATAAACCGACGTTCCATATCTCGTCAAACCTCCTGGCCGACTTGCGCCTCGGCCGTGATCGCCGCGCTCTCGCGCGCCGTGTTGATGTGAACGGCGCGCACTACACGCCGAAATTCGTCGCGGCATAACTGCTCCGAGACGCCGATCGTCGCCAGGCCGGCACGGCGCATACGACGCACGACCCCGTCGATCGCGTCGCCGGCGATACGCTCCTGCGCCCCATCCGGCCAGAATGTAAACGCGTGCTCCCGCGCCGCCTCGTCAGCGATCCCGCGGATCGCCGGCGCGAGGCCCTGGCGCAATTGCTCGAGATCCCCGCCGGCCAGGCGAAAGGCCTGCACAAACCCGCGCGCGTGATTCTGCGCGTAACGTCCGAGCATGCTGCGTTCGGCGTCCGTGCCCTCGGTCTCGCCCTCGCCGAGCTGCTTCGACTTGGCCGGCTGTGGCGCCGGCGTCGACTCCACGGCGCGCGCATCGAGCATATTGAGCGGCGAAAGGAAGATATCGCCCTCGGCGCCGATCGGCTGCATGCCCATATCGCGGCGTACGTCGTTTGCCGAGAGCCATCCCCATTGGCGGCCGAGCGCGTAACCCTCTTGCATGGTCGTAAAATCGCCGCGCAGACGCTCGGAAACGTCGAAGCGAATCGCCAGGCGATAGGCTTTCGAGCCGGCCGTCGGAAGCAACTTGCGCGTGAGCTCTTTTTCGGCGCGATTGAGATACGGCCGCAAAGTATCGGTCACGAAAGAGAGCTGCTGCTGCTCGTGATTGTTATTCGACAATCGCGACGTGTCGCCGACCTTGTGCGGAGGCATGTTAAAGAGCGCGGCGATCTGGGTGCGGGTAAACTGCTGCGTGCCGATAAACTGCGAATCTTCGGGCGTGATCCCGATCGCCTGCCACTTCCACGGCGCCGTCATTACCGCGACGCGGCGCGCATTGTCGCCGCCGTAATTGCGCTCCCAAGATTCCTTGAGATTCGCTTTCTGCTTGTCGTCGACGATGTTGCCCGGCTCGGGTGAAAGGATGCCGCCAGGATACGCGCCGTTACCAAAAAACCGGGCGCCGAATTTTTCCGTGGCCCGCGCCAGGCCGAGCATTTGCCGCGCCTGCGCGATCGGATTCAAACCCATCAAACCATCGAAGCAAAAGAGCGGATTAAAGAGCATATCGTCGCTCTGAATCACGCGCTCGCGGTTGTCGACCTTGGTCACAAACTCGAGCTTTCCGCTCGACTCATTGCGCCGCGGCCGTGTCGAGTGCGAGGAGAGCGGATAGACGCCGGCCGCGCGGCCGTAGTTGTCGCGCAATATCTCGGCGTATGCGTTGCCCGCGGCTGCCATATTGCCAAAATAGGATTCCCAAAACGTCGCGCCGTTCATTTCGTCGTTAGGCGCGTTGTTAAGCGTCCAAGCCAAATCGTGATCGACGCGCTCGCGCGAGCCGTCGTCGCGGATCTCCTCGACCACGAGCGGCAGCGCGCAGCCCTCCGCGATCCCGCGTACGCACGCGTAAACCGTGGTGATCTGCATCGCGCTCGCGACGTTGATAATCTCGCCCGAGGCCGTCGGCTCGCCCGTGCCCAGCCAGGCGAGAAACGAGGCGAGCGAGAGCGGCACAGATGGATTTTCGATCGATGCGCGCAGATTCGTGAACGCGCGCCCGACTCTTTGCAAAATTCCCATGCGAGCCCCTTATTTAAAGGAAAAAAACCTCGTTGGTCGTTGCTGCCGGCGCGCCGATCATGGCGCGATTGATGGCATTGAATAGCGCCGAGGCCGGATCGATCTTAGAAATCCCGTTGGCCTCTTTGCGCGGAAAAATGTTTTCGTTCGCGTCCTCTTTGACCATGACGTTAGCCATCGCCCAGGCCAATACAGGGTTGCCGTCGTGGTGCAGCCGGCCGCCGAGTACCGCGGCCTCGACCTCTTTCATCGCCGGCGAGAGATACTGCACCGTCTGCGGGATCGAGATCACCGTGCCCTCGGCCGTTTTCTTCTCGAGATCCTGTTGCATCTGCAGCGCAGACCATGGATCAAAGGCCAGGCATTTGAACTTGAATCGACCGAGATCCGCCTCGATCTCGCGCTGAATGAGCGGCAATTGGATCTCCGGCCCCTCGTGCGAGATCAACCATCCCTCATGCACCCATTTTTCGTAGTGCACGTGCTTGCCATCCTGCGCACGATCGCGCGGCACGTAGTTACGCGAAAAAACGTAATAGTGCCGCGCGCCGTGGTGCTCCCGCGTAAATACTTTGCAGCGTGAGGCGAGATCGATTTTCGCGGCGAGATCCTCGCCCTCGTAACAATCTTCGCCGGCGAAATCCTCTATGCGCATCGAGGCGTCGCCGCACTTGCGCCACTTCTCGAGATTCATCCACGCCGAGCGCGCCCCGACCCAAATATTGAGGTGTTTCGTCTTAAAAGTGTTCTGACGATGCGGCGTCGCGATCGCCTCGGCCTGCGCGGCCTTGAGCGCCTCGGCCGAAACCGAGACACCGAACAAGGGATTCGCCTTTTTGAGCGCGATCTCGCTCTGCCAGTCGTCGGCCTCGACGAGCTCGCCATTCCATTCGTACGGCTCGTCGTCGATCCCATAGATCGCGACGAAAAATCGCTCATTCTCGAGCAGGCCCTCGAGGATCTGCTTTGCCTCGAGCTCGAGCATGTAACACGGCCCGTCGATCAGCGAGCCGGCCGTCGTGATGATCAGCGAGAGCGGCTGCTCGCGCGCCACCATGCCCGTCTCTTGCGTCTCGAGCAGCTCGGGCGTTAAATGCTCGTGATACTCGTCGGTAATCGAGCAGCTCGGCATCGCGCCGTCGCCCGGCTTGCCGATCACCGGCTCGAATCGCGAAAAATCCTCTTCGATGACGAGCGTTTTCGCGTTGACCGTAACCCCGAAATACTGCTGCAGCTCGGGCGTCTTGAGCGCCATCAAACGCGCCGGCCGAAATACTTCCCAGGCCTGATCCTGCGTCGTCGCGCCGCAGTAGACCTCGGCGCCCGGCTCGCCGTCGGCCGCCAACATGAAAAGCCCGATCGCCGCGGCGAGCGGCGACTTTCCGTTTTTGCGCGCCTTTTTCAAGTACGCGCGGCGAAACCGGCGCAGGCCGGTCACCTTGTCGACCCAACCAAATAGCGAGGCGACCTCGAAAATCTGCGACGGCTCGAGGATCATGCGCTGCGCCTGGCCGTGCTCGGCGCGCGCCCATTTGCCCTTGACGTGCGGCAATAGCTCGATAAACCGGCACGTCGTCGCCGCCTTTTTGGCGTCGAACTTAAACGGAAAATCCGGATTGCGCTCCCGCGCCAGATCGTCGAGATGCCGTTTACAGCCGAGCCGCTGCCACTTCGCCGCCGGTATCTTGCCGGCGACTACATCGCGCGCGTATTGGTGCCCGATCGCGCCGTAATTGCGCCGGCCAGGATCACGCCCGCTTGCGCCGCTGCCCCGCGAGCTCTGCCCAGGCGCCCGCGGCCTCTTCTGTTTTCTTTCCGCCACTAACCTTGCTCCGATCGGCCGGCGTCATGCCAAACTGCCCGAGCATCTTATTCAACGTGTTGTAATCGCCGCTCGTCGCCTTGCCGTATCCGGCCTCGGCGCGATCGATCTTGTATTTCAGCGTGCAGGCCTTTTCGACGGCCCATCGATCCGACGAGGTGAGCACCCCAAAGGCCGCCTGCGCGACGATCTCGCGCCAGTTCTTGAGGTACTCGACGAATCGCTGATTATTCGCCGCGCCCTCTACCCAGGCCGCCGGAGGATCGCCGAGCGGCCCCTCGGGTACCGGCTCGTTTTCGCGATCGCGCGCCCTGGCCGGATTCTTCGCAAAGGCCCCCGATGCGATCAGCAGAGCGGTCGGTTTTCTACGTGCTGGCATCGCGCCTCACATTTGCCCCAGGAGATCGCCGGCCGACGCGCGTCGACCCTCGAGGCACGCGATCGCGCCTGCGCGCCTCGCCGTGCCATGCGTGCCCACTCCTGCCGGCCATTGAGCCGGCGTTATTTTCAGCCATCCAAGGCCAAAAACTTTGATTTGTGGATATAAAAATTAAGCTGTTGGCCGGTCTAGCGCCATCAAGGTCGGAGAGATTTAGACCCCCCTACCCCCATCCGATTTAACCGAGACCGAGAGCGAAGTAAGCCTCGCATCCGAGCAGCAATACGACGAGTGCGAATGCAGCGATTTGAACGTTTCGGCCAAAGGCGCCGTCATGCTTGGCCGTCTTGAACGAGTGGCAGCTCTTGCACAAACCCTGCCAGTTACGCGAATCCCAAAACAGAACGCGATCGCCGCGATGCGGCGTGATGTGATCCACCTCGACGGCCGAGCGGATCTCGCCGATGTGCCGGCGATCCGGATCGACGCAGATCGGATGCGCTGCCAGAAATCCGACGCGTGCCTTTTGCCAGGCCGCGCCGTAACCACGCGCCGCCGAGCTCCCGCGCCGCTGCTCGGCGATCGTTGCCGGCGCCGCGCTCTTGCACGCATCACAGTAACCACGCGCGACGAGCGTCGCTTGGCATCGCTTACACGGCACGAGCGCCATTACTGCACAAACCAACGCGCGGCCGTCAGGCCGATGCTTTTCACCTGGCCGTACACGCGCGCCGGCCACTTTGGGTGAAAGAAGTTATGCACGGCTTGCTCGGCTTCTTTCGCCATGCCGGCGCCGGATTTGAAAATCGAGTTGAGCTGCGTAAGAGATGCGGCGAGATCCTTGTTGCCGGCGAGATCTCCGATCGACTTCGCCGTGCCGTTAATCTGATCGATCGCGCCGTCGAGCTTGCCGATCGCCTCGTGCGTATCGTCGGCGAGCTGCTGCTCTTGGCCGTCGACCACGTCGAGACGCTTGTTCTCGTGCCGCGCTGCGATCTCGACCTGGCCGGCAGCGCCGCGGAATGTTGCCAGCGTGCGATCGATATCGGCGATCATCCCGCACGGCGCATGCTCGCTGCATGGCCGATTGATCTCGGCGATTGCGATCGTCAATCCGTGCGACGCCTGGCGCAGATTCGCCGTCGCGCCGTTGGCATTGTCGAGCATCTGCGCAATCTTCGGCCGATTCTCATCGGCGATCGCGCTCACCTTGTCGGCCGCGGTTTGGAGATCACCGGCCGCTCGCGTGGTTGCGTCGAGCGCCTGGCCGGTTTTCTCGAGATCCGCGACCGCGGCCGGCGTCGACGTCCACACTGCACGAGTCAGCGCCAGGCCGAGGCCGCATGCGATCACGATCAGCGCGATTTGCGCGATCGACTTTGCGCGCTGCATTGTTAGTTGCTCGCCACTGGCGGCAGCGCGATCGGCGCGATCGGTCTCGCGATCGGCAGCGTGTTATAAACGGCGATCGCAGTTTGAATCGCCGTCTCATCGAGGCCAGCATCGGCCAGCTTGGCCGCGGCTGCAGCATCGCCGGCGTGCAGAGCTGCGAGCACACTGCCGAGTACCATCTCGCCGGCTTTTTCGGCCGTCACAAGCGCCGGCCCATAAGTCGGAATGCCTGCGCTCACCGCTTCGACGACTGGCGCCGCATTTTCGGCCGTCTGCAACGCGCTTTCGACTTTCGGCTCGTATGCCTTAATGTCGGCGACAATCTTCGCAAAGAAATGCCCGAGATTTTTCCAAACGCTTGTTTTTGCCGGCGTCGCCGGCGTCGGAGTTGTGGTTGTGGTTGCCATAGTTGCGCGTTTCCAATCTGGCGCCAGGGCGCCGGCTGCTACTTCGTTTCGTGTTGCGCCGGCGAATCTGTCGCCGGCAGGGAAGGGTATTTTCCGCGCGCGCTCTCCATGTTGAAAAACAAGAGCAGCGCAGCGCGAAACCACGCGTAAAAATCGTCGAGCGTTTTCGGCCTTTGCTCGGGCGCCGTTCTCACGAGCGCAGTCAAAAGCAAGCCCGCCGGCGTCGCGATAGTCGCGGCGATCGCCGAGATCACGACCCAATGCGCCGCGACAAATTGCCAGATCTGAGACATATCGGCGATACCCCCAAAACGCCGACGAGCCCGAGGCCTTTTAACCCCGAGCTCGCCGGCTCTCTTCGTCGGCCTTTGAGAATTGCGAGATTCGCTGCGTGACGGCTTGTGCTTGGATATTGCGACCGATTCCCCGTCATCCCTCGGCCCGCCTAACCTCAGCAACGTTTCTCTCTCGCCGGCCTTTCGCTTTTGCTCAGTGGTATCTCGTTTCTGGCCGGCCGGATCTGCGCCCATGCAAAACGCAGCTCGACGGCCGGCCTTGTCTCGATCGCTTCCCCGGTCGATCAAGACCTCTTAAAAACCGCCCCTACAGTTCCTTGAGAGCGTTATTCAAAAGCTCTACTACTTTCGCGAATCCGGGCGTTGCCATATTTGCTTGTTGCACTTGTGACAGCTTGCCCGCAACTTCCACGCTAAATAGTTGCGTTCCAGAAGCGTCGCTGACCTGTACTGTTACCGAAATAAGTTCATCTCGTTCCATTTAGGTCTCCCTTCAGCCGATGTTGTCGGCCGTCAAAACCGTGTCTGGCGTCAGGCCCGACAATTGGCAGACGACCTTGATGTAATTCGCCGTGCAGTTCTCGCAGGCCGGCGCATATTTTGCGATCGCCGCGGCGACTGTCATTCCGACGTAATGCTCGAGCAAGAGAGCGCGCAGCGCGGCAAATCCCTCGTCGTCTGTCGCAAACTGCGCGAAACGACCATCGGCGCCGATCGCGCCGTGCGCCGAGGTAAACTTGCCCGCGCAAATATCACCGGGATTGTGATCGCGCGTCGGAATATCCCCGGCCTTGCCGAATCCTTCCATCCTGGCGAGCGACTGGATGTATGTAAGCATTGCGCTAACCTCCGTTTTGGCCCCATTTTTCCGGCCCAAACAAAACCGCGCACTTGCCCGCGATCGATGCGAGGTGCGATTGATGCTTGGTTAGGAGTTTGTCGTGCTCGTCGACCTTCTGCGCGAGACGCAGATGCGCCTCGCCGAGCTCCTCGATCTTCTCGTCGCGACGGCCCGCGTTACGGCCGCCGAGATATAACTGCCCCAAAATGCCGATCGCCGCGATGCCGGCCGTGAACCATTCCGCACCCATACGAAACGCGCCCCCGTGTGTTTGTGGATTGTCGCCGGCAAACTCTCGGCCCGAATTGTTTAGCCTTTCGGCTTCTCGAATCTGCGCTCACCCGAGCGCCACTGCGCGAGCTCGCGGCACAGAGAGTAAATGCCCTGCGCGCTCGGAATCTCGAGCCCGACGCGAATCTGCTCGAGCTCGAGATCAGTAAGATCAGGCGCGTTTTTGTCTACGCCCTCGATCGGAACGTCGACCACGTTTGGAGATTCCATATCCCGACTCCTCTACTTCGGCCAGGCGCGCAAAATATCGCCCTTCGCGGCGCCGACTTTCTTGTAAACGCGAAACGTCGCGATCCTGCGCTCGATCCGATCCTCGGGCGGCCGGCCGTTCTTGATGCGAGCGGCGCGATCGTCTTCGCGCAGGCCGATCGTATGCGAGCGACCACGGCAGCCGGCCACGGTTTCGATATCCGACTTCGTGAGCGCGGCCGTCGTGTGCATCGATCGCAGATCCATGTCGACGCGACGCAGCTCGATGCCGACGATCCGATAACCGAGCAGGCGCCCGGTAATCTGGCAAAAATCCGGCCGCCAGGCGCCGGCGCGCTCGTGCAGCGCGGCGCGCTCGAGCGTCGTAAAGTGCAGCACGCGAGAGCCGTTTTCTGCGAAGACTTTTACTTGCTCGCCTTTAGGTCGTTTCGCCATTCTTGCCCCTTTACGCGCGAATGCCCAAAGACACGACCGCGTATCTTTGGGCATTGCGGCGACCTCGGTTCACCTGTCCGGCGCAGCAAAATTTAACCGCGCGAAATTGTCTCTGTTACCGAAACAGACTGTATAACTATTTTTCTTTTCCGTGCCGACAAACTAGGTACTGTGACTCCTGGCAGCAGGGAAACGATCGGAACGCCGAGCACGCGCGCCAATTCGTGCAGGCGATAGATCGGAATCCTCTGCTCGCCGGATTCCCAAAAATAGATCATTCCCTTACTCACGCCGAGCCGGCGCGCGAGCTCGGCCTGTTCGATGCGATGTATCCTGCGCACGTTGGCGATCAACGCGCCGACCTGTTGATTGAATTGATTCTCCTCGAGCGTTTTTGGCTTTCTTTGGCCTGGCATTAGGCGAGCCCCGCATATCTGCGCATCGCACCGCGCAAATCTTCCGTGATGTGCGGCAGCTTCTCGCCCCCCGGCAGACTGCGCTCGTCGATCCCGCGCTGATCGACGTACGGCTGCCCCTGGCGCCAATACACCGTTTCCGAATATCGCGCCGGCGCCGCCAGGCCCTCGTCGTGCTCCAGCTGCAGGATCGCCGCGGCCTGGCCGTCGTCGTCGAGGATCTCGGCCGGCTCGATCGCGCCGCGTTTCAAACTTGCAATTACCACGAATCGGATCATCATCGCCCCCAGGGGTTTTCCTGCTTAAATTTCTCCGGCATTGATTCCCACATCCGGTAAGCCTCGTCATCGTCGGCCGTCACGATCGCGCGCGGCTGCGATAATGCCGGCCGATCCCGCGACGCCGCGGCAAACTTGCGATCTTTGAACCAAAACACGTTGACCGTGTCGCCGCGCGCGATCGCGGCCTTGGCGGCCGAGAGCAGCATGCGCGTCGCGTCTTCGACTTCGCAGGGCGCATCGCGCGCCGTGTAGGCGATCACCTGGCCGAGCACGCGTACGTCGTACGGCTGCGCAGCCAGGCCGAGCTCGTCGAGCAGCCAGGTCGCCGCGCCAAACTCGCCGGCCGTTTTCGGCAGCTCGCGCGCGGGCGTGTCCCGCTTCTCTGACGTTTCTTTTACGGATCTACCTATAAGGGGTTTTAGGGGTTTGTCGTCGTTGTCACCCTTTCCGGTCAGGGTGTCACCCTTTTCTGTCGTCTTTGTCACCCTTTTGCGGCCTGAAAGGGTGACATCCTGACACCCTTTTAGCTTGTCGACATTTATCAAAAACTCGATAAAATCGCCGCGCCCGTCACCGCGAAACACCTCGATAAAACCGAGCTGCTCGAGCTCCGCGATCGTGCGCGTCACCGTGCGCTCACTGCAGCGCACAAATCGCGCGATCCGCGGAATCCCCGGAAAACAATTGCCCCCGTCGTCGTCGCCACAATTTGCCAGGTACACCAAAACGTTGACCTGAGTGCGATCGCGCAGAGTTGAGCCCCAAACCAAGGACATAACCGAAATAGACATATTTTTTTGCTTTCCCCTGAGTTACGAAAGAAACGAAATTAGCGAAATAAGGCCACGCCGATCGCGGCGAGCGTCTCGTTTACCGCATACAGTCGGCGAATGCGCTCGCGTTGCTGGCGAAAGTGCTCGTCGGGATTGTCGCGGCGCAGATCCTCGGCCGCCTGGCGCCGGCGCGCGAGCTCGTCGTATCGCTCGCGCTCGGCCTGTCGCTTGCGATCGAGCTCACATGTACCCGTGGCGCGTCGCTCGGCCTGGCGCCGGCGTTTAGCCTGCTTTTGACTCATGAGCGCACCCCGCGATCGCGATCAGCCCAAAACACATGCGGCCCCGTGCGCAGCCTCCCCAGGCGCGAGAGCAGCTCGCAGGCCGGCTCGACCCAATCGTGCAGCGCCTCAAACCCCCGGCAGTCGAGCTCGGCGATCTCGAGGATCGCGATCGCCTCGGCCGCGGGATGCGGCGTCGCCTCGATAGTGATCGGCAAAACCTCGTGCCCCTGGCCCTCGTGCGCATGAAACAAGAGGCAGAGCTCGCTCGCTTGCAGATCAAACGCGGCGCCGGTAAATTGCGCGCCCTCGGGCAGCCCGTGTGTTACGCGCATAAACTGGCGCACCTCATAACCAACCGTGAGCATTTGCGCGAGCTGCGCAATCGAGATCCTCACCTCGTAGGTCATCGCGTCACCTCCGGCGTGCAGATCGGGCAGCGCCGGCCGGCGCCGTGCTTTTTCATCTGTCGCTCGTCGATCCTTGTTTTGCCTGTCCACACGCGCACCACATCGAAACCGATGCCGGCCGCGATGACGGCCTGCATGAGTCGCGACGAATGCTCGCATCCGCGTTGGTGCTCTCGCACGCGCGCGACGACGTCTTTCGCCCATCCCGTGTAGTGCCGCGCATGCTTGAGCGGCCGATGAAAATGGAGCAGATAGATCGAGCCCTTTACGTTACGTTTGCGTCGTGCCACTTAATCCCCCTCGCAGGCCTTTAAACCCCAACCGCCGCGCTCGGCCTCGCGCTGCAGTCCGAGCAGATCGAGCACATTCTCGGGCACAAATAGCCGCGCGCAGTTTTCGCGCGCAAACGCCCGCAGCGCGTTACGCTTCGCCGGCGTCGTCGGCCACTGGCCGCGCAGGATCTCGAGCGCGCGATCGTCGCTGAATATCTCGAGGCGACGCAGCAGCAGCTCCCATTTCGTCGGCCCGTAGACGATCGGCGCGAAATCGCCCGTCGCTCGTCGCAGAGATTCACGCTGCCATCCGACGAGTTTTCTCCTGCGCCGGTTTTCCTGCGCCGGCCCCTTCGGTCGCTTGCTCATCAAAAACCACCTCCAAAGAGATCGAGCTGCATGGGTGCGCCAGGCGAGGCGATCGCGGCCGGCGCCTCTAGCTCGGCGCCGAGCTCCACCTCGAAAAACCTCTGCATGCCAAGCCACGGCACCGGCTTGTCGAGTAGGCGCATATTTTCGAGCCGAAACGCATATCGGCCGGCGCCGGTTTCGCCGTCCGAGAAATCCCCCCAAAACTCGAATCGAGGATCGAGCCGGCCACGCAGATCGCGCGTCGGCACGCAGTCGACGAGATCCACGATGCACACCACGGCGCCAAAGACGAGCACGCGATCGCGCAGATACTTTTGCGCGCGTTTCTTGTGATCGGCGTCGATCTCCGGAAACTGCGCGGCGAGCAGCTCGCCGCAACGCGCGAGCAAACGCGAGGCCGCCTCGCCGTGCCAGGCGTCGAGATCATCCCAGGCGCGCTTTGCCGCATGAATCGCGAGCGGCCCGCGATAGTGCGTCGGCCAATCGCGCGTTTCCCACGTCTTGAGCTCGAGCGCGATCGCCGCGGCATGCGGCTGCCAAAGTGAGAGAGCTTTCATACGCGCACCTGGCCGACGATCTCTTTAAATCCGACGACCGCATGCGCCTCGATCACTACCAGTCGATCGGCCTCGATCCACCACGAGCCGCGCACGTTGCCTTGGTCGTCGAGCTGCCGAGGATGCACTCGGTACTGCGTCGCCTCATAGAGCGCCTCGATCCTCGCCAACGCAATGCCCTCGAAACCCGTAATCTCGTCTCGCACTAAATCTCCGAGCTGTATCAAACCGGCAGCCCTCCCTCTTTGCGCGCCAGGCGCATCGCCTCAAACTGTGAGATCAGGCGCAGCTCGATATCGTCTTCGTGGCCGTCGGCGACGATCGCGTCGCCGCTCATGTTGAGCTCGACGAGATCCTGCAAGGTAATCCGGATATTTCGCTTGCCCATCTTGCGGATGAGCACCGCGCATAACACGTGCCATTTGTCATGCAGCGCGCGCGTCGTCGGATGATTCGGGTTAATTTCCAAAGAGCACCCCCTGCTCGATTGGCGCCGGCTCGGCGTCTCTATCGCTCTTTTCCTGCTCGCGCCGTTTCAGGCATTCCGTGCAGGCTGCCAGGCGCCCGCCTTGAACGTTGTGCACCGTCTCGCGCCGGCAGACCTTACACCACTCCGCGGCCGAGATCGTCTGCTTTGTGTAGTGCTGCGCCAATCCTTTGCCCCCTTACTCCGGCCGCGGCCCGAGCTCGAGCCGTGCCCCCTTTTTCTTTTCTGCGCGCGCCTGCTGCACATTGGCGGCGAGCTGCGGCATGTAGTGCGCGACGAGATCCTCGGCGTCGCGCGGCGCGATCGCAGGATCGAGCGCGAGCGAGGCATCGTCGACGCGAATCACGATCACGGCTAGGGCGCCCGCACTCGAGCGCAGCCATTCACCCATTGCGACGTGCGTGCCCGTGCGTGTGGGATCGCGCGATGAGTAAAAACCTGGATTGGACCACATCCGCGCGCCCGTGCCAGGCGATCGATCTCGGCCGCGATCAGCGCGCCGGCTTTCTCGAGGTTGCGAATCGGATCGGCATCCGGCTTAAACTCGGCAGAGTGCCACGGCCAGGCCGCGCGCGCCCTATTCGCTTGAGATACGACCGCGATGCATGATCCGAGCTCGAGCATGCGAGCGGCCTCGACGTAGCAGCTCGCCGCGCGCAGCAGTTCGGCGCCGCGATACTCGTCGTCGTGCGCTGCCGTATATCCTTCGCCGTCGAGTGCATCGATCTGCCGCTCGCGCTCCTGCGCAATGAGCTGCAGCCCCACAAAGCCCGGTTGAATCTTGACCACTAATTCAGGCATTTTTGCCATCTGACACCCCCCACTCTCCAAAGGCCTCGATCGCCGCATACTGCTCGGCCTCGGCTTGCTTCAGATCAAATCGCGCCATCGCCTGCGCGACCACGCCGACATATACCCGATACCGCTCGAGATCCTGGCCGGCGAGCTCCTGGCCGCTTGCCGCGCGCCACTCGACGGCCCGCGCCGCGGCGAGCGCCTTCACCGGATCGATCATGCCTGCGCCTTTCGCTCGCGCTCGATCTCGGTATCGGCATCCAAAATCCAAAGCATCGCCCGCACCCTCGCAACTTCGCCGTTGCCGCCCGAGACCTCGAGCGCGGCGATCGCGAGAGCCTTGCGCAGCATCGCGCGATTACGCAAGAGCGCCGCGATCTGCACGTCGCTTGTGTCGAACATTTGTCCGCCGAGGAGATCCGTCACGCGCGGCCCTCGCTCGGCCGCAAGAGATGGCCGCCTTTGTGATCCTTGTCGCGTACGCACTCCGAGCCCTTGCTATCCGCCGCAAACCCGCAGCGCGTTTTGCGCGCTGCATGCTCGAGCCCGTTGCAGCTCGTGCACGCGACAACCTCGTCGCCGATGCTCACGACGCCTGCGTCGTGACAGACCGCGCAGCGCGCCCTCATGCCGGATCACCGGCGCCCGGCGCCTCGACCTTTTCGATGACGCGATACTCGTAGAGCCCGTCGACGACGTACCGACGATCGACGGTGTGCCCGAGCTTGCGCAGGTTTCTAAGCTGCGCCTGCACGCTGTTTTCAGGAAAACGAGTCGTCGGCCATAGTCGCCGCAATTCGTCGCAGAGCTGCGCGATCGAGCGCCAGGCCTGATCCCGCATTACAAAACACACGCGCTCGATCTGCGTGGTGAGCCGCTTCGCGTCTCGCTCCGGCTGATAGTCTGCGCCGGCGAATACCTGCTCGATCGTCGTCGTCATTTCGCACCCCCGAAAAACCACATGCGGCCGAGCTCGATAATCCAATCGCGAAACTCCCAAACGAGCAGCCACTCGACGGCGACCGCGGCGACGATGTACGCGCCATTGCGACGCCACCACACAAGGCGCCGCGCGCGCCTGGCGCAACGCTCGGCCTTGAGTTTGGCCTCGAGCGCGAACGAGCTGCGAAAACCGAAACAGTCGCGACAGTAACCGTCAAGAATCGGGCGCCCCACGCCGTCGCAGTTCGACGTCGCGCACTTGGAATATGGCCGCGGCGTCGGCCGAGGCCAATCGATAACCGGCTCGATCATGGTTTCGCCTTCCGCGCTTTGCGCCGCTCGCGCTCGCGCCGCCGCTGCTCGCGGCGTTGCTCTTTTCTCCGCTTCTCGATGGCCTCCGGCCGGCGACTGCGCCGCAACTTGGCGATCGCCTCGCGCTCGTCTTTGATCTTTTTGTTGCGCGCCCGCGTACACTCCGAGCGGTTGCAGCAGTCGCGCCGCGAGTTGAGCCATCCAACGCGATTGCCGTCGATCGTGCCGCCGTCGTCTTCCGATTTGTCGCCGCAAAACTGGCAGATACCGGGAATCATCGCGCGCCCTCAACTTCCGCGCGCGTGATCGGAACGCCGTACTCGCGAAAGATCGATTGCGCTGCGTTAAAAAGCAGCGCGCGCGCATCCAGGTTCGCGGCTGCCAGCTCGCGCGGCCAGCTCACATCAAACTGCGCGGCGAGATGATCCATCGCATTACAGAGCATGTCGAGCCCGACTAGATCTCTGACCTCACTCACACTCATGCCCGGCCGCCAATCTGCGCGGCCAGGCGCCCCCAAACGATCGCGATCGCGATCAGCAGTAAGCAGGCCGCGACAAACGAGGCGCGCTCGTTGGGGATCGTCAGAACGCAAACGATGACGGCGCCGACGGAGCAGGCCAGGGCGCCAAAAAAGCAGAGCAGAAATCGCCTCATCGCCGGCCCCCCATCTGCATCTGCTCGAGCAGCTCGATCGCCTCGAGCACCTGGCCGGCGCGACAGTTGGGATAATGGAAACTTTTTTTGTCGAGGCCCTGGCCCCATCCCTCCGGCTGCGGGCGCCGGCACTCGGAGCAAAACAGCGAGCCGCGGATGAAACGGATCTGAAACTCGGCCAGGATGTTCGCCCGCAAAACCAGATTGGCGAGCGCATTGTCGGCCGAGAGCTCGGCCGGTTTGGGTTGTCGTTGCGGAGGACGGGCGAGGATGCGTACAAGCCCTTTGAGCATGGTTTTCCCCTTTCGGCATCAAGGGGAAAAACCGTCTCGGTCTACGCCCGAGCGTCTAACGACGCCCTTTCCGGCGTAGTCCGAGGCAGAGGCGCGCCGAGGAGAGCGCGCATCTAAAGGAGTTAACTAGTTTTTTCGGGTTGTGGTGAGCCCGCTGGGACTTGAACCCAGGACCCACGCCTTAAAAGGGCGTTGCTCTACCAACTGAGCTACGGGCTCTCTGCCGACGACATCCGGAGCGCAGATCGACCCGGTTGCGGCAAACCACTCATTCAAAACTACCACAGAGCCGTTTCACACTCCAGCCGCTGCCGTCTGGCCGGCTTGGAATCCCTCGGACCTCTTGTTCGTCGGCTCCTCCTAGTCTTATTGGCCATGAAAATTATCAAAGTTAATAATAGGTATTGCAAAAATAAATAAAATTAATCATACTTGCTTCGGTACTAAGAAACGAGGAAACGGACTGATGGCGCCGGAGCAAAAGGCCGCTAATGAATGGCAAGACCTGCTGCGCATGGCCCAGGGCGCGCCGATCATCATCGAGCGGGTTCGGATTCCGGACAAGCAGGTGGCCATCGAAGGCTCATTTACGCTGCCCGAACTAGCCCGTTTGAGCCTCGAAGACCAGGTTTTTGTGACGGCTTTTTTACGTTCCCATGGCTCGATCAAGGAGATGGAGCAGATCTTCGGGGTCAGTTACCCCACGATCAAGGCGCGTCTGAACCGAATCTCCGGGCAGTTGCAGTTTGTGGAGACGAATCCATCGCCGTCTCGTTCCGAGGTGCTGGAGCGACTACGGACTGGAGAAATCAGCGCCGAACAGGCGATCAGCGAACTGGAGGCTCTGAAATGACTCCGAATCTCGCAATTATTCACGTAAATTGCCCGTCCGGGCCGAATTTCCGGCTATGGTTGCCGCTGTTTTTGCTGTGGATTCCGGCCATTTTGCTGGCTCCTTTCATCCTGCTGGGATTGCTGATTGCGTGCCTCCTGACCCGAATCTCTGTCTGGCCCACGATCTCCGCCCTCTGGGGACTCGTGTGCAGCCTGCCGGGAACCGATGTCCGGGTCGTATCCGAAGGCAACCGTGTGCTGGTACGCATCCTTTGAGGTCTGCCATGAACTCTGATCGCCGCACCATCCTGGCCCTCGTCGCGATGGGCCGCATTACGCCGGGCCAAGCCGAACGCCTGCTTGTTGCGTGGAACGACAGCCGCGAGACAACCTGGATTCTTCTGACCTGCTTGGGGTTCGTGGTCCTGGCGCAACCACACATGCACGTGTTCGAGCCCGGACTCGTGACTGATCTCATGCACTTTTTCAACGCGCAAGTTCCGGCGCTGGTCGAGGCGATCCGTCAAGCGCTCTCGCCGATTACGGATCTGATGGGAGGACTGCTATGAACGAAAACAGACGCCAGATTCTTGAGATGCTCGCCGCCGGGAAGATCACCGCTGACGAGGCCGAGCGGCTGCTTGCCGCACTTGAACCAGACACAACCAGTTCGCCTGGAACGGCTAGCGGGTCGTCGAACGGCAACAGCACGAAAAGCGCGCCTCCGGGATTGCGCCCAAAGTATCTTCGCGTGCTGGTCGAGGCGCCGGAAGATATGACCGGCATGAAGGGTCAGACCACGGTGAACGTGCGCGTGCCTATGCAACTGCTGCGCGCCGGCGTACGGCTTGCGGCGCTCATTCCGCAGCAGGCCCACGATCAGCTCGACGAGGCGTTTTCAAGCCACGGAGTTCCGCTGACGCTCTCGCAGATCAAGCCCGAAAACCTGGAGGACCTGATCGACCACCTGGAAGACCTGACCGTCGATGTGGATGGCAAGGAAGGGAACAGCACAAAGGTGCGTGTCTTCTGCGAGTAAGGCAAGGAGTAGGGAGAAAAACAGAGGGATTAGGGAACAGGGATTAGGGATTAGTTTTGAGCTTTCAGTTCTCGGCTCGGAACTCTTAATTGTGACCTTCCAGTTCCCAATTCTCAGCACCAATTCGGTCTCAATCTTATGGCTTGTCCGGTGCGGTAGTTGCCGGTTACTCCCTACTCCCTAGTTCGTGTTCCCTAATCCCTGTTTCTCCACTTCGCCACCAGATCCTCCGCGGCTCGTGCCCAGTAGGGGAAGTCGAACGTGAATCCCGCGTCGATGAGTCTGGTTGGAATCACAAACCGGCTTTTCAACACAAGCTCAGTTTCGGTCCGCATCAGCAGCGCGCCAAGTTCCAACAGAGGAGCCGGCGCAGGAAGGCCGTTCGGCATTTCCCACGCCTCGCGCAGTATCTCCATGAATTCGCGATTCCGCTCAGGGTTCGGCGAAGCAATATTTACCGGTCCCTCCAGATCTTCACGTGCAATGAGAAACTCCACCGCCCGCGCAAAATCATCTTCGTGGATCCACGAGACCCGTTGCCGCCCATTGCCTTGCTTCCCGCCGAGGCCCGTGCGGACCAGGTTGGATAGCACGGCAAAGGCATTCCCCGGTACGGGACTGAAGGTGATGGCTGAGCGCATCGCCGCTTTGCGCGTTCGCGGCGTGTTGGCCTTGAAGAATGTTGTCTCCCAGTCGCTCGCTACGCGAAACGAGAATTTCCAGGTATCAGGTGCACCGGGTTCTCCACCGCCGAGTTCGCCAGTCTTCTCATCCATCGGCCGATCGAGCGCGTGGCGATAGATGGTTGCTGTCGACGCATTCAGCCAGACGCGCGGAGGATTCTGCAGCGATTCAATGACCTCGCCCAGCAACTGCGTCGACACGATCCGCGAGTTGTAGATCTCCATGCGATTGTCGGGAGTGTACCGGCAATTCACATTGCGGCCGGTCAGGTTGATACAGACATCCGCGCCTTCCAGATATTGCGTCCAGAGCCCCGGCGTCTGTGCGTCCCAATGCACCGTCTGCCACTCGGCGGCGTGCGGACTGCGCGTCAACACGATCACCTGATCTCCACGCCGCTGGAAGTGCCGCGCCAGCATGCGACCAACCTGCCCGCTTCCGCCGGGAATTACGATGCGCAAGGGACATGCGGGTGCAAAATGGCTTGGAGTCATCAACAGGAGTGTATGACAGGGAAGTTATGTATCCACCCACCGGCAAACGCCGGATCGAAGGAACACTCATTGTTTCCTGCCTAGAAGACCTCGACTGCGGCTGCACGATTCGGGGCCGCGGCAAGCTTCTGGTCTCGGGTGATCAAAACGGCCTTCAACTCCTCGGCGAGCGATACATATGCCGCATCGTATGCGCTCAGGTTTTGTCTGAGCCGCCAAACCTGTCAACATGCGGTCAGGAACTCGCCTGACATGGCCACTTAGGCCTGCTTAGCGGACAGGCGGTGCGGGTGGCTCGGGGGGCTGAGGCGGCATGGGCGGATAGCCATACGCGGCGATGTACTGGCGGCGCCGCCATGCTCGAATCTCACGAATAACTAGCGCAATGATCAATCCGAAGAGCAGAAGCGGAACCCAGAAGATCCAGATCGGTTGTGAAAAACGGGTTCCGGCGATGGTGACCGAGTCAGCGGCATGCAGGCCGCCGAACATTGCTACCACGTCGCCTCCAACGGAGACATTCTCACCCAGCCGTATCGAGCCGAAGAAGTTCACCAGGTCATGCCCGATCGAAGCATCGTCAGCTGCGTGCACGCTGCCGAAGAACACCACCACGTCGTGCCTGGACTCGTGGGCGATATGTACATTGCCGAAGAAGACCACCACATCGTGGTCGATGGAGCCCTTCGCGATCACGCTGCAGAAGAAGCACACGGCGTCGTGAACGGACTGGCCCTCCGGAATGACAATGTTGCTGCCGAACTGAACCGCATCCTTGCCGGCGTGCGCCGGCGTTGCCGCGAACAGAAGTGCTGAGGCCAGCAGGAAAGCGGAGAAGAAGCGTTGAGTCATCGCGACCCTCACACGGAATTCTACGCGCGGGACATGCTGGAAGTTCCCCGGCTTTTAATCCGGCATTTCCTGAATTCCGGAGAAGAGCAGTCGAAAAGGACTTGCCGGAAATACGCAAATTCTTCGTGGAAAACCGCAAATTCTGGGAGGGGGGAGGGGTCAGATGTACCGCATTGAGAGAGCCCTTGGTCTTTGTCGCCGCATCGTCCAAGTCTGCCATAGAGGTGCGAAATGAGCGGGCAGAAACCTGGGCGTTTGAAGCCGGGGAGGCAGAGGCGCGCCCAGGGTCTCAGGGGATCGACGTAATTGTTCAGCAAACTACTGTACAGAGGCTGTTTCCCAGGTCGAGCTATCGTGCTCCGCACTCTCTTGCGCCTCGACGGGTGAATAAGGCTCCTGCGCAACTGAAGTGACTTTTGCGGTGGACTTGATGACATCGATCCGGCCGTTCAGAACCGCACCTTCTTCTATGGAAACCCGCTGAGCGGTCAAATCTCCTGTCAGAGAGCCGTCGGCGCGAATTTCTACTCGATCACCGCCATTGAGGTTGCCGCAAACTTCGCCCATGATGACGACTTCGCGGGCGTTGATGTCGGCCTCGACCTTGCCGTCTTTTCCAACGGTCACACGGTGCGCTGGCGCATTGATCAGTCCCTCGACGCGGCCATAGATGTAAATGGCGTCAGAAGCCTCAATTTCGCCTTTGATCACGACCGACTTGCCAATGAAGGAGTGCTGGTTGTTGTTGAGTGTGGCGGATGATGATGATGATGATGCGCGGACTGGTGTTCCGGGAGTCTCGGCCGGAGATGGAGTCTGCGGTTGAGCGTTGGTGCGGGGTGACTGCTGCTGCGTCTTATCGGCGGGCGTCCACATTTCGAGGTCCTTTCGTCTTTTGTTTAGATCGAACAATGCACAACAATGCCTGTTGACTTGCGACCCCGCGCGGCGGCGCCTGTGCAAGCCAAAACTGCACATATCGTAGGAGTTGCCTCATTGTAAGCATCGAAATGGGAATTCGGGATGGTTACGGGAGTCTCGTAGGTAATGTACACTTTCGCGCGCGCTTCGAGGCTTGTACGGGCTTCGAGAGGAGTCCCAGCGTGGACACTTTTGGCGGGAGCGGGCTAGCCCGGAGTCCTTCACGGAGTACGAAGGCAGATCCTTCGCTCCGCTCAGGATGCCGAAGTTGTTTAACTTACTTTCGGCACGGCTAAAGCCCTGCCCTTCGAGGCTGTGTGAGCTGAGACTCTAGAACTCCAACCGCATACCGAGCTGGATACGTCGTGGCGGGCCGTCGGAGGTGACTTCGCCGAAGGTAGGCGAGGTCTCCACTGTGTCTACGCCATATGGATTGGGGTGGTTCAGCAGATTGAAGGCTCCCGCAGAGATGCCCAGCCGCGGAGCCTCCTCGTCCTTGTTCGATGTGATGGCGAAGTCGTGGCCCCAGCGCAGGTCGAGATCGACATAGGACGGCAGCGTCTCGGTGTTGCGTCCGACGCCATCGGGGCGCGTGTTGAACAGGCCGTCGCCGAACTCATCGGTGCCGGTGGTGATGGTCCAGGGCCGGCCGGTGTTGGCAAAGATGCCGGCGGCGAGGTTGTACACGCTCTTCGGATTGAACATGGCGTACATGCCGACACGCTGGCGCCTATCGAAGCTCGCATTCGACCACTCGTCGTTTGGGGCGTACTGGTTCTGCGGGAACCAGCCGATGCCGCCGGTGTTGGACTCGTAGTGCGACCACGTGTACCGGCCGAAGCCCGTGAAGTACTTATTCACGCGCCCGCGGAAGGAAACGTCGAACCCGCTGCCCTCAAAGAACCCGTAGGGCTGCATCTGGCGAATCACTCCGTAGTTCGGGTCGGGCCGTTCGGTGTAGCCGGACTCGGGCGTCGGAGCATTGATGTCGACGGAGCGGAATTCGTGCAGGCCGTGCATCGAATACGCGCTCACCACTGTGGTTGCCTTTTCGCCGATCTGGCGTTCAATCGAAAGCCCGTACTGTATCTGGTAGGGAATGGCCGCGTTGGGTGCGAGTTGCGCCAGGTTCGCGGGCTGGTCGGTGACCGTCGCGCAAGTGCTCACCGGGACGCATCCGGTTGCAGGCTCAACCGCGGGGTTGAGCGAAATGAGCACCGAGCGCCTTCGAGCATTTTCATACCGCGCGAGATCGAGGAGCGGCCCGGAGCCGAAACGGTCGTAGTAGATGCCGCCACCGCCGCGCACAGCTGTTTTCGAGTCCTCGTCGAGCACATAAGCGAATGAGACGCGCGGCGCAAACCCAAGCCGCTTCGTCGCGAGGAAATTCTGCCAATCGTAGCGAATGCCGGGCGAGATCGAGAAGCGGTCGTTCACTTTGAACTGATCCTGGATGAACGCGCCCATCTCCTGCTGGTGATAGATGAAGTGCACGTCGCCGGTGTTCTGCGTGAAGGCAGATGGCAGATTGTTGGAGTAATTCTGGAGCGCTGACTGGAGGACGGTGATGCCGTCGGAGGCGAGTGTCGGCCCAAAGGTGTACGAGCCGAGGGCGTTGGTATTGTCATCGAAGGCGCGCCGGCTGATGTGCGGAATGCCTGCGCCGAACTTGATCGTGTGTCGGCCGCGCGACCACGTCACCATGTCGCTGATGCGGAAATTGTATTCGGTGCTGAGGTAGTCGCCCTGCGCGGAGCCGCCGACGAAGTCGCCCGCCACTGAGACGCGAGGTGCTTCGACGACGTTGGTGTGGCGGTTGAAATCGTGCTCGCCCACGACGGAGAACTGATTCAGCAGAATCGGCGAGAGTGTCGAGTCGACGTGAACCACGGTGTCGTCTTCGTGGTACTGGCTGTTATAGCCGGCGCTCGCCAGGGCCTGACCGCCGACTCCCTGGTTCTGGCCGGTCCAGTCCTCGTAGCTGTACTGCGCATAGGCGGAATACTTGTCGCCGAACTGATGAGCGGCGCGAAGGCTGAACTCGGTGTCGCGCGTGGGCGAGGGCACATTGGCCTGGAAAAGACCGGTTGGATTATTGGAGGTCGAAAGCACCGTCGCATTGACAACAGAGTTGAGGTCTTCTTCGGCGCGGTTAAAGCTCGCTAGGAAGCTGCTCTTTTTTGCGAAGAAGATCGGGCCGGTGAGATGGCCCTCGTAGACACGACGCTGCTCGAACGGCTTCGACGGCGCCAGCGCATTCTGCGCATTCATCGCCGAGTCGCGAAAGAGAAAATTGAATTGTCCATGATAGTGGTCGGCTGCGGACCTGGTGATGATCTCCATCTGCCCGCGGCCAGGCCAGTAATATTGCGCCGAGTACGGATCCTGGTTGATCCGCACCTCCTGTACTGCCGAGGCAGAGACAGTGGCCCGATTGGACTCAACGCCGTCGACCATCAGACCAGAGCCGCCGGTCCCAGTCGCGCTGTCGTCAAGGAAGGAACTCATTGCCGTCGCGTAGTCGTTGTCGAAGATTGGTAACGCTTTCAAATCGGACGCAGTCATAACCGAGGAGTCGCGATTCTCCTCAGGAGCCGTCAGGTCCTCATCGGTATCGGCGTTGACGCGCACGTTGGTTGCGACCGCCGCGATCGGCAGCGTGATATGCAACGGAGCGGCCATCACATTCACGGCTGGAGCCGCAGGGGAAACCACACTTGGCTTTACCGTAACGGGCAAGTGTACGGTTTCAAATCCCTGTTCTGAAATGACCAGAGTGAAGCTGCCGGCATGCGGTGCACTCATCTGGAAGTTGCCATCGCCGCCTGACTTCGTGCTGCCCGCGACGGAGCCGTCGGTATCGATAAGATCGACTTCAGCATTGGGCACAATCGCACCGGTCGGGTCGGCGACGACTCCCTGAACCGTGGCAATGGGGGCAGGCCTTGTGCTTGAACCGGGCGAGGTCCATGCAAGAATGGCGGCAGGGGAAAAGAGCAAAACAGCCAAGGCAGAAAAGCGCAACATGCGAATCTCCAACAACGACTGAAGAACGGCACCTGAGTCCACCCAAACGACGCACCCGGAGGGTTTCCGCCGTCGTTGAAGACTCTGGGGTCGAATCTGTCGAGAGTTAGACTGTGATCGAACTTTACGCTGTGCTACCGAGCACATTGCAGCGCAACAAAACAGTCATTTTGGGGGACAACGCTATGAATCGATTTTCGCAGGACTCAATGCGGCTGTCCAGTCAACCGGAGAGTCGACGAGCACGTCCGGCGGGATGATTTCAAGGCTTCCCGGCGCGAGGCCAAATGTGCAGCCGATCGACCACGCGCCCGCGTTTCGCGCGGTCATCACATCCACCTGGCTGTCGCCGATCATCACAGTCTGCTCCGGCTTTGCTTGGGCTTCCTTCATCAGCGTGAACAGGCCTTCCGGATCCGGCTTCTTCGTCGCAAAGCTGTTGCCGCCGTAAATGTTGAGGAAGTAGGGAGCGAGGCCGAGCGCTTCGCAGATGGCGCGCGCCGGACGCACAGGCTTGTTGGTGAGCACGGCCATCGCGCGCGGCGGAGCGTCCGCCTGGTCGTGTACCTTCTGCAGCGCGTCGAGAGCCTCCAGCACGCCCTCGTACGCGTATGTGTAGTCAAGCTTGTGCTGGCGATAGTAGTCGAGGAAAAACTTGTAGGCATCGGCGAGCAATTCTTCGCCCGGTTCTTTGCCGTCATCGGCGGCGAATGCTCGCCGTACCAGCATAAGCGCGCCATTGCCGATGTAGCCTGCGATGGTTTCATCGAGCAGATGCGAACGCCCGAACTGCTCGAGCGTTGCGTTCACACTGTTGCACAGATCCTGCGCCGAATCGATCAGCGTGCCGTCGAGATCAAACACGAGCAGCTTCAGCCGATCGACCGGGACAGGACGTAGGACCCGGATCATGGTTCCAGTTTAACGGGGAGCGGAAGTTCATTCCGTGATCTGTGCCGGCGCACTGCCCGCACGAACTCCTCTTCCTGAGGCACTTGTCGGACCCGCAGAGCGATCGGTTGAGTTGAGAGACTATTTCCCGGCCGCCATCACCTTCCGGATCGGCTCGTTGTCGGCATAGACGCGCCACTCGGCAACAAGGCTGTCTTCCACCAGGGCCCGGATTGCAACCGGCGTCTGCCAGCGATTTTCAGGGCGCAACTTGCCGTCGCGCGTGTACGTGCCCGAGGCCAGACCCAGCATGATCACGACCGGATCGGCGTCACCCTCCACGAGCGAAGAGCTGTCTGCGGGGTAGTACTCCTCAATGGCGATGGAGTAGTCGGGCACCATGCGGAAGTAGCCGGCCCAGCCCTCGCGTATCTTGTCGCGACCCTCGACAACGTTGCCGAGCGAGTCGATGAAGCGGTGCGCAGGCGACATCAGCTGGACCAGCCGGTCGACGTCCTGCCGGTTGATGGCGCGGATGAATGCCTGAGCGACGGTTTCTGCCGTATGGCCGATGGATTCCATGCTTTTAACCTGAGAAAGGAACCGGAGACGGAACCGGATTCCGATAGGAAACGTACTCTGAATCAGGCCGTCAATCAAGAGGCTGGCAAGAGGCCTATGCAATGACTCACGAATCGAATCCCGCAGGTGGGGCTGAAGATCTCTCAGGGGCTAAAGCCCAAGTCATTTTTGGCAGAACCCTTGGCACGACTAAAGTCGCGCCTTGACACGAAGCGAGTCCGTCGACGATTCGTCAGACACTACTTGGCCTGAAAGCAATCTTAGTTGCCGTACAGGCGCCCAAACAGGAAAGGGAAGCGTCGAAGGGGTATGCAGAGCTTTCAGGACACGCTCAGCGAGGTTTTCCGGGCCATCGCGGCCAACAAGCTGCGCAGCTTTCTCACCATGTTTGGAATTGCGTGGGGAGTGGGCTCGCTGCTGGTGCTGATCGGCCTGGGCGAGGGGTTCCGGTCGGGACAGAAGCGGAACCTGGCGAAGTTCGGCAATGACGTCGTATTGATGTGGAACGGGACCATCCCCGCCGTCGCCAACCAGCACACGGGGATGCGTCCCTACCAGCTGACGCTCCGCGATGCCGAGCAGATGAGGCAGCTGCCGGAGTTGCGCGGCGTGACTGTGGAGCTGTCGCGCTCGGATCTTTACGAGGTGAGCCAGTTCAGCAACACCTCGAGCCACGTGATGGGCGTCTGGCCCAACTATCCCGTCGTTCGTTTCATTCCCATGGCACAGGGGCGCTTCCTGAATGACGCGGATGTGACTGACCGCCGCCGTGTGGCGGTGCTGGGAGCGAAGGCCGCGATGCTGCTGTTCCCCGGGAGGCCTATGGTGGGTGAGACGATCACGGTCAACGGCACGGAGTTCAAGATCATCGGTTCGGTCGAGAAGATCAGTCGCGGCAATCAGGATTGGGACGATCAGAAGGTTTACATTCCGGTTACAACGATGCACGAGCTGTTTCCGCTGAAGGGCGACAACATTGCCCAGGATGCGCTGACGTCTATCCAGTACCAGCCGGCGAAAAAGGGCGATGCCACCGCAGCGGTTGCGGCCGTGCATCGGGTAATCGCTGGGCGCCACGGATTCGATCCATCGATGAAGGACGCGTTTCAGGAATGGGACACGATCCGGGAGATGAAGATGGTCGGCGCGATCTTTACGGCGATGGACGTCTTCCTCGGCGGAGTCGGGATCGTTACGCTCGGCCTCGGCGCCGTGGGGATCATCAATATCATGCTCGTGGCCGTGACGGAGCGGACCAATGAGATCGGGTTGCGCAAAGCATTGGGAGCGACAAAAGGCAGCATCCTGGGCCAGTTTTTCTGGGAGGGGCTCCTGCTGACCGGCGTGAGTGGTGCGATTGGGATTGGGTTCTCGGCGGCGCTGATGGCAGCACTGCAGGCTCTGCTGACCGGGAAGATGCCGGGCTGGGATCCGCCGCGGCTGGTGCCCTGGTCGGCTGCCCTGGCGATGGGGACGCTGGTGCTTAGCGGGGTTGTGGCGGGTATATATCCGGCGCGAAAAGCGGCGGAGCTAGATCCTGTGGAGGCGCTGAGAAGGGACTGACAGGCGGCTGTTAGCTATTAGCCGTTAGCTCTTAGCTGGCTAATAGCTAAAAGCTCATAGCTAACAGCTAGGAGTGGAAATGCTCAAGGACATACTAGGCCAGGCGTGGGAGGCGATGATCTACAACCGCCGCCGCACGGCCATCACCATGGTTGGGATGGCGTGGGGTATTGCGACGGTCGTGCTGCTGCTGGCCTACGGAGCGGGTTTCAGCCGGGCAATCGAGGCGATCTTCGCGCAGTGGGGAACCAATATCATTGGCGTCTTTCCGGGACGGACAAGCGAGCAGGCTGGCGGCGAGAAGTCCGGGGTGAAAGTGCAGTTCACCCAGGACGACGTGGACCGCCTGATCGCTGCCGTCCCCGGCATCAATCACATCTCGCCGGCCGTGTACAAAGATGTGAATGTGCAGAATGACCTGCACACTTACACCTGGACGGTGAACGGCGTGATGCCGGTATTTCAGGACGTCTGGAAGCTCGACACCGATGCAGGGCGTTTCTTCAATGGCCAGGAGGAGCAGCAGCGCGCACATGTCTGCGTTATCGGTTCGGAAGCCAAGACCAAGCTTTACTCTGGCGGCTGGGCGGTTGGGGAGACAATCCGGCTCAATGGCGTACTGTTCACGATCATTGGCGTGCTCAGCCCGAAGATGCAGGAGGGCGAGGACAACGATCGCAACCGGCAGATCTACGTCCCGTTCAGCACCATGAGCGATCTAACCGACACGAAATATCTCGGCGGGATCTGGTTCAACTACCAGGGCAACTACCAGCTTGCCGAGCAGAACATGCGCAACGCGCTGGGCGTGGCGCATCACTTCAGGCCCTCGGACCACAACGCAATCTACGTTGCCAATCTGATGACAGAGCTGCATCAATTCAGTATTTTGTCGCTGGCGCTTCAGGTCTTACTTTCACTTGTCGGAGCCCTTACGCTGGGTATCGCCGGCATCGGTCTGATGAATATCATGCTGGTGGCCGTGCAGCAACGTACACGCGAGATCGGCGTAGAGAAAGCATTGGGCGCGCGCAAGCGCCACATCCTAACGCAATTTCTTGCTGAGGCGATGGTGATCACCGGCGTCGGCGGCATCAGCGGCATTGGACTGGCATACCTCATTTCGATTCTGGTCGGGCGGATACCGTTCTACAGCGAACTCGCGCTCCACGCCGAGGACGCGGACATTCGCCTGCTGATCTCGCCCAGCTCGGTCATCGTCGCAACGTTCATTCTCGTAGTGACCGGCCTGGTCAGCGGGATGATTCCAGCGATCCGCGCTGCGAACCTCGATCCGATCGAGGCGCTGCGGTACGAGTAGATTCGGAATAGGGATCCCATATAGCTGGATGAGACCGGGGCACACACATCCCGGCGTTGTTTGTTTCACAACACGAGCTTGCGTGCCCCGGGTCTCGTTCTTCTGGGGACCTGGGAGATCAAGCACTACCCAGAGATTTCCTTGTGCCAAAATGCCGCGCGGAATTGTTCGCATCCAGTCATACGGGGAATTTCCATTTCCTGACTTTAGTTGTTATCACCGGTTCCCATACCTGAATACCGCTACGGCGCGTGAACTCATCTAATCGGCTCCTGAGCGCATTCGGCGGAGGTACAACCTGCTCGTGGGAGGATACGTGGTGATGCCCGAGAATGAGCATCTGCTTGTCAATGGACCACGCGGCTTTCGGCGCCTTATGCGGCTGGGATCGAAGGAACAGTGAGATAGAGTCGCAGTGGACGGCCGCACGGCGTGGAGGACGCTTACCGGTCCGGACACGAAACGAAGAAGCGGAATGATTGAGGTCTATTGTTTCCCAGGTCTCCAAAAGAAGGAGACGCACCCACTCTAGTTTGGTGGTCCTGAGGCATGGGCCCGGCATCCTAGGCCTCGCTCATAGCGATGAGGCTGCGATGAACGGGGCACACCTTCCGAAAATAATTCTGCATCGCCGCAACTTTCCATGATCACCGGTGTCTTCGCCTGTCAACGGATTCTGCACTTTTTGCATCAGAATCCTGCAACAGCCATTGTGGTTCCGAGCAGGTCAGGCTCTCCTTCTGTCTCCGTGCAAGGTTCCCCTGTGGCAAATCCGATCCAAAATCGGCACTCACCACTTGAGCTGCGCTTCAATTTAAGCGAGGCCTGCACGACTTCTCGATGTAACGCAAGGCACGACTGCTCGGTTTCCCGGTGAAATTCACTGCAAATCTAGCTGACTCTCGTCCGGGAGTCTGTCGGACGCGAGTCTGTTCGGGACCAGGAGGCCTCCCATGAAGAGCGTTTCACTCGCTCTCAGTACACTCTTGCTCTGTCCAACGCTTAACGCCTATGCCGCCGCCAGGCAGATCGTGCCGGCCGGCTCACTCATCAACTGCACAGTTTCAGAAACAAAGCTCTCCTCAAAGACGGCGGCGATCGGCGATCCCGTTCTCTGCTCGGTTGGGATCACGACGCGGAACGGCAGCGCGCGGCTGCCTTTCGACAGCTTTCTTGAGGGCCGCTTTGAAGACTACAAGGATCCGGGACACTTTGTCGGAAAGGGGTGGATGGAGCTGAGGTTCGACCGCATGGTGGTCGAGCCACGCACCATTATCCCGGTTTCGGCTAGAGTCGTCGACGTTCCCGGATACCAGGTGGATCAGCAAGGGCGGATTCTAGGCAAGGGACACCGCACTCGCGACATCGTGGAGTGGTGTATCCCGATTCTGTGGCCGATCGATCTGCTTAACCTACCGAGGCGCGGACCGCGACCTACCTTGAAAACCGAGACGCGGCTCGTTGTGAAGGTCATGGATGACATGGAAGTACCGATCACGGACGAACCTGACCGCGATCCTTCAGGCCTCTATCGCCGCGAACCGGCCGCCTACAATGATCCGCCGCCAGTACGCCCTCAACCGCAGGCTGCACAGTATGACCCGCCGCAGCCGGCCTACCAGCCGGCGTATCAGGCGCCACCGCAGCAGTCGTATGCTCAGCCTGTTGCGATGCCTGTGTACATGCCAGTTGTTCCCGTGTACATGCCGGTACCACAGCCGGTGTACTACTATTACGCTCCGCCGCCTCCCGTATACATGTATGCGCCGCCGGCGGTAGCGATGTGGTCGCCCCCGCCGCAGCGTCCTGTCATTTACCCAAACACCGTCGCCGCGTATCGCCCCATGATGCCGTACGGTTACGGGTACTAGCTTTCGGACGAACGATGGTACAACCAGGAAAGGCGCGGTGCGATCGACCGCGCCTTGCTTGCTTTATGAAGGAGCGTTCGGTGGTCCGGCCCGGATTTCCGCATTCCTCGGGAACGTGCGCTTCCTCGGAAAAGGTGATAAAAACGGCAGTATCGAGCCGGAGAAGGACTTGTTGAACGTTTCGAAGACGGATCCTGCTTTCCCCGTGTACTATCACCTCTTCGAGCGCGGCGACTTCGATGAACTCTACGCGATTGAAGAGGTCTGTTTCGCGCCGCCCCAGCGCTTCACGCGGCGCTACATGCGCGACCTGATCGGCTCTAGTGATTCTGCAACCTGGATTGCCGAGGAGAGGGGCAGGATCGTCGGTTTCGCAATCCTCGAGTGGGCACAGCAGGCTGCAGGTGTCTTCGCCTACATCGCCACCCTTGAGGTTCTTCCGGCATGGCGTGGCCGCGGCATCGGCGCCGAACTCCTCCGACGCCTCGAAGGCTCAGCCAACGCCGAGCGCGCCGTTGCGATCTGGCTTCACGTCGACCTGGAGAACGCAGAGGCCATCCGGCTCTACGAACGCCTCGGCTACCAAAGCACCGGCCGAGCCGATCACTACTACGCCCGCAATCGCCCGGCGGCTATCTATTCGAAATCTCTTACGGTTTGACTTCGCGCGATTGGCCGCGTTTGAGGAGCTCGAAAATTACCGTCGATGTGCCGCACCCAGAAAGGATGCGAATACGTGGGGTGATGCTGTGCATGCACAAAATCGCAGAGCCCTCCGGGACGCGATGGACTCGGTCGCAGCCTACCCCCGGGTTTCCCCCGGGACTATTTTCCTGCCGTCCCTCCGGGACGATTGCTGGCGCGGTCGACGAATTCTGACAGCAGTTCTTTTTGCATCAAAACGAAATCGATGGCAGGAATACGCCCGAGGGTTCGTTGTAGAGGCCGATGGACATGAGGCTCATGGGCTCGACTACGCGGAGGCCGTTCGCGAGGCACCACCGGAAGAGCTCGGTGTTGCGCGTGGGGAGCAGGATGCCGGGGCTTCCAAAGGAGTCGACCGACGCCAGCAGGGCCTCGAGATCGGTATTCGATTCGGCAGTGGTGTGACCGAAGAAGGCGAGGCTCGAGGTGTAGCCGGTGATGCGGCCGGCGCGCTCAACCACAAGCGCCGAGCCTTGCTGGATGGAATGGGCGAGATCGGCGCCGCGGTCGAATCCGTGAATGCGGAGCGAGAGTGCGTTGCAGGCGTCAAGGTCGGCGACAGTGGCGTGGCGGACGGTGCAGCCGGGGATGCTGCGCCCTCGCGTGCGGCCCTGTAGGACCGCGAGAGGCTCGCGAATATCGAAACCCAGGGAGGCGTAGAGCGAGAGCGAGCGGGTGTGAAAGGCGGCCTGCACGAGACGGACGCCGGCAGCCCCGCGGTCGCGTGAGCGATCCATGACGGCTTGCATGAGCAAGCGGCCCACGCCGCGATTCTGAGCAGCAGGATCGACGGTGATAGGGCCGACCCCGTGGATGATGGCCCGCTCGTCGAGGCAGTTCGAGCCGATCACGCGGCCGCTGCTTTCCGCGACAACGCAGTAGAGGCCGGGCGCCGAGAAGATAGCGGTGACAATGCCGATGGCAACTTCAACGTTGGGGAAGTCACATGGAAAGTTGTGGGCGGCGTTGATGGTGGAGAAAGCTCGATAGCAGATCTCGCCGCAGATGGGTGCGTCCTGCGGTGTGGCGGCGCGAATGACCACGTCGGAATTGGCTTGCACGGAGATGACCTCGGGATGCGGGGAAGTATAGCAGGCGGCCGCTGCGGCAATCATTTCGGTCAGGACCTGCTGGTAAACTGGCTCTTAGTTCCAGCGAAAGAGAATGGATTGTGGCTTCAAGCGTAACTTCTTCTCATCCAAAATCAGCGCTCACGTTTCAGGATCTGTTGTTCCGGCTGCAAGGCTTCTGGGCCGAGCGCGGGTGCGTGCTGCAGCAGCCGTACGACGTTGAGGTAGGTGCGGGCACGATGGCGCCGGAGACGTTTCTGCGCGTGCTGGGGCCGAAGCCATACCGGGTGGGCTATGCACAGCCATCGCGCAGACCCGCGGACGGACGCTACGGCGAGAACCCGAACCGGCTGTTCAAGCACACGCAGTTTCAGCTCATCCTGAAGCCGCCTCCGGTGAATGTGCAGGAGCTGTATCTTCAATCACTCGAGGCGATTGGGATTGATCTCTCAAAGCATGACATTAAGTTTGAAGAGGACAACTGGGAGTGGCCTGCGGGCGGCGCGTGGGGTGTGGGTTGGCAAGTGATGCTCGATGGGCTTGAGATCACGCAGTTCACCTACTTCCAGCAGTGCGGCGGGCTGGATCTGGATCCGATCTGCGCAGAACTGACCTATGGACTCGAGCGCATTACGCAGTTTCTGCAGGATGTGGACTCGATCTACGACATCGTGTGGGCACGCGATCCGGAGACGGGCGAGCCGGTGACATACGGCGAAGTGCGGCTGGCAGAGGAACTGCAGTTCTCGGTTTACAACTTCGAGAATGCCGAGGTGCCTAAGCTGTGGGAGCACTTCAGACTGTATGAAGCCGAGGCGCACGATCTGCTGAAGTGTGCGAACGAGGTGATGGCGAGCGAGACAGCGAGTGCAGTGGAAAAGAAGCGCTACCCGCTGCTGCCTACCTATGAGCTGGCGCTGAAGTGCTCGAACCTGTTCAACATTCTGGATGCGCGCGGAGCGATCAGCGTGACGGAGCGCGTGGGCGTGATTGGGCGGATTCGGGCGCTGGCAGTGGGTGTGGCGAAGGCGTACGCGGCGCAGCAGGTTGCACCGAGCTCTTAGCTATTAGCTTTTAGCCTTTGCTCGGGACGTTGCGGAAGTGCCCTCAGGCAACGGAAAGAAGTGCATCGGCGGTCGCGAGCTTGAGCAGTTTCAATTGCTGATGAAGAGCTAAGAGCTAAAAGCTAACAGCTAATGGCTCTCAGGAAAGAATCGATTTCATGTCTGACCTTTTACTGGAAATCGGGCTGGAGGAAGTTCCGGCCCGCATGATTGCGGGGGCCGAGGCCGAACTGGGACGGCGCGTTCAGGATCTGCTTGGCCGCGAGCGGCTTCTGGAAGATGGTGCGGCGGTGAAGACGTTCTCGACGCCAAGACGACTGGGTATTTCGGTCGAGGGCGTGCGCGCGGCGCAGGCCGATGTGGAAGAGACGCTGACTGGACCGTCGTGGAGCGTGGCGTTCAAGGATGGCGATCCTACCAAGGCTGCGGAGGCGTTCGCCAAGAAGGCGGGCGTGGAGGTAAATGCGCTAGAGAAGGTGACGACGGCGAAGGGCGAGTATGTGGGAGCCACGATCAGGCGTAAGGGAGTGACCGCACCGCAGGTGATAGCCGCCGAGTTGCCGAAGGAAGTGCTGAGCATCTACTGGGCCAAAAATATGTACTGGCGCGCGGGCAAGCCAGAGCGGTTTGTTCGGCCGGTTCGCTGGGTTGTGGCGATGCTGGACACGGCTGTGGTGCCGCTGGAGATTGCCGGCATCGCGGCGGGGAACACGAGCCGCGGCCATCGGATTTTGCATGGGGATGCGCCGGTCGTGATCGGGTCGGCGAAGGAACATGCTGAGGCGCTGCGCTGTGCGAGTGTGATTGTGGATGTCGCCGAGCGGCGCCAGGTGATCCGCAAGGCGCTGGACAAGGCGACACGCACGGTTGCCGGAGCGCGATGGCGCGAAGATGAAGCGCTGGTCGAGACGGTTGTGCATCTGACGGAGTGGCCGACGGTGATCCTGGGTGACTTCGAACAGGAGTACCTGGCGCTGCCGGAAGAAGTCCTGGTGACGGTAATGCGCGATCACCAGAAGTATTTTGCCGTCGAGGACGCGAATGGCAAGCTGGCTCCGCACTTTCTGGCGGTGCTGAATACGAAGGCCGATGAAGAGGGCGAGGCGGTGATCCGGCACGGCAATGCGCGCGTACTACGAGCGCGGTTCAAGGATGCGCGCTTCTTCTGGGACTTCGACCAGAAGGTTCCGCTGGCCGAGCGCGTCGAGAGCCTGAAGGCAGTGACGTTCCAGAAGGAGCTGGGCTCGTATCACTGGAAGACGGAAGAGAACCTGGAATCGGCGAGCTTCTTGTCGGAGCTTGCGGCCAGGGCCGGTGTGAAGCACGACAGCGAAGGCCTGACGACCGCGGTGCGGCTGGCGAAGACGGACCTGACGACAGAGCTCGTGAAGGAATTTACGGAGCTGCAGGGGATCGTCGGCGGGCTGTATGCACGTGCACAGGGACTGGGCGAGCATGTGTCGCTGGCCATCTATGAACAGTACACGCCGGCCTCGACTGAAGACGATATCCCGGTTTCGGTTGAAGGGCAGTTGCTGGGGTTGGCGGATCGCATTCAGACGATTGCTTCGATGTTTGGGATCGGATTGCAGCCGACGGGGTCGAAGGACCCTTTTGCATTGCGGCGCGCTGCAAATGCGATCGTGAAGATTCTGGCCGAGTCGGACCTGCGGCTGAAGCTCAGCGAGGTGGCGCACTCGGCGCTGACAGACGACGTGAATGAGCGCGAGGTGCTGGCGTTTCTGCGCGAGCGGCTCAATTTCTATTTGAAGGATGTGCGCGGGTTCTCGTACGACGTGGTGAATGCAGTGCTGGCGGCGGATGCGGACGATGTTCGCGATGCGATCGCGAGAGCCGAGGCGCTGACCGCGGCACGGACGTCGGCAGATTTTGAAGCGGTGTCGGCGGCATTCAAGCGGATCAACAACATCCTGCGGCAGGCAGCGGAAAAGAAGTTTGACGTCGGCTCTCCCGATGCTGTAAAGCTGGCTCCCGAGGCGCAGAAGCTGAAGGATGCGGCAGTAGCCCTGGCTCCCGAAGTTGCGAAGCTGCGGTTGGAGCGCACGTACGGGGAGGCGCTGGCGAAGATCGCTACTCTGCGGCCGGTCGTGGATGCCTTCTTCGACAAGGTCATGGTTCTCGATCCGGATGCGCAGGTGCGCGGTGCACACCTCGGGCTCATCGACAGCGTGCTGAAGGGCTTTTCGGGAATCGCGGATTTCAGCGAGATCGTGACCGCATAGCGTCCTGCTTCCGCCGCAGAGGAGAACTTGCAGGCACCGCCGGAACAACTCGAAGCGAAGACCGTCACCGTCATTGGCGGAGGCGTCGCCGGCATGAGCGCCGCGTGCGCCCTTGCCGAAGCCGGCTATCGCGTGCAGCTCGTCGAGCGCCGTGGATACCTTGGCGGCCGTGCTTCGTCCTATCTGCATCCCGGCGTTAACGAGGTCATCGACAATTGCCAGCATGTGCTCTTCGGCTGCTGCACCAATCTCATCGGGTTCTACCGCCGCGTCGGGGTTGAGAAGAAGATTCACTGGACCACCGGGATGACGATGATCGAACCCGGCGGGCGTCGTTCGCTCCTCGGTCCGTCGTGGCTCCCTGCGCCTCTGCACGGCCTGCCAAAGCTGCTCTCGGCACCTGCGTTTTCACGCGAAGACAAGCTCGCACTCGGCCGCGGATTCCAGGCGATGATGCGGCCCATTGCGCCTGAATCCACGGAGACACTTGCTGAATGGCTTCGCCGAAACAAGCAGACTCCAGGGGCAATTGAACGTTTCTGGAGGCTGGTTATCGCCAGCGCGCTGAATGCCGATCTCGATGCGATTTCGGTCCCCTACGCCGCCAAGGTCATCCGCGAGCTCTTCATGAACTCCGCGCAGGCGGGCGCCATGGGCATGAGTTCTGTTCCGATCAGTGAACTCTACGGATCGGCCAAGACCTTCCTCGAGGAGCGAGGCTCGACTGTTCAGTTGAATGCCAACGTCGAATCGGCGGAGTGGGACGAAGACGTCGCCGAGTGGTCCGTGCACACCCGCAACGGCACGCTCGTCTCCGAGTTCCTTGTTATCGCGCTTCCATTCGAGGCCATGCAGAAACTCCTGCCGAATCTGCCGCCTGCGCAGCATGCGGAAGAACTCGCACGCCAGACTGAGGCCTTCACACACTGGCCAATCTGCAGTGTGCATCTCTGGTTCGATCGCGAGATTACCGACCTGCCTCACGCCGTTCTGCTCGATCGCGAGATTCACTGGATGTACAACAAAAGCGTTCTGCAGCCTTGGCGCAACTACAAAGGCAGCTACCTCGAGCTTGTTCAGTCGGCTTCCCGAGCCTTCGCCGCGCGCGAACGCAACGAGGCCATCGATCAGGCACTCGGCGAACTCGCCGAATTCTTTCCGGAGGTCATGGGAGCAAAGCTGGAGAAGGCTGCGCTGGTCAAGGAAGTCCGCGCGACTTTTGGAGTGCCTCCAGGGATCGACGGGGTAAGACCGCCCACGGCGGCTCCGTGGCCCAATTGCTTTCTCGCAGGGGACTGGGTCTCCACCGGCTGGCCCTCAACGATGGAGAGCGCGGCCCGCTCCGGCCACATCGCTGCCGACGCCATCTGCGCGACTGAGCTTGCCGAGTGCAAGTTCCTTGCGCCGGATCTCAAGCCGCGGGGGCTGATGAAGCTGCTGGCTCCTTTTTCCTAGTTGCCGCGACACCTTCTAAACAAAACCGCTGGAGATTCTGCCAGTGGGTTCAGTGGTAAGCCGTAGCGATGCCTGAATCTCCGACACCGCTGTCCGATCGTAGCCGTTTCGTTGCGCGGGCCACGCCTGAGAATTACGAGGACTTCCTGCGAGCTTTTCTGGCATCTCAGCTGGAGTGATCGAACTGACGGCCGCCATGGGCACCACTCCCGATGGCAGGAAAATGTTGTTGGCTTGTGCGGACCGCTCGGTTTTCGTGCAGCGATATCGTTTGTGATTCCGCGTGATCGCTTCGGCGACCTCATAGGTAGATCAAATGTCTGAGCGCTAGGCGAGCCTCTCCTTCTCGGGGTGAGGGCGCATGGCCGGCCAAAGAACGTGTCGCGTCAGGGGCGGTCGGAATGACAGTCCTTGGTGACAAATCTTCTCGCACTACACCTCATTTTCGCCGTGAACTCACCTTCAGAACGAGAACACTGCCTGCAGGAAGATTGATCGTACCGCGGCACCACTCGAGAAGGGGCGGCCGGCCAGCGACGTAGACTGCCCGAAGTTGGGCGATCCCACCGTGCCGCCCGGCGTTCCGTAGTTGATGTTATTGAAGAGGTTCAATGCTTGCGCGCTGAAGTTCAATGTGTACTTGCTCCCGGAGCTGGACCCGCCAAACATGCCGCCCCCGCCGCGCATCCCTCCTCCGCCAAGTCCGCCAGGTCCGAGTCCGCCACCGGGACCACCACCACCGGGGCCTCCGCGACCTCCGCCGGGAGGCGGACCGCCGCCGCCCGGACCGCCCTGGCCCGTGTTCGGTCTGCCTGCCGATTCGATCTTCGGACCGATTCCGATGGCCTTGCTCACGCGAAGATTGAACGCGACTGCCGTCGGCCCAGTACCAAGGTTCATCGGCAAGAGCGTTTCGTTCGCCGCCGGGAGCGTATTGAGGCAGCCAAACGAAGTTGAGTAGAACTGGGTAGATCCCGCCGTGCAGTTCGACGCATCCACCTCCGACGGCCTGCTGTTGAGGTAGTTGTCGCCGGTCAGATCGTAAGGAGAAATGATGTTGAATGGGCGGCCGGAATTCGCAATCAGAAACGGATTCAAACGAACCCCCCACGGAGCCGTGTAGTTGCCCATGAGGAACAGCATGTTTCGCGCCACGAAGCTTGCACGCCCGTAATCCTGGCTCAGGTTGTACGCATTCGACGCATATCCGCCGGCGCCATCAGTGTTCGCAAACGAGAGGTTATAGAAGCCCATCAGGCTGAACTTCGGCGATATCCGGGCATTCACATTCAGAATCATCTGGTTCTGCTTGTACACCGCCTCGGGATAGAACTCATTGATGATGCCGAGCGTGGGATTCGGACGGTTCGCGGGCTGAGTCTCTGCGCCGACCACGTACTCGCCGGGCAGGTAGGCGTTTGCATTGCGCGTCACCAGCTGATGCACACCAAAGGTGTGCAGGTAGGTTCCGGTGAAGGTGGTTGTCTTGGTCAACTGCCGCTCGATACTCGCGCCGATCTGCTCGGAGTATGGCGCGTGGAACGTCGGTGAGATCTGCACGACCGTGCTTTGCGAGTTCGGCTCCAGGGTTGCCGGCAGGCATCCCGAAAAATCCACGCTCGTGAGACTTGTCCCGTTCAGGCAACTTGGCGAATTGGTTGTCACCTGGACCTGGTTCGAAGTCACGCTCTGCCGCGTCGCCGTCATCACATTGTTAATGTTGAAGCGGTCATAGAACATGCCGAAACCTGCGCGAAGAACCGTTTTCGCCGGTTTGTTTCCCTTGGCATCGAGCGCATACGCCATCGCAACGCGCGGAGCCCAGTCGTTGTGGTCAGCAATATGGTTCTGCGCCTCCCAACGAAGACCGCCCGAAAGTGTCAGCCTCGGATTCACCTTCCAGTCGTCCTGCACAAACAGCGCACCGTCAAGGACGTTGGCCTTGTAGTCCGTCTGACCGGCGGTAATCGTCAAGCTCGTGAGCCCGGCGCTGGTTGCGGAGCCCGTTCCGATCGAATTCAGATTTCCACCGGCGGCCAGCGTGTTCAGCGCCTTGATGTACCCGGCGTCATTGAACACCAGAGTTCCGTTGTGATTGGAATATGCCGAGGTGGCGTCGCGGTTGTCGCGCAACCATGCGCCGAACTTCAGGGCGTGCCTGCCCAGGCTCATCGTTGTGTAGTTCTGTAGTTCGAAGTGATCCTGGTGGTCTGTGGAGAACTGGCCCGTCGCACCGCCGCCTGTAAAGTTGCCGCTGACAATAAGCGTTGGATCTGTGTTCACCGGAGTGTCCTTGTTGATCTGCCGGCGATACTCGAGGCGCGTCTCGTTGACCGTGTGATCGTTGATGATGTGGGACTCGCTGAGCTGAATTGTATGCTCGGTCGATCGGCTATCCATTGACTGCGTAGGCAGTTGCTGTGACGTGATATCACCCGACTCCGAGTCGTAATAAAACTGGTAGCGAAGCGTTACGGTATCTTTCTGGCCAAGTTGCAGGTCAATGCGCGGAGTTACGTTGATGTGATTGTGCGGATTTGATTGAGTGCCGGAAACGCGCGATGTGGAAAGCGAATAAGTATTGCTCGCGCTGTCGTACACGGCAGGGAAGTAGTTGTAAACCTGCACATCATGGTTGTCGCGCTGCTCCACGCTGAGAAAGAACGAGGCGTTGTGGCTCAGTGCGCCGTTGATCGTGCCGTTGTATTGGATCCGGTTATAGGGAGGAATGTTCGGCGTGAACGGGTTGCCGGTGTTGAACGCGCTGTCATTGCCCTGAATGAAGAACTGGCCGTGCAGCTTGTCGGTGCCGGGCTTGGTCAGGATCTCGATGCGGCCGTATCCGAGCCGGTCGAATTCAGCCGAAAACGGATTTTGGTTGATGCGAATCTCGCGGATCGCCGACTTTGGCGGAAGCTGCCCGCCCGTGAATCCGTCGATGTAAATCTGGCCGCCGTTTGGTCCGGCAGACGGACCCGCCAGAGCCGACAACTCACTCGACAACTCATCGGGATCGTCTGAGAGCGCATCGAGGTCCTTGTCCTTCAGCACCACCGAATTCGCATTTCCGGCGGCCTCGACGTTCACGGTCGGTGATTCATCGGTCACCACGACGCTCTGCTGGGCTACCTCGATTGCCATCGCAATATCGACGCGCTTGATCTGACCGGCGGTGACTGCTATCGGCTGTGATGTAAAGTCGGCGAATCCCGAAAATGTGGCACTCACGATGTAACTGCCTGCCGCAAGCCCGCTCACGGAGTAGGCGCCGCTCGCGTCGGCCGTCGCGGTGGCGGCGATCTTTCCGCTAGCAGAGGTGACGGTCACTTTCGCTCCGGGAATCAGCGCGCCGGTTTGATCGGCAATGTGACCGTGGATCGTTGCCTTGGATGCCGCGTCCTGGGGAGTGGATTGCCCATGCGCAGCGATGCTTGCCATCGCGAATACCAGGGCAATCAGGACATGAAAAAAACAATGATGTCTTGGGTACACTTCTTCCTCACTGAATTCCCGAATCTCAAAAATCGCCTATTGTGAGCCCGCTAGTTCTGCTCCGCCCGACCCCATGCTCCAGTTGGCGAGCAGATTTCTTGATGCCTCGGGGCTTTCGAGCAGCGGCTCGACTCCCGCAAGCAGCTTGATGGCAGTCACATCCGTGGTTCCTTCTGTTGAGACCAGCATTACCGCCTCGCCCTTCTGCAAATCGGCGAGCTGAATCGCGGGCGCACGGTCGAGAACTGTTTCCATATCTCCACGCGGGCGACCCTGACCCGGGCCCTGCCCGCCCGGTTGGCCATTCATGGCCTGCGGCGGGGGCGAACCAGCTCCACCCTGCTGCGTAACAGCTGCTCCGCCCGAGCCGGCCAGCGTCGTTCCCTTAAGCCGCGCAGCAATCATGCGCGCCATCATGTCGGGCAGTCGGCGCATCTGCGCATCCGGTGCAATGTGAATCGTCACATTCTTCTTGGTTACCAGATCCTTCACAGAGAGCGTTGAGGAGGCCGCATCGATCGAACTGACAGTGCCGGAGATGTTCCTGAAACTGCCCGAGACAACGGCGGTCGCATCGATCTCCGTGCCATCGGCATTCTTTTGTCCGCGTGCGCGAAGCTGATCGCCCGTGCGGATTTCCTCGATCGGTGCCGGCTGCGCATCAGAAAACCGAATCGAATTCGGTGCGTAACGCTTGAGCAGCGCATTTTTGCCGATGTGAATTGTGATTGTCTTCGCGGTCGGGCCCGCGCCGCTTGTAACTACAACGACGCCGGAACCAATGTCTACGCTCTTCACCAGACCGCCGACGCCGTTGCGCTGCCAGTCATCACGCTCCTGCTGCTGCTTCTGCGCGATGTCGGATTGTTTCATGGCGATGAGCTGCAGAACCTGCGGCGTCCCGGTTACGTTCGGGTCGAGCTTGACCAACACGCGATCGCCGGTTGTCAGATCGCTTAGCTGGATGGTCTCTGCGGTGCTGAGATCCTTCTGGCCGGGCGCGATTCTCTTCAGAACCGCCAATGAGGGTACCTGAACCTGGCGGGCATCTCCGGAGTCCGGCTTGATCGTCAGCATGTCGCCGGCGATTGTGGTGATCGTCCCCAGAAAACGCTGGGCGTTGGCCTGGGCATTGGCGATGAGCGAGTGCATCGCGAGAACAAATAGCAACGCGAAAGATGCTAAAGCGCCGGATTGTTTCAGAGTCTTTCTTTTCATAAATCCGCTTCTGCGCCTATCTCCTGCGGCGCTTTTGTTCACTGTTCGGTAGACGAGCCAGCTTCGTAAAAGGTTGAGAAGATGATGTCAAACTATGAACCGATGCGCGGAAGCCCGCATGTAATAGTGGGGCAGGTACTTACTTTGAATCGAGATTGTTAAGCGAACCTTAAGCTGCTGCACGTGTCAGTCACTTGCAGGAACCTGAGAAAAGCGCAGCGATCCAGTGCGACTTAGGCATAGCTGACCTGTCCCAGAATTGCGGGGCGCTTAGCACCTGTCGCGGTTGGCATGTTCCCCGGAAGGTAATGCCAGGTCATCCAAGCGAGCAGCGCAAAGGCTGCAGCCTCTTTCGCCTCTGCGGGCATCCCGAAGTGTTCGATTGTCGCCAGCTTGCAGCCTAAGGGATTGAGCCGGTCGCCCAGCATCTTCATCAGCGTGCGATTGCGCGCGCCGCCGCCGGAGACGATGTAGTCAATCGGCGCGCTTTCCATCGCCGGCAGCACGAACTGGTTGAAACTGCGAGCGATGCTCTCGGCACTAAGCGCCGTGGCCGTTGTCAACACGTCTTCAGGCTTGCGGCTTTCGTGACGACAAGCGGCGAGAAACTTTGCGGCGTACTCTCGGCCGAACTGCTCACGGCCCGCTGTGCGTGGCGGCTTCAGCTTGAAGTAAGGATCGCGCAGCAACTGCGCCAGCACAGGCTCGAGAAGCTGACCTTTCGCCGCGATCGAGCCATTGCGATCGTAGGGCTTGCCGAAGAGCTTCTGAGCCAGCGCATCGATGATCATGTTGCCCGGGCCGGTATCGAAGGCGATGACGCTATCCCCGGCCGCGTTGGCCGGCAGGGAAGTCAGGTTTGCGATGCCTCCGATGTTCTGCAGCACGCGTCCACGCCTGGGATGAGCGAACAGAGCGAAGTCGAGGAGCGGAACAAGCGGCGCGCCCTGCCCTCCGACGGCCATATCGGCGGTGCGAAAATTCGAAACAACGTGAACGCCAAGCTCCGCTGCAATCACTGCGGCCTCGCCGGTCTGCCAGGTACACGCGAAGCTCTTTCCCGCATAGCTCTCGGAGCGCGCCTGGTGGTAGAGCGTCTGTCCATGACAACCGATCAGATCAATTTTGGTTTTGTGCCTGTCAATGGTCGCCTGGACCGCGCCGGCATAAGCTATACCAAGCCGCCAGTTCAGTCGCGCGAGCTCCGCCGTTGTGGTCGACGTGGCATTCATCGCGGCGAGGACGGCTTTGCGCAGCGCAACCGGATAACGGAAGCCTTCATGCGCGAGCAGCGTCAGCTGCGGCCAGAAGGAGTTCTTCCGCGGCGCAATGCGCACGAGTGCGACGTCGATTCCATCGGCGGATGTTCCGCTCATCACTCCGGCAACCACCATTGCGCTGGGCTTCATGATGCTTCCGCCGGAGATGCAGCTCGCGGTGCAGCATTGTCTGCCGCCTGCAGGATTCCCGCCACCCTCTCGTTGAACTTCGCAATGTCGCTGCGAAGTTTCTCGAGTCCTTTCGAGTTCAGGGCACGCGCTTCACTATGCGCATAGAGTCGCGCGCGCTTCCGGAGGCTCTCCTGCGCTTGGGCCAAAAGAACCGTTCGAAAAGCGGCTGAGCGTTCGCCCTCCGAGACCAGGGCTTCATACGTTCGCAGAATCAGCTCGGGGCTGTGGCATATTTCGAGCAGGTCTGTTCCTGCGCGAACGGCCGCTATTGCTGCCTGCTCAACGGGCAGGAACTTCAGAATGCCGCCCATTTCAAGATCATCGGAGAGAATGATGCCCTTGTAGCCGATCTTCTTTCGCAGGGTCTCGGTTATCCAGAATCGCGACGCGCTGGCCGGCTCGTTCTTTCCCGGAGTCTGTGGATAGGCTGCGTGATTGGTCATGATCATCGGCATCTGCTTGTGCAGTTCGCGGTAGGGAACCACGTCTTCATTCCAGAGCTGCTCCAAGGTGCGCTCGATTGCGGGCGTGACGAAGTGCGTATCGCCGGTCGCGCCGCCTAGTCCCGGAAAGTGCTTGCCGCAACCGACCACTCCCTGTGCAGCGATCTCCATGAGAAACTCGCGAGCATAATCCATCACATCTGTCGCGGTAGCGCCTGTCGTTCGCGAACCCAGCACCTCGGTCGCCTCAGGCAGCGTGAGATCCACCACCGGGGCGAGGGTCGTGTTGAATCCGAATGCCTTTGTTGCGCGGGCGATCAGTTCACCATGTTTGCGTGCCAAGGTCACGGCTGCCCCATCCTTGCGTGCCGCGGCGGCTACCGCCTGCGCGGACGCAATGGGAGAGAGCGCATCGCGCAGGCGGTTCACGGTTCCGCCCTCCACATCCACGCACCGCACGGCGTGTCGGCCACCGAGGCCCGTGGCTTCATCCAGCAGCGCGCGCGTCTGCTCTGCGTCCACAATATTGCGGCGAAACAGGATAACGCCGGCGGGGCGTACCAGCTTGAGCCATGCGCGCTCCAGCGCCGTAAGCTCGGCGCCCGAAAGCCCGACTACCAACAAACTCCCCGCCGCATGTCGTACCGTTAGTGCCATCAAATCTCCAGTTTCTTGTCGGATATCAGCCGTCAGCTTTCAGTCGAATACAAGTCATTTTCACGAAGCGATCTTTCTTCCGGCCGCAAAAGCACTCTTGCCCTTTCACAAGGCCAATTCAAAACCAATCCTCGAGATCGGTTCTCATCCTTAATCGCTACTCCCTATTCCCTGTCTTCTTCACTTCCTGCTGCAACTCCTCCAGCAGATTCAGCGCCTGCAGCGGCGTGAGGGCATTCACATCCACCGCTTCGATACGGTCCACGATCCGCTGCGAGAGCGGAGTGAAGATGGTCAACTGCATCGGCTCCGGATGAGTCTCGGCTTGTACGCTCCGCCGCTCCTGCTTTTCATGTTGTCGCAGAACGTGCCGAGCGCGTTCGATTACGACGGACGGAAGGCCTGCAAGCTTGGCGACTTCGATGCCATAACTCTTGCTCGCGGCTCCCGGCTCGATTGTATGTAAGAAGACGATACCGCTTGCGTTCTCTTTGACGCCCACACGCAGGTTGCGAACGTGCGGAAGTTTCTCGGCCAGCATCGTCAGTTCGTGATAGTGCGTTGCGAAAAGAGTGCGAGCGCCCGTCTCCGCGTGAAGATACTCGACCGTTGCCCACGCGAGCGAGAGTCCGTCGAATGTCGCCGTGCCGCGCCCCATCTCGTCGAGCAGGATCAGAGAACGCCTGGTAGCCGTGTTGAGGATGGTCGCGGTTTCGGTCATTTCGACCATGAAGGTGGAGCGCCCGCGCGCAACGTTGTCACTCGCCCCGATGCGCGTGTATATCCGGTCAACGAGCCCGAGGCGCAAGCTCTGCGCCGGCACGAAGCAGCCCATCTGCGCCATCAGCACCAGCATCGCTGCCTGCCGCAGGTACGTGCTTTTGCCGCCCATGTTTGGCCCGGTGATCAGCAGCAGGCTTGGTCCTTCTTCGCTCGCGCTCAGGTAAAGGTCATTCGCGATGAATCGCCCTTCGCGCGCCTCTTCCATCCACTGCTCGATGACCGGATGTCGTGCCGCCACGGCCTCTAGCACGGGCTCGTCAGTGAGCACAGGCCGGACGTATTGACGAAGTGCCGCCAGGTGAGCAAAGTTGGTCAACAGGTCGGCTTCGGCAACAACTGCTGAAGCGCGGCGAATCCGCCGGGCGGCCTCGAGAACGGCGCGTCGCAACTCTGCAAAGATACGCTTTTCAATCTCGATGCAGCCATCGTGCGCCGTCAGAATCTTGGCCTCGTACTCCTTCAGTTCCGGCGTGGTAAAGCGCTCGGCATTCACCAGCGTCTGTTTGCGCTCATAGTCCGCCGGAGCCATCGCGAGGTTGGCTTTCGTAATCTCGATGTAGTAGCCGAAGACCGAGTTGTATCGGACCTTCAGCGAGCCGATTCCCGTTCGTGCCCGCTCGCGCTCCTCGATCGCCGCGATCGACTGCCTGCCGGTCGACGAGATCGACCTTAGATCATCGAGTTCCGCGTCCACCCCGGGAGCAATCGCTCCACCGTCAACCATCGTGAGCGGAGGCTCGGCGACGAGGCTCGTTGCGATCCGTGCCGTCACATCCTCAAGCGTGTCAAGGCGCGCGATCAGCTCGCGCCACAACGGAGCCTGCATCACTTCCGTTGCAGCCTTCAGACCTGGCAGGCGCGCGAGACTGGCCGCCAGGGCGCGTACATCGCGCGGGCCGGCGGAGTCGAGACTCAGGCGGGCCAGCAGGCGCTCGAGGTCGAGAATCCCGTCAAAAGCTCTTCGGATCTCCTCGCGTCTTAGCAGGTCGCGATGCGCTTCGGCGACTGCCTCATAGCGCGCGTTGAGTGAGGCGGCATCGATCAGCGGCCTTAGGATTGTCGCTCGCAGCAGCCGTTTGCCCATCGGCGTCTGACATGCGTCGAGTGTGTGGAAGAGCGTTGCACGATCGTCTTGGCCGGCAAATAGAGGTTCGACCAGTTCGAGGTTTCGTACCGTCACCTGGTCGAGTTCGAGCGCAGTTGAGTGCTCCTGAAACTTGAGCGAATCGATGTGCAGCGCCTCGTTCTTCTGAGTCGAGCGCACGTAGTGGAGCACGGCTCCGGCCGCGATCGCGGCAGCTTCATGGCCAACGAGTCCGAAACCTTCGAGGGAACGAACCTGCAATTGTCGTTCAACGAGCGGGACGCCGAAGTCTAGCGTCCAGACCCAGTCCTCTACACGCGTCCGCGCGGGAATCTTTTCGAACTCGGCAGGAATGGGTGCGCTCGTAGCGAGCAGCACTTCGCTTGGTGCGGCGAGCACCAGTTCCTCCACAGCCTGCAGCCGAGCCTTGGGGCCGGAGTACTCTGCCGTCCGGAACTCGCCCGTGGAGACATCGAGAAGCGCAATGGCGCATAACGGATTCGGGTGCCCCATCCTGGCGGCATCTTTGTCTTTGCCGCCAGGGTGGGATGAGACGCCGCCTGTCTCAAAATACGCTGCCAGAAAATTGTTCCGCTCCTGTCCCAGCGCCGCATCGAGGGCAGTGCCCGGCGAGAGCACCCGCGTGACTTCACGCTTGACGATCTTCTTCGCGAGCTTTGGGTCTTCCATCTGATCGCAGATCGCGATTCGGAAGCCCTTTCGCAGCAGACGGGCGAGGTAATTTTCCACGGAGTGGTAAGGCACTCCGCACATCGGGACCTGGCGGTCGCGATCCCGCGCCGTCAGCGTGAGTTGCAACTCGCGACTGGCCACCACGGCATCGTCGTAAAAGAGCTCGTAGAAGTCGCCCATGCGGAAGAACAGCAGGGCATCGGGATTCTCCTTTTTGGCGGCGGACCATTGCCGCATAAAAGGAGTCATCTCGGGTGTCTTCGCACTGGCCTTTTCTTTAGGCGGCGCAAGAGCTGATAACTCAGTAGCCTCGAGAGCCGGGGAAGACGGCGGCGGCGCCGCGGATTGCAGATCAGCGGCGTTTGCCTCGGTTTGGCCGTAAATCGTAGGGTTTTGCGTGGTACTGTGCATCATCTGTGCAGAATGACTGGCGCTTGTCCTCGATCAGGTTAGCAGCACGGAGCAGGTCGGCTTCGTCAACGATGTTGTACCTGCGGAAAACGGAGGTCGTTTCATGACCGCCGGGCATTGCCAGTTGTTCTGGTATGCCGCGGCCCTGGATCAATCGCCAACGCCACCGGCTCCTGGCCCCTGCTCCTAAGGTAGAGGCCCCAATGCCGCTCCAGGAAGCCTCCTGTCACCACTCCCAATGGCGGCCCGTACAAAAGGGCTATCGTTTCAACGCCATCTTTGAAATTGAACTCGCGACGGTGGCTACAGCGGCGGCCCCCAATATTAGCGCCGACTGATGCGCCAATCTTCCGCCTCCGCAGTTTGACCCCAAAGGCGCCAGCTCCTGCCCCATAGGCGCAAATAAAAAAGCTTTGTAATATCAACATGCCAGCGCGCGACGAGAAGAGCGAAAGCACAGAGGAGAGCTGCACAGAAAAATGTCCCGCAGATCGAGGAATGCATAGCCCAGAATCTGCGGGAGGAGAAGCATGCTGCACGCAAGGTAAAGGTTCTCCGTCTGTGCGGTCGTTGCTCCCCGTCAATGTTCGCCGGAATTGGCCTCGCCATCTTAACGCCCATAATTGGCACAAACTGCATTGAGTAGCATCGCGTCTCCCGTCATAATCGCGCCTGGATTCGTTGTGGCCGTAAGCAAACAGTCGCACCTTTAGACCTTCTCGCCTCCGCAGAGGCATTCCCTGATGGCACTTTCAGTCTGATCACTCCCATTAGCGACGCGCATGTTGTGCGGCTACGGACCACTCACGCGACGGTGGCACCCGGATCGCGTGGGCGGCGCAGGCAACGGGCCAGAGCCGCTCCTCGGCTGCAATACTGGCCTTGTTGCCTGCTTTGGCAGAACTTCCCAGCTGCGAACCGAAATCCGATAGGCAGCCGGTTTTCGGCAGAGGCGCAGTCAGCGATTTAGCCTCGAACTATTCGGTGTGGTTCCCGTCTATATGGCGCCGTTCTGTGTTTATATAGAATTCGCTGCGGCATTACCCCGGTAAGTTCTCCGCTCCGAAGATCCCGGCTTTATCTCGATTTACCCGGAAGGAGATGCTCCATGACCAAGACCGGCGCGCTGATTCTCTCAGCTTTGCTCTCTGCAGGGCTTGCCGCAGTTGCACAGTCCCCAATCGACGGAACCTGGAAGACAAACATGGCCCAGACGAAGTTCTCGCCGAAGCCAAACGTCTTTTACCTCAGCCAGGGCTGGTATCACTGCATCAGTTGCAATCCGACGTATGATGCGAAAGCCGACGGCACCGACCAATCAGTCACAGGCCAGATCTACGACACTGTCGTCGTCAAAGAGGCCGATCCGAACACCATAGCCGTTACAACTAAGAAAGGCGGGAAAGTCGTTTCTGAACAGACTCGCACGGTCTCAGCCGATGGCAAGACCCTCACGGTCAAAACGATTGCTCATCCCATGAATAGCGATCAAACCGTAACTGCGACTGCAACCGGCAAGCGAACGGGCGTCAAACCGTCGGGCGTGCATGGCACATCAGGCGAGTGGCAGATCGTGAAAGTGGAGCAGAGCGAAAACGGTCTCACAACCACCTACAAGACGAGTGGCGATGAGCTGACGATGTCGCAGCCCACCGGCGAGACCTTCACCGCAAAACTCGATGGAACCGAAGCTCCTGTGAAGGGCGCCTACGGATATGACACAGTTTCGCTGAAAAAGATCAACGATCACACGATCGAGGAGACTCAAAAGCGCAATGGCAACGTCGTTATGGTGAACACAATGACGGTTGGCGGCAAAACAATGAAGGTGACTGCAGAAAATAAGGTCACCGGCCGAACCAACACCTACACTGCAACGAAGCAGTAGGAATTCTGGCCCATTTCCTTGCCAGGAATAGGCAAGGAGATGGGGCTGGGCCTTCGCACTAACGCGTGATTTAGATCACAGGTATACTTGGAGCTAAGGCCTTAGATTTGAACACGGCATGCATCTCCTTTGGCTCCGAGTCGCGGCAATCCTTTACGCGGCCGCCAGTGTCACCATCTTCCCGGCTGTGCTCAACTCCTCGGAGAGTGCGCGCAGATGGTGTGTGCATTTCGGGGGGATGGCTTTCTTCTTTCATTTTGTCTCGTCGGTAGAAATGCTGGTGCAGGCGCACCGATGGCTGCCGGTTGGAGCGAGGGAAGTTGAAGCACTGCTTGGATTTGCGGTCGTCGGGTTCTACTTTCTGGCGTGGTGGCTCTACGATGCGATTTCGCTGGGGATTTTCGCGCTTCCGGCCACATTCTTCCTGGTGCTTGTCCCTTCTCTGGGATTGTATGGCTACAAATTCCCGTCACAGGGCGTCAGAAACAGCTGGCTAATTGCGCATATTGCTGCGCTTTTGTGCGCCTATGCTGCTCTGGGTTTCAGTCTGCTGGCGTCGTTGCTCTATCTCGTTCAGGAGCGGAGACTTAAGGCTAAGCTCAAATCGACGAACGACTCCTGGTGGATTCCGCTGGACTGGCTGCCTCCATTGGACACGCTGGAGCGCATTGCCCATGCCATGCTGCTGTTCGGCTTCCCATGCATGACGGTTGGGCTGATCCTCGGAGCGGTCCTGGTTCAGGAGACGACACTTGGAGCGGCCTACTTTGCCGATCCGAAGGTGATCGCATCCTACGCCATGTGGGGGCTCTACGTTTTGCTTCTGTTCCTGCGGCAGTCCGCGGGCCTGCGCGGCCGCAAGGCTGCCTATCTCTCTGGGGCGGTTCTGGCTGTGATGCTGTGTGTCTGGGCAGCTAACCTGGTCAGCCACGTCCATAGGTTCGGTGCTCCATGAGCCAGTTCGTTCTCATCGGAGTGAACCACAAGACTGCGCCCATCGAGCTGCGGGAGCGCATCGCGATCTCGCGCGACGACCTTCCGGAGGCGACGCGAGCGCTAGCGGCTATGCCGGGAGTAGGCGAGTGCATGATCGTCTCCACCTGCAACCGTGTAGAGATTTTGGCCACGGTCGAATCGTCCGGGACCGACGTGGCGTCGTTCCTTTACAACCACTTCGGGATCGACCGCGGAGTTCTTGGCCCTCACATTTACGAACACCGCGACCAGGACGCCATTCGCCATCTGTTTCGTGTTGCGGCCAGCCTGGACTCGATGGTAGTTGGCGAGCCGCAGATACTGGGCCAGGTGAAGGAGGCTTTTTCGACGGCGCGGGCCGCCGGAACCGTCTCGGGTCAACTCGAGCATCTGCTGCAGTCGGCCTTCGCTGCTGCGAAGAAGGTTCGCACTGAAACGGCCATCGGGTCGAATTCGGTATCGATTGCGTCCGTCGCTGTCGAACTGGCGCGCAAGATCTTCGGGTCGCTGCAGGGCCGCTCGGTATTCCTGGTCGGGGCGGGGAAGATGAGCGAACTCGCCGCGCGGCACCTGGTTCAGCAGGGAGCGGGCGCGATCCTGGTGACGAATCGTACGCTGGAACGTGCGCGGCAGCTCGCCGAACCCTTCAATGGCCGCGTGATCCCATTTGAATCGCTCTACGAAACCGCGACCGGGGCCGACATCGTTATTAGCTCCACGGGGGCGCCGCACCCGATCTTCCGACGCGAGCACGGCCAGCATTTCATGCATCGCCGCCGGAACCGGCCGATGTTCTTTATTGATATCGCCGTGCCCCGCGATGTTGATCCGGCGATGAATAAGGTCGAGGGCATCTTTGTTTACGACATCGACGATCTTCAATCCGTGGCTGCTTCGCACATTGCGGAACGAGCAGCACAGGCCGACGACGCCGAGACCCTGATCAATGCCGAGGTTGAGCGGTTCCATCAGCGCCGCCGCGCGGTGAATGTTGCTCCAGCCATCGTCTCACTCCAGCGGCAGGCCGAAGAGATCCGAGTGAACGAGCTAAAGCGCATGCACGCGAAGCTCGGATCGCTCACCGACGAGCAACTCGCCGCTGTCGAAGCTCTCACCCGCGGCCTGGTGAACAAGTTTCTCCATCCACCGATGCAGGCGCTCAAGCAGGCCGCACGCGACAACGACTCCACACGCGTGGAGGCACTTTGCGACACATGGTCGCTGCCATCCGTGGCCGAGCAGGACGCGCAACAGAACGGCTCGGTTGTTCCAATAACTCAGCCCGAAGAGAAGCAACCGGATTCTTCTCGCGAGAACGAAACCAGCGCTGTAGGGGGCAAATGAATCTGCGCATCGGCAGTCGCGGCTCACAACTCGCTCTCTGGCAGGCCAACCACATCGCCGCGCTGCTGCGTGCGCACTGCCACACGGTCGAGATCGAGATCATCAAGACGACGGGCGATCGCTTGCAGGAAGTGACGTTTGCACAGGTTGGCTCCAAGGGCATGTTCACTAAGGAGATTGAAGAAGCTCTTGCAGAGGGCCGGGTCGATCTTGCTGTCCACTCGCTAAAGGATCTGCCGACGGAGTTGCCCGCGCCGTTTTCGCTGGCTGCCACGCCGCCGCGTGTCGACCCACGCGACGTTCTGGTTTCGGTGAAGCACCACAGTCTGCATGCGCTGCCACATGAAGCAATGGTCGGTACCAGCAGCCAGCGGCGGCGAGCGCAGCTTTTGTCACTCCGGCCCGACATCCAGGCAGTTGAATTCCGCGGCAACGTCGATACGCGCCTTCGCAAACTGGCCGAGGGGCAGGTTGACGCGATTCTGCTTGCTGCTGCCGGTCTCGACCGTCTCGAGAAGACCGAATGGGTTCGCGAGCGTCTCGAGCCACATCATTTCTGTCCTGCAGCAGGACAGGGCTCGCTGGGAATTGAAACGCGCAAAGACGATGCGACGACGATTGCCGCAATCGCGTTTCTGGACGACCACGCAACGCGCTATGCAGTGACGGCGGAACGCGCCGCTCTGGCCGGGCTTGGTGGAGGGTGCCAGGTGCCCATCGGCATCCACTGCCGCGTTGCCCCGCAGGATGAATCGGGCGAATGGCAGGAGATTTTCGGTGTTGTCGCCGACCCCGCGACGGGCAAGGCAATCCGGGTTCATCACGAGGCGAAGCGTGCGGCGATTGGCCCGGTTGAGCTGGGGCAAGTTGCGGCAGAGATGCTGATGGAAGCCGGCGCAGGGCCGCTGCTCGAGTCGGCTGCGCAGCCGTCTGCCGGAGCGTCGGCATAATCTGGTTTGCCAATAGTACGTCCAGAACCCGTCAAGACTATGATTCTTCCGAATCTGTTCAGGACCAGAGAGAGAGAGAGCAAACACTGGGTGGATTCGCAACGGAGGAAGCAGGCGCATGTCAGGAAAATGCGTCCGTGCCCACCCAGAGTTGTGCGATCGATTTCAGGTTGTTCTTGTACATGCGTGTCACGGTGAGCTCCTGACCACCCTTAATCTTGAGCAGGTATTCGCCCGTCGGCCACGGTTGAATCTCCTCAACAAAAGAAGTATTGACCAGCACAGAGCGGTGAATGCGTATAAACCCGTGCGGTTTCAGCTTTTCGGCCACGGTCGAGAGCGACTCCCGGAGCAGATAGGATCCCGACCGCTTTTCCAACAAGACGTAGTTGCCCTCAGCGCGGATTACCGCTACCTCGGCAGGATCGATGAAAAGAATTCTTCCCTTGGCTCTGATGGCGACCTTGGAAGTGGGCTTTGCGAACGGTGTTTCAAGAAGGCGCAGGGTTTTCAGAAGCCGTGCGGCGCGATCGTTTTCGGTTCGTCGAAACGCAACGTTTAAGGCCCGGTTAACGCGGGCATTGGAGAACGGCTTCAGGACATAGTCGACGGCCTGATTCTCAAAAGCTTCGACGGCATGCTGGTCGTGGGCAGTCACAAAGATGATCGACGGAATCGGCTGATTGCTTTGGTTCAGACGTTCAGCGAGTTCAATGCCAGAGAGTCCCGGCATCCCGATATCGACAAGCAGCACATCGTACTTATCTTCTTGCATCATTTCCAGGGCTTGGATGGCGTCTTTCGCCGAGTCCATTATTTCGATATCGTTCCTGCCGCGCAACGCCTGCCCCAATGCGCTTCGCGCGAGCGGCTCGTCGTCTACGATCAAGACACGCATGGCTGGTCTCCGTTGCACTCGGCGAACTGCGATTCCCGCGACTGCCTCGGATGCGACAGAAAGCCTGGAAAGCTAAGAGTTGCAACCGCCACATCGTCGGGACCAATCCTGAACACAAAACTTCCTTCATTCGCATACAAGTGCTTGATTCTGGACGAGGTATTCCGATGGCCCAGCCCCAGCCCTTGCCGGCTCTTCGCACCGACGCTATTCCTGATGTCAACTTCTAACCTCTCGCCGAGTTTCCTGGACGCGATCTGAATCCAGCCTCCTTCCCGGCAGCATGCGATCCCGTGCAAGATCGCATTCTCCACCAATGGCTGTAAGATCAGCTGCGGAACGAGAATTTCCCGAGTTTCGCGATCCACGTCCCACAATGTCTGCAGCCTCTCCTCCAGTCGCATCTGTTCCAGTTCCAGATAAGATTTCGCAAAGTTTAACTCTTCCGCTAAAGGAATGAGATCGGAAGTTCCGTACTCGAGTGATGCACGGAGCAAGTTCGACAGTTTCAGCACGCTGGCCTTGGCTTTTGCGGGGTCGCTGTTGATCAAAGTTGCTATTCCATGCAACGTATTGAACAGATAGTGCGGCTGTAATTGGCTCCTTAGCATTTGAAGTTCGCTCGCGGCCAGTGCCTGACGCAGTTCCGACTGCTCTAATTCTTGTGCCTTGGTGCGTACGAATGCATAGTAGGCATGCGCAGCCACCAAGATTGCGAGATAACACCAGAGTTGAAAACCAAAGGGACGAACGTTGGAAAGCAGTGCCTTAACCGTTCGGTGTTCGAACTGATGAGCCGCAAAATCCCACGGGGGCAGCAATGCAGATCGAATACATACGGAAGCTGCGAGGTAAGGCAGGCTTCCAAAGAGATATCCTGCCACTCGTCCCACGCGATGTTCACCGGTGATCGGGTAACGACGAACGATGGAGAATATTGGCGGCGTCAGGAGCGCAGATGTAAGAAGCCAGGCACACTGACGCAGCAACAATATCCCGAAGGGCGCGTGCAGACCCCTGTCCAGCAGGCCGACCTTGTCTTCCCACGCATCCACGGGGGCCAAGGACAGCCAAATCAAGATGGACCACAGATAGGAACGCGCCAGTCGCGAAGCGGCTTGTGGTACATCTTTCATGAAGGCGATTGTACCCTCCGTTTTCAGAATCGGGCCGGTCTCATGCGTTTCTAGATAGACGCGGTGTGAACGTACATAGAAGCATTGCGAAGTGGTTTGATCATTAAAAATCAATCACCATGGATAGGTCCTGGCTTTTCCCTGCGGACGTTATCGAATTTAGTAACCTCTCGCTCCGTGTGTCTGAAAAGTTGGAGAAACAGTCGCTCCAGCCGCCGTGCGGTCGTCCCTGGATTTTGTTAGTCCGCCACTCCTTTACCAACTCTGGAATGTTGGGCCTGTTGTGTCACGTAATCGTCGTGAACCTTGGAACACCGCCTGCTCCCTCCGTTGTCACTCAGCAGAGGTCGTGAAGTTGTGAGCCAATTCTGCTCTCAATTGCGCACTGACTGTCCGAGCGCCGAGTCGTACCTGACGTAAATCATCTCGGCACCAAGACTCTACCGGAGGAAAACGGAGATATGTACATGCCTAGACGGGTGCGGAATCTCTGCATACCGTGTGTGACGACGATTGTTCTGGCTTGCTTCAGCGATGCGGTCGCTCAAACGAGCTACAAAGTTACCGATTTGGGCGTTCTGCCCAATGACAATATGGGTTGTGCAATGGCACTCAACAATCACGGCTGGACATTGGAACAGGATGCGGTCCTGGCTCCCCCGCTCACGGGTCAACCTGTAGCAAGCAGCGCGGTGGTAAACATTGACGGACTCAAGATCGACGTCGGCACGTTCGGAGGACGGAACAGTTGGATGAACTGGGGCGGGATCAACGACCGCGGGGAAGCGGTCGGTATCGCCGAAACATCGGTCCCGGATCCGGACGGCGAAGACGTTTGCAGCATCGGCACAAAGCTTACGTGCCTCCCGTTTCTTTGGTACAACGGCCACAAGATCGCTCTGCCGACGCTGGGCGGAAACAACGGGCAGGCCAGCGATATCAATAGCAGCGGGCAAATCGCAGGAACTGCGGACACGACTGCCACTGAACCCACTGAATCCCCCGCATGCCCAAATCCCTCTGTGCACATTAGTTTGCCGGTGTTATGGGAACAAGGCAAAGTCCGGCAACTTCCTATGGTGGGTCCCGATCCAGACGGGTTCGCGTTTGCGATCAACGATCTAGGCCAAGTCGTAGGCTACACGGGAACCTGCGGCAGTGCGAGAGCGAGTCACGCCGTGTTGTGGGAAAACAACACCGCCTTCCTGCTTGATGACCTCAAAAATGGCGCTCAGGCCATGGGCATTAACAACCTGGGCCAAATTGTTGGGATAGTCGGCAGCCCTGACAAACCAACCTTCTATGGCGCGCTTTGGCAGAACCGCGCTCTCACCAACCTGGGCACTCTGCCGGGAGATTTTGCCGCCATAGCCACCGGCATCAACAACCGGGGCCAAGTGGTGGGAAGCACCATGAACTCCAACTTCCAATGGGCCCATGCCTTCATCTGGCAGAACGGCGTGATGACCGACCTCAACACGCTGTTTCCCGCCGATTCCAACCTCTTCGCGACCATGGCTAACAAGATCAACGATCGCGGACAAATCTCGGGCATGGCAACGGTCCTAAGCGGGCCGGATGCGGGCAAGATCCACTCCTTTCTGGCAACCCCTGTAAACGCAAGCGTAGGCACGTCAGTTGCAGATGTCGCACCTACGCGCCCGGGACCAGATTTGCCCGAGAATCTCGGCAAACAGTTTCTGCAGAGATTAGGACTCGGCCGATTCCTGCAATAAGCGAATAAGCGGCCTTCGCACCACGCATTCCAGCCATATGTTGTGCGAAGGCGCAGGTCGGAGGTTGGTCGAGACAACCTGGGTCACGCGAATGCCGGCGTGACCCAGAATTTTTACCGCAAGAGGAACGGTCCAACAACACGTGCCTTCCTTCGCGCGGAAGAGGATTGGTGATCTGGCCGGTTTGCCCGCAAATCGGAAATTGCAGGCTTCCGGACCCGCTTAACTCCCGGCTTGCCGATCATCCAGCCACAACGGGCAGATGACAGACCTGCCCGTTCGGTTCTATTTGCAATCGTTCCGCAAACCCGGTGCATCAGGGATGTCAGTATCGATGCAGGGAATGGCGCTCAGATACTCATAAATGGCGCGCAGATCGTGTTCCGTCATGTTTTGGTGAACGGGCCAGGGCATCACTTGAAGCACTTCCCCATTGAACGGAGGCAAGAGGCATTTGCCATCAGGAGCCATCAGGAGAGCCCCTGTGCAATTTGGATGAACGTGGTCGAAGTCTTTTCCGGTACGCATGATCGTGAGGAACTCCTCAAACGTGTGGCCTCCTTCGGGTAGCCCGGTCTTGTCTGGAGTGAGGTTGCGAGAGTAGAGGTGCGTCAGCTCTAGTTTGGACCCGAATGGGCCGAAATCCCGGCCTCCGCCGAGGTAGGTGGCTGGATTGACCTGCACCTGCCCCGTGAATGGGCCATGTGGAGGAGACAGCAGGTAAGGGTTCCCCGGGCCAATGTACTCGGTTGATGGGCCCCTGCTATGACACCCGTTGCAGTCGGATTGCGCGTTGACGATATAACTACCCAATCCGACCAGGTGTCGATTCTTTCCTTCCAAGTTGAGCGGGACCGGTGCGATATCAAAGCCTATCTGCACTTTGCTCTGATCCTGGTCATGATCAGACTCCGGCACCGCGCTAACGGGAGGCGCCTTAAACGACCATAAAAGGGTGATTGCGACGAGTGCCGCAGAAACTCCCAACAGTTTGAAAATTGGTCTCGTCTTGATTGGCAGAACGGGAACAACAAGCAGTCTAACAAGCTTGTTCATACTGTCTCCTTCAGGCCCTTGCCTGTATGTCCGATTGGTTTAAGCGCCACGGTTGACGCAGCATCAGCCGCACCCCGACAGATTCAGACTCGCTGAAAGTCAGAGCAATGAGAAGCCGCAGAGCTTAAATGGTGCCTGAGTATCAGGTTCACTGCACGACAATGTCAAGAAGATTGTCGAATCGAGCGCTACTTAAAAAGCAACCGCAGTTCCTTCGACTCGTCGCCACGGCGACTCGCGCAGGATGACAAATAATTAGAGTTAAACTGCGGGTTGATCAGACGCGGCGGAGGGGCTTTTGCATGGGTACCACCTGCACGGTTACGTCGCGGACCTCGGCGAGAAAGCGGTTCAGCACCGAGCCACGCAGCAGGATGTCGAGGCGCGAACGCACGGGCTGGCCGAAGATCACGTGGGAGATGCTCTCCTGCTGTGCGAAGCGGATCAATGCGTCCGCAACATTCTTGTCATTTAGTGTGACCACCTGTGCACCGAGGTCCTTCGCCATCCGGCGATATTCTTCGATGCGTTGAAAGGCCTCCGGATCTCCGTGGCCCTTGTCCTCGTCGGGACGATTCACGTAGACGGCATACCAGTTCGTCGCCAGGCGGCCTGCGACTCGCGCGCCAACGCGGATCAGCCGGTCAGTTCCTGGACGCGTGCTGAGGCAGACCATGACTTTGTCGGGGATCGGCGCCTGCTCAAGCCCCTGGGTACGGCGGTAGTCGGCGGCGCGCGCGCTTACCTGTTCAGCGGTCGCGCGCAGGGCAAGTTCGCGCAGCAGGTTCAGATTTCCTTTACGGAAGAAGTTGGCCAGCGACTGCTGAACCTTCTCCGGGGAATAGATCTTTCCGTCGCGCAGCCGTGAGCGCAGCTCCTCCACGGTGATGTCAACGTTGATGACTTCGTCTGCGCGCTTGAAGAAGCTGTCGGGGACTGTCTCGCGGATAACCGTATTGGCCGAACGGTTGACCGCATCGTTCAGTGTTTCGAGGTGCTGAATATTGACGGCGGTCCAAACGTCGATTCCGGCATCGAGCAACTCCAGCACGTCCTCATATCGCTTGCGGTTCTTGCTGCCGGGCACATTTGTGTGTGCCAACTCGTCGACGATCACTACCTGCGGATGGCGCGCCAGGATGCCGTCGACATCCATCTCTTTCAGTTCGACGCCTCGATAGGGAATCACGCGCTCTGGAATGATCTCGAGGTCGCGGATCTGATCGGCTGTCTCCTGGCGGCCATGCGTTTCGATTAGACCGACGACAACATCAACGCCCTGTTTGCGCTTCAGCAGGGCGTCGTTGAGCATATGGTAGGTTTTACCCACGCCGGGCGCGGCGCCGATATAAATGCGAAGTTTGGCCGGTTCCTGTTGACGTTCGAGCTGGATTTCTGCCATCGTTCAGCCCACCTCAACCGGATGTGGAACAGCTTCCGCCACGGCGACCGGCAGGGTAAAGCGGAAAGTGGTGCCGTGGCCGAGACGGCTTTCCACGGCGATCTGACCGCCGAGCGACTCAACCAGGCGACGCACCAGCGCGAGCCCCATGCCTGTTCCGCTCTCAGAAAACGGATTGAAGCGATCGAAGATGGTGCTCAGTCTCTCGGCTTCGATGCCGCGGCCGGTATCGCGCACGGTAAACTGCACGAAGCTCTTGATCTCTTCTGCTGAAAGCAGGATCTCGCCTTCGGGCGGAGTATAGCGCAGAGCATTCGAGACCAGATTGTCGAGGATGGTGCGGACCGCACGACGATCGGCCATCACAAATGAAAGGTCGGCATACGCGCTCACTTCGATGTGCACGTCTTTCGTACATGCTTCGTCGATGTAGCGGTTGCGTGCGTCGTCGAGCAACGGGAGGGGGCGCAGACGCTCCAGGTTGAGCTCGCGCTTGCCGCTGTCGAGCTCCGCTACCTCGATAAGATCGGCCATCAGGTCATTCAGCTTCTCGGACTCGTTGCTGGCTTCGAGCACCAGCTCCATCTGGAGGGGAAGCAGTTCGCCGCCGAAACCGTGCTGCAGCGCGTAGAGTCCGCGGCGCAGTTGCAGCAGAGGATCGCGCAGCTTTTTGCTCGCTACGGAGATGAACTGCGTCTTGAAACGATCCGTGTCCTGGAGCGTCGTGACGTCTTCAAGAGTGGTGACGGTGCCCAGGAGGCGGCCCTCGGAGTCGCGCATGGGCGTCGTGCGCAAGCGGAAGCTGCGCGACTGCTTGCCAAAGCGCATTGGCAGCATGGCTGCCTCGCCCTCGACCGCGACAGGCTTCTGCATTGCGATCGCGTCGCGGATTGCGCTCAGAATCTTGTCGCCGCCGGGCGTGTTTGTCAGAGCCATGCGATCTTTGGCAGCTTCGCCGAGGACGTCGGCTGCGGCCTGGTTCACTTTGAGGATGTGTCCCTTGGCGTCGGTGACGATGATCGGTTCGAAGATCGATTGCAGCACGGCATCGGAGAGCTGGAACTCCATTTGCCGGCGGCCAGCCTCGGAGTCGCGCAATTCGCGCAAACGCACTGCGATGCGATTCAGCTCAGCAGCGATCACACCGAAGCTGTCGCGGCTGCTCCACTCCACGCGATGATCGAGGTTGCCCTGCGCGATCTTTCTGACGTCGCCGGCCAGCATCCGGATGGGATACAGCACCAACACGACCATCACCACCTCGACGAGGATGAGTGCAGCGAGCAAGGCGAGCGCAAGGGGCAACTCGCCGGCCGTTGCCAGCGTTTTGTGTGTGGCAGCGACAAGGGTCACGCCGAGTGCAGCGGCCACGACAGCGCCGAGGATCAATCGCTGTGTGAGATTCAGCATCTTCCGGGCCCCACGACAGAGGGAAACACACTCTCATTCTGTCGTATAGACCCTCAAGGCGCAAAACTGGCGGAGGGATTTGCTGTTGATTTGGTGGAGTTTCGGCGACAGCTAGTGCCACGAGCATGGCCGATTCCTTCCTGGCTATCCTCTCAGCAAAGTGCAGTTTGTGCCACCCTGAGGCATTTCCTCTGGGCGGGGGCGAAGGCCCACGTTTTCGAGCGGGACTGCACTGCCAGAAAAACGCGAGAACTGCGTCAACTTTTTCAGCCTGAACCCCGTCTGACTCACAGAACCCTAAAATCCAGAGACTTTCCTGGCGGAACTGCGCCTTGCGAGGGTAGAATTCGAAAAACTCTAAAAGAATCTTCCCGTGCAATATACAGAGTGCCCCATGTACAGCCGGCGGCGCAGAACTGCCCGTGCGGGCGAATGCGGAGCTAAGTTTGAAATTACGAGACCTTCTGGGATTGGCGGCGCTTACTGGGGCGTCCTTTCTGATCAATGGCTATCATCCTTTCTCGGAAGATGCCGAGACCTACCTTCCCGGGATCGAAAAGCTCCTCAACCCCAAACTGTTTCCGGTGGGTTCTGAGTACTTCGAGATGCACGCTCATCTCACGCTGTTCCCGCGGCTGATAGCGTACACAGTGCGGTTTGGGCATATCCCGCTCGCGTGGGCGTTGCTGCTCTGGCAGGTGATCAGCTTTTACCTGTTCATCCTGGCGTGTTGGAAGCTGGCCCAGCGCATTCTTCCCAATCCGGGGAGTTGCTGGGCGGGTGTGGGGGTGGTGGTCGCACTCTCGACGATGCCGGTTGCAGGCACCTCGTTATATCTGATGGATCCGTTTCTGAATCCGCGGAACATCATCGCCTTTGCGATGGTCTTTGCTGTGCTGCGAGTGATCGAGCGGCGCTACGTTCAAGCGAGCCTCTTTCTTCTGTTTGGAATATCTGTTCATCCGTTCATGACGGCGTTCGCCGTCACGTTCTGCATTCTCATGGTGGGAATGGATCAGTGGGTGGAAGCCGGGGTAACAGATGCGCTGGAGGCAGAAGCAGAAGCCACTCCCGCCGCGCCAGCGATATTGTTGGCCTCACCGTTCGAGGGGCTCTTCAAACGTCCGAGCGAAGCGTATGACCTTGTTGCTGCCAATCACCGTTATCAGTTCCTCTCAAGATGGACCTGGTATGAGATGCTGGGCGCCATCGCGCCGGTATTCATCTTTTGGTGGTTCAGTGCGATCGCGCGTGCGCGCCAATTGCGCAACCTGGAACTGCTGTCGCGGGCGACGATGATTTATGGAGCGATCTATTTTGCTGTTGGACTGATTGTGTCCGTGCCTCACCGGCTGGAGGTGATCTCGCTGCTGCAGCCGATGCGCAGTCTTTATCTGCTGTATGTTCTGATGTTGCTGATTGGCGGTGGTTTGCTGGGTGAGTACGTGCTTCGCAACCGGGTATGGCGCTGGGTAGCCCTGTTTCTTCCGCTTTCGTGCGGCATGTGCTATGCGCAACGCGTGCTGTTCCCGGAGAGTTCGCACATCGAATTGCCGGGTGCAAGGCCGGCTAATGCATGGGCGCAAGCATTTGAATGGGTGCGAGACAACACTCCGGAGCAGGCGGTCTTCGCGATCGATCCTAAGTACATGACGATTGACGGAGAAGATTTCAATGGCTTCCGCGCCATTGCACTGCGCAGTCAGCTGGCGGATTACGTCAAGGATAGCGGGGTCGTCGAGCTTTTTCCGCAACTGGGTGCCTCATGGCTGGCGCAGGTGCATGCCCAGACTGGCATTGATCATTTCCAACTCGCCGATTTTGTGCACCTGAAGCGAGATTACGGAGTGAGTTGGGTAATTCTGAAACAACCGGGAAACCCAGAACTTGATTGCCCCTACAAAAACCGGGCGGTGTCAGTGTGCCGATTGCCGTGATAGGGAAGTAAGGCGCCCACGCACGAGGGGCAACGTTTCGGACCAGATACCGCCGAGTAGGAGCTCAACCGATCATGACCGTGACCGCATACATCGAACCGCGAGCGATTCCCGATTCAGCATTGTCGATTCCACTGGAACGCCTGCGAGCGAATCTTCCCAGCCTCACAACGATGTATCAAGAGAACCGGCCAGTCCCGCATATCTACCTCACCGATTTTCTTTTTCCTGAAGCTGCGGCAGAGCTTGAACAAGAGTTCCCGCGGTCAGACTCGACGCAGTGGACTCATTACCAGCACCAGAACGAAAACAAGCACGGTATGACCAAGCGGGAACTATTCCCGCCGAAGTTGGGCAATGCCGCGGACGAGTTGAATTCACCGGCTTTTGTGCAGTGGCTCTCAGAACTTTCAGGCATCCCAGGTCTCATGCCCGATCCGAGTCTCGAAGGGGGCGGTTTGCACCAGTCCGGTCCTGGGGGATACCTCAATGTTCATACCGACTTTTCGCATCACCACTATCACAAGCATTGGAGACGGCGAATCAACCTGATCCTTTACCTGAACGATGGATGGCAGCAAGACTGGGGCGGCTCGATTGAACTCTGGAATCCCGATATGAAATCCTGCACGGCAAAGTATCCGCCGTGGCTTAACTGTGCACTCATTTTCAACACCAACGATATTTCATATCACGGATTTCCGTCGCCGCTGACCTGTCCCGTGGGCCAGTCCCGCAAAAGCCTGGCCTTGTACTACTACACCGAGGAGCAGGGAACAAAAACTCCGGCTCGATCGACAAATTACCGGGCGCGTCCTGATGACGGCCCCCTAGAGTCGACGTTGATCTGGCTCGATAAACAGATGGTTGACCTGTACTCGAGAGCGAAAGCCAGATTTGGCTTCTCAGACGACTTTGCAAGCCGTATGCTCGCGTTCTTCTCGCGTAAGAGATAGCTGTCTCTGTTGCGTCGCCGCGTTGGCAGCCGGCTGAGTCTATGGGATCCGGCAAACCGACAGGCTTGCATTGTGCCACTGGCAGTTCAGGCCATCCGGGGCAGGGTAGGAGACAAGTGCCCAGTCGACACGGAACTCTCGCTTCAGCCGCTCAAAATCTGCCAGCCTGAAGGCTTGCCATCCTGCGGTCGCGTCCACCTGGCGCTCCCAGTCGGGGCCAAGTTCGGGAACCTGGGTGACGACGGCCGTATCCTTCACCGCGTCGGCCAGCTGGCTGCGCTCGGCGAGTGCTCGAAAGCTGTGATAGTCCTCCCCCGGCGCCGCGAGGTAGTCGGGATCCATGGCGAAGTAGGCGCCTGCCGGCGTGTTTTGACGGATCCATGCGAAGGACTGCATCCAGGGATTGGCGGATTGCATCCCAGGCAGTTCAAGGTGTTCAGTGCCGGCGAAAAGTGCGCGCTGTGAAGCGAACATTCCGACATTGATCATCAGCAGGAAGATGGCCCAACGCCAAGCGCTTGTCTTCAGCAGAAACTTGCCGAGCAAACACCCGCCTACGAGCGTGAGGAAGAAGTAGATGATCTGAAGGAAACGCATGGGCTGCATCGGCGCGAGCCTGACGAGCGTCGGTGAATTCAAAATGAATATCGCCGCGGCCAGTTGGAAGACGCCATAGGAGAAGACGGCAAGAGCAAACCGGGCCAGCCCGGTTGCGCCACGTTTGAGGGCAATCCGCCAGAGAAGCCAGAATAGGAACAAGGGGGCCAGCGCGCCGAGCCATTCGTACCAGGTCCAGTTGGAGAGGAAGCAGTAAGTGCGCGTCTCGAGTGCACGGCGCCAGATAGGCGTCGGCGACTCGAAGACCCAGCCCAGCGGCACTGCGGCGGCGAGCGAATCGCGCAGCGAGCGTAGCCATGCGTGCACAGGCTCCAACGTCGCCATGGTGAGGAAGAAGCAGAACGAGATGCCGAATGCCGCCATGATGGGATGCAGCACGAACGAGAGCAACAGTAGCTGAATGGCCTGCCAGTGCCGGCCAGCCAGAATTCGCGCAACTGCAAGCAGAACCAGACCGGTCGCCAGGTTGCGCGGGTGGAGATGCTGGTCGGCGAGGTACAGCGCCGTGCCGGCGACGGGCAGCGTAAGCATGGCCGCGGTCAGGGCCACTCCTGCCCATTGCACGCGTTCGTCCTCGAAGAGGATCCGGGCGATGCCCCAGCATCCGAGGATCATCAGGAGGATGGAAACGAATTGAAACAGGAGTTCCGTCCAGGCGACGGGAATATGGGTGAGATGAATGAATCCAGCTACCCATTTATCGAATAGCGTCGCCTGCAACTGAAGACGGAAGAACTCTGCGTCATGAGGGTACAGAGTTGAATTCAGGTTGCTCTTCACCGCAGTCAGATACACGCCATCGTCTTCAGTGCCAGGGTGATAACCCATCGTGGCTATAGCCAGCAGCGTGAACCCAAGGAAAAAGAGGATATTGCGAATGCTCGAAAGACGAATGGCCACTACTCCGTAAAAAGCTGGTTAGTTTGACGATTCTTCAGGCTTAGAGGTAACTCCAAGTTAAACCTGCGGCGGGATATTTTTGACCGGAATATTTGTGTATTTCCATATCAAAGCAAACTGGGATTGAGGTTCGAACAGCGGGACGGGATCTCAAATCGCATGGCTACTCAAAGCGGTGGCAACAACTGCCGAAGGATCAGGAAGCCAGCTACTCCAAGAAAGAAGACCAGGGCCATACGTATACCCGGTTCACGATTGACCTCGGGCACGAGATCGCTGGCGCCCACGTAGAGCGCCACCCCGGCAGAGACGGGTAGACCGTAAGGAAGCCACCGGGGCACCAGTTCGATCACGAGTACGCCGCCAATCGTCGCTAACGCCAGCGCCACCGCGGCGTAGAAAGCCGCGGTACGGCTGCGTCCGCTGGCCATCATCACCGAGGCCATCGTGAAGCCTTCCGGCGCTTTATGCAGGAAAATGGCCAGAAAGATCAGCCAGCCCATCACATTGCTCACGACGAAACCGGAGCCGATTGCCACCCCATCGAAAAGTGCGTGCACGCTCAGGCCACCGAGCACAGAGTAGCCGGTGCGCGCGGAAACAAACTCGTCGTGGTGAATCTCTTCGCCGAAATGGAAATGCGAATTGATTGTGTGCTCGAGCAGATGCACTGCGCAATAACCAGCCATGATGAGCACTGGACCGAGAACAGGGCTCAATCGCAGGCTCTCCGGCGTCATCTCCAGCAGGGCCGTGGCCATGAGGAACCCGGCGCCGAGGGCGACGAAGTAGCGGAGGTAGCGTTCGACGCCGCGCGCTCGCACCAGCACCAGCCCACCCGCAACATCGGCCAGCGCGGCCAACCCACCGAGGGCCACGGAGATCCTGAGCATTTCTTGCTTTCCTTACCCGCTGTGCCGGATGTGCATTACATCGCCATCGTGCACGACGTATTCCTTGCCCTCAAGTCGCAATGTACCCTGCGAGCGAGCCGCAGCCTCGCTGCCCGCTGCCAGCAGGCTGTCCCAGCGAATTGTCTCAGCTCGGATGAAGTGCTTTTCAAGGTCGGAGTGAATCGCACCAGCGGCCTGTGGAGCCTTCGATCCCGCCGGGACCGTCCACGCGCGGCACTCGTCTTCGCCTGCAGTAAAGAAGCTGATCAGGCCAAGCAGTTCGTAGCTCTTGCGGACCAGCCGCACCAGACCGCTCTCATGCAGACCGTAGCTCGCAAGAAAATCGGCAGCCTCGGTCTCGTCCATCTCGGCCAGTTCGGCCTCTACCTTGCCGCAGATTGCCGTGGCCCCAGCGTTGGGCCGGCGCGATACATCTGTTAGCTTGTAACGCTCGACCGCGTTCTCAAGGTCAGAGCCGAGAGTCGTGCTTTCACCTATGTTAACCGCATACAGGACAGGCTTTTGCGAAAGAAACATGAAGCCCTTAATGAGTTTCTTTTCCTCCGGTGTCATCTCGAGTTCACGTAACGGCTGCTCTTGCTCAAGTGCGGCCTTGGAGCGGATCAACAATGCCTGCTCGTGCTCAAGCTCGGCGGAGCGCATCTTGCGCAGGTCTTTTTCTACTCGCTCCAGCCTCTTTTCGACCTGCCCCAAGTCGCTGATCATCAGGTCGAATTCGACGTTTTTCACGTCGCGCAACGGGTCGATTGGGCCGACGTGGGGAATTGAGTCGTCCTCGAAAGCGCGTAGCACATGAATCAGGGCATCGACGTTGCGCAGGCTGGTGAGAAAGGCCGTCTCTTTCAGCGCCTCCTGGCCGATCGCAGCCACATCGACATATTCGACGGTGGCGTGCGTTGTCTTTTTGGGAGAATAGAGCGCCGAAAGCTTGTCGAGACGGTCGTCTGGGACCTTTGCCACTCCGATATGCGCTTCGCGGGGATTGGAGTATCCGCGGTCTTCAAGTTTTGCCTTGGTAAGAATCTTGAATAAGGACGTCTTGCCCACTTGCGGCAGGCCGATGATGCCAGTTTTCATGTGCTCCAAGTGTTGCCCCTGCACGATGCTTTGCGCGCTTCAGGGCCTCTACGATGATACAAGAACAGGGATTGGGGACCAGAGATTAGGGGTTAGGGAGAACCTTACTCAATCAGCTTTTTCGTTTCACAAATCGCAAGGCTGAGAACTCGGCCGAGACAGCAGCAATCTTCGTGTCAACGATTCCTGACCTGAGAGCCGTTTCGCGGACGAGATTCTCATTCAGCGGGTGTCCCGGTCCTTTGAAATAGATGAACCAAATGGGAGTGCCGGCTCTGAGCTGATCGGAAGTTTTTGCGAGCACTGTTCTTAACTCCGCGGCAGTGTCCACACGCGCCAGGATCAGGTCGCCTTTCGATTGCGAGACGGCTTTGGCTTCAGCCAGCGCCGTCTTCAGATTGGTGTCGTCGACCGGCCCGATCATGCGCACCGTGGCTTCAGAACAGATGCCGAGTTTCCTGGCGAGCGTTGGCGGCGGCTTCAGCAGCGCCTCCGCCCATCTCTCAGCCAACGCGCTCCCCAATTCGAGCGCGACGGTTTCGCCGTCGAACGTGAAGCGTAGCATTCCGCCGTCTGCGACGACATTTTTCATTTTCACGAAGGGTATCTTGCGCTTCAACCCTCCGCGCAAGATGAGTTCCGGAGGTTCGATGAGTGCCTTCACCTCGTGTTTGGAGTTGTTCCATTTGCAGATGCAATTGGCCTCACGTCCCATCGCAGCCTCCGGAGGTTTGGCGAGCCAAAGAGTTGCCTCAGACGCTACGAATTTACCAGATTTTCAGCCGAAGTTAATTTACTTTCCGTTCAATCGCCGAGAACTCTGACGCCTCTATGATTTGCCTCGCCACGCGCGCGAACGGTGAACGGCGCGCCTGCGCTCCAACCTACGGAGAGGTCACATGTTTCAGTTTCACCACCAATCTGCATATTCAAAGGAGCAGCGTGGCGACCTCAGCCACGCTGCAAGTGTTTGGGCGTTCCCACGCCTGCATCTTCAGATAGCTTGACCCGAGCCTGGTGATGGGAGCAACGCCTACACCGACACAAATTCCCACAACACTCCGTTCACGATTCCTCCAACTTCGCAGCGCAGTATCGCGGATGTGATGCTGGAGAACAACGTTTCGTGGAAGAGCTACAACGATCAGTGGGATTCCTATCTCACCGACAAATATCAACAGAACTACGGAACGGTCGGGAAGCAAAGCGATCAGTACTGCAATATCTGCAACGGATTCCAATACCAGACGCAGATCATGGCTGACCCGGGAGTTCGAACGACGCACATCTTCGACACCGACCAGCTCTATCAGGACATCAGGAGCGGGAAGCTGCCCGCGGTTTCGTTCGTAAAACCGAGCGGATGGGTGGATGGCCATCCGGCGTCATCGAAGTGGGATTTGTTCGAAGGCTTCGTGAAGAAGATTGTCGACATGGTGCAGCATGACAAGAAGCTGTGGGAGTCGACCGCGATCTTCGTCACCGTAGATGAAGGCGGCGGTTACTACGATTCAGGCTATGTGCAGCCGCTGGATTTCTTTGGAGACGGAACGCGTATTCCGCTGATCGTGGTTTCGCCATTCACAAAGCCAGGGCACATCTCGCACAGCTACTCCGATCACGTCTCAATCCTGAAGTTCATCGAGAAGAACTGGAGTCTGCCGGCGATCTCCGGCCGCAGTCGGGATAACCTGCCCAACCCGACGGCGAGCAGCAGTCCCTACGTTCCCGGTAACAGCCCGGCAATTAGCGACCTGTGGGACTTGTTCAATTTCGGCTCATAGAAAAGCGAAGGTTGGTTCGGCCTTCAGCTGGATCCGCCTGCAGCAAGACTAGACACCGAAGGCGGCGGGGGTTAGACAGGCCGTCTTCGGTGCTTTTATTGCCTGACGATTTCACGCCCGTGCCGACTCAGCTCGGGCCACCAGGACCACGGTTGCAATTCCCAGCAGCAGGATTACCTCTTCTACATGCTCGCTGCGATTATGCAGCATGTTGAAATGAGTTGTAATGTGGTTGGTCGTATCTGCTGTGTCGATGGCCCCGCCGGCAGCAGCGCGATCGCGATCCATTGCGGGAATGATGCCGTATTGCGAATAGGCCGTGAAGGCCAGCATGAGCACGACGGCGATCATGGGCGCCAGCACGGAGCGCGGCTTGAAGATGTTCCAGGCAGGCGCCAGCGCCATGAGCGCCAGAATAACAAGCCCGCAGACCATTCCCATGCCATGAAGAATGCGCAGCAGCTGCCCCACTATTGTGCCGGCAGTGTGCGTGTCTGCATGCAACACAGTGAACGTAACCGCGGCAACAACCGGGAAGAAAATCTCCGCGCCTATCCAGACAATCAGCGCGAGAAAAAGCAGAGTGCGGAGCAGGGTCTTCATTGTTGGAAGGATACAGCAGAAGGGAATACGTATTAGGGAGTAGGGAGTAGCGAGTAAAAAACGGGGTAAGAATCAACATGGCCCGACAAGGTTGTAAGACAAGGGCCCTCTCAGAAGCTGAGAACCATTGCAGCTATATGTGCAAAGCGGTAGCGGCCAGAACTCATTTCGCGACGCTCGATTTTTCGCGAAGATTGGCGATGACCTTCAGATAGGCTCGAGCAGCATCGGTGATGGTTTCGGGCCGGCCGGCGTCAATGGCCGCAAGGTTGACGAGATCGCTGCCGACCCCGAGTGCACGCGCTCCGGCCAGGATAAAGCTCGCTGCGGTTTCGAGCGTGACGCCGCCAGTCGGAAGCAGTTTGAGGAAAGGAAATGGGGCAAGCAGGGCCTTCAGATAGGGGGCTCCGCCCATCGCTGAGCACGGAAAGATCTTTACGTAGTCAGCTCCGGCGCGCCAGGCCGTGATGACCTCGGTCGGAGTGAGTGCGCCGGGGATCGACAGCTTGCCGTTCGTCTTCGTGACCTGGATCACTTCAGGATGCAGGCTGGGGCTGACTACAAATTCCGCTCCGGCATTGATCGTCTGTTGCGCTTCGGCTGCCGTGGTCACGGTACCCGAACCGAGCAGAAGCTTGGAGCCGTATTCCGCTTTGAGTTCCTTTAGCACGTCGATGGCGCCGGGGACGGTCATAGTGACTTCGACGACTGTGACCCCGCCGGCAATCATGGCCTGCACGACTGCATGGGCCTGGCCCGCGTTGCGAGAACGCAGAACCGGAATCAGGCCAACGCGTTCGATGATTTGTTGGGTGGACTCGGACATTGGAAGTTCCTTCGAGTGGCGTTGGCGGAGCTAGCGGAGTTAGCCGCACTTCGCGCGTGCTAGTGTATTTGAGTTTTCGGTCTCCTGCCCTTTTCACGATGAGACTGTGAAAAGGATGGCCCACGCGTGCCAGCAAGTCAGCAAGTTAGCGGGCAATTCTCGCGCTTCCGCCTTTCATGGCGCGTTCGACTTCAGACAGCGTAGCCATACTGGTGTCGCCGGGAGTAGTCATGGCGAGCATCCCATGAGCTACGCCGCAGCGAACTGCCCAGTCAATTGGCTTTCCGGCAAGAATTCCGTAGATGAGTCCCGAGGCGAAGCTGTCGCCGCCCCCGACGCGATCGAGGATGTCAATGTCGACTTGAGGCACATGAACGATCTGATTCTCGTAGAGCGCGATCGCGCCCCACGCGTTGCGGCTTGCTGTGTGGGCAGTGCGCAGAGTGCTGGCAATCAGTTTCAGATTCGGGTACGCGGCCGCAACCTCGCGGAGCATCTGCTCATAGCCGGCAACGGGGAGCTCGGCGAAGTCTTCGCTGACACCCTTGATCTCGACACCAAGCATGGCGGAGAAGTCTTCCTCGTTGCCGAGGAGAAGGTCAACCTTGCGAACCAGGGCGCGGTTGACCTCCTGGGCCTTGGCCTTTCCGCCGATGGAGCGCCAGAGAGAATCGCGGTAGTTCAGATCATAGGAAACAGGCGTGCCGTGCCGGCGCGCGGCGTCCATGGCCTCGGCCGCGACGTCAGCAGTGGATGCTGAGAGCGCAGCAAAGATGCCGCCGGTATGGAGCCAACGAGCGCCATGATTCGGACCAAAGATTGGCTCCCAGTCGAAGTCGCCGGGCTTGACCTGACTGATGGCTGTGTGGCCTCGATCATTGCATCCGGCTGCGGCACGCATTCCGAATCCGCGCTCAGTGAAGTTGAGGCCGTTGCGAACGGCGCGACCCACGCCATCAAAGGGGATCCAGCGAATGAGCGATGGATCGACCCCGCCCTGCAGAATGCAGTCTTCGACAAGCCTGCCAATGGCGTTGTCGGCCAGAGCAGTTGCGATGGCGGTGCGAAGTCCGAAGCAACGTCGAAGGCCGCGTGCGACATTGTATTCGCCGCCTCCTTCCCACACAGCAAAATGCCGCGTAGTGTGAATCCGGCCTTCGCCCGGATCAAGACGCAGCATGACCTCTCCGAGGCTCAGGCAATCCCAGCGGCGGCTTGTATCTGGAAGCAAAATGGGTTCCATGACTTTCAGGCAATCCAATCAAAACTCTAGCGCGTCTAGATCGCGCGCCCGATGTGATTGTACCGCTGACGGAGACGGCGTGGCAGCGCGGCGCGGAAGGACACGATGGGCACGTGATAGATTTTTGGGGGACAGATAACGGCATCAATAATGGCGGGAAAGCGGGTTCCCGACCTGATTTGAGTCCTGTGAGGAAAGAACCAGATGAGTCACAGTTTGTTTGATTTGGCCGGCAGAGTCGCCGTGGTTACGGGCGGAACGACCGGCATCGGGCACGCGATCTCGCTCGGACTGGCGCAAGCGGGCGCTGACGTCGTACCCAGTTCGCGCCGCGTGGAACAGGTGGCGATGACGGCTGCGGAGATTGAAGACCTAGGGCGGCGTTCGCTTCGCGTTCCGAGCGACGTGCTCGATCGGAAATCGCTCGAAGCGCTTCACGATGCAGTGATCAAGGAGTTAGGCAAAGTCGACATCCTGGTGAATGCCGCCGGAGTGACGTACAAGGCGCCGACACTTGAAACTTCAGAGGCCGACTGGTCGCGCGTGATCGAAACGAATCTGACGGGGACGCTTCGGTCGTGCCAGATCTTCGGCAAGACGATGGTGAGGGCAGGATACGGCCGCATCATCAATATCGCTTCACTGACGACCTTTGTGGGGTTCTTTCAAGTGGCGGCGTATTCGGCTTCGAAGGCAGCGGTAGGATCGCTGACCCAGGTGCTTGCCGTAGAGTTGGCCCGAACCGGTGTGAATGTGAATGCGATTGCGCCGGGAATGTTTCCAACGGAACTGAACGCGAAACTGATCACGGGAACGCCACGAGGCGAGGAGCTTCACATGCGGGTTCCGATGGGGCGGTTTGGTAAAGCCAGCGAGCTTGCGGGTGCGGCGATTTTTCTGGCTTCCGAAGCGGCTTCGTATGTGACGGGAGAGATCGTGGCAGTGGACGGAGGGTTCCTGGCAAGCGGGGTGAATCAGTAAAAGCAGCGATTAGGGAATAGGGAGTAGGAAAAGAATCTCGGAACTGCGAACTGCAAACTCAAGCAATGAAGATCACGAACGCATACATCAACATCACTTCGCCTGGGCGGAACTTTGTCACGCTGAAGATTGAGACGGACGAGGGGATCTACGGGCTTGGCGATGGCACGCTGAATGGCCGCGAGATGGCGGTGGCGAGCTATCTCTCGGATCACGTGATTCCGTGCATTATCGGGCGCGATCCATTTCAGACCGAAGACATCTGGCAGTATCTCTACCGCGGAGCGTATTGGCGGCGCGGTCCGGTAACCATGACAGCGATTGCGGCCGTCGATGTTGCGTTGTGGGACATCAAGGGCCAGGCGCTGAATACTCCTGTGTATAACCTGCTCGGCGGCAAGAGCCGCGAGGGCGTGCTGGTTTATGCACACGCGAACGGGAAAGACACGGACGCAGCGCTTGAAGATGTAGCGAAGCACAAGGAGCTTGGTTACAAGGCCATTCGCGTGCAGAGCGGAATTCCCGGGCTGTCGAGCACGTACGGAGTCGCAAAAGGACCAGGCCGCTACGAGCCGGCAGAGCGCGGACTGCCGCACGAGTATGAGTGGTCGAGCGAGCTCTATTTGCGGCACGTGCCGAACTTGTTTGCGCGGGTGCGAGAGGAGTTTGGCGAGGAGCTGCATTTGCTGCACGATTGCCATCACCGTCTGACGCCTATCGAGGCAGGACGATTGGGCAAGGAGCTCGAACCGTTCCATCTGTTTTGGATGGAAGATCCTACGCCAGCGGAGTTGCAGGAGGGCTTCAAGGTTATCCGGGATTGCACAACGACGCCGATTGCGGTCGGCGAGGTGTTCAATTCCGTCTGGGATGCGCACGATCTGATTCGCAATCAGTGGATCGACTACCTTCGCATGACGCTTGTGCATGGCGGGGGATTCACGCACCTGAAGAAAACTGCGGATATTGCTGCGATGTATCACGTCCGGACTGGCTTCCACGGCGCGACGGATCTCTCACCGGTGACGATGGCGGCGGCGCTGCACTTCGACACCGCAATCCACAACTTCGGGATCCAGGAACACATGCCACACACGGACGAGACGGATGCGGTCTTTCCGCACAGCTATCGATTCAAAGAAGGCATGATGTACCCAGGCGATGAGCCTGGGCTCGGCGTCGATCTGGATGAAAAACTGGCGGCGAAGTATCCGTATCAGCGGGCGTATCTGCCCGTTAATCGCAAACTCGACGGCACGTTGACGGACTGGTAGAAGGATGAGCGATCCAACGAAAGCAATAGAGCGGACGGAGCAAGATGAGCAACTGGGTGAGCCGCCGCTGCTGCCGGGGCGCTGGACGATCTGCGCCATGTTGTTTGTGGCCACGACGATCAACTACATCGATCGCCAGGTATTGTCGATTTTGAAGCCGATCCTGCATGGCCAGACGGTTCACCTGCAGCCGCTGTTGCCGGGCTGGCCTTCCGTGGAAACAACGATCAATGTCACCGACAGGCAATACGGATACATCCTGGCGGCCTTTCAGGTGGCGTACGCACTGGGCGTAGTCTTCGCCGGGCGCCTGGTAGACCGGCTGGGCTGCCGCAGAGGATATCCGCTTGTGACAGGGCTGTGGAGCCTGGCGGCGATGGCACACGCGCTTGTGCGCTCTGTGATGGGTTTCGGTATTGCACGCTTCTTTCTGGGGCTGGGGGAAAGCGGGAACTTTCCCGCGGCCATCAAGGCGACGGCTGAGTGGTTTCCGCCAAAAGAACGCGCGCTTGCTACGGGAGTTTTCAATTCCGGTGCGGGCGTAGGTGCAATCGTTGCGCCGCTGGTGGTGCCATGGGTGGCGCTGCACTTCGGCTGGCGCGCAGCCTTCCTGGTGACCGGGATCTTCTCCGTCGCGTGGATCGTGTGGTGGTCGATTCGCTATCGCAAGCCGCAGGAAACGATGGATTGGACACGGGGACAGGTGGTGGTGGCGCCAACTGCGGAGGCCTTTCCCTGGTGGCGTCTGCTGGGTTATCGCCAGGCATGGGCGTTCATGATCGGCAAGTTCCTGACCGATCCTGTCTGGTGGTTCTTTTTGTTCTGGCTGCCGCAGTATTTCAACTCGCGGTTTGCGCTCAATTTGACCCATATCGGGCCGCCGCTGGTAACGGTGTACGTGGTCTCTACGATCGGAAGCGTATACGGCGGGTGGCTGCCGAAGGGCTACATTCGTCTGGGCATGAATCTGAAGGCGGCGCGGCTTGCGGCAATGCTTACATGCGCGTGCTGCGTTGTGCCGGTGGTCACGGTGGGCAGCCTCGGCTCCGAGTGGATCGCAGTTGGGTTGCTCTCGCTGGCAGCGGCAGCCCATCAGGGCTGGTCCGCCAATATCTTTACAACAGTCTCGGATATGTTTCCCTCTGAGCATGTGGGGACAGTTGTGAGCTTCGGGCAGGTGGCTGGCGCGCTCGGCGGGGCTATCTTCCAGCCGATTGCGGGCGACGTTCTGCAACGGGCGCGCGAGATGCACACGCAGTCCGGCTTTGTCCCGCTGTTTGTTTACTCCGGATGTGCGTATCTGATTGCGTTGGTGTTGCTTCGCACGCTGGCGCCGGGGCTCAAGCGCGCGGAGTTGCCTGCCGGCTGAGGTCATTCAACCTGAGTGAATAGAGGCTTTCGTGTATTGACGCGCACTTGCGTCGCAGCAGAGACTTCTTTTGTCGATTCAAAGCGATTCTGAGGAAGCGAAATGACTAGGCGGCGAAAACTGCGCATGGGGATGGTGGGTGGCGGGCCGGGTGCTTTCATCGGGCCAGTGCATCGGATGGCTGCCGAACTGGACGGCAAAATCGAATTGGCGGCCGGAGCATTTTCGCAGTCGCCGGAGCGGTCGCGCGCCGCGGGGGAGTCGTACAAGATCGAACCTGGCCGAGCCTATTCGGATTACAGGTCGATGCTGGAGGCGGAGCGGAAGCGGCCGGATGCGATCGACTTCGTCGCGATTGTTACGCCCAACCATCTGCATCTGCCGGTGGCACTGGCATCGCTTGCGGCTGGATTTCCAGTGATGAGCGACAAGCCGGCAACGGCGACATATGGCGAAGCGGTGGAACTGGAGAAGGCGGTTGCAGACAGCGGCCTTCCGTACGGACTGACGCACACGTATGCGGGCTACGCACTGGTGCGCGAGGCACGGGCTCTGATCGCGAGCGCCGCGATTGGACAGATACGCAAGATCGCGGTGGAGTATCTGCAGGGATGGCTGACAAACCCGATAGAGACGACAGGACAGAAGCAAGCCACGTGGCGGTCTGATCCGGCGCGGAGCGGGCTGGGTGGATGCATCGGCGATATCGGAGTACATGCGTTTCATCTGACCGAGTACGTGACCGGGTTGAAGGTTGTGGGCCTGAACGCGTCACTGCTTTCAGTGGTTGAGGGTCGGAAGCTGGATGACGATTGTACGGCGCTGCTGCGCCTGAGTAATGGAGCGCAGGGTGTTCTGATGGCTTCGCAGATCGCGGCTGGCGAGGGAAATGGGCTGCGGCTGCGCGTTTACGGTGACAAGGGATCGATCGATTGGCGGCAGGAGGATCCGAACCGGTTGCGCGTGAAGTGGCTCGATGGGCCGGAAGAGACTCGCCATGCAGCGGGCGGCTATTTGAGCGAGGACGCACGCAGAGTGACGAGGCTGCCGGGCGGACATCCCGAGGGCTATATCGAGGCGTTCGCGGTGCTGTATCGAGAGTTTGCGGATGCGCTGATTGGGTGGAAAGAGAAACCAACGATTGCGATGCCGCCAACGCTGCCCGGGGTTGAAGCCGGCGTGCGCGGGATGCGGTTCATTGAGCGGGCGATTGAAAGCAGCCATCGGAAAAGCTGGGTTGAGTTTTGAGCCAAAAAGGATTGTGACTGCGGAGAGCAAGGATGAAAACGATCAAAGGACCTGGCATTTTTCTGGCGCAATTTGCCGACAACGAGGCGCCATTCAACACACTCGATGGGATCGCGCACTGGGCTGCACAGCTAGGCTTCGTCGGCGTGCAAATTCCAACATGGGACAGGCGGTTTTTCGATCTGAAACTTGCCTCTGAGAGCCGCGATTATTGCGAAGAGGTACTCGGAATCCTCGACGGAGCAGGGCTTCGGCTCACAGAGCTCTCAACACATCTGCAGGGACAACTCGTCGTGAGCAATCCTGCTTACGACTCGATGCTCGACGGATTTGCACCGTCTGAGCTTGCGGGCCGACCGAAAGAACAGCAGGCTTGGGCTGTGCAGCAACTGAAATACGCGGCGGAAGCGAGCAAGAAGATGGGGCTCAGCGCTCATGCAACGTTTTCCGGAGCGCTGGCATGGCCGTATTTCTATCCGTGGCCGCAGCGGCCTGCGGGACTGATCGACACAGCGTTTGAGGAGCTGGGCCGGCGCTGGGAGCCGATCCTGAACGCGTTTGATGAAGCCGGGGTGGATGTGTGCTTTGAGTTGCATCCCGGCGAAGACCTGCATGACGGCGTAACGTTCGAGCGGTTTTTGAAGGCAGTGAACGATCACAAGCGCGCGAACATTCTTTACGACCCGAGCCACATGGTTCTGCAGCAGCTAGACTATCTGGAATTCATCGATTTCTACCACGATCGCATTCGGGCCTTTCACGTGAAAGATGCGGAGTTCAGGCCGAATGGGCGGTCGGGGGTCTATGGAGGATATCAGGATTGGCTCGATCGGCCGGGACGGTTCCGCTCATTGGGTGATGGCCAGATCGATTTCAAGGCGATCTTCAGCAAGATGGCGCAGTACGATTATCCGGGATGGGCGGTGCTGGAGTGGGAGTGCTGCATCAAGCATCCGAAGGTTGGGGCGGCCGAAGGCGCACACCTGATCAGGCAGTGGATCATTCGCGTCACAGAGAAGGCGTTTGACGACTTTGCGGGTTCGGGTGCGGATGCGGAGAAGAAACGCCGGATCCTTGGATTGACCGAGGGCTCAGAGCAGAGCGTGCCAGGGCAGAATGCAACATCCGCGTAAGGCAAATTCCAGGCTGTGCCACCGTATGATCAAGAAGGGGAAAGAAATGCAACTGATTGGTTGCGTACTACCCTCCCCCTACTCTGTAAGGAAGTTCCTTATTGTCATGGCGTTATGCGGCGGTCGCGGTGTCAAATTATTCTTATGAAAAGACTTATCCGCAGATTTGTCTCGGCAGATCACTTCGGCTGCCTCAGATGGCATTTGCGTCAAGTCAAACCCGACACCGGCGGTGGTCGTACAGCGGAACCGATCTCTTCCGAAGAACTACGGGACCGGTGCTAGCGCCGACGGGAGCGCTTCTTGCTGACCGTGGTCAGTTTGCCGAGGACGGCGTACTTGCGATGCTCGACCGGAGACGAGAGGACGAGGCTGGTTACGGGGTTGCCGTAGGGCAGAAGAGCTTCGATGAGGGCTTCGAGATCGGCGAGGCTGGTTGTCGTCACCTTGAGAAGGAAGTCGTCGCCACCGGTGAGGTGGTGGCACTCACGAACTTCTTCGAGTGTCTGAATGTATTCGAGCAGCCGGTAATAATTCTGGCCGCCACAGCTCATGCGGATAAATGCGAGTACTTCGAGACCGAGGGCTTCGCGGTCCACATCGACCGTGTAGCCGTGGAGAATGCCGACCTCTTCCATCTGCCGAAGGCGTTCGGCGGTAGCGGTGGGCGAGAGGCCAATGCGGCGTCCGAGTTCCGCTAGGCTCAGGCGTGCATTCGCCTGAAGCTCGTGGAGCAGCTTTCGACCGTAGACATCCAGTAATACCGTGGAATCCATTGTCATAAAGCAAAATCATACTCGATCGGCATAATCGAAGCTCTCAGTTGCAGTGGAATGCGTCTTCAGTTCAGCCGGAAGGCCTCCTAAGATCGGCTACATGGAAAAGCTGGTTCTTGAAGGGCAGGCACTGGCTCTTAGCGAGATCGAGACCGTTGCGGCTGCCGGATCCCGGGTAGAAATTGGCCGGGAGGCGATGAGGAAAGTGAAGGAGAGCCGCAGCCTGATCGAAGGCATTCTGGCGGCGGGCGAGACAATCTATGGCGTGAATACGGGCTTCGGCAAGCTGGCCGATGTGCGCGTTCCGGGCGACAGGCTGGCAGAGCTGCAGATCAACCTGGTTCGCAGTCATGCGGGCGGGGTTGGCGAGCCGCTGAGCGAGGCGGAATCGCGCGCGATGGTGGCCTTGAGGGCCAACGTGCTAGCGAAGGGATTCAGCGGCGTGCGGCCGGAACTGCTTGAGCTGCTGGTCGGCCTGCTGAACGCGGGAGTCCACCCGGTTATTCCGGCGAAGGGATCCGTTGGGGCGAGCGGGGACCTGGCTCCGCTCGCGCACCTGGCGCTGGTGGTGGTTGGCGAGGGCGAGGCGTTCTATCGCGCAGAAAGAATAACCGGCGGGGAGGCGCTGCGACGGGCCGGGCTGGTTCCCTTGCAACTGACCGCCAAAGAGGGATTGGCGCTGCTGAACGGGACGCAGGCGATGACGGCAGTGGGCGCCCTGGCTGCGTCGCGAGCTAGGCGGGTTGCTGAGCTTTCCGATCTTTCCGGTGCGATGTCGCTGGAGGCACTGAAGGGCACGCCGGCTGCATTTGATGAACGAATCCATCGGGCGAGGCCACATGCGGGGCAGATCGCCGCGGCGGAACACCTGATCCGGTTGCTGTCGAATTCGGAGATTCGCGAGTCGCACCGCGAGCATGATACACGCGTGCAGGATGCCTATTGCCTTCGCTGCATGCCGCAGGTACACGGCGCGGTGCGAGATGTGCTGGAGCATGTTGCCGGAGTGCTACAGACTGAAGCAGGATCGGCGACGGACAATCCGCTGGTATTTCCAGAGGACGAGGGACAAAGGGGAGCTGTTATCTCCGGCGGCAATTTTCATGGTGCTCCGCTGTCATATGCACTCGATTACGCCTCGATTGCGATGACGGATCTGGCGGGAATTACGGAGCGGCGAATCGACCGGCTGTTGAATCCGGATATCAACGAGGGACTGCCGGCATTTCTATCGCCGGATCCCGGGCTTTCGTCGGGATTCATGATTGCGCAGATTGTGGCGGCTGCGCTGATCAACGAGTGCCAGGTGCTGGCGCATCCGTCGTCGACTGGGAGCATTCCGACGGACGGAGGCAAGGAAGACCACGTGTCGATGGGGATGACGGGCGCGATCAAGCTGCGACAGATCGTCGAGCATGGGGAACGGGTTCTGGGGATCGAGCTAATGTGCGCGACACAAGCACTGGAATTCCGGCGGCCGCTGAAATCGAGCGTGAGGGTGGAAGGGGCATATGAGGCGATTCGCAGCATCGTTCCACGCCTGGAGCGGGATCGCGTGCTGGCGCCGGACATTGATTCGATGGCGAGTGCGATCAGGAGTGGAAAGCTGGATGAGTGGCGGCGGTAAACGGCTTCCCCGCGAAGTGAGATTGTTTCTCATCGCGATAAGGCAGCGAAATGGATGGGGCACCCGCAACGGATCGTGAAACGGGCCGTGTAGCATGGAGGCGAACATCTGGAGGCGGCGTGAGGCTCTTTCGCACTACGGGCGGCATTTTTGTCGAGGACGATGGGCAACATTTTCTGGTTGCGGATCACAGCTGGGACGCGTTGCTTTCGAGGGACGATTTGCCGGAGTTTCTCTCCGGGTATATGGAACGAGCGAAGCCTTTCGCGGGGTTTCATGAAGGAGAGCTTTTGGCGCCGATCAACGGGCAGGAGGTTTGGGCGGCGGGAGTGACGTACTATCGCAGCCGCGGCGCGCGCATGGAAGAGTCGAAGGAGGCGGGCGGAGGGGATTTTTACGATCGCGTTTACTCAGCGGAACGGCCGGAGCTGTTTTTCAAATCGACGGCGAGCCGCACGGTTGGTTCGGGCGGCAGGGTCAGGATTCGCGCCGATGCGAAATGGTCCGTGCCGGAGCCGGAGCTGACGCTGGTCGTGAGTCCTGGCGGACGCATTGTGGGCTACGCCATCGGGAATGACATGAGCTCGCGCGACATTGAAGGCGAGAATCCGCTGTATCTGCCGCAGGCGAAGGTTTACAACGGTAGCTGCGCGCTGGGGCCGGGCATCCTGGTGACAGCGAATCCGCTGGCGCACTCGACGGAGATTCAGCTGGAGATTCTGCGAAACGACCGCGTGGAGTTTGGAGGATCGGTAGAGCTGAGCGAGCTAAAGCGCGATCCGAAGACGCTGGTCGAGTACTTGATGCGGGATAATTCGTTTCCCGCGGGTGTGTTTCTGATGACGGGGACGGGGATTGTGCCGCCGACTTCGTTTACGCTGGCGAGCGGCGATCGGATTCGGATCACGATTGAGCCGATTGGGGTGCTGGAGAACGAGGTGGCGTGATCTCACCATTTCGCGGTGAGAGTGCGAGTGGACGAAGCACACGCGCTTTGAAGGAGTTTTCCTCCGAGGCTAGGGAGTTTCTGATGAATCGGATCCTCCCAGATCGGAAGCCAAAACATCTCTCAGGGGCTAAAGCCCAGATCGTTTTTCGAGAGCATTCGGCACGACTAAAGTCGTGCCCTTTCACAACCAAGTCTGTGAACGATTTGTCAGGCTCTGCCTAAGGCCCTTTTTTCTTCTGCCTACTATGACGTACGGTCTGTAGCCCGTAGCCCTTCAGTACGAACTTGTCTCTTATTCCGCGTCGCGGACGCAGCGGAAGCCAATGGCGCCGGAGCGGTCGTAGGACGGAGCCATGAGCAGCAGTTTGCTGTGCTCGTCGTTGCGATAAGCCTGCGGGAAATACCAGATGGAGCCCTGCGGCTGATAGTGGCTGCCACCGCGCAGGATGGCCGCGCGGGTGTGCTCGTCGTAGTATTCATCGGTCCATTGCCAGACGTTGCCGACGAGGTCCTGCACGCCATAGGGGCTTGCGCCCTGAGGACGCGAACCGACTGGCTCGGGTTCGCGCATGGTGCGGCCTCCGTCGGGAGTGGGCACGTTTGCGGGGATGAAGTCATTGCCCCACGGATAAGCGTGGCCGTCGAGGCCCTGGGCTGCAAGTTGCCACTCCCACTCATGCGGAAGGCGCTTTCCCGTCCACGCGGCATAGGCGCGCGCGTCATCGAGCGAGACCCATGTGACAGGGCGATTCTCCCAGCCCTGAGGGTAGATGCCGGCTTTCCAGTCGCGTAAGAAGTTGGCGGGATCGCGCGGAGTGTAACCCGTGGCGTCGAGAAATTGCTTGAATTGCGCGTTGGTGACGGGGAACTTGTCGATGAAGAATGGCTTCACGGCAATCACGTGTTCATGAAAGCGGCGGGGCGAGTCTTCCCACGAATACTGAACGTCAACACCGTTCATCGAGCCGCCTTCGATCTCGGTGCCGCGGACACGGAATACAAAGTCCCCGCCGGGGATGCGGATCATGCCTTCTGGAGCCTCGCCTGCCGGTTTCGTTGCGGCGATCTCTACCATGTGCTGCTTCAGGACTTCGGACTCGTGCGAGAAGGAGGCGAGCGGTTTCGAACTCATGGCCGACATACGCTGCATGAGGGTCTTGATCGCCGCGGATGGTTCGGCCGGCGTGGCAAGGATTGCGCCGTAGCCATCGCTCTCAATAGTGAAACGGATGACTGCGAAGGGTCCGTTGGCTTCCGGCCTGAGTTCGATACCGTGATAGAGATCAAAGTAGCGCATGCCTGGCGCTGCCTTTATCTCCAACTGTGGACCGTCGATGTTGTATGAGTTGCGGTTCACGATGGTCCATAGAGCTTGATTGCCAAGGGGCCAGCGACTGGCGTAGACACCGAAGTTGCGCATGGGGTAGAGGGGTTCCCAGCCCTGGCTGACCAGGAAAGGAGCGACGGCGCGTTCGATGGTGGCAATGCGGCGCGTTGCTTCGGCGTCACGGGGATTGATGCCGTTCCAGATGCCCCAGATGTTTTCCCAACTCTCCCAGCCGATGCCGTTGAAGAAGGCGAACTGGAGATCGCTGGTGTGGTTGGTGGCCCAGCGATCGCTGATGTTGACCATGTGGCGGGTCTCGAGCCACTTGAAGCGATCGACCATTGGGACAAAAGGAAAGGAATATTGTCCCCAGGTCATGACATTCCACGCGAGAGCTTCATCGCTGGGGCTGCCCTCGGGTTCGAAGGCGAGCGGATGACTGATTTTGTCGGCGGCGAGCGAGAAGCCGAGGGGAACGCCGTCCTGGGTGTCGCCGTTGATGCCGTCGGCGTCAATCTGCTTCATGAGTTCGGCGATTGCCTGCGGCCAAGGCTGCGACGGCTCGTGCGTGCCCTGATCCCACATCATCATGGGAAAGAGAACGCGCACGCCTCGCTGGTGGAAGTCGGCGACCATCTGGCGGACGCCTTCGACTCCACCGGGCATCGACTTGACCATCTCGATCTGGTTGCGGTCATCGATGCCCATATTGGGGTAGGTTGACCAGATGAGGACTGCATCGATTCCGCCGTAACGTTTTTCGAGATCGTCGAGATAGCGGTCGACGGTGTATCGGCCCGCAACTGGATCGTAGAAGAAACGATCGTGGACCATCATCTGCGGCTGCATAAAGCTGGATTGTGTCCACTGGAGCGCGGGCGATTCGTAGCGGGAGGGGTCGTAGGCGATGCGGATACGGCGCTCTGTGCGCCAGTGGTTCAGGTCGGCGAGCCAGCGCTCATGGGTGAACGGTGTGCAGGGGTTGGGCGGGCCGTCCCACGCGTATTGCAAGTTCATGCAATTCGGAGGCGGGATCTGCTGGCCGCGGGGGCCGAAGACTGTGTCCTGTGAGGAAAGGCTGATGGCGCTGGCTCCCAGCAGAACTCCGAGCAAGGGCGTTCGAATCATTCGGATATTCTCCCGCATTGGGTTTGCGTTCTGGTTCAGCTATTTTCTCCGCGATCAGCGAGGAATGCATCGAGATCAGCGCGCGTTGGCATTGAGGCTTGTGCGCCGCGGCGTGTGACCGAAATAGCAGAAGCTGCGCAGGCAAATCGGGCGGCGTTCCACGGGTCGCGGCCCTCGAGCAAAGCTACGGCAAAGGCGCCGTTGAAGCAGTCGCCGGCGGCGACCGTGTCGATGGCCTCGACGGCGTAAGGCTTGACCCAACCCGATCGGCCGTCGGAGGTTGCTACGTAAGCGCCTTCGGAGCCGCGTTTAAGCACGATGCCGCGAAGTCCGCGAGTGAGCAGATGCCGGGAAATTGTTTGGGGATCGGAAACGTCGTCGAGATAGAAAGTCGCTTCGGATTCGTTCGGCGTGAACCATGCGACTTGCTTCCATGTGGACGTGCTCAGTGGGGCGGCGGGAGCAGGGTCGAGCATGACCGGAACGCCGAGTTTTGCGCAGATGGCGATCGTGTACTCGATGGTCGCCATAGGAAGCTCAAGCTGGCAGAGGACTATTCCGGCGTTTCGGATCACTTCGACGTGCCGGTCGATGTAGGCGCAGTCAACTTTGCCGTTGGCCCCGGGAACAACGACGATTGCATTATCACCGCTTTCAGCAAGGAAGATCGGGGCAAGGCCTGAGGAGCCAGGCGTCGTGGCGATTGCGGTGGTATCCACTCCGGCGTGCGACAGATTCTCTACGAGTTGGGGACCGTAGAGGTCATCGCCAACCATGCCGAGGGACCGGACAGGATAGCCGAGACGTGCAACAGCAACGGCCTGGTTGGCTCCTTTGCCGCCGGGAGTGGTGGAGAAACTGGTGCCGATGACGGTCTGGCCGCCGCGGGGGATCTGTGGCGCGCGGGTGACCATGTCCATGTTGACGCTTCCGACGACGACGATGGGTTTGCTGGCGTCGCTCATGCGGGCCTCCAGTGGAGCGGAGCCAGCGCGACGGCGGTGAGGCCCAGGAGGAAGAACACAAACATGAGAACGAGCAGCATCCGGGCGGCGCGCGGTGCACCGGCGAACTCACGCCAGACGAATACGCCCCACAATGCGGATACCATGGTGGCGCCCTGGCCGATGGAGTAGGAGACGGCGGGGCCAACGAGGTGTGCCCCAGAGGCAACGAAGTTTGCAACCGCGCCGACACACCAGATGGCGCCGCCGAGAATTCCTGCTGCATGCCAGCCCATGGAAGCGCGCCAGTAGTCTGCGCCATCAGCCGGTGGCTTGCCGTCGAGAGGCCTGGCCATGAGCAGCAGGTTTGCAGGAATGGTGGAGATGAGAACGCCGATCGCAAAGAAGAAGGCAATCGCGTACGGGCCGGGTGAGTCGGGTCCACGCATTGCGTGTGCGACAAGCGGATAGAAGCTACCCATGAGCACACCGGCGACGAGACTGAGGACGATGCCGCGGGTCGTTGTATTCGACCCCACGGGCCTATCCGTGCGGGCCCGCGTAGACTCTGCGGAGCTTTCGCGTTTGCGGTATGCCATGGCGTCAAGGATGATGGCCAGCGTGACCAGTGCCACTCCGCCGAAGAGCAGCACCGGGTTAGCGGCTGGGCTGACGAGATAGCTCGAGACAGCGCCAACGACGAGCGCGAGTCCGATGCCGACAGGGAAGGCGACGGCGAGGCCGGCAACATCGATGGCCGCGACAAGAAGGAGATTGGCGACATTGAAGATGACGCCGCCGAAGAAAGCCCAAAGGATGATGGTGAGCGAGGAATGGGCGATGGCAGTAAGGAAGGCCTGCCCGCTGTGGCCGAGGCTGCCGGCAGTGAGTCCGAGAACGGCTGCGCCGCCAAGCAGGCCGATGGCGTAGTCCCAGTAGAAGAGCTGGAAGCGAAAGCCAGGGCAGAGCTTAAGCGTGTTTGCCCAGGATCCCCAGCAGAGCATGCTGAGGATCATGAGCGCGAGAGTGACTTGATATGTCTCAGGAAGAAACATTCCGGTGGTCCCGTGGTTTTGTTTTTCTGCAACTGGGAAAGATACGCGGAGTGGGTGTCTGGACGCAAATCGCCAACGTATGATCGCGAATGCTCGACTCTATTTGCATGGCAGGGCACAGCAAGTTAGCGCCGCTTCGCGGCGTAGCCGGTCGCAAGTCAGCCAAAAGATCGAGTTTCTCACGCGGAGAAGGAACCGTGCTCTGACATCGGAATTACCCGCGCAGGAAGTCTTTCACCTTTTGCACGATGACGTCGCGGTTCATGTCGGAGATTGCCTCGGTAAGCGGGAGCTGCTTGGGGCAGGCCTCGACGCAATTCTGCGCGAAGCCGCATTCCTGAATGCCGCCGTCGCCTGAGAGAGCACGCAGGCGTTCTTCGGCGAAGACTTTGCCGGTGGGGTGATTGTTGAAGAGCTTGACTTGGGCGATAGTAGCGGCGCCGACGAACCCCGTCGCCTCGTTGAACTGCGGGCAGACTTCCATGCAGCACGTGCAGGAGATGCAATTGGAAAGCGGGTAGTTCGCCTCCTGCTGTTGCGGAAATACACGCGGGCCTGAACCGAGATCGTAGGTGCCGTCGACGGGAACCCATGCCTTGACGCGCATCAGGTTTTCAAACAGGACGGAGCGGTCGACCTGGAGATCGCGAACGAGAGGGAACTTTGAAAGCGGCTCGACACGGATGGGCTGCTCGAGGTTATCGACCAGCGAGGAACAGGCCATGCGGGCCTTGCCGTTGATGCGCATGGCGCAGGAGCCACAGATCTCTTCAAGGCAGTTCGAGTCGTAGGTGATGGGCGTGGTTGGCCTGCCCTCGGCGGTCTGCGGGTTGGCGGCGATCTCCATCATCGCGGAGATGACGTTCATGCCGGGACGCCACTCGAGTTCGAAGTTTTCCCACGTGGCCGGCGCATCGGGGCCGGCTTGTCGCTTGATTTCAAATCGGACGGTCTTGGTTGCCATGTTCCCTTGTTCAGGGGCTAAAGCCCCAATCCTTTTCTCAGCCTTTTGCGGCACGACTAAAAGTCGTGCCCTGTTACGAAACTCAGTACCGTTTCGAGCCTTGGACCACCCAACTACAACTGCAGATCCTTCGACTCGTCCTTCGGACTCGCTCAGGATGACAGTAAAAGTTGGTACAACTCTTGCGGCACGCTGAAGCCGTGCCCTTTCAAAGCAATAGCTACTTCGCTGCGTCGTAGCGGCGCGGGCGCGGTTTGATGTATTGCGTGTCCACGTCTTCGAACTCGAAGCGCGGTCCCTCACATATGCCGGTGAAGCTGGCCTTGGTGGTCTTCAAAAACTGTTCGTCGTTGCGATCCGGGAAGTCCGGCTTGTAGTGCGCGCCACGCGATTCGTCGCGGAGAAGCGCACCGCGAACAATCACGCGCGAGAGCTGAAGCATGTTCTGTAGCTGGCGCGCGAACGCAAAGCTGGTGTTCGCCCATTGCGTGCGATCGGCGAGACTCACGTTCTTGAAGCGATCGAGCAGTTCGACGACCTTCTCGTCGGCTTGCTTCAGGCCCTTGTTATAGCGAATCACGGTCGCGTGCTCAGTCATGACGACGCCGAGTTCGCGCCAAAGCTTGAACGGATTCTCGGCGCCTTCGCTGCCAAGGAGCTGCTTGTTCTTTTCAGCCTGGCGCGCGAGTTCACTGGCCGCTCCGCCATCGCCTTGGGGAGCTTGCTGACTCTTTGCGTACTGAAGGGCGTTCGGGCCAGAGACAAATCCGCCGAAGATGCAGCTGACGAGTGAATTTGCGCCAAGGCGATTGGCGCCGTGGTATTGGTATTCGCACTCGCCGGCAGCGAAGAGACCGGGGATGTTCGTCATCTGGTTGAAATCGACCCAGAGGCCGCCCATGGTATAGTGCATGCCCGGGAAGATCTTCATCGGCACTTCGCGCGGATCGTCTCCCACGAACTTCTCGTAGATTTCGAGAATGCCTTCGAGTTTGCGGTTGAGTGTCTCGCGGTCGATGTGCGTGAGGTCCAGGTAGACCATCGGCTGGCCGTCGATGCCAAGGCCGTTCTCGTAGACAATTTTGTGAATGGCGCGGGTGGCAACGTCGCGCGGGACGAGGTTGCCGTATTTGGGGTACCACTCCTCGAGGAAGTAGAAGCGCTCGGACTCGGGAATTTGCTTAATGGGACGCTTGTCGCCCGCAGTGCGCGGAACCCATACGCGGCCACCCTCGCCGCGGGCCGACTCCGACATGAGCCGCAGCTTGTCTTCGCCAGGGATCGAGGTGGGGTGAACCTGGATGAATTCGCCGTTGGCGTAGTAGGCGCCCTGCTGGAAGACCGCGGATTGCGCGGAGCCGGTGCAGACGACTGAGTTGGTGCTCTTGCCGAAGATGGCGCCGACGCCGCCGGTGGCGAGGATGACCGCGCCAGCAGAAAACGCGCGCAGTTCCATCGTGCGCAGGTCCATGGCGGAGATGCCGCGGCAAGCGCCCTTCGAGTCGACAATTGCTGAGAGGAATTCCCAGCCCTCGTACTTCTTCACCTTGCCTTCGGCCTCGTAGCGCCGGACCTGCTCATCGAGAGCGTAGAGCAGCTGCTGGCCGGTTGTAGCGCCTGCGAATGCGGTGCGGTGATAAAGCGTGCCGCCGAAGCGGCGGAAGTCGAGAAGTCCTTCGGGCGTGCGGTTGAAGGGAACGCCCATACGATCGAGCAGATCGATGATGGCGGGCGCGGCCTCGCACATTGCCTTGACCGGCGTCTGATTGGCGAGGAAGTCGCCGCCGTAGATGGTGTCGTCGAAGTGCTTGTCGGTGGTGTCGCCTTCGCCCTTGAGATTCTTGGCCGCGTTGATTCCGCCCTGCGCGCAGACCGAGTGGGAGCGCTTCACGGGCACGATCGAAAACAGGTCAACGTCTCCGCCTGCCTCTGCGATCTTGATTACTGCTGCAAGCCCGGCCAGACCGCCGCCAACCACGATGATTCTGGGTGCTGCCATTCGTGTTCGAGTCCTTTCAAATGCAGCTTTTAGCTGCTAGCTTCTAGCTCTAGCCAGAAGCAAAAACAAACGATCAGGAACCACTGGGAATTGGCGGTGTGAAACGTAGCGGCGCCGCAACCCGGTTCCAAAAATTGATCTGGCCGATGGCCGTGGTTAAGAACGCAATTTCGCGCTCGGAAAAATGTTCTGAAAGGCTCGCGTAGGCCTCGTCTTCGATGTGGTGCGCCGTAAGGAGCGTGACGCGCTCGGCCCAGTCGAAAGCAGCGGCTTCGCGCGGAGAGTAGATGCCTGCTTCGCGCCAGGCGGCAAGCAGATCGAGCTTCGCCGCAGCAACGTTGAGCTTGCGGGCATCGTTGAGATGGTACTGGATGCAGAAGGCGCAACCATTGAGTTGCGAGACGCGAACCTTGATCATCTCGAGGAGCTCGGGTTCGATGCCCGATTTGCGCAGGGCATGACTGATGGCGGCCATCCCGGTGCCCATCTCAGGGATGATGGCCTGGAAGTCCTTGGAGTCGATGCGCGCGTTGGTTGTTGTCGTGTCGGCCATCTTTGCCTCAGGGGCCAAAGCCCCGTTTGTTTTGTCAGCCTCTTCGGCACGACTAAAGTATCGTGCCTTGTTACGAACCCAAAAGCAGATTCTCCGCTCACCACCCAAAACTGAAGAACGTTTGGTGCCCGTTCGCTCAGGATGAGACCCTTGAAGCAAATTCAAGTTCCGGTTCGTACTTCGCCAAGGTTGTGACGTGCATTTGCATCCTGCTGACTGGCGCGATCTCGGGGGCATTCTTGTATTTGGGGCTGATGAACGCCCAGATACTGGCGAGTCCCATAAAGAGAAGGATCGCGCCGAAGGCGGCGCAGAGATAGCCGAAGCGCTTGCGGGCGACCTCGCCCGGCGTGATTCCCCACTTGGCGGCGAAGAGCCAGATGCCGTAGGCGAAGTGCCAGCAGATTGCAATCATTGCGACGACGTAGACGGCCAGCATGACAGGGTTGGCAAGTTCGATCTGCACTTTGTGGAAGGCCGCTCCGGGATTCTCAGGAAGACTGATGCCCATGAATCGCTGACGGAGAACGTGTTGCGCAATGTAGAGGACCGCGATCAGGCCGGTCCAGCGCTGCGCGACGTACATCCAGTTGCCGGCCCAGGGATAGTAAACGACATTCGATTTGCCGCGGAACCAGATGTAGAGGCCATAGAGGCCGTGATAAATGATCGGGATAAAGATGAAGACCCACTCCAGCACGCGAACGATCGGAAGTGAATTGAGGAACCTGACCTGCTCGCCGTAGGCAATGGGGCCTTTGAGTGCCTCGAAGTTTGAGAGCAGGTGCTCGAGGAAGAACGCCCCGATAGGGATGATGCCGAGGAGCGAGTGTAGCTTGCGCCAGATGAAGCTCGTACCCTGACTGGCGCGAAGCGGCTGCACGCCTGCGTGAACCTTGGGCGTAGCAGAATTTTGAGCTGTTGCCATTGATGTGTGGCTCCCAAGTGCTTCGTGCATTTGAATTCGGAGCTGCGCGGTCTCAGATTGAGGGACGCGGTGTGTTGTGCAATTCCAAGTGCATTATTCGTAACGCAGATCACGATCGTCAAGCGCGGGGGACCGAACTGTTGTGCTCAGTATCACATTCCGTTCCCGCAGATGTCGCGGTGTTCTGTTTCGAACTCAGGTGATGGGGATCACGGCTTGCGTCTAGAAGATTCGTTCGTGAAAGAAGAACCTCCCTCTGGGGCTGAAGCCCATACTCTTCAATACGGCACCTCAATCGACTATTTCAGCAACAGCTAGATACCTATCTGTTTGAGGAGAGCGGCAAGGGCGCGTCCACGGTGGCTAAGCGAGAGCTTGGTTTGGAGATCGATTTCAGCCATGGTGCGTTCGAGGCTGGGCAGGTAGAAGAGCGGGTCGTAGCCAAATCCGGCGGTGCCGCGTGGAGCGCCCAGGATGATGCCTTCAACCACGCCCTCGGTGGAATATTCTGACTTGCCGTTGCGGGCCGCGACGAGCACGCAGCGATAGCGGGCAGTGCGGCGATCTGTGGGCAGGTCCCCAAGGCGCTGCAGCAGAACCATGTTGTTCCAGACGTCGGTGTTGTCGTTGGCGTCGGGCGAGTCGACCAGACCCGCGTCGGCGGCAAAGCGGGCGGAGCGCACGCCGGGTGCGCCGTTCAATGCGTCAACTTCGAGGCCGGAGTCGTCGGCGAGGACTAGACCACCGGGCGCGAATCGGGAATAGTACAGGGCCTTGATCGTGGCGTTCTCCGCGAAGGTCGCTCCGTTTTCTTCAGGAGGATCGATCGCCGCGAGGTTCGGAAGTGGCTCGATGGAAACGGCATGACTGTCGGCGGCGATGCGGAAGTCGCGAAGCTTCCCCTGGCTGGTGGTGGCAACGTAAAGGCGGAGGGCCATGAGGCGAGTTTAAAAGAACAGGGATTAGGGAATAGAGAGTAGGGAGTAAAAGACAGATGCCAGAGCGGTTTGGCTCTGGCATCTGTCTTGCGTGCAGATGAGCTAGTCGATGTCCTGGTGGAGGCGAAGGTCACGAGAGGAGGCGCCAACATTGACGGTGCGCTTGCCACTCGCGGTAATCCATTTCTGTTCCTTCGTGGACCAGTACTGGAGCTGTCGCGGGCCAACGTGCAGCGTGACATCCCTCGACGCGCCGGGCGCAAGGTGGATGCGATCGAAGGCTGCGAGGGCACGGACAGGGAACTGAACGCCTTCAGGAACCTGATTGGGAGCGCCGAGGTAAACCTGGGGCACTTCATCGGATGCCGCCGCTCCGCTGTTCTTGATGTTGACTCGCACGTCGAGGCCGCCGTCGGACGATTTGGATACAGCGACATCGGAGTAATCGAACGTGGTGTAGCTGAGGCCGTGACCGAATGCGAAGAGAGGCTCGATACTCTCCTTGTCGAACCAGCGATAGCCAACGTTGACGCCTTCGCTGTAGATGGTCTTCTTGTCTGGTGCGTGCCTGCTGCGCTCGGGGTATCGCGGATCGGTAGCGGGATAATCGGTGAGTGCCTTACCCCAGGTAACAGGAAGGCGACCGGCGGGGCTGACTTTGCCGAGCAGCAGGTTAGCCGTAGACCAACCGCCTTCGTCGCCTGGCCACCACATTTCAAGGACGCCCTTCACCTTGTCGACCCATGGAAGCGCGACCGGCTGGCTGGTGTTGAGCACAACGACGGTGTTGGGATTCGCGGCCGCGATTTCTTCGATGAGCTTGTCCTGCTCACCTGGCAAGCCGAAGACCGGCTGAAGGCGCGTCCATGCGAATACGACGGCGACCTGGGCATGCTTGGCAGCTTCGACCGCGTGTTCGTGGTCGGCCTGGCGCTGCTCAGGCGAATACCAGTTGAGCCGAATCTGCACGGGCGAGCCGGAGCTGTCAGGCGTCGTGCTGATCTCGATGGCGTGCGGGCCGGCGGCGAGATCGACGGCGCGCCGCACGTTGTCGAGTCCATCCGTGGTGGGAATTGCGTTGTCCTGGTTGGCCTGAAGAATGTCGCCGTGGACCCCGCCCTGCGAGGCGCCGGTGCGGGACAGAGGCTTGCCGTCAAGCGCGATGCGAGCGTTGGTGCCGAGAGCCTGAAGGTAGAGCCAATAGACACCGGCGTGCGGCGGCGTGAGCGTGCCCTTCCATGTAATGGTGGAATTGGGAGGAAGGGGATTGTGGCCCTTGACGGTGAAGTCGAGTTGCGCATCGGTTTGTGTCGCGGCGCCGGTGGTGCGTAGCAATCCGGCCTGGCCGTCATGGCTGAGGGCGCTGGCCGGGACGGTTGTGCCCGTCATGTCGTCGGCGACGGCGAAGCCGATTTTGGAATTGCCGGAGATCTTCTTCATCGCTGCGAGCGGGCCAACCTGGCGCTCGGGCAATCCTACAGAGCGCTCGCCGTTAATGCCGATCGAGTCGATCTGGCCGCCGGTGGGGCCGATGATGACTACAGAGTCAAGCTCGTTCTGTTTCAGCGGCAGAATGTGGTCTTCGTTCTTGAGGAGCACGGCGGCGTCTTCGCCGGTCTTCTCAATAATCTTGGCGTTCTCTTCGATCGACTGACTGGTGACATTGTGCTTCGATTGGCCGTCGAGATAACCGAAGTGGACGATCTCATAGAGCACGCGGCCTGCGGCCTGGGTGACGGCAGCTTCTGAGACGGTGCCGTCTTTCAATGCCTCGGGCATTTTCTTGGGGCTAAGCTTGACGCCCCAATTGCCGCCGCCCTCAAATTTCGGCGCGGGTTCTTCTGGGATGTGGCCGCCGAACATATTCGCGTTGTCAGCCATCGCCCTGGGCGACGGAGGCGGAGGCATGGGCTGGGAGTCGAAGAAAGAGGCGATGCTAAAACCGTGCGATTTGGGATCGGGCTCGCCGGGCATCTCCATGTCGAGGCCAGCGTTAATGAAATCCACAGCATGGACTGCACCCCAATCGGAGGTGACGAAGCCTTTGAAGTGAATCTGATCGCGGAGAATGGTTGTGAGTGTGTCCTTGCTTCCGCAGGCGAAGGTGCCATTGAGCCGGTTGTAGGAACACATGATGGAGGAGACATCGGCTTTGACGGCAGCGTCAAACGGGGCCACGTAGACCTCGTGAAGCGTCTGATCGTCGATGTAGGTGTTCTCGTTGCCCGAATCGTAGCCGACGTAGTGCTTGATCTGCGCCATCACGTGCTGAGATTGAATTCCTTTGATCTCTGCGACGCCCATCTGCGAGGTCAGGAACGGATCCTCGCCGAAGGTGTTGTAACCACGCCCGAATTCGAGATCGCGATCGATATTGACGAAGGGCTGAAGAGAGACGTCGATGCCGAGCGCGCGATCTTCACGGCCAATTACAAGGCCGTTAGCCTCGGCATCCTTGAGGCTGAAGGTGGCCGCGACACCCATCGTCGCAGTTTCACCTTGCGAAGGGTGCCGTGTGAGCACGCCCGGAGGTCCATCGGCAAATCGGAGGCCGGGGATGCCCAGGCGCGGGATGCCGGCGAGATATCCCGCCTGGCCCTGGTAGATCGCAGGATCCTCGTGAGTGCCGTGGATCAGGGTGAGCTTTTCTTCCAGCGTCATCTGGCTTAGCAGTTTGTCCACGCGCGCGTCACCGGTGACGACCGGTACGGACTGCGCCGATGCTGCAAGGGATGTGATTGCGAGTGTGGCTGCGAGGAGTACTCGCAAGCCAGCACATGACAGGACGGAACGATCGGTGAACTTGAGGAATCGCACATTGGCCCCCTTGCCAACATTCGTAGCGAGATGACGCAAAAAACCGCGCGATTGCGTCATCGCGTTACGATCAGCGTTAGATAAGCACTTGTTACGGCAAGCAAGTGTATAGCAGGAGGGCCTGATGGCGCAGTGCGCAAGTTTTGCGCGCGAAAACGAGTGGCTATTCAGTAGCCGATGGTGAAGCGGGCACGTCTGTGGGCTGGTTTCTCGAGCTCGTCGACGAGTGCGATCGCGTAGTCCTCCATCGAAATGCTGCTGTTGCCCTGCGCGTCGGCTATGAGCTCGTTCGCGCCGAGGCGGAATTTGCCGGTGCGCTGTCCTGGCTCGAAGAAACCGGCGGGGCTGAAGTAGGTCCAGTCGATGTCGGATTTTTCGAGAATGCGCAGGACCTTCTCGTGCGACGTGGCGATGGGAACCCACTCTTTGGGTAGGTGGCCGGACTGAAGAACCGTCACGCCGGGCGCAACCTCAAGAGAGCCGGCGCCGCCGACGACGATGAGGCGGATGATCTTGCCTGCTTTCCGCACGGCTTCGATCTGCCGCTCAGTCACACCGATGATTTGATCAGTATCGTCCTGGGGCGGAGCGTAGGCACTGACGACGGCGTCGGCTCCAGTGATGATGGCTGCAATCTTGTTGACGTCGCTCAGGTCATCTTTGATAGACCTGACGTTGACGGGTAGATCAACTGGATTGCGTACGACCGCGGTAACGTCATGTCCACGCGAAAGGAGCTCTGACACGATTCGACTTCCGGATTTTCCGGTGGCTCCGTAAACGACTACGTTCATTCTGAGTCTCCTCCTGGGAGGACTTCAGATGGCTTGGATGTGAGGGCGTGCAATTAGGGTTCGCAAGAATAGCAGTGCTGTGTGATCGGGCAAAGAAACAGGTCCTTCGCTCACCTCCTCCAACGCGAGCGTTCGCGGGACCCCCCAGTCACCCAGCGACCAAGACCCGTTGCTGGGGTCCCGATAAAGAGCTACGCTCAGGATGACAGAGACGAGGAACGGAGGAGGCAGCTACACTGAAGCTTCCAATGCCGGCAGTGGAAGATCTTTGTCGAGTCCCGCGGCGATGAGGTCGTCGCGCAACCGTTCGATCGTCGTGAATCGAACGCCAACCAGACCGAGCGCACGTGCGGCTTCGACGTTGACGGCTTTGTCGTCGATGAAGAGCGTCTCCTCAGGTCGCGTGCCCAGGCGCTCGAGCACAAGGCGATAGATGGCGGGGTCAGGCTTGGCCATCTTGTGTTGGTAGCTCCAGACAAGGACATCGAAACGCGGAAGCCAGTCGAATTCGCGCTCCATGTTGGCAAGCACGGAGTCTCCCATGTTGGAGAGGATCGCGGTGCGGATATCATGCTGCTTGAGCTGCTGCTGCCACGCGAGCATCGCAGGGTTTTGTGTCGTCCACATGCGCGCATCCCATCGGTTGAGCTCGTCGATGGTGGCGGCATCGAGGCTCAGCCTCGCATCACGGACGATGTTCTGCCAGAACTCAACACCGGTGAGTTTGCCCTCGTCGTAGGCGTGGCGATCGGCCCAGTAAATGGCTTCAAATTCGTCGCGAGGCAGGCCGGTAATGCGGAGCATGGCGTCATGGGCTTCGACGTTGGGTTGCCCGGTAAGAACCATTCCATAATCGAAGATGACCGCGCGCAGACTCAATTGCTCCTCCAGTGCAGGCGACCTGTATGGTGAAGGGGACGCCAATTTCTATTGTAGAGATCAGAGAGCAGAGAACTGGGAGTAGGCTGTAACGAACAATTCATGAGGTTTTCGAAGCGGACGGAGTGGAATACGGAGGAGAGTGCGCTGGCGCGGGCGCACCGCGAACGTTTGCGAGCGGGGTTGCCGATTGCAGACTTGACAGCTTCGAATCCGACGCGGTGCGGCTTCGAGTACGATCCAGAATTGCTTTCGGTGCTGACAGAAACCAACGCGCTTGATTACGATCCGCAGCCAAAGGGGCTGTTGAGCGCGCGCGAAGCGGTGTGCGGCTACTACGCGGACCACGATGTGCAGGTACTTTCGGAGCGGGTAGTCCTGACGACGAGTACGAGCGAAGCATACGGCTTCCTCTTCAAGTTGCTTTGCGATCCGGGAAGCGAGATTGTGGCGCCGCAGCCGGGATATCCGCTCTTCGACTTCCTTGCGGTGCTGGATGACGTGCATATCAAGAGCTCGCCGCTGGTGTATGACCACGGGTGGCAGATCGAGCCGGAAGGATTCCGGCAGGCGATTACAGATCGCACCCGGGCGATTGTTTTGGTGCACCCGAATAATCCGACGGGGCACTTCCTCAAGTCTTGGGAAGCAGAAGAACTCGCAACGATGTGCCGCGAGCGCGGGCTGGCGCTGATCGTGGATGAGGTGTTCCTGGATTATGCGTTTGGCGCAGAGAGGCCGAAGAGCTTTGCCGTCGGCCTCGAAGGCGTGGACGTGTATGTAGTGAGCGGCCTGAGCAAGATTGCGGGACTGCCGCAGATGAAGGCTGCGTGGATTGTGACGACCGGACCGAATGCCAATGTCGCGATGGAACGGCTGGAGGTGATTGCCGATACCTTCCTATCGATGAATGCGCCGGTGCAGGGCGCGATGGCTGCGTGGATCGCGGGGCGGGAGGGCGTACAGCGGCAGATTCGAGAGCGTGTGGTGACAAACCTGGCTGAGTTGGACCGGCGACTCGCTCTGCAGGATATGGTGCAACGACTGGATGTTGAGGGCGGCTGGTACGCGGTGCTGCGAGTTCCAGCGGTGCAGGCCGATGAGCAGACCGTGCTGGAACTGCTTGAGCGCGGCGTATGGGTTCACCCAGGTTATTTCTTCGGGATGGATGAGAGCGGGTGGCTGGTGGTGAGTCTCCTGGGCGCTGTTGGAGAATTCGGAACGGGCGCGGGGAAACTTGTTGACTATTTCAGAACGCATCAAGGAGATAACAATTGTCCGGTAATGGCTAAAGCATAGATTTAACTAAATATATGGATAATATTGAATATAAAACTGTTGTAGCGATGTATCGGTTCGATTATTTCAGGAAGGGGTTTGTGCGGCGTTCTGCACCGATCAGGGTGGCTGGGCCGTGTCCGGGAATCACTTTGGTTTCATCGGGAAGTTTGAGCAAGCGGGAGTGAATGGATTCGATGATCTGCTCGTAGTTTCCGCCAGGGAGGTCTGTCCGGCCGATGCTTCCGGCAAAGAGAGTGTCGCCAGCGAGGATCATCTTGAGCGGGGCAAAGTGCAAACAGATGGAGCCTTGGGTATGGCCGGGGGTGTGCAGAACCTGCGCGGGATAGTTCTCGAGGCCGACGCGGCGGCCATCGACAAGGCCTTCGTCGGGCGGAGCGGTGGCGGGTGTTTCAAGGCCCAGCCACGCGGCCTGCGCTGACATCATTTGAAGCAGGGGGAGGTCGTTCTCGTTGAGGAAGATGGGCGCCCGGGTGAGCGATTTGAGTTTGAGAGCTCCGCCGACGTGGTCGATATGGGCGTGAGTGATGAGAATTTGCTTGAGTACGAGGCCGAGCGCTGTGAGACGGCGGTGAATCCGGGTGACTTCGTCACCGGGATCGACCACGATGGCCTCGCGGGTCTCCTCGTCGCCGAGGATGGTGCAGTTGCATTGCAGCGGGCCAACGGGAAACGTCTCGAGAATCATGGCTTCATTCTAGAACCGGGCATTTGCCGGATTGTGCCGCAAAATGCAAAAGGCAGACCGAGAAGGTCTGCCTTGGTGCTGTCGAAACCAGTTCTCACTTCGCCGGCTTGACGGGCGCGGAGGTGGGCTGGTCGCCTAGGACGGAACGTGCATGACTGCCGCGCACATACAGGACGGTCAGGCTCATCGACGTGATCATAAAGATGACTGAAGACCAAGTGGTGAGCCGCGTGAGCACGTTCGCGGCCGCGCGGGGTCCAAAGGCGGTCTGCGAGCCCTGGCCACCGAAGGCGCCGGCGAGGTCGGCCGAGCGACCCTGCTGCAGGAGAACAACTCCGATGAGGAAGAGGCTGACGATGATGTGCAGGACGACGATGACGTAGAACAGAATCTGCATTGCGAAAGCTGCTTTCCGAGCCCTGTCCGGTTGGTCCGGACAGCAGGTCCATGGTGCGGAGGAGGGGACTTGAACCCCTATGCCTTGTGGGCGCTAGCACCTCAAGCTAGTGCGTCTGCCAATTTCGCCACCTCCGCAGATAAGGTGGAACCTCTTGAGTATATCAAAGGGCAAGGGACAAGCGACCAAGGGAACGAGGGGACAAGGGACCAGGGATTAGGAGTAAAAGACGCTGTAGGCTGGAACTGAGATTCGATTTTAGGTTCGGAGTTTTGGTTACTAGCGCCAATGCAAGATTTCAACAGAGCGGGTTGCGGCCACGGACGACAGACCTGGCGGCGATCGGGCTTGCTGTGGGCGCATTCACCCTATGGGTGCTCGCCGACAGCACGATCAAAGTCGTAGGCCGGTCGCGGCTTCCGGCATATGAGATCGTGGCGTTTCTTGGGATCTTCATATGCGGTTTTTTGGCAGCATATGCGCTCGCGCAACATCGAATTGAGCTGTTGTGGCCGACGCAGCCGCGGCGACAGCTTGTGCGCTCAGGCCTCGATCTCGCGAACAATCTCTGCGTGGTGATTGCGCTTCGGCATGTGTCATTGACACTCTTCTACATCCTGGTCTTTCTGGCGCCGATGTGCATCACGATCCTGGCCGCAGTTTTTCTAAACGAGAAGATCGGTTGGAGGAAAGCCGCAGCCGTTATCGCCGGGTTTGCCGGCGTCGTGATTGCGGTGAATCCGCTCGGCACGTCGAGGCAGGGCGACTGGATCGGTGTCGCCGCGTGCATGGTATGCGTCAGTTGCTTCTCAGTGAACATGGTGTGGTCACGCGTGTTGACGCGCACTGAGTCACCGGAGAGCCTGGCTTTTCTTTCGGGGATTGTGATGGCGGTGGCGGGTTTAATGGGGATGGCTTTGCATGCCGAGTCACTGAACGGTCAGCTGTTTGCGGGGCTTTTTGCGATGGGTGCGTTCTGCGCGGCGGGAAGCATCTGCTTCTTTCTTGCGTTGAAGCACACGTCGGCATCGAATGTATCGCAGTACCACTACACCCAGCTGATCACCGGAGCTCTGGTGTCGTACGTGGTGTGGCGCGAACTGCCCACGATGTGGATGTTGCTGGGCGGCGCGATCATTGTGGCGTCAGGGCTGTATATCGCGGTTCTGGCGTCGCGGTCGGGCTGAACGCGACTTCGAATCGGGCGCACTTCGCGCGAATGGGAACCGTAGTTTCCCACCCTGCAAAAGCGCGGTCGGATAGGGCACCGGGCCCCTGCTCCCTCCGTCTGCTCCAGTCAGAGTCTGACAAATCCGATTTCGCGAAGTCGAACTCGAAAGCATCCCTCAGGGGCCTAGCGCATGCGGGCGCGCATGCGTTCTTCAGCGTCGGCGGACCAGTATCTGCAATCGAGGCGAATGAAGACGGACGAGTAGGGAATCGTCATCGTTGTCTTGAGAACGAGGACGTGGAACTGCTTGCTGGTCTCGTCGATTTGCGCAATGACGCGCTCATGCGGGATGGACTCGATGGTGTAGCCAGTAAGGATCTGCTGGACCTGAGCGCGGTACGCGGACACCCCGGGTGCATCTTCATCGGGGACGAAGGGAAGCTCGCGGTCCATGGAGATCAGGGGGCGGACGTGGATGGAGTTGTTAATAGCCCCGAGGACGTAGCGCAGAACGTCGAGATGAGACGCGTTGGTCTCGATGGTTTCGACACCGGCTGCGGATTGGAGCGGATAGGCGGAGTCGACGACGAGGATCCAGTTGCGATGGCCGAGGAGGGGCATGGATTCGTTAACGCGGGCTTGCCAATTGGATTGGGCGATGAGATGCGATGGCAACACGAGCATGTGAAGAAGGGCGAGACAGAGCGAGAGTCTGCGCATGAGGGGAAACGTCCTTTCGCCAAAATTTTCGAAGTGAAGCGTCGGGATGACGTTAACACTCTGTAAGGCGTTTCATCCAGGCGGCGAGTGCCTGCTGCTCCGGAGCGCCTGCGGCTTGCGCATCGTGGACGGCACGGCGATCCTCCTCGGGGCGATTTTGGCTGAGCTTGAATTTCCCTTCGCTTCGGGCGATGGGGATGCGGAAGCCCATGATTCCGGCAAGCATGGTGCGCCGATATCCCGCAGGAAGGTCTCGCCATTGATCCGCGTAGGCGGGGTCATTGGCCAGGATGAGGCCGGCGAGGATCGCTTCCTTGCCAGCATCGTCTTCGATGAGTTGGAGCGTGCCATAGGCGTGGATTGCGATGTAGTTCCATGTGGGGACGGAGAGCTCTTCGGCGTAGAGGGAGGGGCTGACGTAGCTGTGAGGGCCGCAGAAGACGACGAGCGTCTCACGGTTGGCAAGTTCAGTCCAGTGCGTGTTGGCCTTGGCGAAGTGACCTTCGATGACGCCGTGTTGGCCATCGTCTTTGATAACGAGAGGAAGATGCGTGGCATGGTGCTGCGCGCCTGAGCAGGTGGAATCCAGCGGTCCGAAGAGGATGGCGAATGAGTGGGCGCGCATGGCCTCAATGAGGACGGCGCGGTCGGAGACCTGATTGAATCGGGGAGTGTACATGCGGCTCCTAGTGAACCGGATTGGGCGTGAGTTCGTATTTAACGTTAATTGGCATACGACGAAGCTGCAAACGAGGTTGGGCAACGCTAATGATGCGCCGGACGGCGGGTATTTATCTCGGGGTTGCATCTGGGTTGGTTCTGTTGTTTTGCATCTGAGAGCGACGAAGTGAACAACCGTCGGCTAAAGGGCGACGGCTTCTTGGGGCACGCATGAGACAGCATCCTCTACGTTAAGCCCCAAAAGCCCGTTCCGGGCTCTGGAAAGGATCAGCTGAGCACTGACATGATCGCGACTCTGAGACAATC
>DATFSO010000083.1:0-7299 GCA_035262585.1 Occallatibacter sp. | reverse complement strand
TGCGGATTCCGCTGAAGGTGAACGCTATTCCGGAGCGAAGCCGAACGACATTCCGGGATAATTCCGAACACCGATCGGAGCAAAGCGACGCTGGCCTTTCGATTGTGCAGTAAGTGTTCGGCTTCGTCAAGATACTCCACGTCCGGAGCGCAGCGAAGGCTGGCGCCATAGCAGGAAAGGGGCGCGGGGAAAGGGACGCAGTCCTTTGCCCCGCCTCAGCGCGAAGCAGCCCCGGAGCGCGCATTTTTGCGCTACGGTTTCGCCCGCTTGCGCATCGAATCGCCTTTCATCTCGATACGATGCGCGTTGTGAACGAGTCGGTCGAGGATGCCGTCGGCCAGCGTCGGATCGCCGATCTGCTCATGCCATCTGGTGATGGGAAGCTGCGAGGTCAGGATCGTCGAGCGCCGCTGATAGCGCTCTTCGCAGATCTCCCAGAAGTCGCGCCGTTCCGATTCGGTCAGCGGCGCTATGGCCCAGTCATCGATCACCATCACCTCCACGCGACCGAGCTTCGCCAGCAGATGCCGCAGACTTCCGTCGGCACGCGCCAGCGCCAGATCGCGGAACAGTGACTGCGCACGAGCATAAAAAACGGAGTAACCATCCCGGCATGCCTTCTGCGCCAGCGCCGATGCCACAAAACTCTTGCCCACACCGGTCGGTCCGAGCACGAAGATGTTCTCGTGCTTTGACACCCACGCCGATTCCTGCGCCAGCGCCCGGATCACACTCTTATCCAGCCCACGGGCGGCACGGAAGTCGATGTCTTCGATACAGGCGTTGCCGCGCAGCTTCGCGGCTTTCATGCGCCGCTCCAGCGCCTGATTCTCCCGCCAGTTCCACTGCTGATCCACCAGCATCGCCAGCCGCTCGGCAAAACTCAGTTCGTTGGCCGCCGCGTCCTGCTGCTGCGCTTTCAACGCTTCCACCATGCCATGAAAGCCGCATAGCAATCAGTTTGTCCATCATTGGTTGCTGCAGCATGACTGATCTCCTGAATCGAAGTAGGCGGCGCCGCGGATGTTGTCATGACCAGGCAGCGGGGCGGCGTCCGGCGGTCGTTCCACAGGTTGCCGGTCAAGCGAGTTCTTCAGAATCGATTCGATGCTCTTATACCGGCATGCTCCCGTGAGTAACGCCCGTTCAGCGGCTGCTTCGGTACGTTCGGCCGAGTATTTTCCCGCCAGCCGGATAATGCCGAGACATCCCCGGTAGCCCATCTCCGGATGAGGCTTGTCGTCCATAATGCGCTCGAACAGCCGTGCCGTGTTGGGTCCGATCGTGCGCGCCCAGTTCACCATGCGCGACGGTGTCCACTCCAGATGTTCGCGGTGACTGCGCGGCCTGTGTTCGGCGTTGGTAATCGTCTCACCGGAGCCACGGCTCCGCAGATGCGAAGCGACTCGTTTGCCCTTGTGGAAGATCTCCACGGTTGTGGGCAGGGAGCGGATCTCGACCATTTCCTGCACCAGGTTGTAAGGCACGCTGTAATAGTTGCCGTCGAAGACTACGTGATAGTCGATATTGACTCTGGCTTTGGCCCACTCGCTCAGGTCGAAGCGCTCGCCGGGCAGTGGGGCCAGCGCGGGCTTATCGAGCGTCTCGAAAAGACTGGCTCTCGATGACGCCGGCCGTTTCCGGAATGGCCTCTGATTCAGCTTGACGAGCAGTTCACGAATCGCCTGATTCAGCTCTTCGATTCCGAAGAAGCGGCGGTTGCGAAGCGCGGCCATGACCCAGCGTTCGACCACCAGAACACCGCTCTCGACTTTGGCCTTGTCGCGCGGTTTGTAAGGCCGGGCGGGAACCACCCCCACGCCGTAGTGCATGGCCATCTGCTGGTAAGTCGGATTCAGATCCGGATCGTAACGGCACGCACGGCTCACGCCGGTCTTTGCATTATCCGGAATAATCAGCTTCGGCAAACCACCGAAGAACTCAAACGCCCGCATGTGCGCAGTCAGCCAGTTGATCATCTGCTCGTCGCAGGTGGCTTCGGCATAGGTATAGGAACTGGCGCCGAGGACCGCGACGAACAGATGCGCCTGTTGGGTTGCGCCGCCGGTTGGGCTGTAGATCGGAATCGTCGGACCGGCCCAGTCGACAAACAGCTTCTCGCCGGCTTTGTACTGCTGACGCAGAACGACATCCTGCTTTCTGCGCCAGCGCTGGTAGAGTTCGCAAAACCGGCTGTATCGATAGCCCTCCGGATTGGCTTCGCGGTACTCTTCCCAAAGCAGTTGCAGTGTGACGGAGCGTTGGGCCCGGCGTTGCTGGTGGATGGCCGCAAAGTCCGGCGTGGTGCGTTGGGGTTCGCGGGTTGCCGGCCCGGCGCCGAACAGCGCCGCTTCCAGTTCCGGTTCGCCCCAACTCTCCGGCAGCGGCCATCCGATACCGGCCCGCTCGGCGCGCGCCAAATAATCGCTGACCGTCGCCAGTCCCACTGCACAACTGCGGGCGATCTGCCGCTGGCCCAGGTTCAGCTCGTACTTCAGTCTTAAAACTTCTTTGATCTTTCGCATGGATTATGTTCCCGGGAACATAATCCATGTAATGTGCCCGCCCGCGTTATGTGGCCGGGTCGCTTAGCAGACCGCTGAAGCCGCGGGCGACCGAGCGGGCTGGGGAACATAACGAGCCGATACACATGCGATGATCTCCTGAACCTCCCCCACAGAGAGGAGATTTTCGTGCTTGACCGCTACTTCATCCGCCCGACAACCGTCGATCGGATTCGCTCGTCCTGGATCGGTGACGCTATCGAGCGCTACGTCAGTTGGCTCGCCGAAGAAAAGTACGCCGCCCGGAGCATCTTCATTCGGGTACCGTTGCTGATCAGATTCGGAGAGTCCGCTCGGTGCGCCGGAGCGAAGACGCTTGCGGATCTCCCGGCTCATGTCGAGCCGTTCGTGCATGCCTGGCTGGGGCATTACGGAAAGGAGTATTCGGAGCTGCAGCGCTTGGCCGCAGTGCGGGGCATCCGGGGTCCCATCCAACAGATGCTTCGCCTCACCGTGCCGGAGCCGAAGTCCAATGCCGAAAAGCCGTATGCATTCGCAGACATAGTGCCTGGCTTCTTCGAGTTTTTGCGCCGGGAACGAGGACTGCGTGAAACAACGCTTATCCAGTACCGTCACTATCTTCGGCGCTTCGAGGATTACCTGCGAAGAGTCGAGCGGCCATTGCTTCCGGACCTTCCCCCTTCGGTGGTTGCGGACTTCATCACAGAAAGTGGTCAAAGCATCGACACGCGCTCCGTTCAGAGCCTCTGTAGCATTCTTAAAGTCTTTTTCCGATATCTGTATCGCGCTTCTCTCATGTCCCGGGATCTCAGTAAGGCAATCGAGTCACCGCGCCGATATCGATTCGCGAACCTGCCACGCTCGATCTCCTGGGCCGAAGTCGAACGAATGTTGCAGAGCGTGGACCGGCGGAATGCGGTTGGCCGCCGTGATTACGCCGTCCTCTTGCTCTTAACGACATACGGGCTGCGCGGCCGTGAGGTCGCAGCCCTGACGCTTGACGACATCGACTGGAAACACAATCGCCTGCACGTCGGCGGACGCAAGGCGGATCACTCGACGGCATACCCTCTGGCTCCGACCGTGGGCGAGGCGATCCTCGAGTATTTGAGAAACGGCCGCCCCGAAACGGACCAGCGGGCGGTCTTTTTTGAAGCGTACGCACCACACAAAGCCCTTTCGCGTGTGGCTGTCACAATGCGCGCCAAGCATTACCTGCGCAAGGCCGGTATCCATGTATTCCGACCAGGCTCGCACACACTACGGCACGCGTGCGTTCAACGTCTTGTCGATGCCGGACTGTCATTCAAGACGATCGGAGACTTCGTCGGTCACCGATCGCCCGACGCCACCAAGATCTACGCCAAGGTGAATCTGAAGGCGTTGCGCGAGGTTGCCATGGGCGACGGCGAGGAGGTCCTGTGAAGAGCTCACCGAGAGGCCCATTGGCCGATAGCATCGAGCGGTATCTGGCGCACAAGCACTCGTTGGGAAAACAACTGACGAAAGTGGGCGCCATGCTTCGGTTGCTGGACGGGTATTTGCTCAGCCGTGGGGTTCCGAACGAACGGCAGATTGCATCTGCCGACCTCGAATCTTTCATCGCCTCACGGCCACGTCCGTCACCTCGCAGCTACAACGGTCTCGTCGGCGCGATTCGAGGGCTTCTGGATTGGATGGTAGTCCATGAGATCCTGCCGGAGTCGCCCCTGCACTGCGAGAATCGGCGCGTAACCCCGTCGGCCAAACCGTTTCTTTTTGGTCCGGCTGACGCCCGTCGCCTCCTTGAACTTGCCAGAAAACTGCCCAGCAATCCCGGCGCGCAAAACCGCGGAGAAGTCTACAGGATGATCTTTGCCGTGTTGTATAGCCTCGGACTTCGTGTCAGGGAAGTGTCTCGGCTGTGCCGGAAGGACGTCGATTTCGACCGTCAGTTGCTGATCATTCGACAGACGAAGTTCGGGAAGGATCGACTGGTCCCATTCGGACCAAAGATGGGGTGCGCCCTCAGGGAATACCTAGAACGTGAAGAATCGCGTTTTGGACTGATGTCGCCGGACGGGGCCTTCTTTTCGTTCGATCGGCAAGAGCGAAGACCGATCGGCGCCAACACCATCAGTTGGACGTTCCACAAGCTGCTTCCCTCACTTCAACTGACAATCCCGTCGGGCGTGAAGCCGCCGCATTTGCATTGCCTTCGGCACTCGTTCGCTGTCAGCACACTGCTGCGCTGGTACCGCACAGGCGTCGATCCAATGTCGCGGCTGTTTGATCTGTCCACTTTTATGGGTCACGTTAGCCCCACCTCCACGGCCGTTTACCTGACCATCACGACCGAACTGCTCGAGTGCGCTGGCATGCGCTTTGCAGCGTTCGCTGAAAGCAGCCGTAAGGAGTGCAGGCGATGAATGGGGATACTCCTCCGCTCGGAGCGATCCTGGAGTCATTCTTTAGTGATTACCTCAAGCTCCAGAGGGGATTGCGACCAAACTCGATCAAGAGCTACGCGGACGCGTGGCGGCTATTCTTGCAGTTTGCGGCTGAGGCCAGTGGCAAGAAGGTGACGCAACTCGGCCTCAATGATCTGCATGCCGACGCCGTCTCGGACTTTTTGGCCTCCCTGGAAGATCGCCGCCACAATGCGCCGCAATCCCGTAATCAGCGGTTAGCCGCGATCCGCACCTTTTTCAACTATGTGGGTCGCCGATTCCCGGACCGGCTCGGGCAGGCTCAAAGGGTCACCACAATTCCAAGGAAGCGGGCACAGTCCGCGGAAACCGTTTTTCTGGAGCGCGATGAGATTGAGCGCACACTGGCTCGCTTGCCGGCACCATCTGGGCTGCGCGATCGTACTCTGCTGCTGTTTCTCTACAACACGGGAGCCCGTGTCCAGGAGGCAGCGGGCCTCCGCGTCAATGACATTCACCTCGATCCGAATCCCCGCGCGCACCTTCACGGGAAGGGCGATAAGTGGCGCGTGTGTCCGCTGTGGACGGAAACAGCCGTGCTGTTGCAACAACTGCTCTCTAAGCACGCGGGCGGCGCGGTGCCAGATCGGCCAGTGTTCACGAACTCGCGGGGTATCGCCCTGACCAGGTTCGGGATCTACAAGATCGTGCGGCGCTATACCGCGGACATCGTCAAGAGAGGATCGGACGGTCAACCACGCCGCGTGTCACCTCATACGTGGCGGCATTCGACCGCCGTGCACCTCCTCGAAGCCGGCGTCGAGGTCAACGTGATCCGCGCATGGCTAGGGCATGCGAGTCTGGAAATCACGAACCGTTACGCCGAGATCACCCTCCGCATGAAGCAAGCTGCACTCGAAAAGTGCAGCGCGCCCGAGGTCAGAGAAGAGAGGATTCCGCGAACACCTAAGTGGCAGAGCGACACAGCCCTGCTGCATTGGCTGCAATCGCTGTAACCGTTATGTTCCCCAGCCCGCTCGTTCGCACGCGGCTTCAGGGGTCCGCTAAGCGACCAGCCACATAACGCGGGCGGGCACATTACATGGACAGTCTCCTGGCCGGCAATCCGATCCTCCCTTGTGTGGGAAGGATCTCCTGCCGGTAGTCTTGTCCAGCGTTTCCCGCAGCCGGTCCTGATTCCGGGATGATGGCGAACGCTATTCCGGAGCCGAAGAAAAAGTGTTCGGCTTCAGCCCGGAATCCGTGTTCGCCTTCAGCCCGGAACCGCGTTCGGAATCATCCCGGAATGCCGTTCGGCTTGATCCCGGAATCGCGTTCGCCTTGGGACGGAATCCGCAGAAGGCGGCCGCCAAATGATGCCGCGCTGCCCACTTCCGCCACCGCCGGCTGATTCTGAAGATCTGACCCCGGTGATTCCGACAAACCAGTGCTTTAACAAGAACGAAAGACGCTTTCTTCGCGTCGCGATTCGTTTTGCGATCGAGATGAGCGACGAATCTGTTGTCGCTCACGCCAACCGGCTAGAGCGTATTTTGAAGGAGGCAGATTGACTGACGATACTTTTGCTGGCGACCTGTCCTTAGCCAAAGCGCGCCTGCTCCGCCTTGCGCGCCTTGCGAACGACGAACTGGACGCTGAGAAGTTGAACCTCCTCAGTTTTCATTGCGCCGCTTACATCGACGCCAAACACCAATCGGGTCAGCGGGTCCGGCAGTTCCAGGAAGAACTGGCTAAGGAACGATCTGAGATTGACGCCTCGCCGCGCAACAGTACGGGGCGATAAGATCACCCCAAGATGGACTTGGCAACCGTCCTCTCCGAACTCTACGAAAGCGAACTGAACTGCTCGATCAGTTCATTCTGGGATTCAGGCTGGAGCCGTCAAGCTCGGGTATGAAATGAACGGCTTCTTATGGTTGGTCCCGTTCGATGTGACCACCGTCGAGGAGGATTTTCTGGTAAGCAGCCTCATCTAAGCGACATTCAATAAATTCAAGGAATTGCTTCTTGCTGAGATTTAGTTGCCGCGCTTGCTGATTTATTCGCCCGCCGTAAATCTCAGTGGCCCCGTGACTGAAGAACGTGTTTACAGTCGTCTTTTTTCCATCAAGAAAAAAGTGCCAGTATAGGTGGTGTGTAGCGTCCTGCCTAAAACCTTTTTTGGATAGCGCTGCTTCTATTTCCCTTACCTTTTTGGTCACGCGGCGGTGGCGACCAAAGAGACAAGGTTCAACTGCGCCCGCTTTGCCCTTCTCGCATCTGGGGTTAGCATCGTGTCTGGCTGCTGGACTATGCTATCCCACAAATAGGCAAAATGGTCTTGGAATTCGCTCGCCGCGCCTTCG
>DATFSO010000082.1:0-3630 GCA_035262585.1 Occallatibacter sp. | reverse complement strand
AAGAAGCTGACCGAGATTCCAAAGTTCACAAACGAGGCGGAAGAGGCGGACTGGTGGGCGAGTCGCCAAGGCCGAGAGTTCGTAAAGCAAAAGGCTGCCGGGCTGACAAAGAAAGCCGTCGCCCCGAAGGGATCGCGCCTTATCGGGCAGCTGAACCGGACCTCCAGCGTTCAGATAGCGCTGCGCTTGCCCGAACTTGACGTTGCAAAGGCGCGAGAACTGGCGACGCGGAAGGGCATCGGATACCAAACCCTTCTAAAGATGTTGGTGCATGAAGGTCTTCGCCGCGAAGCGCGCAGGGCCTGAATTCTCGATTGTGGTGATGGCGTTTCTTAGCCCGCACGGTGCTACCTTCGGAGAAGGGCAAATATGAGCGGAACAGCTCTGGTCGCTATTGATTCTTGCGGCTGGCTCCATAATGCCTTCGTGATACTGACCGGTATGGAACACGGTACAAATGGCAAGGAGTGGTTCAGCGCGGCTCCGCTGGTTTTGGTGCTTGCCGCTGATCTCCTGTTCTTTGTCGTGGCCGGCGGCCAGATCCCGCCGCTGCCAGCAGGCTATCCGATGCTATGCTCGTTGGGAGTCGTGCTGGTGGCAGCGGCGGCCGTGTTGATCCCCAACGCGGTGGTTCGCACGGGCGCGGCCTTCTTGCTAGGGATCGCGGGATTTCTCGGCGCATTCAGCGCGGGAATATTCTACCTCCCGGCAGCCATAGCTGCTGCACTTGCGGCACAAGCTACGCCGCGGGGGAAGAACGGCCAAGAGGAGCCTTAACCGGGGCCCACCACCGGCTGCCCCCTCTCCCGGCGGTGTCTCGGGCTCAATGTACGGTAACGGCGTCTTCCTGCCGCTATCCGAAACAATTGCTTATCAATAGGTAAACGCTGGGCGACTTATCCGGCCAATCTCTGCCCATTCTCTGCTTGCGATTGAACTGATGTTCGGCGGCCGCCGATGGCTCTGTTGTCGCATCCGGAACGTCAGGATGTAAGCGTTCGCCGGAGACCGCCAGGGATTGCTTCCAACGAGGTTTCGACATGCCCGAATGTTTCAATTTCGAACGAAAAGAGAATGAATCTGCCGCCGTTGCCCGAGTGCCTCAACACTCGACATTGGCCGGTCTTTAACGACAAGGGAGTAATGATCTCCTCGTCGAAGTCCATCATAATGAAATCCAGAGATGCGCGAAATCCTGGCTGCCGAAGGGGGTGCGTGATCGCTGACTAGACTCAATTCTCCGTCGGCTTCTCGGCCCGGTCGATTACCCATTCCTCAACCGCGCCCTTGCTCGGCACGAGCCTTAGGCCGAGTTGCTTCTCGAACACGGAATAGACCGACGGGCTGGTTGCCCCTACGAGGCTGCTGAGCGCTCCTGTAAAAGGCTCGATCACGGCGAACTTCACGTTAAAGCTGTATTCGCCTTTGAGCCCTGTGTGGTTCAGAACAGGAGTGTGGGTCACCGGCTCGATCACGTGCGTGAAGTCGTCCATCGACGCCTTGTTCCCCACGAGGTTGACAAGGATCTCCTTGTTCTCATCAGGCACGAGACCGATGGTGACACGTTTCGGATCGTTGTCCCTCGGCGGCGCCAGTTTCGGTCCGCCCGCGCTCACTGTCAGTTCGTAAACCCCAACTTCCTTCATGTCACGATGAACGGCAACTTTGAACCGGTCTTCGAGGAGCGCGCGCAACATTTCCTGGATCGCGGGCGCAGCGCCGTCCTGAAGTTGTTGGGCAGTATAGATCGGGACGCCCGCTGGAATAGTTGCCTGAACATCAAACCGGTCTGTGAGAATCCATTTCGGACCGCCGGACAATAATCCCTTGTCGCTCACGATGAAACAGCTATAGCGAATTCCGTACGCCCACGTGATCATCGTGTAGAGCGTCGTGTTGGTCGCGCTGAACCGGCCGGGATCGATCTGCAACCGGTTTCCAGCGCAGACGGGAAAAGGCGAACCGTTGTCGCCGCCGCGCGCCTTTATCGAGGCCACTTCGAATGTCTGGCCGTGCAATCCAATACTCTGCGCGCGCACGGCGATGCCGACAGCGAGCGGGCCTACCAGCGCCAGAATTGCAGCGATGGTCAGTGACAGGCGTCCAGCTAGACTCAATCGGCGCGTGACTCCTTTTAGCATGATTTCGCGGATCCGCATCTTGAGATCGGAGCCGGTCATTCCCGGAACGCAGATTAACGGAGAAGTAAGATAGAACTCACAGATCCGCAGGATGGATTCGGCGTAAACCTGGCGATCACCGCCTTGCCGCAGCACTTCGTCGTCGCAGGCGCGCTCCTGCTCCTCGATCAACCGGCGTTCAATCCACCACACCAGCGGATGAAACCAAAACAGCGCCTCTACGTACATGTGGATCGCAGTGGCAACGTTGTCGCGACGCCGCACATGGGACATCTCATGGGCCACCATCGCCCTGAATTGATCCGGCGTCAGCCGCTGGGCTATCCCTTCCGGCAGCAGCAGTACTGGCCGGAAAACGCCGAACACGCCCGGCTCGATCCGTTCGCCTGAGCTAACTGTCCGCACCGGGATATCCAGATTCAGCCGGATGCCGTGCCGTAGGGTTCGACGAAGCTGCTTCCAGCGCATGAACCACGAGCCAACACAACCGGCAAATCCCCAGAACCACAAAGCGGCAAGCGCGGCCGGCAGGCGTCCCGACGGCGTCCGCAGCGGCTGAAGCGGCATCTCGACGGCTTCGTTCAGCATTGGAAGCGGCGTGCTGATTGGGTTGACCACCACGAATACCTGCCGGGGTGCTGCGACACGCGCGGTCCGCAAGGGAAACTGCGCGCCGAGTCCCACGAGGAGCGAAAACGGAACCAGAAATTTCACTGAAGCTACCAACCATAAGCGGTGTCGCAGGGAAGCCGCGTTCGACCGGAGCAGGAGGGTGACGAGCCATATTGCGACGGCAAAAAGCGTAGATTGCCAGAGGTGATTCGCGAGGGCAACAAGCGCGCTCATTTTGATTGTTCCTTCCTCGCCAGCCGTTTGAGCTCCTGTTCGGCATCGCGCACGTCATCGAGCGTTAACTGGCCGGTCTTCACCATGTGTGCCACCACGGGCCGGGTGCCGAACAGGTTCAGCAGTTCATCAATCAGATTTCGCTGCACACCGATACGCGAAATCACTGCTTCGAAGATGTTGGCCTTGCCGATTCGCTTGGTGCAGCGCAGTGCTTTCTTCGCTTCGAGACGATAGATCATCGTCTGGACGGTGGTGAACGCGGGCCGGTTCTTCTCGGAAAAGGATTCCTGCACTTCACGTACCGAACACGCGCCACGCGTCCAGAAAGTCTCCATGATCTGCAACTCCAGCTTGCTCAGGCGGGGCAATCGCATTACTACTCCTGTTGTCTAAATGCTTACATCTGCGTCTATATAACCACAGATGTAGGTATTATGCAAGAGTTTTTTGGGCAGGGTCGGGTCGTCACAATGCCAAAGGCTTGGTTGGTGAGAAACGCCACGCCGCTGCTAGAGCGCTGGATTCCGTTCCCGCGAGTTCTGCACCCTTACCCTCAAGCACGGTTCGCCGCCAGACATCCAAGGTAAGAGCCGTATGCATTGACGTGCCCGTACGGATCTGTGCGGGGGGCGATCAGCGA
>DATFSO010000081.1:0-9070 GCA_035262585.1 Occallatibacter sp. | reverse complement strand
GATTGTCTCAGAGTCGCGATCATGTCAGTGCTCAGCTGATCCTTTCCAGAGCCCGGAACGGGCTTTTGGGGCTTAACGTAGAGGATGCTGTCTCATGCGTGCCCCAAGAAGCCGTCGCCCTTTAGGCGACGGTTGTTCACCGTCTATGAGCTCTATTCCACTTGATGAGTTTCGCGAAGCCGCGATTCAAACGCGAGTAAATTCTTTCGGCGCGCCGGGGCGGCTTTGCCGCACATATATAGGTTAACAAAAGCGGAAACGGCTCCGGATGCCCCGGAGCCGTCGCGCTGAGCTGAGGCCGTGTTCTATCGAGAAGCCGGTTTGGGAGTTGTTCCTGTTGCGGGCTTCGTTGTGGCCGCTGTGGGCGCCTTCGGAGCCGCGGCCTTCGGCTTCCAGAAGTCCGGATCGGCCTTGATGGTCGCCTCGTCGACATAGCTTTGTCTGGGATTGATCGAGAACAGCTCAGAGTGCGATGAATCCACGGCCTGGCCGTAGAGTTCATCGAATTTGTTCATGCCCTCTTCTCCGCCCATGGCTTCGACAAATTTCTTGTCGTTCGCCATTTCTTTATCGAGCTCGGCCAACGAATCACGGTGCGTCAGCGCAATATACGTGCCGCCATCGGCGCCGAACACGACTTGATACATCCCCCAGTGCACGTCCATTCCTGCCTTCTCACATGCTTCCTTGTACATCTTGGCAACCTGGTGCCATTCGCGGCTATGGCCGGGACGAACGTGAAACGAGGTGATCTCGTAATACCGGGCGTGCGAGAAATCCGGCCGCGGATGGTAGCTCATCTCGTCGACGTACGCAAGCACCGCCTGATCGAGGCCGTCGAGTAGTTCACCGTCAGCCAGCGTAGCCCTGTCCAGTTCTGCTGCAAGCGCCGCGTTCTTGTCGATTAGTTTGTTGTCGTTTTCCCACGCTCCATACGAGTCGTAACGTTGAATGTAGAGGGCCCGCGACTTGCCTGACATGGAGTTCAAAGCTATGTAGTGGCCCTGGATCTTGCCTTTGTTCATTGCCGCAACGAATGCAGCTTCTGACTTGTCGTGAACACTCCCGCTTTTTCCGGGCTTCAGCCATTCGCGCGTGATCTGGATGACCGCGGGCGGCTTCATGGGTGTCGAGTCTTGGGCAATGGCTATCCCCGTGCCGGCAAAGGCGAGGGACAAACCAAACAGAACTGGTGTGATTTTCATGCGTAACCCCCTTGTCATGCTCAGAGATCACTGGCGATGGGGGACAACGGAGGGACGAACCGCGGGTGGTCTGTGATGTGGCGGAATAGTAGTCCCGGCAAATTCACTTGTAAAGAGGGTTCCCGGACTTTTCCATAGCATCCCGTAGACCCCGTTCGATTGCAGGCGTTGCTCCCGATGTGCGAGATTTGAATAGGCGCAAGCCTTTCCTTATCTTCGCTGTCAGGGAATCCGTTATGCCCAGAAAGTCCCTTCGCCAGAGCTTTGACCAGGTCATCGAGAGCTTGCGCTCGCACGGCTTTGAGGTTTCCGCGTTTGCCGGTGTTCCGGGCGGGCAGCTGGTACGCAAGTTCGGAGCCGCGGCAGTGCTAGTTCCCGCCGCCGACGCGGACGGCAGTGCGGCAAGCTTTGCAGAGCGGCCGGGCATACTTGTTCGCGGCGAGGTGGCGAAACTGCTCGACCGTGGCTATCAGAAGTTCATAAAGACTTCCCAATTCGAGCTTCCTGCGACGGCAAGCCAGCTGCACGCCATCCATGAGTTCAGCGAGGAACTGACGCAGCTCACCGGCGGCATAAGCCTCTACAACCTGTCCCTGGGCACGACGAGCGATCTCTACGAGTATGACCGTCTGCGCGGGCGGGATGATAATGAGCCGCCCGGAAAGCGGCCGTGGGAGCTAGCCGACGGGCACTGACTGGTTCCTCGCGAGGCGCGAGGGAACCAGGGCCCCGTTCAATGAGGATCCGGTTTCTCAATGTGAGCCCGCGCAGGCGGGAGCAACTCCCAACCATTTCCGCAAAAAAAGGAGGAAATGGCTGGGGCACGGTCGCGGTATTTTGCGGATCAAAATAAGCTACAAAATCAGAAGGCGTCGTGCGCTTTCATGTGGGAGTAGTCGGGTGCGCGCACGATGCGCATCAGCTCGCCGTGATCGAGCCAGTTGAGTCCGCAGGTATCACAGTCGTCGATGATCACGTTGCCCGGGCCGTTGTAGAAGTGCGTATCCATGTGCTTATGGCAATGTGGGCAATTGATCCTGCGCTGTAGATCATGCGGGTCCGGGGTCGGCGCGACCAAGGTTCCAGGAGTACCGGCGCGCAGCTCTTCGACGAGCGCCAGAAAGACGCCCATAGGGATCAACATGCCGCGGCAGCGCGTGCAATAGCGCATGCGGATCTTGGCCAGGGCCGCATGCATCAGCGGTACAGCGCAAATGGGACATGCCTCGTCGGACGCTACTGCCAAGACGCTCACGCCCTCATCGTTCTTCTCGGGAAAGAAGATGCTCTTGCAGTAGTCGCACTTCAGGTGGTCTGCGTCGGCGTTCAGGCGCATCGCTGCGCCGCAGGATGGGCAGTTCATTGGGCCTTTCCACACTCCGGACAGAAATGAGCGCCACTGGGAACGCTCTTGCCGCAGTTGGTGCAGAATTTCGATCCAGATGGGGCGACCGCCGGGTTGTTTTCGGCCGCCTGTTTCATCGCTGTCATCATGTTCTGCCCCATGGCTGCTCCGGCGCCGAGGCCAACGCCGATGCCGGCTGCACCACCGGAGTTGGCAGCCGCGATCGGCAGCGCCTGCGCAGCTTCAAACTGCGTGTATTTGTTCAGGTCGCCGGCCATGTTCACGCCGATGCGCTGGTCCATCACCTTTTGCAGTTCTTCAGGCAGCGAGATGTTCTCGACGACAAAAGACGTCAGTTCGAGGCCCAGCGCGGCGAAGTTGGGCTTCATCTCTTCTTCGATCTTCTTGCCCAACGCAGCCTGGTTTGCGGCCATGTCGAGGAACGAGATATTACTGGCCGCGAAGATGTCGGTCATGCGGGCGACGATCGTGTTGCGAAGCTGACCTTCGAGATCGGAGACGTAGTATGTCGGCCGCGTCCCGCTGATCTGCGTGAAGAATGTGCGCGGATCGGAGATGCGGTAGGAGTAGATGCCGTACCCGCGCAGACGGACTGCGCCAAATTCTCCGTCGCGAATCGTTATGGGAGTCGCAGTGCCCCACTTCTGATCGATCTGCAGGTGCGTCGAGAAGAAGTACACGTCCGACTTGAACGGCGATTCGAATGCCTTGTCCCAGTTCATCAAGTTCGTCAGGACAGGAAGGTTGCGCGTGTTGAGGGTGTGCAGTCCGGGTCCAAAGACGTCGGCGATCTTGCCTTCATTTACGAATGCAGCCTTCTGCGATTCGCGCACTGTGAGCTGGCCGCCATTTTGAATCTCCATGTCCTGCATGGGATAGCGGTAGACGAGGATTCCCTCGTCTTGCTCGTTCCACTGAATGACGTCTATGAACTGCTTGGCGACAAATTGCTTGAGGGACACGTGCATCTCCTGCTGCTGGCTGATCGGGAGTTCTGGACGCAACTCTACCATGCGGTTTGTTGAAGCTTTGAGAAAAACAGGGAAATCTTCGGTGCCGGTGGTAACTCTATAACTACTTGCAATATCTGCCGATTGCACAATTGCAAGGCGCGATCTAATTCGGGGTGCAGCCGCTCTCCGCCGATTCGAATGTGCACTCGGGACACTGGCAGTGGCGGCGCAGATAATCCCACGAGTAGATGCCGCCCGAGTGGCCATCAAGCCAGTTGAACTGGATGGCATAGCGGCCGACGCCGTGCGCGCTGGCGGGTTTGGGGGGCGGCGTATACATGGGCAACAGCGCGGCTGATTTCGCCTTGGACTGGCCGGTTTTGCGGCCCTGTGCCTTTCGCTCATCGACGCAAGTGGCGCAGGGGCAGGCATCGCGCAGCCAGGCGAAACTCCACGCGCTCCTATGCCCGTCCTGCCAGTCGATCTCGAGACCAGTGCCTTCGGTGAGCTTCACACGCACCTTGTCCGGAGTGACGGCGATGCGCGGAAGCGGCCGGTCCTCAAGGCTTTCCCGGGCTTGTTCTTTCTTGCTGACGAAGCGAATGCCTTCGTGACTCATAGATACAGTTTACAGAGATCAGAGGTCAGAGATCAGGGAACGAGGGAATGAGGGAACAGAAGGGGAGGCGCGTTTCTCGAACTCTGAACTGCTCTCATGTGCTGTGATTCCGCCAGAAGAACCATGCCGCCATGCCCAGTCCAATCGTGACCACGATTCCGCGGAGAAGCGGCTGGGGAACCTTGCGCGCGAGGCTTGCGGACGTGTATCCGCCCACGGCGCAGGTGACCATGGCCAACAGGCAGTAGCGCCACACAACCTGGCCGTTGAAGACGAACAGCACGAACGCGATGCCGTTGGCCATGGTTGTGGAGACGACCTTGAGCGCGTTGATCTCGTTCAGATCCTGGTAGCCGAAGAGCGAGAGCAGAGTGATGATCAGAAATCCGGCGCCCGCGCCGAAGTAGCCGACATAGAAACAGACCGCAATCGTGCTGAAGAACATGCCGACCATGTTGGGACGATGCAGCGCGTCGACATCCTGTGTTTGGCTGCGAACGAATTTGCGGTGCTCGAGCCAGCGGGATACGGGTCCGCTCAGCGCAAAGATGACCGCGGCGATGAGCAGCAGCCACGGAACGAGCCGAAGAAACGTCATCTGCGGTGTGTTGAGCAGCACGATCGCACCGGCTGTTCCGCCGATCAGACCCGCAACCGCCATCGGGATCGCTACGCGCAGATTCCTTCGAATGTCATCACGGTAGGCCGCGACCGAAGTGAGCTGTCCGGGCCAGAGGGCAACGGTATTGGTCGCGTTGGCCTGGACAGGCAGGATCCTCATGCCGAGGATCGCAGGAAACAAGAGGAACGAACCGCCGCCGGCCACGGCATTCAGCACCCCGGCGAGAAACGCCGCGATCGTGAGCCATATCCATTGCCAGCTCAGGTAGGACGGAAGACCGGAGACGAAGAGCATTTCTTTGTTGCGATTGTAGCTGGCGCGAAGTGGCGGAATCTGCACCATTAACGTGTTGTTTTCACAACAAGCAGTGCATAGCTCTCTTCGACCTGGGGACAGTAAATGCTTGTCCCAATTCGCCTTCCATAAGCAAAGGCGAAGCCGGTACGAGTGATATGAGGAGGGAGCAGGGATCACCCGTCAGTCCTCCGCCTGACAGCTCACGGCCGTTTTGGCTCGAGGCTGCGTTCTTATTGCCTACCCTCATCCAACATGGTGGGGTAAACCGGATAATTTCCTGCAATGCGAGAGTGCGGTTTTCTTCTTTTAAATAAGCAGTTTAGATGCTGGCGTGGCCGGTTCGCCTCTTGACGGGGAAGGCAACTCAATAGCGGGCTTCCTCCTGGGAGGCTAGATTGTGAGCATATTACGCTCATATTTTATGAATCATTCATGCTACAGTTTAATCAGATCGGTTGATGGGTTGAGGACTGATCCCCGACCCGCAATCCCATAACCCAAAGTTGGAGGACACAAAATCATGGCAATCACTCGTTGGGATCCCTTTCGTGAAGTCGTCGCCCTGCAAAATCGCATGAATTCGCTTTTCCGCGAAATGAATGAAGGCGACAATCCCCTCACGACTGCCAGCTTTGTGCCGGCTGTCGACATCTATGAAGACGCCAAGAAGGTTGTTTTGAAGCTCGAAGTCCCGGGCATGGAAGAGAAGGATCTGGATGTTCGCGTTGAAAACAACACACTGACCGTGAGAGGCGAGCGCAAATTCGAGAAGGATGAGAAGGAAGAGAACTTCCATCGGATCGAGCGCCGCTATGGCAGCTTCTATCGCGCCTTCACGTTGCCGACAACGGTGGATACGGAGGGCGTAAAGGCCGGCTACGACGCCGGCGTTCTCAAGCTGGAACTGAGCAAGAAACCCGAGGCCCAGCCGAAGCAGATCAAGGTCAATGTCGGTGAAGGAAAGAAGGAAGAGCGCGAACTGGTGGGAACACGGTAACGGCAGCGTTCGGCTGTTAGCTTCCAGCCTCTGGCTTGTTCCACCGAGGCGGAAGCGTCATTTTGGGTGCCGGGGTGCACTATCTGTCATTCCCGGCGCCTCTCATTCATCGGATACAGATCATCATTTGCTTCACTTTTCGCTCCGCGAGGGACATGCTGGGAGCTAGAAGCTAGAGGCTAGGAGCTAACGTATGGCCATTCGTTGGGACAAACTGACGGTGAAGTCGCAGGAGGCGATGCAGCAGGCGCAGGGGCGCGCGGCTGAGCTGGGAAATCCCGAGATTCAGCCCGTACACCTGCTGCTGGCGCTCGTCGAGGACCGCGAGGGCGTGATCCCCGCGGTGCTCGAAAAGATCGGTGTGCCCACGCAGCGGCTGGAGAGCGACCTGCACGCGATCGAGCAGAAGCTGCCTCGAATGTCCGGGAGCTCGAACCAGCCGGGGCTGAGCTCTGCGCTGAACAACGCCATGGAGCAGGCATTCAAAGACGCCGCAAATTTTAAAGACGATTATGTTTCGACCGAGCACTTACTGCTTGGCATTGCCCGGCAGAAGGGCGACCCGGCGCAGACGACTTTGGCTGCGGCTGGAGCCACTCACGAGGCGATCCTGCAAGCGCTCACTGCCGTGCGGGGATCGCAGCGTGTTACGGACCAGAATCCGGAGGGCAAATTCCAGGCCCTGGAGAAATACGCAAAAGACCTGACCGACCTGGCGCGGCGTGGCAAACTCGACCCGGTGATCGGGCGTGACGAAGAGATTCGGCGCGTAGTCCAGGTACTGAGCCGCCGCACGAAAAATAATCCCGTCTTGATTGGCGAGCCCGGCGTCGGCAAAACGGCGATCGTGGAGGGTCTGGCGCGACGCATTGTTTCCGGCGACGTGCCGGAGAGCCTGCGCGACAAGCGCGTGATCTCGCTCGATCTCGGCTCGATGCTGGCCGGGGCAAAATACAGAGGGGAATTTGAAGACCGGCTGAAGGCTGTGCTCAAGGAGATCGAAGAGTCGAACGGCCAGATCATCCTGTTTATCGATGAGCTGCACACCCTCGTTGGGGCGGGCGCAGCAGAGGGCGCCATTGATGCGAGCAATATGCTGAAGCCGCCATTGGCGCGCGGCGAGTTGCGGGCAATCGGCGCAACCACGCTGAACGAGTACCGCAAGTACATCGAGAAGGACGCGGCGCTGGAGCGGCGTTTTCAGATCGTGTATGTCGGCGAGCCGAATGTCGAGGATACGATTGCGATTCTCCGCGGTTTGAAGGATCGCTACGAGGCGCATCACAACGTGCGCATCAAGGACTCGGCGATTGTGGCAGCGGCAGAACTGTCGCATCGCTATATCAGCGACCGGTTCCTGCCGGACAAGGCGATCGATCTTGTCGACGAGGCGGCGGCTTCGCTGGCGATTCAGATCGGCTCGGTGCCCACCGAGATCGATCAGCTGGACCGGCAGGCGACTTCGCTCGAGATCGAGCGGGCTGCGCTGAAGCGCGAGACCGATCCGAACAGCAAGGGGCGGCTCGAGGAGGTTGAGCGCGAACTCGCGGCTCTGAAAGAACAGTCAACCGCATTACGCGCACGCTGGACGAAAGAGCGCGATGCGATCACACGCATCAGCGAGCTGAAGAAGAAGATTGAAGCGCTGCGCTTTGAAGCCGAGGAGCAGACCCGCAAGGGACAACTGGATCGGGCCGCGCAGATCCAGTATGGGGAATTGCCGAAGGCAGAGGCGGAGCTGAAGCAGCTGAGTGCGATCCAGGACGGAAGCGCGGGCGGAACCCGGATGCTGAAGGAGGAAGTCGACGAGGAAGACATCGCGAAGATCGTGAGCAAGTGGACCGGCATTCCTGTGTCGAAGATGCTCGAGGGCGAAGTGAAGAAGCTGATCCACATGGAAGAGCGGCTTCGCGAGCGCGTAGTAGGGCAGGATGCGGCCCTGAGCGTTGTGGCGAATGCGATTCGCCGTTCGCGCGCGGGTTTGAGCGATCCGAAGCGGCCGATTGGCTCGTTCATCTTCCTCGGACCCACGGGCGTAGGCAAGACGGAGACGGCGCGGGCCCTGGCTGAGTTTCTCTTCGACGATGAGCAGGCAATGGTGCGCATCGACATGAGCGAGTACATGGAGAAGCATGCGGTGGCGCGGCTGATCGGCGCGCCCCCGGGATACGTGGGCTACGACGAAGGCGGCCAACTGACTGAGGCAGTGCGGCGGCGGCCGTACGCGGTGATCCTGTTCGATGAGATCGAGAAGGCGCACCCCGACGTCTTCAACGTGCTGCTGCAGATCATGGATGACGGGCGGCTGACCGACTCGAAGGGACGCACGGTGGACTTCAAGAACACGGTGCTGATCATGACTTCGAACCTGGGTGCGGCGTTTCTCTCGACCGAATCGCTGAAGACGGAGCACGACTTCGATATGGCTCGCGAGAGCGTGCTGCGCGTGCTGCGCGAGCACTTCAGGCCCGAGTTCCTGAACCGCGTGGACGACATGGTCATCTTCCGCCCGCTGGGTCATGCGCAGCTCGATGCAATTCTCGAACTGCGGTTGAACGAGATCGGCAAACTGCTTGAAGACCGGCAGATTTCGCTGGAGCTGACGCCGACAGCGCGCGAGCTGGTGCTGGCAGCGGGGTCGGATATCGCTTTCGGTGCTCGTCCGCTGAAGCGCGCGCTGCAGCGCATGGTGCAGGATCCGCTGGCGATGAAGATCCTCGACGGCGAGATACTGCACGGCTCGCACGTCCGCATCGACGCCGATCGCAACAGCAACCAGTTGCGATTCGAGCCGATGGGGCGGGAAGCGATGGCCTGAAACAGGCGTCAGGGATCAGTGAATCAGGCTTCGCGATGCGGAGCCTGATTTGTTTGTGTGCCGAGCATGTTCAACAGCTTGGAGGTGTGAGTCCTCTTCACATCCTGATGGAGGAGAAGTGATAGCGAAGCGCCAGGGGATCATCGTGAGGTGAATTCTGAAAGCAGCGTGGAGCAAAAGCGCGAGCCGATGG
>DATFSO010000080.1:0-32985 GCA_035262585.1 Occallatibacter sp. | reverse complement strand
CATCTTCGCGGCTCTCTCGGCGCTGTTTCACCTGCACGTCATGCGGAATGGCGTGTTCCTCACCGGCCACGGCCGCTCACTAGCCGACGACTTCCGCAGCATTCCCAGGCTCGTCGCCGGATTCGTCGCCAGGCCCTTCATCCTCCTGGCCGCATCCATCTCGCGTCCCACCCGCGCCCTCGATTCCGACGCCGCACTGTGACAGCTGTTTGACATCGCATGTTCCGACCGTAGACTCACATGGGACCCGGACGACGTGCCATTCCCCTCAAACGTGAAGTGATACAGGCCATCCTTCTTCTCCGAGCGCATAGGCATACACTGATTGGTGAACCGCCCATGATCGAAACTGAGACGAGAGCCGCGACAACGCTGATCACAAAGATTCGCGTCTGGCTCGTGCTGTTCATTATTGGGCTTGTGCTCAGCGGTCTCACTGCGTTCCCGCTGGAGCGGGAGGCAGGAATACTCAATCACCTTTTCCGAGTCTCGGCCGGTCCTCCACAACCGGGCGAATCTGCGCTGCACAGCTGGTTGCGAAGGGTCCATGACGGCATCGTCACCACGAATCGCGCTTACCCCTTCATGGCCTACGGGACAGACTGGCTCGCCTTCGCGCACCTCGTCATCGCCATCGCCTTCCTCGGCCCGCTCCGCGATCCGGTGCGCAACAAATGGGTGCTCGAGTTTGGGGCAATCGCATGTGCCGGCGTCGTCCCGCTCGCTCTCATCGCCGGCTACATCCGCGGCATCCCACTTTACTGGCGCCTGATCGATTGCAGCTTCGGCGTCATCGGCATCGTTCCGCTTCTTATCTGCCTGCGATACGTTCGCCAGATCGAGCAGTCGACTAGCCCCTGACCCCAGATCCCTGCCCCTGCCCGCTGAACCCTGCCGCCTGAACCCTGATCTCGGTTCCCTACAATTGAAGTGAACTTATGGGTACCGAGCCAAGAACGCCGGAGGTCACCGCTGCGATCTCCCCTCAGATCGTCGACACGATCGCGGCAATCTCCACACCGCCGGGCCGTGGCGGCATCGGGATCGTGCGCCTGAGCGGCCCCGAGGCTGCCTCTATCGCTGCGCAGCTCGTGCGTCTCCGTCAACCCTTGGAGCATGCGCGCGCGCGCCTTGCCGATGTCCTCGACGAAAGCGATTCGAACGATAGGCGTATCGACGATGCAGTCGTAACATTTTTCGCTGCGCCCAACTCCTACACCAGCGACGACCTTGTCGAGATCGCTGCGCACGGCTCGCCCGTGGTCCTCGATCTGCTCCTGCGGCGCGCGCTTGCTCTCGGGGCGCGTCTTGCCGAACCCGGTGAATTCACCGAGCGCGCATTTCTCGCCGGCAAGCTCGATCTCACGCAGGCCGAGGCGGTGCGCGACCTGATCGAAGCGCAAACGCTGACCCAGGCCCGCCAGGCCGCCGGCCAGATGGGCGGCGCTCTCAGCCGGCGCGTCGCTCCGATCAAGCAATCGCTGGTCGAGCTGATCGCGCTGCTCGAGGCCGGCATCGACTTCGCCGAAGACGATGTGGACGTAGCTCCTCAAACCGAAATCGCCCGCTGCATCGGTGAACTGATTCCGCCGCTCGCAGCTCTTGAAGCCACCTTCGCGCGCGGCCGCATTGTCCACGACGGTCTTACCATGGCGATCGTCGGCCGTCCCAACGCCGGCAAAAGCTCGCTTTTCAATCGCCTCGTAGAGCGCGACCGCGCGATCGTGACCGCGACTCCCGGCACCACCCGGGACCTCGTCACCGAACGCATCTCCCTCGATGGAATTCCGCTGGAACTCGTCGACACAGCGGGCCTCCGCGAGACTCTGGAGGAAATAGAACAGCTCGGTATCGCGCGCAGCCGCCAGGCCCTCGCCGATGCCGCAATTGTGCTCGTGGTTCTCGATGCTACCCAGCCGCTGAACCAGGAGGAGCGCAGCCTCTTCGCCGCCGTTCAAGGACGCACCGCACTCGTAGCCATCAACAAGTGCGATCTCGCCGCGAGCGACGGGAATGCAGTCGAAGCCGATCGATCGGCCGCCGACGTCTTCGCCTTCCCCGCTGTGCCCACCTCGGCGCTCACAGGTGAAGGCATAGGCGCTTTGCGTGAAAAAATAGTCGCGCTCGCAACCGGCGGAGCTGCCGCGGAACCAGGCCTGCTGACCACCCTTCGTCACCAGCAGGCCATCGCCGCCGCCCGCTCGGCGCTCAATGATGCTGTGCGCGCCAACGAGTCGTCCATCCCGCACGAGATGATCCTGCTTGACCTCTATCGCGCTCTCTGGGCTCTCGACTCTCTCACCGGCCAAACCACCCCCGACGACATCCTGAATCTGATCTTCAGCACTTTTTGCATTGGCAAATGAATCGGGGCCCTCCTACGCCGCAGGGTTGAGGGACGGACCATTCCATCAATTCGAAAACTTCTCAGCATCAGACCAAATGCAGCTGATGTAATCTGAACGCCTGGATTCGTTCGGAGGTTCCACGATGAGAAGATTTCTTTTGCCGCTTTGTGTTGCTTTGCTTTTGACATCCGGCGCCGTCGCCCAGGCCGCCCATGAAGCTGCGTCCACTGCCGCTGACGAAGCGGAAATCCGCGCCGCCATCAAGGCCCAGACAGATGCATGGAACAACTCCGACATTCCAACGTTCATGAAGGCGTACGAAGACTCACCGGACACCACCTTCATCGGGAAGACGCTTCGCAAGGGCTACGCGCCGATTCTTTTGCGCTATCAGCAGAACTATTCCACGCGGGAACAGATGGGCACGCTTACCTTCAGCGACCTCGACGTCCGCCTGCTTCCCTCCGGCTGCGGCAAGTATGAAATCGCGCTGGTCACCGGCAACTTCCACCTTGATCGCAGGGTCCACGGTAAAGCCGACAAAGACGACGGAATCTTCTCACTCGTCTTCCGCAAGGGCCGCTACGGATGGAAGATCATCCTCGACCACACCAGTTAAGCGCGCTCAAAAGGAATTGCGCGTGCAACAGGTGCACGCGCAATTCACATGAAACTCTCTGAGTTTGTCGCCGCAGCCTACTTCATCGCATAAGACGGAGCATTCTCTTCCGCCTTCTCCGCCATCTCCACCAGCTTCAGCGGATAGTAGGCGTTTCGCGCGTACTGCTTCACCATGCGGTTGGTATTGAAGTAGGAGCCGTTGAATGCAAGTGTCGTCCGCATGAGCTTCGCCCAGCTCTGCTGGTTGTCGCGATAGAGCGGAACTACCGAGTTCTCAAGCTTGTTGTACAGATTCGTGGCTTCCTCGGCATCATTTGCGCCGTCTTCGATAGCCCAGCCCGTAACGCCTTCGATACATCCCTCGATCCACCATCCATCGAGAATCGAAAGGCTCGGCACTCCGTTCAATGCAGCCTTCATGCCGCTTGTGCCTGAGGCTTCGTAAGGCCGGCGCGGAGTATTGATCCACACATCAACACCCGCCGTCAGCAGTGCACCAAGATCCCACGCATAGTTCTCCAGATACACAATGCGGAGAATGTCGCTCGAGAGCTTGTGCGCCGTCTCGATCACGCTATGGATAAGCGCCTTTCCCGGTTCGTCCGCGGGATGCGCTTTGCCTGCATACAGAATCTGCAGCCCGCCGGCCGCCGTCGCGATCTTCATCAAGCGCTCAGGATCTGCAAACAGCAGGTTTGCCCGCTTGTAGGTGGCGGCACGGCGGGCAAACCCCAGAGTCAACACATTCGGATTCAGCACCAGCCCGGTGCGCGTCGCCACCTCAGTCAGCAGAGCTTCCTTTGCACGGCGATGTGCACTCAGAACCTCCTGCTCCGGCAGGTCGATTGCGTTTCGCATGTTCAGATTGTCTCGTCTCCAGGAAGGGATGTGTGAATCGAGTATCTGTTGTATCGGTTCGGATATCCATGTCGGCGCGTGAACACCGTTTGTGATGGAGTCGATCTGGAATTGAGGGAACATCGCGCGCGACACCTTGCCGTGCTGCAATGCAACGCCATTCGCATATCGCGAAAAACGCAGCGCGAGCAAAGTCATGTTCAGCAGTCCGTCTTCGAAAACGCGAAGCTTCTCGAGGCGTGCAGTTCGGTCAGCGCCCAGAATCCTGATCGCCTGTTCAGTGGAGAAGCGATCATGTCCCGCCGGCACCGGCGTATGTGTCGTGAATACGCACCTGTTGCGTACCTGTTGAATATCGGCGTCCGACGCAGAGTTCATCGGGCCCCCGCCCATTTCGCTCTCAAGCAGCGCAAGCGTCAGCAGCGCTGCGTGACCTTCATTCATGTGATAGACGTTGACGTCAAGGCCAAGGGCGCGGGCCATGCGCGCGCCGCCCATCCCCAGCACGATCTCCTGCTGCAGCCTGTAGTTCTGGTCGCCCCCATAGAGGTGATCTGTCAGGCCCTGATCCCAGCCCGAGTTCACCTCCAGATCCGTGTCGAGCAGATAAATTGGAACGATGTGTCCATAGCGGCCGGACAGGTCATAGCGCCACGCGCGCACTGTCACTTCACGGCCTTCGATCGAGACTTTGATCCTGACCTCTTCCTCCGTGCAGAAATCCGCTGGATTCCAGGGCTGAATTTCTTCAGTCTGATCTCCGGTTGGATTCAGATGCTGCTGAAAGTATCCCTTGCGGTGCACCAGTGAAAAAGCAACCAGCGGGATGCCGAGATCCGCCGCCGAACGCAGGGTGTCGCCTGCCAGCATTCCAAGACCACCGGAATACGTCGGAATTCGGCGGTCGATGGCAATCTCCATCGAGAAATATGCGACCAGGCCGGTAGCGGGAGTTGTTTCGTAGGAGAAGGGTGCAATTGAATTCTGCTGCATCTTGTAAGTCTCTCTGCGGCGCTCGCAATGCCTGCAATAACGATGAAATCGGCGATCACAAGTTGCGAGCCGGGAATGCGGCGTCCGCTTCCCGGTCTCGAGGGCCAACTTGTTTGAAAACCTGTCCAAGATTCTAGCAAGGAAAATCGCTTTTGTAGTCAGGGCAAAGTTCTTCCGAGGGTAACTTCCGGGACCACCTGGTAATGAGATGCAATCTAAAGACGTTACGAAACGAGGGTACCGTCAACGCAGCAGGCTTGAAGTCACCCTGTGCGCCCCGCTTGAGGCGTGGCAAATGTGAATATGTGGAATAATCCCGGTCGCATCTTTGTATCTGGTGCAAAGCGCTTCCGCGAACTGAGATGCTTTTTGCTGCTCCACGAGATTGATGGTGCATCCGCCAAATCCGCCGCCCGTCAGCCGCGCACCAATCAACCCCGGCAACTCATTGGCGAGCGCCACCATCGTGTCAGCTTCTTCGCAACTCGCATCAAAATCGCGGCTGTAGCTCCAGTGCGCCGCCGCCATCAGCTTTCCGAGTTCATCCAGATCGTGACGAAGCAGTGCTTCAGCAGCAGCAACAGTGCGCGTGTTCTCCGTAATCACGTGACGCGCTCGTTTGAGAGCGTTGGCGCTCATCTCATCGCCCCAATTCTGTAGATCATCCACTGTTGCATCCCGCAGGAAGCGCACCTCTGGCCTGTGCCGTGCAATGACACTTGCTGCTTCCTCTACCTCGGCGCGACGCGTTGCGTACTCGCCGCCCACGACCGAGTGCTTCACCATGGTATTCGCAATGACCAGCGCGACATTGGACGGAATGGGCGCCAGACGGAAACTAAGATCCCGGCAATCAAGCAGCAATGCGTGATCCTCTTCGCCGTTTGCGGAGATGAACTGATCCATGATGCCGCAGTTCGCGCCGACAAACTCGTTCTCCGCTCTCTGGCAGAGTCGGGCGAGCCTCGGCCCCGGATAGTCCACATCCAGCAACGAGGTCACCGCAAGCGCGGTCGCCACTTCAACCGCGGCGGAACTCGAAAGCCCGGATCCCAAAGGCACATCGCCCAGCAGACTCAGGCTGAAGCCCTTCATGGCGTGATCTTCGGCAGCGAGCATTGCGATGACGCCTACAGGGTAGTCGCTCCAGTGCTTGTTTGCGGTCGCCGGCAGCGACTTTGCATTGAATGCTCGCTCTTCTTTGAAATTCTCTGAATAGATGACTATCTTCCCGTCGCTGCGTGGCGAGATTGCGGCCATCGTCGCGAAGTCAATTGCCGCGGGCATCACAAAACCTTCGGCGTAATCGGTGTGCTCGCCGATCAGGTTCACACGTCCCGGAGCAGCAAAGATCTCCGGTTCACTCATAAAGCGGCTCACATGCAGAGTACGCAAAACTTCAGGATCGTGCATATCTCTCCGAATCTAGAGCGTTCTCACATCAACAGTCATTGCCCACTCGTACGACTCCCCCGGTGCAAGCACCCTTGACCAGTGACCGGTCTCGGCGAGCGAATCCACCGGAGCTGTCGCCGGTTCCACGGCGACGCACATCTGCTTTGGTCCCTCACGCTGCGGCCAGCCGCCGTAGCAGAGCCACAGGCCAAGGTAGGGCGTCGTGTCGGCATCAAAGGACACGCGGATAAGTAGCCGCGCTTTTGGTCGGAAGATCTCGCACCAACACGTTTTCACCTCCGCCGGAACCGGCCCCCCAAATAACTTGTCGCCAACACCCGAGTCCGCGGACAGCGCAAGTCTCATATCTGCCTCGCCGCCATCGGCCAGCTTCGCCATCGGCCACCTTACGGAATCGCCGTTCTTGCCGAGCCGCCCGCCACCCGAACCCTCCAGCCGCAGCTCATGCATTCCATTTGGCAAGTTGATCCAGTCTCCCGCATCCACGGCAAACAGCGGATGCGCCGACCACGACCATGGCGCGGGCTGGGTTCCAGTATTGATGAGCTTGTAGAAAAGCCCCAGACGCCAGGTACCTGACATTTCTTTGAGGCGAACCGTTCGTGTGAGCTCGAGGGGGAGTGAAAAGCATTGGCCACGCAGGGAGAGCGAGCCGGGAATAGACTCTTGCTCCGGAGCCTTCTCCCACTCCACGCGCCATAGATCGCCGTGATCCGGCACCGGCACTTTTGCGCCCGCAAACTCCACTTTGCAAGCCGCGACACTGGGCAGGCACTCATCCCACCCGCTCGCGTCACTCTCGTCAAAGCCCATCGCCTGCGTGCGCGGCACAATCGGGACCAGAGGTTGCTGCAGGAGCTCGCGTCCCCTTACGCGAATTGAGGCGATCTTTCCGCCAAACTGGGGCAGAATCGTCACCGAACACTCGCCCGCGCGCATGACAACGTTTTCACATTCAGCGACGGCTAGGCCTTCCTTCGTCATCTCTACCCCATCTCCACGTCTGCGCAGGACGACGTGATCGCTTCCCATATTCGATCAAGCCAGGCTTCATGTTCCGGCTTCATCAGCACTGACCGAAGACAGGTCACGTACTCTTGGGCGGATCCCGCCAGCCTCAACCATAGGTGCGGCAATTGTACTAGCGCAAGATGCAGATTGTGTTCTGCACATTTTGAAAAGACCGATTTAGCGAGTTCCGAGGCACGTTTTGGCATTTCCGCGTTCATCTTCCAGATCACAATATCGAGCTCGGGTCCCCCCGCTTCTAGTGCCTCGAACCTTCCGTCAGTCCGCAGCCGCCGATCCAATTCGAGCGCCGCAATCCTGCCTTGCCTTAGTCCGTCCGCGAATTCGCCGCCTGGCTTGAGGGGCAAAAGCCTCTGCGTTGTCCAAAGCGCCACGGCCGCAGCACCGGCCCTCGAGCATTCCAGGCTGATTTCCCCTAGGTGCAACTCCTTCGAAGTGAAGTACGTATACGGCGAATCGTGCTTGTAAAAGCGCCCTACAGACGGGTCGCGAAACAGCACGCAACCGCACCCATAGGGCTGAAGGCCGTGCTTATGGGGATCGATGACGATCGAGTCGGCGTGCGCCATTGCCGCATAGGCCCGCCGCGCCGGCTCCTCCAGGTCACCCTCGATCAGCTTGAAATACCCGCCGTATGCCGCGTCCAGATGGACGCGGAAGCCGTAACGGGCTCGCAATTCCAGAATCTCCGGTAATGGATCGACAGCCCCAATAGCTGTCGTACCCATGGTCACAACAACCGTCCCCACATCGCCTTTGCGAAGCTCCGCTTCAAGGGCGTTCAAGTCCATGCGGCCACGGTGATCGGCTTGGATCTCGTCATAAGCGAGCTTCAGAACCGCCGAAATCCGGCGATGCGTATAATGCGCCTGCGCCGATCCGACAATCCTCCTTCGGCTACGATTCCCCAGTCCCTTAGTCCCTAGTCCCTCAGTCTCTTGTCCCTGATTGATCTGGCTCGCTACCCACAGTGCTTCCAGGTTCGCCATGGTACCGCCGGAGGTCAGATGTCCCAGAAACTCGCTCCAGCCGAACATGGCGGCGATTTCTGCTACGGCCTCAATCTCCATGGCAGAGCTTGCCCGGCCCCCATCGCGCGCATGGTTGTTCGGATTGACAATCATAGCCAGTGCATACGCTGCTCGCGCAATGGGATGGGGCGGCTTCAGCATCTGGCCGGCATACAAGGGATGAAAGTACGGATAGTTGTCGCCGAGGCGCCGCGCAGTCTCTGCCAATACCTCGGCCATCGCTTCGATGTCGGTATCGCTTCGCCGTGCGGCTGCAAATGCCGGCAGATCTCCAAACTCGCGCTCCAGCAATTGCGTAGCGCGAGCCAGAAGGCCGGGAACAGAATCGTGAGCCATGGCGACCACTCACCCTATCACAGCCCGGCTCCCATCGGTAAAGCAAGCACTTACGCAGGCAACCCCGGCTTGCGTGGCCGAAAGCTGCTAATAAGCAAAGATTTGGGGAGGGGTGGTACACTTAATTCAGCGTTAGAGTCGAACCGGGCGTGTGCAGTAGCTCGCCCAACCAAGCAAGATTCTGCCAGTGGTCGCTCCGATTCATCCAGCGCAATTCAATACCAGGAAATACGGAAAAAAATGGAACAAGGTACAGTGAAGTGGTTTAACGACGCGAAGGGCTTCGGCTTTATTTCGCGCCAAAACGGTGAGGATGTGTTCGTACACTACTCTGCAATCAACTCGAATGGTTTCAAGAGTCTGCAGGAAGGCCAGGCCGTGCAGTTCAATGTCGTGAAGGGACCCAAGGGTTGGCAGGCCGCGGACGTTCAGCCGCTGTAAATCACTGGATTTTCGGCAGAATCTAGCGAGAAGAGCGAGGGCTGGGAGTCGATCCCAGCCCTTGTTCCGTTTCGATGCGAATTCATGAATGAGGGTTAGGAATGACCTGGCTCGGTCCTGTTAGTTTTGTCAGGTCTGGCCAGGCGTAGGAGACCTCCATCAGCTTTACGCCCCCGATTTCGATCACCTTGGTGGCAGTCAAATAGGCGCCGGTCCTTTCATAGAACATACGGGAGCGGTTCTGCTCCAGCACCCAGACGGCCATGCCCTTGAAGTTGCGCGCCACAAGCTCCGTAGCCGTGGCGCGGAGCAGGGCTGTACCGATTCCAATTCCCTGTGCATCCTTCAGCAAGTAAAGAGCGTATAGCTCCGCATCGCAGCTTTCGGTTGGTTCACGATTCGGGCCGGCGTGGGCGAATCCCACCACAAGGCCGTCCTGCTCCGCCACAAAGATAGCTGTCGGTCCGGCCAGCCACTCCTGCCACAACCTGGTCCGAAGGGACTGATCGAGACCGGCCAGGTACGTATCGGGCAGGATCCCCGCGTACGTGGTTCGCCAGCTTCCCACGTGGACCTGCGCGATTCCGTAAGCGTCCGTTTGCACCGCTGCTCGAATCGAGAACATTTTCACGAGTTGGCGATTGGATAGTTCGGATTGAAGGGGAAGATCACTTCCGCCTCGGTGGGTACAGGTTTGCCACTCACCGTCGCGGGTTGGAATCGCCAGGTCCTCACTGTGGCAAGGCAAATCGCATCGAGTTGGTTGCCCATCCCCTTTACCAGGGTCGCGCTCACCACCGATCCGTTCACGTCCAGCTTTACATCCACCACAACCTTCTGCTCGGACCTTGGCAAAAGCGATCGATCGACGACGGGCGGGTGTGGAGAGAAGACCGGAAACGCCGGACGGACATCCTGATCGTCACTTCCATTTCCCCTAATGGCCCTGCCGGAACCATCGCCTGCATGAGGCTTCGGCGGAGTGCCGCCGCCGGATGTCTTCAGCGGCGGTACCTGCATCGGAATTCTTGTCCTGGCAGCAGACTCAGACCTCGGCGCGGGCTCGCGCGTATGGGCCGCCGCATCCCGCGGCGGCAAATGAATCTTGACGCGATGCGATCCGCCAGCTATCGCAATCTGTGCAACCGTCAGTGTATGAACGGGACGCAAGAACCTTTGCCGCGAGGCAATCCCCAGGAGGAGGATGCATGCGAGAAGGGCTCCATGAAGTGTGGAAGAAAGCAGGACAGACGAGAGACGGCGCTTCGAACCTTCGTTTGGAGATTTCATTGCGACCTTTCCGCAAGGGACGGACCGGTGGAATGATTTTCGCACAATTGAATTGCGCACGGCCTCGATTCGTCTGTGAAGACGAAGTGTTTGCACCCAGTCCGCCGCCCGTGAGGGTTTGCCCGGAAGACCTGTTTCTACGCCTCAAATGCTCCGATTACTTTAGGTGTTAAATCGCGTCGTACTTCCGTTTTTATCAAGTTGCACAGTGCTACACTTCGCCAGTGGAGAGGAAAGAAATGGATCCCTATCGTATCGCCTACGAACAAGCCATGACGGAGCTAACCGAGATCACCAGGAAGTTCGATATGCTCCGCATGCAAAAGGCCCAGGTTGAAAACCTGATCAACGCATTTCGCCCGCTGATCGACAACAAGGATCAGTCGACTAACGCAATCGCAGGCTAAACCGCGGTCGCCGCAAACATGTGCCGGCAAAAGCCGGCATCTCCTGCTGCTCCCCATTTGGCCGCTAAAAGCCCCCGCCGACAAGGCAACCGGCTCAATACCGGTTGTCATTCCGCATTCTTCGATCTCATCGTTACGCAAACATTCGGACGCGGCAGGCTGCACTTCCTTCCAGTGCCGCGCCTGCTCGAGCGCGCGCTTCTGCGCCGTCTGACGTCGTGGCTCCTGTATACTCCGTGCACCGATGAATCATCCCCGGAGGTGAGCCGCACCATGTTGCATCGTGCACGCTGTCGCTGGACTGCCGCACTGGCGATTTGCTCAATTGCCGCTACTTTCGCACACGCTCAGAACAATTCCTCTGCAAAATCAGAAGAAAGAAAAGCTTCGCAGCCGGAAGGCCCAGCAGACTCCATCACAGAAGGCTCTGTTAAGGTGGGTGGCCAAGCGATCGACTACCGCGCCATAGCCGGAACACTGACAGTCGGCTCGTCGGACCCGCAGGATGCCATGATCGGTTTTGATGGCAAGTACCTGCCGGATGCAACGGTGGAGTTGGCCGAGAAGCCGGAGGATCGGCCGGCGACGGCCCGGATCTTCTACGTGGCCTACTTCTCGAAGAATCCTGCGAAAAACCGGCCCATCACGTTTCTCTACAACGGCGGCCCTGGCAGCGCCACAATGTATCTGCACATGGGCGCCTTTGGCCCGATGCGGCTTGTGCTGCCGCAAGACAACGGGCATCCGGATGGCGCGCCCTACCATATCGTGCCGAACGAGTTCAGCCTGCTTGACGCGAGTGACCTGGTCTTTGTCGATGCTCCTGGTGCAGGATTCAGCCGCGTCTTCGGCAAGGAAGCGGCGAAAGCGTTCTACGGTACTGACCCGGATGCGCATGCCTTCGATCGATTCATCCGGCGGTTCCTCTCGAAGTACGGCCGCTGGAATTCCCCGAAGTATCTCTTCGGCGAGAGCTACGGCACAACCCGCACTGCGGTGCTGACGAATCTTCTCCAAAGGAATCTCGATCTCAACGGCTCGATCTTCCTCTCGCAGATTCTCAGCTTCGACAGCAGTGTGGATGGTCCGCAGGGGAATCCCGGAACAGACAACGGATACTTTCTTGCGTTGCCGTCGATGGCTGCGACGGCGTGGTATCACCACCGCGTGCCGAACCAGCCGGCAACGCTCGAGCCGTTCCTGAAAACGGTGGAACAGTATGCGCTCGGGTCTTACGCCGCAGCGCTTCTGCTAGGCTCCGATCTTCCTGAAGAGCAGAAAAAGGAGGTTGCGGCGAAGCTCGAAAGCTTCACCGGCGTTCCCGCTGCGTATTGGATCAGGGCTAATCTGCGCGTGAGCGGCGGCGAATTCTCAAAAGAGCTGCAGTCGGAGATGGGCATCACCACCGGTCGGCTCGATACCCGCTACCAGGGCCCGGACCTCGATCCTTTGAGCCAGGAAGCGCAATACGATCCGTTCGGGTCAGCCACCACGTCGGCCTACAACACGGCGATCAATGAATATGCACGCGACACACTGAAGTACGGCGATAACCTGACCTACAAGCCGAGTGCGCGCGAGCCCGGCTGGCGTTGGGATCTTCACCACACTCCGCCAGGAGGGCAGGGCTGGGATGAGTCGAGTGTGAACGTGATGCCCGACCTCTCGATGGCAATGAAGCGCAATCCGAAGCTGAGGATCCTGCTCATGGGTGGCTACTTCGATCTTGGGTGCACGTACTTCGGCGCCACTTACGAGAACAAGCACCTGCAAATTCCGCAGACGCTGCAGAGCAATATCAGCTACAGGTTCTTCCAAACCGGTCACATGGTTTACGTCACAAATGAGGCGTTGAAAGAGCTGCATGACGCGACTGCGAACTTCATTCGGGCCGCCGAAGATGGAGCGAAATAGGTATTAGAAAGCTCGAAACGCAACCGATTGGTTGTGCGGTCCAACTTCGATGGTTCCTGCGGACAAAAGACCAGGATTGAACCAGGCGTTCTTCGACTGAGCGATGTTCCACTCAGCCGGCAAAGAGCGCTCTGAATTGCTGCCGGTATTTCAGGCGCAGCCGCTCGAGCACGCAAAACCTCTGGTACACGTCGCGATGCAGCTCTTCCTTGAGCCCGCATATGTTGCGATAGAAATTCTCTGCCCCGGGAGTGTTCACTCCATCCGCGTCAAAGATCAAGTTCATTGCCTGGGCATCTTCCATAGCCCTGACGGCTAGAACCTTGGTGGCATCCGGATGGGGCTTTGCGACGGAATCGTCTGCGCGAAGGCTTCGCCGGGTTGAGAGCCAGTAATAACAGCGTTCGTCGTCCCAGACGTAAGCGATGGCAGCATCGCAAGGAGCCGATCTGCCACCGAGCCCCGGCTGATTCTCGGATTTTGGCTTTGCGGCAATGACGCGCGCCTGTCCTCGGCCAACGGCTTCTTCGATCAGGCGTGCCAGGACGCACAGAGGCGAATAGCTCCTTTTACCCTGGGCATTCAGATTGGCTTCGTAGAACTGCACAAATCCCTTCGCACTGATCTCCACGCACTCTAACTCTCTGGCTGCTTTTTTGATGTGCCCTCTATGTTTGGCTTTTCGGCAATCGAGGACGTCGCCGTGTTCGGGAGGACGAATATACGTGATTTGCGAGGTGTGCTCGAATCCGGCGCGTTTGAAGGCGTCCCTCACAATATCGGCATAAGCCAGATTCGGATCGCACACAAAATCAAAGGACGCCCAACGAGGCAATTGCTCGAGCAAAGACGAGATCACTTCGGCTTGTTCCGAGGGGCATAACCGTTGGTCGAGAATCGGGCCGGCGAGACGCGACCAGTGCGGATTGTAGCCCCAGATGAAGCCTGGTCTATTGCTGCACAGTATGAACGGAAGCCTTCCGACGACGACGTTTCCGCGAACGACCCTTATCTCGCGATAATCCGGAGACGAGCTCACAATACTCAGCCACCAGTCCTGGCTGAAGACGGACAGACCGGGCCGGTCGACTTCTGTGACGAGCTGATCGATTCTTGAGGCGAGCATTCGCATGCTGTCGACTCTCAGAGTCAGCCGTACTCGTCCGCTTGCCGCAGACATCCCGCGATCAGATATCTTGCTGATCCTAGATCCGTGCCTAATCGAAAGGGCTGAGGGAAGTTACCGAAGCGAGGAAACTCACTTTGGTCCATGCGCAAGTGGAGCTTGCTAACTACCTTCCGCCCAGCAAATTAGATGAAACCATTTTCGCCTTCGTTGTATGCCGCGGTGCCTCACGATCGAAAGGTCTCGACGCATGTTGTTCATGTCTAGCCTTTTAGCATGAGGAAAGAACGAACCAGTCGATGAAGAAAGACCTACGTCAAACCTCCGGTTGAGGTCTGCAAATAACAATAGAGGAACTGTTGCATGGCACCCGAGGGAGTATGGTGCAACTGTGTGGAGCTTTCAACGAGCCGGAAACGGCTGCCAAACTCGTTGTGCAGTGACTCGGAGTCGTAGCGAACCACGTCCAGACCGCTGCACCGCGTTGGACCCTCCGGTCCAAACGTGCTGACAATCACGTGGCCGCCCGGCTTCACTGCGCGGGTGACCTGACGAACATAAGCGGCGCGGTCGCTCGAAGCAGTTAGAAAATGAAAGACCGCGCGATCATGCCACAGATCGAATCGGGAAGGCTCAAGTTCGACCTCTGTAACATTCGCCGCAATCCAGCGAACCCGCTCGGCGTCTTTTCCCAATCGCCTCATGTTCGCGTCAATTGCAGTCTGCGAGATGTCGAGGACGGAGACATCCTCGTAACCGCGCGCGAGGAGGTCGTCAACCAGGGTGGATTCACCGCCGCCCACATCGATGATGGCAGCTGTTCGCGGAACGCTTGTGCGTTCGATCAGCTCAATCGAGAGGTTCAGATGAGGAGCATACCAGCTCACCTGGTCAGAGGCCTTGGTTGAGTAAATGCGCTCCCAATGTTCTTGAGCGTTCATGGCCTTGAGAAATGGCGGGCCGGCAATTGCCCGCTCACACACCAAGTGTATCCGGTCATTCCGGGCTGGGCGCAGACTGTATTGCGGACGGTGGCGGCTGCACCAGTTTGTACCCGGCCGGCACGTCGAAGTGCGAGGGGTCAACAGGAGCGGACGAGAAATTGGTGGTGGTGGTCTGCATCTCCATCAGGATGGCGCTGGTCTGTTGCGCCTGGGCTGAAGCCTGATCGGTGTTCTGATCGGGCGGCGGAGTTTGCTTCTTTTTGCCGAAGCCGCCGAAGCCGCCGAAGTGGCTCGAGATCGCCGAGCCTATTTCCTGCTTGGCGACTTCGCCCGTACTGGGCCCAGAAGCCGCGGCAGGTGCTTCAGATGCGGCTGGAAGCGGCTGGCCGTTGGCGGTGGTTCCCATACGCATAACCTGCATGATGGGAACTCCGTCGAGCTTCTGGACTTCCTTTGCCATGTCGCCGAGAGCCTGGCCTGAGCCTGGATTCTGCGCCAACATCTTGCCGAAGTCGGCGCCAAAGCCGGTAAACGCATCGCCCATTTTTGCTGCGAAGCGCTTGTAGAACTCGCGTACTTGACCGTAACCGGGGATCTCGGGGACCATCCACATGTCATTGGTGATCGCAAGGTTGCCGGATTGCTGCGTCTGCTGATTCGTTGCTGTCATGACCATCGTGAGAATGGATTCGTTGCTCTCAAGACCGCTGACCTCCTTTTGCGCGCCGGTTTTGCGAACCTTCACATCGAAGCTCATCTTCACGTTCTGCGCGTCGGGATCGGCGGAAGGCCCCGGTTGCTGGGCAGCCTTTTGCTGCATTTGTTGGCGGGCGTTCCGGATGGCCTGCTTCATCTGGTCGAAGGTCATTACGGTGTAGGTCTTCTTCTGCACATCGATCTGTGTGATGGTCTCCTTGTCGAGATCGATGATTTCGATGTTGTCCGGCGAGACCTTGGCGAGGCGGTTGCCCTTGAGGTAGATGGTGGAGACGACTGGGTCGTTAGCGTGACGGGCCTGCGAGCTGAAGACGCCGACGGTCTTCATCATGTGCAGGAGCGAGCCGCCGGTGAGTTGGGTGGTCTGTTGATAGGTGAAGTCTCCGGCGAAGAGTGAGGTGGGCAGGCAGAGAGCTAGCAGAAGAAAGATGCGTCTTGAAAGCAGCATGGGAACAGGCCTCCGGGCGGATCTGCAGTGGGTGAGGCGCAGCAAGTTCGGGATCACGCAACTGGCAGGGAGTGTAGTCGTAGAGATGGTGAGAGTCAACGGGAATGCGTTACACGAGGAGGATCCGGCCGAAGCATTCCCGACACCGGTCTATGGATCTAGAGCCTCTTGCGAGCTGATTGTTCTGAGATTTCCCTGTGAACGCCCGCGGCAAACAGTCCCTTGAGGAGCATATCTCCGCTGCGAAGCGCTGCTAAAGGGTTGAGCGCGATCGAGATGAAATGCTGCCAAAAGTCGCCACGGCGTACGGCTCGCCAAGGTGCACCCTGCTCATAGATCTCGAACGCCAAACAGAATTGTATGGATAGGGCAAGACAGAGCGGTTCGCCTCATTCACTCTGGTGGTAACCCGCCCCACTGCCAGAAGCCGGTGTACTCTGCCTGGGCGATCCATGCAGAGAGTTGCGGATCAGGATGGCGTCTGACCCACGGCACAGCCCAGCCGATGTTCGCGCCCGCAATCTTGTCGGGCATTTTCTGCGGCACGCCGGTGGCTTTCTCAAAGATCTCGGGATGAAGCAGGCCCTGTTCACACAGCGCGACGAGACGGTCAAGAGCGTGGTTGTTCTGGGCGTAGGCGTCGATGCCGTTGGCCTCAGCGAGCTCGGCGATCATGATGAGCGGCGCGAGCGCGTAGAGGTGGTAATGGAGAGCCATGCCGGCGCGGGCCATCTCGCGAGAGAGAACGCCGTTGGGCTGGATGTCGTTGACGCCGGCTTTGAAGGCGTCCATGCCGAAATGGAATTCGCGCTCGTCGCCGCGTGCCACTCCCGCGGCGGCGACGGCGAGACCTGACCAGTAACGGTGGTTGTTCCAGGCGTCGCTATCGGGATATTTGAGCTTGCTGTCGACGTAGTCCTCTATGCGGTCAGCGAGTTTGCCGAACCATTTTTGAATGGCTTTGTCCTGCTCAGGTGTTCCCACGCCGCTGTGGCGGACTTTGAGATAGGCCACCGCGGTGCCGGCGAGCATCCACTTCTGAACGTAATGAGCCTGGCCGGTGGGCATCGCGGCGGACCATGCATCCGCCACAGCGGCCGCCGAAAGCAGCGCGTAGACGCATTGCGCGCCGGCGCGGCTGCCGCGACGAAGATAGGCATCGGCGGCCTCGGTAGACCACTGGCCGAGATGCGTGGGAGGTGCGGAACCTTTCTCGTAAGCTTCGCGCTTTGCAGGGTCGATGACGGAGTGGTGTGCGTCGATGTAGTAGCCCTCGACATCGAGAGACTTGGAAAACGGCGGCGGATCAGGACAGGAGTAAGGAGCCTCCGTAAGCGGAACCGGGTTGGCATCCCATGAGGACTTGAGCTGGGCAGCGCTTGCCGCCGATGGGTGGGCCATAAAGACGACGATCGCAGGCACCAGGGAGGCACAAAGCAGGGTTCTCATTCGAATGTGGTCTCTTGAGATGAAGACGGTGAGCGGTGCGGTGAAGTTGCCATGCGCATGAGAGAAACTGTTAACCATCACGCTTGCTGATTCGTTGTTCCAGCAGAGAAGGAGCGGAAGCTTCTTCGTTTCGAGGGACAGCAATAATGGACAAGGTTCGAAGGATCTGCGGGATTGTTGCCGCAATCGCATTGACAGCTTTGATGGCGACTAACCTGGGTGCCGCACAGACGCATACACAGGCTGCGGCTCCGGCGCCGCCGTCTGGACAATCAGTAGCACCAAACGACAGGGAAGTCGCCGAGGTGCAGAGCGAACTTATTCGGCTGCTGCGCCTCAGTCCCACACTCACGACGGTGGTCTCGCACGATCCGTCGCTGCTGTCGAACCAGGAATACGTCGCGCGGAACAATCCCCAGCTGGCGGCATTTCTGTCGGTGCATCCGGATGTGGCGCGGAACCCAGACTTCTACCTGTTCTCGCATCTGAGGCATGTGGACGGGCAGCCGGATGAGGCGCTGGAGCGGGCGGTGTGGCCGGATGTGTATCGCGCGCAAGAGCGGCCCTCACCGTGGGAACGATTCTGGGACGGCGCCATTCCCCTGCTGGCATTTGCGTTTGCCCTCGTGGCAATCCTCTGGCTCGCGCGGGTCTTCGTCGAGAATCGCCGCTGGAACCGAATTTTCAAGTTGCAGAGCGAGGTGCACGGAAAGCTGATCGATAAATTCACGAGCAACCAGGAGCTGGCTGCATATATGGAAACAGAGGCGGGCAGGAAGTTCCTGGAGGCAGCGCCGATTCCTGTGGCGTTTGATCAGAATCAGCGGGTGCCGAGCGCCGTAGCTCGCGTGTTGACGCCGTTGCAGGCCGGCATCGTGATGGTGCTGCTTGGAATCGGCCTCTTGCTGCTGCGGCACGCCGGTCAGGACCTTGACAGGCCAATGCTTGTTCTCGGAACCGTGGTGCTGATGCCGGGAATCGGCTTTATCATTTCGGCAGGCGTTTCATGGCTGCTGGCGCAGCGGTTGGGATTGATGCCGGCGGAGACTCCGGCACCAGGCAGACTTGATTCGCCACTCGGCGCCCCCTCGCTGTTCAAGGACAAGCAGTGAGCTGCGGGGAGCACGCCGACGGTGAGGAAGCAGAGGCCGATGCCCTGGGATGCGACCATTTCGAAGGTGCTGGGCGGCGAGGGAGAACTCCTTGCCGCCGGCTCGCCTGCCGCGGCGATGGATAGCGAGCAGTTCGCCGCATTCTATGCGCGATCGGCGCGGCCGCTGTGGGCCTACCTGGCGAGAGTGAGTCGAGATGCGACGCTAGCGGACGATCTGACGCAGGAGAGCTATGTGCGCTTCCTGTGTGCGAGTCGTCCTGCGGATGGCGAGGTTGCTGCGCGGCGATACCTCTTCAAGATCGCAACCAACTTGCTGCGCGACCACTGGCGCCGGCCGCATGCATTGTCGCTTGAGGAAATACCTGAGGAGCTGTTTGCATCGGGATCGGGAGCGGGACGATCGGAATCGCTCGTGACGTTGGAGCCGACGATGGCGCAGATGCGCCCGCGAGACCGGCAACTGCTATGGCTCGCATATGCCGAAGGTTACTCGCATCACGAGATTGCCGAGATCACGGGTCTGGCTTCGGCGAGCATCCGCCTGCTGCTTTTCAGGGCGCGGCGCAAGATGGCGCGCCTGCTCAAGAAGGCTGGTGAAGCATGAGCCCGTTCCAATGCGCACGAGAGCGAGAGGTAACGGACATGCTGCAGCGCGGATACTGGCCGGAGGCGTCTCCGGCTGAACTGCGCGTGCATGTCGAGTCGTGCCGGGCTTGTTCGGACGTGGTTCTGATGACGCGGACGTTCGGGGCGGCGCAGAAGGAAGCGACGCCGGCGGCGCGGCTGGAATCCGCGGGAGCGCTGTGGTGGCGCGCGCAGTTGCGGCGGCGGAATGCGGCGATTGAGACGGTGGGGCGTCCGATCCTTGGAGCGCAGATCTTCGCGCTGGCGATTTCACTGGTTGTGGTAGCCGCGGTTCTCGTCTGGCATGGAGTGGCGTTTAAGGAGTGGTTTGCGAATCTGCCGCAAACATTGCACCTCGATGCGCTGCTGCCTCAGCTGTCGCAGTCCAGTAGCGCAATGTGGGTGGTGCTGCCGCTTGTGACTGTGGTTTTGCTTGGCGGCGTGGTTGTCTACCTAGCCACGGAAAAGCAGTAAGCCGGTTGCAATATCGATCTTTAAGAACGGTATGCGCATGACAACTTACGTAATTCTCCTTCGCGCGGTGAACCTCGGCGGGTACGGGAAACTTGCCATGGTCGATTTCAGAAAACTGCTCGCCCGCCTCGGATTTGAAAACGTGGAGACCTATATCCAGAGCGGTAACGCGGTGATCGACGCGAAAGGCACGGCGGTTCAAGTCGCGAAGGCGGTCGAGGCTGCGCTCGAGAAGCTGATGGGAGCTCCGGCCGGGGTGGTGGTGCGGACGCACCAGCAGCTGGAGTTGTTGATTCGCGAAAACCCTTTCGCGGCGGAGTCGGCGGATGGGACGAAAGTGCATGTTAGCTTTCTGTCCGCAGCGGCGAGCCCGGGCGCTCGAGAGGCGCTGGAGCGGATTGTGAAGCAATATCCGAAACGACGGGATCGTTATCACCTGGCCGGAGAGCACGTCTACCTTCATTTGCCGGATGGAGCCGCCGAGACGAAGTTCAGCGGAAAGACGCTCGACAAGGCCGTCGGAGTCATGGGAACCGGCCGGAACTGGAACACGGTTCTCAAGCTGCACCAGATGTCGAAACGGTAACGCTTGTGAAGCATCTCTCAGGGGCTAAAGCCCACTATTGATGGACATTTTCACGGCACGGCTAGAGCCGTGCCCCTTCAAAACCGGATTTATGCGCAACCGGTTCTAGGTCGCTGCGAGGACGGCGTCGGCGATGCGGGCTGCCTCGACGGCAGGACGAACGTCATGAACCCGGACAATCGAGGCGCCATGAAGGATTGCGGTGACGAGGGCAGCGAGGCTGGCGATTTCTCGTGCTTCGACGGGCGCCTGTTTGCCCTCGTGAAGCGCCGAAAGCGTATGGCCGAGGAAGGATTTGCGCGAGACTCCTGTGAGCAGCGGGCGATCGAGCGCGAGGAATTCAGCCTGGCGGGCCAGAAGCACGTAGTTTTCATCGAGCTTCTTGCCAAAGCCGTAGCCGAGGTCGAGGACGACGGATTCGCGGTTGATACCGGCGCGCATCGCTGTGTCGAGACTCCGGGCAAGGCCGGCATGGACCGAATCGAGAAGAGTGTCGGCGGGAAGCTTCGGTTGCGCGCGCCACTCGTCGGGGCGGCCCCGCGTGTGCATCAGGACGACGCCGCAGCCCGATTTCGCGCAAACTGACGGTAGAGCTTCGTCCCACGTGAATCCGCTCACGTCGTTGATGATCTCGACCCCGGCGGCGAGTACGGCGCGTGCGGTTGCCGACTTGTAGGTGTCGACTGAGAGCACCGTTCCGGGTCGTGCAGCGAGGACACACTCAATGACAGGAAGAAGACGTGCCTGTTCGTCTTCGGCGCCTACCGCAGCCTGGCCCGGAATGCCGGCGAGCGAACCGGGGCGCGTGCTTTCGGCGCCGAGGTCGAGCATATCTGCGCCATCGTCAATCAGCTTGAGCGCGTGCGCGATCGCAGCCTGCGGATCAAGGAAGTTGCCACCATCGCTGAACGAGTCGGCCGTAATGTTGATGACGCCCATCACGAGCGTGCGCCTTCCCAACTCCAGCGTGCGGGTGCGGAGTCTCCAGGACATAAGAGCGCGAGCGAAAGAGGTCATCGATCCGAGCAAGATCCACCGGGCCTGCAATGCGGTGTTGCCGACAGACTGAGTTGATTCTAGAACCCGCCCCACGACGGCAGAGATTCAGCGAGTTTTCTGCTGTCCGTCGTCTACATCTTTCGTAACAGAACGCTGTCTTACTCTCGTCTAAGTGCTGCTATACGAAAGACGTATGGTTGTGCCGGCTGAGGCCTGCTAGAGTGGCAGGCGTCCTGCCTTCCCGGGAGCGGAGGATCGCTTGTCGCTGCGTTCCGTGGCTAATGTCGGTCTGTCGTCACCGAACCCGGCCGACATGCGCGTAAAGATAGAGTCGCGCCGCAGCTGGTTCTATGTGAAACGGGAGATGCTCCGTGCATTGCTGTTTTCAGGCGCCAAGAAGATCCTGTTTTCCGAAAAGCCCGAGTGGACAGATGACATCAAGCGGGGATTCCGGTTCCTACCCCACCAGGTTGAATTTGGGCCCATCACCGAGGACAGCTTCTCGCGGTATGACATCGTGGTGCCCCTGAGTCTACCGGCCCTGGAGGAGGCTCGCCGACACTCCTCGCACCAGAAACTTGCACTTCCGCTGCCGGCTGCGAAATCCGTGCGAGTTTGCGACGACAAGTATGAATTGAATCAGGCGCTCATCAAGGCTGGTTTTGGCCCGTGCATCCCGAAAATGGCGCAAGGGCTGGCGCTAACGCCGCCGTACATCCTGAAAAGACGAATCGGAGAGTGGGGGGATGGCTGTTACATCATCAGGAGCCGGGACGATGAAAAGGCTCAACTCGACCGCATCACAAATCCCCAATATTTCTGCCAGGAATTCATCCCGGGGTCCACGGAGTTTGCGACTCACATCCTGATTATCAAAGGCAGAATCGTCAAGGCTCTGAACATAAAATACGAGTTTGCCAGTGACGCACCGATCAAAGGACAAGTTGCCTATCTTTTCAAGGTCATTGATCGCTGCCCATATCTGGATCTATTCGCCCAGCTGCTGCGAACGATCGAATTCGAAGGGCTTTGCTGCGTGAACTACAAGGTCGCAAAGGGCCAGCCCTTTCTGCTGGAGATCAATCCGCGCTTCGGCGGAAGCCTGTCATCGTATTTCTTTTCCTTCGTCAGACACCTTTGATAAGAAGATGCAACAATTGCGAGATTTGGACCGTAAACGGCTCAAGCAATTTACGATTGTCTCTCGCTAAGTCCTGTGCAATTATCTGAAGCCATGCTCCCAAACAAGCTTCGGCGCGCATGGATCTTCCTGATCCTGTAGTGGTGATGGCGGCCGTTCAACCGGTTCACACGCAAACCTTCGACTTCACAACGGTCAGCCCCATTTTAGAGTTCTCAATGGCCCATGGCGCTTTCACACAGGAGACAATCCGGTTTGGGCCAATCCCGGAATCGATGATCCGCACTGGTCTCAGGATTGTCGGCAAGCCGGAACTTTAGACCAGGCCGTCTCCGGCTAGAATCTCCGAAGGCCTGAACATGAAGATACGCGTTTTCCTGCATGGATTAGTTGTCGTCCTCGCTTGGTGTGCTGAGTCAGTTTGACGAATTGTGGAGCGGTCCTGCCCCGTCTCCACTCGTTCAGTTTCTTCAGGCTCATCATTTATGGCATCTTTGGAATGAATTGAGGTGGGAGCATATGTATTCGCATGAGGTTCTCCATTTCCTTTCCGGCGTGGTCGGCGCTGTGGTGGGATGCTGGATTTACTTTGCAATCCAAAAGAAAAAGACATGACTCTAAATGGACCCGTTCTGCCGACAAACCGGAGCTTTGAAGAATCTTCTTCTGCAGGCGCTGTTTTTCAAAAACGCGCAAAAAATAGGTGCCCAAACCTTGCGGTGGACACCTCTCCTCCAGTGCTTCGGAGACCATACATTGCACTGGATCAAACCCGTTCGCTATCTGTAAATTAGGCTTGCCATACGCTGTAAATAATCTATGTTGTAATGTTCGCACCGATCCCTTCGTCTGTCGTTGCTCTGGAGCAACGTAATTTTCGGATTGCCGGCAATACGGGAATTCCTAAAGCAAGTCTCAAAGACCCTCTTCTTCAAGCCAAAAGTGTTCGGCGGCAACGGAGGAAAACGTGGCTCTGCGAGTGGCCAGACCGCGCAGCAAAACAGATGCTGCGAAAGTTGATCGGCCCGTTGAGTGCAACGTCGACGCGCGCCGCTTTGGGTGCCAGAGCTACCCCATGCTGCTGCTAAGGTGGGTCTTCCGCCCGGTGCGGGCGTCGATCGTATCTCGCTCGCCAAACTGCTCGATGACTGGACCATCTCGCGATACGAACTTCAGCCGGACCGCATAGTCTTCTACCTATGGCCCTGACGCGCGGAGGGTATCCATTTCAGTTTTAGCTTCACACCCCGGTACGCGATCCGCGCCAAAGCAGCGCCGGCAACGCTCTCCGACTACTACAACCCCGACATGGAAGTAGTTCTGGCCCCGCAGCGGTTCGAAGTGAATTAGACTTGGTCCGTGCCGTTCTTACTTGTCGGGCATCACCTGTCCACGAACAAGCGCAATGTCCTTCGACGCGGCCCATTGCTCGACGTCTCTGCCCGTTAGTGCGATCGCCATCAGATCCGGAAACTGATCGGGCGTACATCCGAAGACAGGACAATGCATGCTCGCAATCCTGACCGCATGTTCATTATGAAACGCTGGATGCCCATCATCAGATAGCGCAAGCAACACAATTACCTTGACCCCGTTCTGCTTGAGCCCCGCAACCCGGGCGAGCATCGATTCGGCGTTTCCTCCTTCATAGAGATCGGTGATCAGAATCAGGTGTGTCCTGGCCGGATGGGCGATGTGCTGCTCGCAATAGGCTAGAGCCGCGTTGATGTCGGTCCCGCCGCCAAGTTGCACTCCGAACAGCACGTCGACAGGATCATTCAACTGATCCGTCAAGTCTACGATTGCTGTGTCAAAGCAGATAAGCTGCGTTGCGAGGCCGGGTAATGAGGCAAGCACTGCGGCGAAGATTGACGCGTATACAACAGAGGATGCCATGGAGCCCGACTGATCGACGCACAACATCACGTGATCGAGATTGGCACGGGTGCGCGCTCTCCGCTGGTGGCCGACAAGCGTCTCGGGGATTACAGTTCGATGTTCCTGCTGGTAATGTCGCAGGTTTGCAAGAATGGTCCGACCCCAGTCGATGTCAGCATGCCTTGGACGCCGCGTACGCTGTGCGCGGTTGATCGCTCCGCCGACGGTCTCGACAGTCTTGTGCTCGAGGCGCGCCAGTAGTTCATTCACTACCTTGCGCACCACGATGCGTGCAGTCTCCCTGGTCTTCTCGGGAATTGCGGAGCGGAGCGAAATCAGATCGGCAACCAAATGAACGTCGGCTTCGAGCGTCGAAAGGAACTCCGGCTCCAGCATGAGTGACTTCAGGTTGAGCCGTTCGAAGGCATCCTTCTGGATTACCTGCACGACGGGTGTGGGAAAGAACTCGCGGATATCGCCCAGCCACCGCGATACCCGCGGCGCCGATGCACCGAGCCCGCCTCGTCCCTTTCCCTGCGGAGACGTGTTATACAGCGCGGCGAGAGCAGCAGACAGCCTCTGATCCTTCTCCGGCAAGTCTGAACTCTCTTCGCCGAGCGCCAACTTCCATCGGCGCAACCTCTCCTTCTCGTGAACCGAAGACGGGCTCATGCGTGGCCCCCTGTCTCTTCTTCAATTCCGAGAATCTGATAGAGCAGTGGCAACGCACGTTCGAAGGCCTTGCTCGAACTCACTAATGTCTCTGCTGCGTGCGTGCTTTCATGTGCGCCCCTTGCTACCCGCTCCATCAACCTGCGGCGCGCGACGGCATCGAAACCGGAGAAACTCCTGCGCAGGAGCGGCAATGATTCGATAAAGTCGTTATCGGTCAGACCACAAATCCATTCATCGAGAAGTTGCAGCAGCGGCTGGTCCTGAAGGAGCACCTCCGAGCCGCCCACAAGGAAGTTCTCAAGAAATGCCCCTCCTCTAGGTGGCGCCTGGCCGCGGGTATGAAGCGAAAATGCCGAGCTCACCTTCTCAATATCCCAGACTCTTGAATCATGTAGCCGGCGGAGGCTTAGTCCGGCAACCTGTGCGGCTACCTGGCCGTCTTCAACCATCCTCGCCAGCTGTTGACGCCAGTAAGTAACGAGGGTCTCATCGTTGAAGAGATGCAATGCCTCGTCATAGGCCCGCATTGCTGTGACGCGGGCGGAAGCTGCTTCCTCATCGAGACTGTGCGAGGCCAGGCGAACTCCAGCATTTACTTCGACACTGAGCGCATGAATCAAGGAACGCAACTCTGCCTCGGGTAGTACCCGCGCTGTTCCATAGCGCAGGACGCGCACAAGTGGCGCCACCGCCTGCATCAACTCTGTCACCTCGCTCGCGTCGACTGCCATTTCCTGGAGACGCGCGATGCACGCCTTTGCAGCGACTGGTAAATCGGCAACCAGTGCGGCGCGAATAAGTTCTGACTGCTCGGATACCGAAGTTGATTTCCGCGACCGCTCGAGCTGCGCATTTGCCGCTGCTAGCTCAATCGTCCCGCCGAAGACCAGCGCCTCAGCCAGAGAAACCGATAGCTCTGGGACCCAGTGCAACCGCCATACCTCCCGAAAGGTTCCGCGGCCGGTTTCTGCTTCGATCAGCTTTCCCCAGGGAACGTTCAGAATCAAGAGCCGGTGAAGGAGAGTCGATTTGAGCAAGCCAGCCTCGCTGCGCAGATCCACTCGGACTTCAGTTTCGAGATCTTCGGGTTTGAGCCTTGTTTTCTTTTGCCAGAGCGCCAAGTCGCGTGCCAGGGGCATCTGCGGCACGCTAGGGTCGATCTCTCCCACCTGCTCGCCGATGTAAAGCTTGCGTTCGATCAACCGCAGCGGCACGTCCTCGCCGCAGCACAGGGAAGCCAGAGCCGATTCGCGCATCTCGTCGAGTCCAGGCACTGCGCGTTCACGCAATGCCGCCAGGGTCAGGGAAAGACGGGCGGCCTCGATTGCAGAGGCAGTTGATGCAGCATAACCTTCCTTTCGCAACAGGGCAGCAGTCTTTGCCTGCCATTGTCCGGCAAACGTCGCAGGTTCAGTTGGCCTCTGCTGTGCATAGAGGTTCCACAGATGGCTATACCACCCTGGAGAGATAACCCCGGCCCCATATCCGGAGCCCGCACTGAGTCTGCTGTTGGTCCATGGCACCCACGTCACCTCAACCTTCTCACGCGGCAACTCCTTAACCCGCCCCTTGTCGGCAGCAGAGCTTGCCTTCTCGCGCAATGCGCTCACATGCCAAGCCCCTACTACCGCCGCTATCGGCCCTTCGCACTGCCTGAGCGCCTGGCGGATATGAATCCGCATCCAAGCCTCACGATGCGCATCACGTAATTGCGAACGCTCGCTTCGCGCTGTTGTCGACTCGGAGCGCACCTCGGTCATTGCACGCTCGATTGCTGCAAATATGTCCAGCACACCTGCGTCGCCCGAAGTCTCCGGGTCACGACCTAGCCTGCCCTGCTCGATTAACGCATTCCAGAAGGCCTCGCCGTCTCTGAATCCGGCTACCTCCGCGAGAAGATCCAGGGGATCAGACTCTATCTGCACCTCCATCTCTTCCGGCTCTTTGTTCTTCGCGGAGATTAGCTCGTGGATTGTAATTCCGCCTGGCCAGTCGATGAATCGAGCAGGCTTTTGATGTGCAAGTGCCCACTGCATTGCCTGCCACTCAGGAGAGAACTCAGCGAAGGGGCTGAAGAAAGCTGCATTTGCATCAGCGCTTGCGTGCACCAACAGAGCAATTGGTGGTTTCATGCCGGATGCACCGGCAAAAGAAATCAGATGGTCTGCCTCTGGCGGTCCTTCGATGAGCACGCACGAAGGATTGAGAGCATCCAAAGCGCGCTTCAGCAGAGCGGCAGAGCCGGGCCCGTGATGTCGGATCCCGAAGATGTGGAGCCTTTCATCCATACACATTCACATGACTTCTCGAATCGCACGGTAAAGGTCGCCCCACTCATCGCGTGTGCGTACTACGTTTTCGAGATACTCTTCGAGGGCGACCGTATCCTGTACCGGATCTTTCACGACTGCTCCGACAAGGTTTGTCGCTAAGCTCTGAGCATCTATTTCACCGCTTCCGAAGTACGCAGCTTCTGCCCATGCGCTTACACCTACCGAGATAGCTTCTCCGGTCGAAAGCGAGCCCGAGGAAGTCTTCAGCTTCGTCTTACCGTTCAGTGTCTTTCCTTCGCGCAGTTCTCTGAAGAGGACTACTATCCGCGTCAGTTCCTTCTCGGCTGGCTGGATCGGGGGCAGCGTAAGATTTGTTCCAATTTCGCCAACGCGCTTCACTACGATACCGGTCTCTTCTTCCAGTGTGGCCGGCGACGGCAGAACCACCACGTTGAACCTGCGCTTGAGTGCCGAGGAGAGGTCATTTACTCCCTTGTCGCGATTGTTGGCAGTGGCAATGACATTGAAGCCCGGGGTTGCATCGATGCTGATGTCCAACTCCGGAACCGGAAGCGTCTTCTCTGACAACACGGTAATCAGCGTGTCCTGAATATCCGATCCCATGCGCGTCAGCTCTTCAAGCCGTACGATCGTGCCTTCTTCCATGGCACGCGTCAGAGGAGTTTTGACGAGCGCATCGGTGGACGGTCCTTTCGCCAGCAACAGAGCATAGTTCCACCCATAGCGGATTTGGTTCTCGTCCGTACCGGCGGTGCATTGAATGATCCGCTGTGATGAACCTGAGATTGCCGCGGCAAGATGTTCGGATACCCACGACTTTGCGGTTCCCGGCAACCCGAGCAGCAGCAACGCGCGATCAGTCGCCAGCGTGGCAACAGCGGTCTCAATTAAACGCCTATTGCCGATGTACTTCGACGAAATTGGCGTTCCGTCTTTAGCCTTTCCGCCCATCAGGTAAGTCACGACCGATTGCGGCGACAGTTTCCAGCTGGGTGGCTGCTGACGATCTTCTCCCTTGGCCAATGCCTCCAGTTCTGCAGCGTGGATCTCTTCAGCCGGTAAACGTAGTGTCTGAACCTTCATGTCAAGCTCTCCAACTCGTCGAGAATCTCCAGCAACATCGATCCCTTGTGTTTTCGCTCGGCTTCAAGCGGCTCCAGCTGAGTGCGAACTACTACACGCAACTCCCGTGGACAAAGCGCACAGATTACTTGAATGATCTCGAGCGAAGGGCCCTTCTTCTCCTGATCGAGCTGTTCTGACCAGATCTGGGACGCGAGGATCTCACGCATGATGCCGGCTGGCAGCGGCCCCTCCATCTGGCGATGCAACCAGCTCCAAGCGGGAAAGGGGATTTCGGGAAGCCACTTCTTCGGTTTGATGAGCACCTTGGCCCAATGTACAAGCTCATCGGCATCATTCCGGAGGTCCTCGTCCCCACTCAGCCCGCTCATCCGGCCCCAGGCATCGGGCAATTCATCGGTAATTCCATCAAGAAGCGCGAATCGGTTTTCACGAGATGCCATCAGCGCCAGCGCGAATAACAGGTTGTTGTCTTTCTCTGCAGCTTCAACGAGCTCGGTCTCCGACATCTCATAGGCGTGTGACAAATCGCCGACGGTCACATCCGCAAACTGCTCCTGTATCCAGCGATTGGTTTCGTGCTCTTTTACCGTGGCCGGCAACTCGAGCTTGAGTGCGCTCCTTCTCTTGAGCAACCCACTCTGGGATCTCTGGATTCTCTGCATACACGCAGCAAGGGCTGGGTTGTCAGCGGTCGTGCCGGCGATCGCCGCATGCAGCCTCTGTACAATTGCCCGAACGCGTGGTGCCCGGTCTTTTTCAATGCTCTCGAGAAATGGCTTGTCTTCTGCTGACAAGCCAATTTGAAATGCCGAAAGCAGCTGAACTCGGCTGTCGGGATTCTCCTCCCCCCAGCTCTTCTGCATGAGCTTTCGACCGGCCTCAGGATCCTGGTTACGCAACGCCTTAAGGAATTTCGCTCTCGCCCGCAAGGGGCTCTCGGTCCAGTTGTCGGCGTTCAATTCGTCGGCCTCGAAATAACCTCGGGATTGTTGCGCCGGGGTTTCTCGTTGCACCCAATACTGCGCCGTTGTTCCAAGCCGTTCAGCGTACCTTTCGATGAATCCATCGAGCTTCGGCAGATCGAAAGGATGGGGGCGGAGCTTCTGCTTTTCGAGCGTCAGCGCCAACGCCCTGGCTGAGTCTTCCGTACATTTGTCGAGCAGACGAAAGATGTGTGGCCGCAAACGATCCGGGACAATGCGTCGCTCATCCCGCGGCCAGCTCTCGACCGCAAATACATTTGGACTTGACGGAGGCGTGAAGCGCAACACCTGACCTGTGAGGCTGAGTGCGTTCAATACTGCGTGTTCCCTGTCTGTGCCCGGTGCGAGCAGTTGTTCGCCAGTCTCGTGGCGGGTTCCACCCAGAAGCACCGGGAGCACCTGAGATTTCAACTCATCAGCATTCACTCGCTCACCCATCTCCCAAGTGGTGTCTGTGCAAAGCAAAGCCGAAACCCGTAGCCGTCCCAGAGCCCGAAGCCATCGATCTTCTCCATCGCGAGCAATGGAGCGACTGTGCTCACCTGGCTCATCAACATCGGCAGCGCGGCTCGGCCCCCACTTGTTGAGCAGAGGAAGAGCTTCTCGCCGTTTCGTCGCACACGCGCTTCACTAAATCTCATCGGCCAGATATTGATCCACGGCACTCGTGTGAGTGCGTCCTCGTATTCGGTGATCGCCCCAGCCAGATCTTCATTCGGCAACTCGAGGATCGCGCTGCACTCCTCCGCCGGACTGCTCATTTCTTTGATCAAGGCGCGGAGCGGCCGTGCGGACGCGTAGAAGACGAGCGTCGCTTCCATCCGCTCTCCTGTCCGATAAGCCCCTCGCGTCTGGCCCGAAGCTACCGGAACAAAATCAAGAAGGACTGCGGCACGGGGTCCGTCCGTGGCTCCTTCTCGCCATAGCCACGTCTCCAGACGTCGCAACCGATCTGGCTGGACTTCGCTTATCGCGCCCACCACGCGCCAGCGTCCGGAGATGCACAGCGCAGCCTCCTCTCCCAGCAGTGACTCTCGTGCCTGGGTCCACCCAACCTCGCGGCGAAGATCCGCGCACAAATTAGGGTCCAGGCTCTCCTGGCGCCTGTATGCCTCCGCAAGAATATGGAGCTGTCCCAATTGCTCCACTGCCGCCATCGCGCGCGCGTGTTCCGGAAGACTGTAGATTCGGTTCGGCAGGCTGTCGAGCCTCGATGCCAGACCTGGCGCCTTCGCATCCACAAGTCGCTGTGCGATTGACCGGCAGGACTTCCCGGCATGGACCGCGAAACCGGCAAGACCGCCTTCGACCTGATCCATCAGCCACCGGTCAAGATCGTCCAGCCCTGCCACAATTGCGGTTTCCCGCTCACGCCGGCTGCGGTCTCGCGCGGCAGCGGCTCGTGCCTGCGCCTTCGGATCGATCTCTTCGGCTTCGTCAGTGGTGGCTCGAACGAGACTTTTGGGCTGCGCTGCCTCTTCTCTTTCCGCGCCGCCTGCGTCGCCGGTACCCGACCTGCGTCGCCTCACCCAATCCTGAACCCATTGCGGGCCCTCTGCAGATTCGAAGGGAATTTTGCCCTCAGCGCGCATCCACATCAGAGCGAGACTGTGTTTGCAGGGAAACTTTCGGCTCGGGCACGTGCACTTGTACCCCGCGTCAATCTCCGATGCCACGACGCGATACGGCGAGGCTCCGGAGCCTTGGCATTCACCCCAGATCAGACCCGAATTATCAGCAGATAGTCCCAACCAACCGCCCGGTTTCACGAGTTTGCGCGCAGCAACCAGTGACGCTTGGTCGGGCGCAATCGCTTCAATCTTTTCCAGGCTGACTCCAGCCATGTGTTGTGTCCTTCGGGAGCCGGCATTTCAGGATTACACTTCACACAGCATACAAGCGTCCGCGCTTGTTCTGTCCATGAGTGGGCTTGGTTAGGCGCTTCATCGACATGCATCTCTTGTGCACTGTGTTACCAGAGAGACTGTGGGTGAAATTGTAGGGACCGCCGATGAAGAGCGAGTAAAAGGTAGTAAGCCAGCCGCTGCTATGAAGGTGCAGAACTGAATCTAAGAGCTATGGCAATGGTAGGTTAGAGAAAACCACGGCAAAGGGCAGAGAAAGCCAGCAGACCGCTTGGGGTGCGAGGGGTCTCGAGTTCAAGTCTGCCCGTCCCGACCATTTGCAGTGAGCGGCCGCGGTCCTAAGGATCGTCAACCTCACTCTACCGTCAGTAGAATAGAGGTCAATCCAACCGTGAGGAATTCTGCTCTTGAAACGTACTTCCCCGTTTCTTTCCGCCTTGGTTTCGGCAGTAGCATCCGCGGCTTTTGCCGTTGCAGCTGTTAGTCAGGAACCTCAAGCACAGCAACAGCCCGCGGGAAACCCGCCGGCGCACCATCATCCGCCGAACCCAACCCCGACCAATCTGAAAGTGCTGCCGAAAGACATGACGGGCGACGAGGTGCATGAACTAATGCACAAGTGGGAGGCTGCGCTCGGCACTGAGTGCAGTACGTGCCATGCTGCCGATCCGAAGAACATTGGGCCAAACGGAAAGCCGCGTCTGAATTACGCTGACGACTCCAAACCGGAGAAGAACACTGCCCGCCTGATGTACAAGATGGTCGAGGAGATCAACAAGAACTACGTGAGCATGGTGGAGAATTCCGGTGTGCCGGTGTCATGCGGAACTTGTCACCGTGGACATCTCGAGCCGCCGTTGTTTGTTCCTCCTCCGCACGAGCATGAGCACGACCATGACCATCCGGCGCCGAACCCAGGTGGCGTCAAGCCGCCGGCACAGTAGCAGGGATCAGGGGTCAGTGTCATGGACAGTGCCGGCGCCCCATGTCTCCTTCTTTTGGAGACATGGGAAACGATGACCGCCGACTCTGCGATCGTGGGTTGATCTATTTGCCTAACAGGCGCTCGGCGGCCTCGCGCTGGTAGCGGGACATGCACAGTTCTTCTCCGCTCTGCAGCACGACGATGTGGCTTCCCTGAAACCACGGCTGCACCTCGCGAATGCGGCGGACGTTCACGATGGTCGAGCGGTGAATGCGAACGAATTCGCGGGGATCGAGTTTTTCCATCAGAGCCTGCAGGGTATCGCGCACGTCGTAGACCTTGCGTGATACATGGAGCCGCGCATAGTTTCCTTCTGCCTGGATCCAATCGATGTCGCTTACGGGCACGAACACGATACGGCCACCGGAAGCGACGGTGAGGCGCTGCGCGTAGTCCGACTGCAGTCGGTTCTCGAGCAGTAAGAAGAGACGTTGAGCGGATTGCTGTCGCGCGCGCTCACTCGTGCCCGCGATCGCTGGCTCGGGCGCCAGGATAGTTGTCACCGCATTCGACCGCTATGCGATCCGCGCCTTCGATGCTAACGCCGTCGACTATCTGCTCAAGCCCTTCGCGCCTGATTCGATGCGGGCGAGGCGAATGCGCCGGCACGATTCACGACCTGAACCGCGCAATGCACCTGGCTCATGCGAATTATCCGACGGAGAGTGTCCCCTTAGGGTTTCTCGTCTATCTTCTGGGTTATGCGCACTGGAAGAGTGGAGACGCAGCCAGTGCGGCAGAGCGGATGGGGGATGGGGCAGGGAATCGGCGAGGTGAACAACCGTCGCCTAAAGGGCGACGGCTTCTTGGGGCACGCATGAGACAGCATCCTCTACGTTAAGCCCCAAAAGCCCGTTCCGGGCTCTGGAAAGGATCAGCTGAGCACTGACATGATCGCGACTCTGAGACAATC
>DATFSO010000079.1:0-23903 GCA_035262585.1 Occallatibacter sp. | reverse complement strand
GAAGTAATAACCCGATGACGCCCTACGGTTCGAGTTTTCCAGCACCTTTCGTCCATTCTTCCGAATCAGATGGAAGTGGAGAGAAGAAAGTTCCTATGAGAGACAACAAGAGCGTCTGGCGCGCCTTCTGGGACTGGCTCGTCCTTTTCAGCGGTATCTCGACCGCCTCGAATCTCTCGCGAACGCGTCCCGACCCCGTCCAGCGCAAAGGCCTGTTCCTCTTCCGCTCCGGCCGCAAGCGCATTCCTAATCCCTAATCCCTTGTTCCCTCGGTCCCTGTTCTCTGTAAACTGTCTCTATGTCGCTGACCCGCCAGCAAGCGCTCGACTACTTCAACTCCCCCGACCTCATCGGTCTGGGCTTCGAGGCCGACGCGGTTCGTCGCCGTCTCCACCCCGAAGGCGTGGTCACCTACATCGTCGATCGCAACATCAACTACACCAACTTCTGCACCGAATACTGTACCTTCTGTGCCTTTTACCGCCCGCTCAAAGGCGCCCGCAGCGACGAGGGCTACATCCTCGACTTCGAGAAGATCTACGAAAAGATCGCCGAGACGCAGGAGATGGGCGGCACCGGCGTCCTTATGCAGGGCGGCATTCACCCCGATCTCAAGATCGACTGGTTTGAGAGCCTCTTCACCGGAATCAAGCAGCGCTTCCCGAAGATCTGGCTGCACTGCCTCAGCGCCTCTGAGGTCCTCGCCATCGCCGAGTACTCGAAGCTCGACCTCCGGACCACCATCGCGCGCCTTCGCGATGCCGGCCTCGACTCCATCCCCGGCGGCGGTGCCGAGATCCTCGACGACGACGTCCGCAAGCGCATCGCGCGCCTCAAGTGCCGCACCGACGACTGGGTTGCCGTCCACCGCACCGCCCACCAGCTCGGCATGCGCTCCACAGCTACCATGATGTTCGGCGTCGGCGAAACCTTCGATCAGCGCATCAACCATTTTGAGGTAGTACGCCGCCTGCAAGACGAAACCGGCGGATTCACTGCCTTCATCCCCTGGAGCTTCCAGCCCAAACACACCGCGCTTGGCGGCCGCGGCTGGGACGAGGCCACCTCCGTTGAATACCTCAAAGTTCTCGCCATTGCGCGCCTCTACCTCGACGACATCGAAAATGTGCAGGCCAGCTGGGTCACACAGGGGCTCAAGGTCCTCGAACTCGGCCTCCACTTCGGCGGCAACGACGTAGGCTCGGTCATGCTAGAGGAGAACGTAGTCAAAGCCGCTGGCACGAGCAACTGCACCACCGAAGAGGAACTCCGCCGCATCATCCGCGACGCCGGCTTCAAACCCGTCCAGCGCGACACGCTCTACCGCACCATGTTCCTTAACTAAGAGCGTCAACCCCGTTAATACTGTTCCATGCAGTTATCATTCCGACTATCGCCCACCCGGTTGTTATTCCGACCGGCCAAGGCGAGCAGAGGAACCTGCAGTTGCTTTTCTGGCCTCGAAACGAAGAGAATGCTTTGTTCTAGCAGGCTAACGCGCCATCGCTTTCTCAATGCCCGCCTGCGCCAGCGGCGCCATGATCTCATATCCAGCCGGGAGCGGATGCACGCCGTTCTCGCTCAATTTCGCAGGCAATCCGCCGCGCTGGTCCTTCATGGCCGAGTGATAGTCCACATACACGTGCCCGTGTTTCGCAGCGTAGTCCTTGATCCATTCGTTCATAGCGATGATCTTCGGCGCAGGATTCAACCCCGGCGCCCAGTCAAAATCGTAAACGGGGAGGATTGAGCAAAGAACCACCCTGATGTGATTCTCCACCGCCATCTCCGCCATAGCCGCGAGATTTGCTTCAATATCTTTGAGTGCCATAGGGCCAGTGTCTCCGGCGATGTCGTTTGTGCCTCCCAGGATCACCACCACCTTTGGCTGCAATGCAATTACGTCCTGGTGGAATCGCAGCACCATTTGCGATGTAGTCTGGCCGCTTATGCCGCGGTTAATGTATGGCTTCGCAGCGAACACGCCTCCGGGTGCTTCGAAGTGCCAACCCTCAGTCAGCGAATCACCCATAAAGACGACCCGATCTTCCCCCGGCGCCGGCGGGCTCAATTTCGAATTTGCGTCTCTGTAGTGCGCAAGCTGAGCAAAATCGGTGTGTAACTCGGCCTCGTGTTTGCGTCCATACTCGTGGTCAGGATGCTTGTCGGGGTTCCTGCCCGGCAAGCATCCTGACAACGAACCCACGCAAAAGCAAAGCAATGCTGATAAAGCGAACACGCCGGCGGCACAATGGAAAGAGACTCTGTTCACGGCAGGATAGTCCTCCGTATCAGTGATTCTGGCGTAGTTTTCGAGTTACCGGCAAACCGGACGTGCGGGGAAGATTCGTCCAGGGGAACAAGACCGGCCCACGGCTTGAATGGTTAGAGAAGGAAGTGCGATGAAGATCGGCTTTTTGGGACTAGGCAAGATGGGTACACCGATGGCGCTCAGGTTGATTGCTGCTGGACACGAATTGTCGGTGTGGAACCGGACCGAAGCGCGCGCTGACCCTCTGATTCACGAGGGCGCAGTTTTAGCTGGAACGCCGGCGGAGGCAGAACTCGGTGCTGATGCTGTGATCACGATGCTCTTCGACGATGCGGCGTATGAGGAGGTGCTTTTTGGCCCCAACGGGCTGTTCTACGCGCTTTCGCCGGGTGGGCTTCACATCTCCTGCAGCACGATTAGCGTGACGCTCAGCGAGCGGCTCACCGCGGAGTACACGAGGCGAGACATCGATTTTGTGGCGGCGCCGGTATTTGGCGGACCGAACATTGCCGAAGAGGGTCGGTTATGGGTCGTCGCAGCCGGTACCGAAAAAGCCGTGGACCGTGCCCGTCCGCTGCTCGAGACATTTTCTCGAGGGATAACCGTCGTGGGCAAAGAGCCCAAACAGGCGGATGCCGTGAAGCTGAGTGGCAATTTTACGGACATTTACCCGCCGGGAGGCGAAAACTCGTCACGAAGTTAGCTCTTCTTGCCGCAGGCAAAGATCCATCCCTTGCCGGGTTCCACCTCAACCTGCGCGTTCACGTAGCCACTCTCGGTCAGCAGGTCTCGGTGTTCATCGGGACTCAGCAATTTCATACCTGTCATCGGAAGATACTGCTCGACCAACCTTGCAGTGTTGGTTTCGGCCCCCCTGTAGACCTCGGCAACAATCGCAAATGTGCCTTCCGGTTTCAGAACTCGGAGCGATTCCCTAAAATCTCCGGGCAAATCCGGCCACCAGAAGTGAGTCTCGACCGCCACAACCAGATCAAAAATGTCCGTTGCAAACGGCAACTTGGACACTGATCCCTCCCGAATATCCACGCGGCCCATCTCGATCCATTTTCTGTTTGTCTTGTTGGCTACTTCGATACTAGCGGCCGAGTAATCGATGCCGTAGACCTTCCCCTCCGTTGCGACCGCCGCCAGCTTGCTCACAGTTCGTCCACCGCCGCAACCAATATCCAGAATCTGGAAGTGCTTCTCGACAGAGATGCGCGCAAGACCCCAGTCGGTCACCCCGGAGTGTCGGGCATTCATGTTTCGCACGACGAGCCGACCAAGCCAGCCTGTGGGCTTTTGGCATTGCGTTACCCGGTGCTTTGTGCTCAATGCCGTTTTCATGGGACTTTCCGAGTTCAGATAATATTATTCGTCGCCGGAACTTTTGCCATTCTGGACATCGTCGGCTTCTGTCAAGTCAGATCGCGGAACCAACGATCGTTCCCCGTTGCTTCCACCCCGATCAGCACCGCCTTGCCTGCTAATGACCGGTAAAATGCGACCGCCTCTCCGCGATGGCTCAAACGGCGTTCCACGCACTCCCCAGTCTCCTGATCTACATACGCGATCTGCTGGAAACTGGGATGAAAGTCACAGCCTATAATCATCATGCTCGGCTCCTTTCCCCCGAGCTTGCTGGTCGTTATAGCAGCAACCAGTCTACTCAGGTCGGAGGGAGCCGACGCTGTCATGTAATCTGTTAACCGAAAAACCGCCCAGAACCGCGGGTAAGCTCTTCGGCGCATCCGATGTCACCAAGGTGTAACTGCTGACTAAAACTCCGACGCGCGACTACGAATGGTTCCTCGTCCATGAGACCGGATTTCTTCACAAGTTACGATGGAATGCAAGGAGATTGCCGCATGAGAACGACTGCCATGAATGTTCCTCTGGTCCTGGCGGCTGCGCTTTTTACCCAGATTGCTCACACACACCGAGGCCGCGCCAAAGGCGGACGCGGCGCCGAAACCCCCTGACAGCCCATCCAAAGTGTTGCTTGAGGATCGTCCCTACCGCGGCAGGTATAGCGCGTTTGACGAACCTCCCGCGTAACTTCCGGTAGCCGACAAACCGGGCATTACGTTGCGGGCCTTGCTGTTTTAGTGATGGGCTTCTTGTTCTTTCTTTACCGCTGCTGCTCTGAGAGCCCTGAAAGACTTTTCCGCCCCAGCTGGATCATCCCAGGCCTTTTCCTGCTCCACCTTCGGAATTTGCCCGTCCAGGACTGTCTGGATGAGGGCTTTACTCATATCCTCGGGATAAACGACCGAGGCAAGCCGACCATTCTTATCAAAAACAAATACACTCGGTATGCCCCAGGCATTGAAAGATTTGAATGTTCTAAAGTCGTTATCCAAGCTGACAGATGTCTCAAGAGGAAAGCGACGTAGCACAGGCTCAACCTGGCCTCGCGTTTCATAGCTGACGGAAATAAACTCAACAGGCTTACCGGCGGACTCCGCCTTAAGAGCATTCAGTTTTGGGAATGAAGCGATGCAGGGAGCACACCACGTCGCCCAAAAATCGATGATCACTACTTTACCTCTCAGCTCAGCCCAGGTCGGGCGATGACCATCTTTCAACACGGTTATATCGAGCAGCGGCTGTTGCGTACCAATCCTGAGTGGAGGCTTTACAGTCGCAGATTGTGGAGGGCTACTAACAGAAGAAGCTCCAGCCGTTTGAAGCAGTATGTAGAACACCGCAGCGACAATATTGCGCATCGCGCTGCGATTATAGCCCACCTCTACTGACACCAAAATTCCCTTCGTAGGATGGGTTCTGGACGAGTGGCAGGCAAACTGAAGTTACTCCTATTCGTTCTTGTCATCTTTGATGGCGTCCCAGATTCCCCATCCGAAGATGAAGATGAGACACAGTGAAAACGAGATGAGACCAGCGTCGTGCATCCTACCTCCACTCATACCGCATGACTTGATTGAAGGTCGCGTCTTCATTCAGGCAGACCTCGAAGCCCTTGTCGATCAACCGCATCTCGCTAGCTGTCCTCGCAATCTTTAGTGCTAATGGGTTTTCTCCATGATACCGCCGACCACTATCCACACTCGGCCGATTAGAAGGACGGGTAAAAATGGCGGAAATCTTATAAATGATTTGTAATCAACGAGACAGGCCTTCCGGGGAGAAGCCCCCTTCTGTTTTGTAGAGCGCTCAAACGCTGTTTGACTGCGGCGGATTGAGAGCGCTTCTCAGGGGCTGAAGCCCGCTCATTTTCAGGATAAGGCCCTAAGTCACGCTGCGATACAACCGTCACGGCCTGGCACGGGTATCCGCACCAGCCGGGCTTTCCGTATGCGAAGTCAGATGACGGCTCGAAGGGAGACACGCAACGACATATTGCGATGGCGGAATCAAATGTCAGAGCGGAGAAGGCTGATGAGATCGCCGGGGTAGACCGGTTTTACGAGGAGATCGAATTGATGACCTTGTTCGCGCGCTTCCCGCATGAGGTCGTTAACCCCCGCCCGTCCTGACAACAACAGGATTCTGCAACCCGGAATCAGCGAACTGATTTGAATGGCGACATCGATGCCGTTGATGCCGGGCATGATGACGTCGCAGAGAAGAATATCGGGCTTCCATTCCTGCGCTCTTTCAATTGCCGAGTTGCCGTCGTAGACAGCCTCCGCATGAAATCCGCTCTGCGAAAGAATCATTCGAAGCGTGTCGGCGATTACTTTTTCGTCGTCGGCAACCAACACGCGACGTGGATTCAGATTGGGGGTGTTCAAATTCGCACCAATGGGAAGCTTTAAGAAATAATTCGAATTTGCGAATATGATAAATATCATGCCCGATTCGTTGCGACAATTCAAAGCCGAGATATTCCAGGCCCTGGCCCATCCAACGCGGATCGCCATTCTCGATCTGCTCAGGGAGGGCGCGCTAACCGTGGGAACGTTCGCGGAGCGTCTCGAACTTGAGCAGGCGAATCTGTCGCAACACCTGGCCGTGTTGCGGGCGCGGCAGATCGTGCAGACGCGCAGGAGCGGCAACCAGGTTTTCTATTCGGTGCGTGATCCGCTGATCTGGAAGGTGCTGGAGCTAATGAGCCGTTACTTCCAGAAGCAGGTCGGCGAATCGATGGCGGTGCTCGAGCAGGCAGAGAAGGAAGGCGTGCGCCGGTAGTGGCAGTTCCCGAACTCTGGCTTCCCCTGCGGAACGGTTGCGAAAGACGGGCCGCACGCTGTTGCCGTGCAGGGCGCGCGACCAAACGGGCCCAGTTGCCGGCGAGGGCGGACATGGCGGAAGAGGTCGGACGGGAGAACATCCTTCCAAACGTCGAAACGTCGTTGAAACGCGCGCGGGAGATCAGCAGCAGTTTCAGCGGAGTAGGGGTTGAGATCGCGGGCGATATGCAGTTTATGAAGATCTAGCAACGTCTGGGCCTTCCGCGCCGGCCAAAACGCAGGCTCGTCTATAATGGTGGAGTATCGCAACGAGCGAGAATTGCGCGAGGAGTGGATTGTCTTTGAAGGCCGGTAATACGGCAAGTAAGGCTAGGCCCTCCTTGATGCGCTAGAGAGTCGAAGGCTTAAACCCACCCATGATTCGCTTCCTTCAATCGCAAGATAATCGTCTTGTCAAGGCATTGTTTGTCGTGATCATCGCCGCCGCGTCGGTATCGATGGTCGTCTACCTGATTCCCGGCCTGACAGGGCAGGGAGGGGTTTCAGCGGGCACGTTTGCTGTGGTCTATCCGCACTGGTACAGCAAGTTTTTCTCCAGCGGCGAGGCGATCAGCCAGGAAAAGGTGTCGATGCAGACGCGGCAGCAGCTGCAGCAGCGCAATCCGCAGTATGCGTCGAACCCGATGATCGTGCGCATGTTTGAGCAGCAAGTTGGGCAACAGATGGTGCAGCAGAAGATTTTGCTGGCTGAGGCGGCCAAGCTGGGCATTTCAGCAAACAGCGACGACGTGGCCCAGTTTCTGCACCAGGGGCAGGCCGGCCAGGTGCTCTTCCCCAACGGGAAATTTATCGGGCAGGATCAATACACCGCACTCATTGCTTCTCGATTCGACATGTCAGTCCCTGAATTCGAACAGAGCGTAAAGGACGACATTACGATTCAACGGCTGCGGGCATATGTGACGGCCGGTGTCACGGTGGGCGAGAAGGAAGCACGCGAGCTGTTCATCAAGAACGGCACGAAGGTCAAATTTGAGTATGCAGTGATCTCCGCAGAGGACATTCGGAAGACGATCAATCCGACAGATGCAGAACTGGAGGATTTCTTCAAGAAGAATGCAGCCCGGTATGCCAATGCCGTTCCGGAGCAGCGCACGATCAGCTACTTTGCGTTCACGCCGAACGATGTGCCGGGCGGAGTGCAGCAGCCTTCGCAGCAGGAGATCGAGGCCTACTACAACGCGCACAAGGGCGAGTACTCAGTGCCGGAGCAGGCGAAGTCACGGCACATCCTGCTCAAAGTGGACCCAGGTGCGGATGCCAAGGCGGTTGCGGTGGCGCAGGCGAGGGCCAACGAGCTTCTCAAGCAAATCCAGAATGGCGCCAACTTTGCGGACCTGGCGAAGAAGAACTCGGATGACCCGGGCAGCAGAGACTCGGGCGGCGAGCTTGGGTTTGCGCGGCGCGGCCAGATGGTGCCCGAGTTTGACAACGCAATCTTCACGCAGAAGATCGGCGACACGAAGATTATCAAGTCACAGTATGGCTTCCACATCGTGCAGGTGCAGGAGCGCACGCCGGCGCACACGCAGCCACTCTCTGAAGTGCTGCCAACGATCCAGGCGACCCTCATTCGAGAGAAGTCGACTGCAGCGCAGGAAGCCTTCGCAAAGGCGCTGACGTCGGAAGCGATCAAGAATGGCCTGGAGAAGACCGCGGCGGCGCATAATCTTCAGCTTGTTACCACACCGCCGGTGAATCCGCAGGGTGTCATTCCGGCCCTACCTGACGGTTCGCAGTTGATTGCGCGTGCTTTCGAGGCAAAGCCGAGCGATCCGCCGCAGTCCGCGCCAACCGGTGAAGGCTATGCGATCTTCCAGGTGAAGAGTGTAATTCCATCGCATGCGCCAACGTTTGCGGACTGGAAGAGCCACGTTGAAGACGACTACCGCAGCGAGAAGGTTCAGGGTTTGATGACCCTGAAGGCCGCGGAGTTGAGTGCAAAGGCAAAAGCGGAAAACGATCTTGCGAAGGCTGCCAAACAGGCAGGCGTGACCTTCAAGACGAGCGATCTGGTGGACCAGCGCGGGCAGGTGCCTGACTTCGGAGCCGTCGGTCAGGTTGCTCCGCAACTATTCGAGATGACGCCCGGAACCATCTTCGGTCCGATCAATACAGGCCGCACCAGCGCAGTGGTAAAGCTGTTAGACAAGCAGCAGCCGAGCGAAGCGGAAATTGCGAAGAATCTCGACCAGACCCGCGATCAGATGCTCGAGGAGAAGCGGCAGGAGGCTTTCGAGATTTTTGCCAGCACCGTGATCAACGACTATCGCAAGAATGGCCGCGTGCGCATCAACGCCAAAACTCCTTCACCACTTTCAGGTGAGTAAACCGAAAGGTTTCATGGGGGAGGGCCCGCTTCCTGGTTTGGGAGCGGGCCTTGGTGTTTTTGGTCCCTGCTCACTTCCCACTCATCGCGATAAGGCCGCGATGAATGGGGCACAATGGTTGCATGGATTTTCACCGCTCTTCCGGCGTTCTGCTGCATATCAGCTCCCTGCCGTCGTATGGGGGAATCGGTGACTTCGGACCCGCGGCTCACGAGTTCGTCGAGTTTCTGGCCGCCGCAAAACAGCACGTATGGCAGGTCCTGCCGCTCTGTCCAACGGGATATGGGAATTCGCCTTATGCGGGGTTGTCCGCATTCGCGGGCAATCCATATTTGATCAGCCTGGAGTATCTTGCGGACTGGGGCTGGATTGATGAAGAACGCATCGCGGGGTTGCCCGGCCGAGGCGGCAATGTGGACTTTTATGAAGTCGAGCAGAAGAAACTCCCGCTGCTCTATGAAGCCGCCGGAAATTTCCTCGACCGCTGTGCGCACGATCCCAACCTTGCCGGCCAATGGCGGCGCTTCCACGAGTTCTGCAACGTGGAGGCGAACTGGCTGACGGACTATGCATTTTATGCGGAGTTGCGGCGGAGTTTTCATACAGGTGCATGGGCCCAATGGCCGGAGAAGATCCGCCGGCGCGATCCGAAGGCTCTGGCAAATGTGGTATCGCAAGCGGGACGCAGGCTCGCGCAGGAGCAGGCGCTGCAGTTTGCGTTCGCAGTGCAATGGGAGAATCTACGCGCAGGGGCAGCACGGCATGGCATCCGGATACTGGGCGATTTGCCGATTTTCGTAAACATGGATTCCGCGGATGTGTGGACGCATCCCGAGGTATTCGAGTTGGACGAAGACCTGACGCCAATAAACGTCGCAGGCGTTCCCCCGGATTACTTTTCGCCGACGGGGCAGCGCTGGGGAAATCCGCTATACCGTTGGGACGTGCTGGAGGAACGCGAGTTCGAATGGTGGGTCGATCGCATCCGGAGGTCTCGCGAGCTTTACGACATCATCCGCCTCGATCACTTCCGCGGGTTCGAGGCCTACTGGTCGATACCGTCAGGTGAGGACACGGCGATCAACGGCGAGTGGGTGAAGGCGCCGGGACTGGAGTTGTTCCGCGCGCTGGAGACGGCGCTTGGACCGATGCCTGTGGTTGCCGAAGACCTGGGGCTGATAACACCCGAGGTGGACGCGCTGCGTCTTGAACTTGGAGTGCCCGGCATGCGCGTATTGCAGTTCGGGTTTTCGGACGAGGGTGCGCACATGCACCTGCCTCACCAGTTTAAGCCGGGCACGGTGGCGTATACGGGGACGCACGACAACGACACAACGCAGGGATGGTGGTGTTCGTTGAGCAAGAAGGAGCACGCAGCAGTGGAGGCGCTTGTCGGACCGGTACACGGGCGGCCGGCGTGGCCGCTGATTCGTGCAGCCGCAGGCAGTGTTGCGGAGATATCGATCTTTCCGGTCCAGGACCTGCTGGAGTTTGGGTCAGAGGCCCGCATGAATACACCGGCCGTTCCGGATGGGAACTGGAGTTGGCGGGTTCCCGAAGGCAGCTGGACACCGCAACTTGCGAAGAAACTGGCGGCGCTGGTCGAGGTCACGGATAGGGACAGTGACCCGTTGGAAAAGCAGGGAACGAGGGAACAAAGGAATAGGGACAGGGATTAGGGTAGTGACTACTGTTCCGTGGTTGACACTTGCAGGTTTTGGCCCTGTGTGCGGTCCTTGTTATCCTTGGCCAACATGGACACTCCGGCAATTCAGACGCACGGCCTCACACGAAGCTTCGGAGCGCTGACTGCGGTCGAGGACGTGACGTTCACGGTGGCCCCGGGACAGTTCTTCGGGTTTCTGGGACCGAACGGTGCGGGCAAGTCGACGACGATCAAGATGCTGACAGGACTGCTGGAGCCGACCGCTGGCAGCATTGAGATTCTTGGGAAGCCCTTCACCGCCGGAGCGCTCGATCTGAAGCGGCAAATTGGCGTTGTGCCGGAAGGGATGGCGTTGCTGGGAAGGCTGACCGCGCCGGAGTATCTGCGCTTTGTAGGCCGCATGTACGGCCTGGAACGCGAAACCGTGAACCGGCGCACCGAAGAACTGCTGGAGTTCATGCAACTGGCCAACGAGCGGCGGAAACTGATCACGGATTTTTCCCACGGCATGCAGAAGAAGCTGGCGCTCGCGGCGGCAGTCATTCATGGGCCTCGAGTGCTCTTTCTCGATGAGCCGTTTGAGGGAGTAGATGCGATTGCGGCGGGCATGCTGAAAACGATGCTGCAGGGGATGATCAATCGCGGCGCCACGATCTTTCTGACCACGCACGTGCTGGAGATCGTAGAGCGGCTGTGCAGCCACGTGGCGATCATTCATCAGGGACGCCTTGTGGCGAATGGCTCGATTGAGGATCTGCGCGCGGGCGTTGCGAGTACGCTTCCGGGCTCGCAGGGCGAACAACGGTTGACCCTTGAAGAGATTTTTCTTTCGATCGTTGGAGCCGGCGGACAGGAAGCTCCACTGGAGCTCTCATGGCTGGCGTAGTGCTCCCAGAGGACGCGGTAATGGTTTCGGGAGTGCCGCTCAACCGCCTGGCGCGGCGTCAATTTGCAGCACTGATTGCAATGCGCTGGCGCATGACGGTCAACGGCGTGCGGTCCGTTCAGGGCGCATTCGAGTTTGGCGCTCGCGGAGTCGCGTACATCATTTACTCGATCATGGGGCTCTCGCTGGGAGTTGGACTCGGCGCCGGTGCGTATTCAATGGTTTCGCGTGGGCATCTTCAGTTTTTCCCGGCGTTGTTCTGGACAGTGTTCGTGGTGTGGCAGGCGCTTCCCATCGCGCTGGCCTCGTTCCAGGAACAATTCGATTTGAGTGGGCTGCTGCGGTTTCCCGTCGGATTTGGCTCGTTCTATCTGCTGAACATCGTTTTCGGAATCGTGGATGTACCGGCGATCCTGGGAGGAATTTGCTGCATCGGCATCCTCGCCGGGGTCACTCTGGCGAGACCGGAACTGTTTGCCTGGACCGCGCCGGCGCTGGCTGTCTATGCGTTATTCAATATTCTGCTCGCGCGCGCGGTGCTCGCATGGATCGACCGGTGGCTTGCAAAACGCAGGACACGTGAAATCGTGAGCGCGATCTTCCTGCTGATGATGTTGAGCCTGCAACTGCTGAATCCGGCGCTTCGCGAGGACAAGGTTCAGGGTCATCGACCGAGCAGCGCGGCCGCACACGAGAATCACGAAAGGATGATCAAGGAGATCGGGCCGTTGGCGAAAGCGGCCACTGCAGCCCAGCTTTGGCTTCCTCCGGGACTGACAGCGCGGGCAATCTCGGAGATGGCTCGGCGGCAAATACCGGGAGCGTTGGAAGCGACCGGCATGTTGGGACTCTACATTCTCGCGACAGGAGTTGTTCTCGGCGTCCGGCTTCGTGCGGAATATCGCGGAGAACGTCTGAGCGACGCGCCGGCCGTGAAGCGCAGAACCGAGAATGACGGCAAGTGGCTGCTCGATGGTTCGGGTCCGATCTACGCGGTTCTCGAGAAAGAGCTGCGCACGATTCCACGATCGATGCCGCTTTTGTTTGCGATGGGAGCGCCGCTGCTGACCGTGCTTGTGATCAGCACGTTGATGAGAAACACCGCGCCCGGCGGGCGGGCCTTTGAACTGGCATTTCCGCTATGCGTCTGTTATGCGCTACTGGGCTTTACGCAGATGATCTTCAACAACCTGGGCGCCGAGGGAACCGGAATCCAGATGCTGTTTCTTTCGCCGACACCCATTCGTACCGTGCTGCTGGCGAAGAACCTTCTCCATGCGATTCTTTTCAGCCTGGTCGCGATTCTTGCCGGAATTTTCGCAGCAGCCCGCCTGGGCGCGCCGGATCTCTGGCTGCTGGCAACGACGGCGGCCTGGGTGCTGTTTGCGCTTCCGGCTCATCTTGCAGCGGGCAATATCCTTTCCATTACCATGCCGTACCGCGTGAATCTTGGGCGCCTTTCGCGTCAGCGCGGGTCACAAGCCAGCGCACTGGTCAGCATGCTGGTCCAGGCCGTTGTGATGGGTTGCGGACTCGCTGTCTTTGCGCTCTGCGGGTACTTCGGAAAGAGATGGCTGGCGGCGCCCTGCCTTCTGGTGCTTGCAGGAGTTGCCGTCGCTATATGGATGCGCGTTCTGCGCAACTCTGATGCGCTCGCCAATCGGAACAGGGATAACCTGATCGCCACACTGGCGAAAACGGAGTAACGGCCTGTTCTTTATGGCATCCGAGGCAGTAGAGGTCATCTGTGGCCCGGCCGGAGAATTCCCGGAAATCTGAACTTCAGGACTGATCTTGACGTAACTGCGATCAGCAGGATTAATATTCGGCTGGTTTCAACGTCATCTCTATGAACGGTCAGGAAGGTAAGCCAGTGGCAATCGCCAGTCCAACCATGCCGGTTGTGCAGACTCGTCTTTCCGACTTGTTCGGAATGCATCATCGCCGCGTTCTGGTGGCTGCCTATCGCATTACAGGGAGCCTGGCGGACGCCGAAGACGTGGCGCAGAGTGTGTTTCTGCGGCTCGCCTCAGGCGGCGAGCTTGCGATGACCAACGCGGGCAGCTACTTGTATCGCGCTGCGATCAATGGGGCGCTTGACCTGCTTCGGCGCAGGAAACCAATAGCAAGCGAACCATTGGACGCCGCTGCTCACATTGCGTCGCAAGGCCGCGGATCCAGTCCTGAAGCCGAGGCAGCCGGTGGCGAACTGGTGCAATGGCTGCGAAAGGCACTCGGCGAGCTTAGCCCGCGGGCGGCGGAGATGTTTACGCTGCGCTACATGGAAGAGCTGGACAATCGCGAGATTGCGGCGCTGATGAACACATCGCAGGCCGTGGTGGCAGTTACGCTGCACCAGGCGAGAGCAAAGCTGAAGAAACGGCTGAGAGAGATGGAACGGGGGAACCAATGAAGGGTCAGGACGATTTGCGGCTGGACATGGCAACACAATCGATGCGCGAAAGCGAACCCGACGCCGGCATGCTTTCCGCATCTGCGGGGAAACTGGCAGACAAGCTGGGCATCGCTCTCACCGAAAACGCAGCCTTTGGAAGCTGCAAGGACATGCAGTTGCTGATGGCGGCCTATCGCGCGAAGACTTTGCCTGAGAGCAAGGCGCTGCTGGTGGAGGCGCATCTGCACGAGTGCGGCACGTGCCTGCGGAGGTTCCGCGGCGGAAGCGCTCAAGTGGATTGGTCGAAGCCGCGGGTGCCCAAGGTGATGACGGCACGGACGCAAGTGCGTCCTCGGACAATTGCGTGGGCGATGGCTGCGTCGCTGGCGATCGCAGCGACGGGATTGTTTGTCTACAAAGCGTACTGGCAGATACCGCCGGGAGTGCGTGCGGAGGTGGAATCGATCGACGGCTCGGCATCGCTGATCACTGAATCCGGCGATCGGCTCCTTGTTCCAGGCGCACAGTTGCAGGAGGGAGAACAACTGCGCACGTCGGTCGGATCGCATGCAGTTCTGCGGCTTGCCGATGGCTCACATGTGGAGATGAATGAGCGCAGCGCCGTGAGCGTCGGTGCGCGCGGGCGTAACCTGACGCTGGATCTCGACCGCGGCGCAGTGATCGTGAGAGCCGCACATCGCACGTCGGGACACCTGTATGTGCAGACGGAGGATTGCAGGGTCGCGGTCACCGGCACCGTGTTCTCGGTGGATGCCGGGATCAAGGGATCGCGCATAGGAGTGCTGCAGGGCGCAGTTGAGGTGCGTCATGCGGGCGTGCGGTCGATGGTTCAAGCGGGCAGTGAGTTCACAACGACCCAGAATCTGGCGCCGGAGCCAGTGAGCGCGCAGGTCGGCTGGAGTCAGAATCGGGATCAGTATCTTGAACTGCTGGCACAGCTTTCCACGCTGCAGCACCGGATTGAGCAGATTCCGCTACCGCAGCCGCGCTATGGCAGCGACCTGTTGAATCGCATGCCGGCAGATACGCAACTCTACGTCAGCATTCCGAACTTGGGCGATTTTGTCACCCAGGCGAAGGCGATTTTTGAAGATCAGTTGAAGCAGAGTCCGGTGCTGCAGCAGTGGTGGAGCACCGGCAAGCAGGACAAGACGGCGGAACTGGATCAGCTGGTGAACAAGCTGCACGATCTGAGCCAGTATCTTGGCGACGAAATGGTGGTCGTTGCGCTGAAACAGCAGACGGGAGCGGGAATTGCAGTAGTGGCCGATGTGCAGCGCAGCGGGCTTGCCGATCTGTTGAAGCAGCAGTTCGCTTCGGGTGTGCATGGCGGCCTGACCGTGCTGGATGAGAATGCGTTGGAAACTGCAACAGGCGGGAGCAACGGCGAAGCCTACGCACTGGTGCGGACGAAGGAGGTTGCATTCTCGCACAGCATTGATGCACTGAAGGCGATCGATGCACAGCTTAACGCTGGAGCGAGCGGCTTTGCCTCAAGCGACTTCGGCCAGCAGATTACAGCGGCGTACAGTCGCGGCGCAGGAGTGATTCTGGCCGCTAACCTGCAGGCATTGATAGCAGACGCGCCAAATCATAACGGGAAGCACAACAATGCGCTGGCTGTGTCTGGCATCGGCGGCGTGCGCTACCTGATCGCGGAACATCGCGAAGTGAGTGGGGTTCCGCAGAATCATTTGAATCTACAGTTCTCCGGCGAACGTCAACGCGTCGCTTCGTGGCTTGGGGCGCCTGCGGCCATGGGTGCGCTTGATTTTGTGTCACCCAATGCTGCCATTGCTGTGGCTGGCGTTTCAAAGGATCCCGCTGCAATTGTCGATGACATGGTGGCCATGATGTCGACCGACAAGAACGGGACGCAGGAATGGAACAAGGCACAATCCGAACTGGGCATCGATATTCGCAACGACCTTGCAGCGAATCTTGGCGGGGAGTTTCTGGTTGCATTGGACGGGCCGGTACTGCCTACGCCTGCCTGGAAGATAGTGATCGAGGTGCGGGATTCCGCGCGCTTTGAGTCGACGCTTGAGCGGCTGGTGCAAGCAATCAACAGCCATGCCCAGGGCAAGGATGGCCACGGGATCTCGATCGACACCACGCAAGCAGGAGCGCAGACATTTCACGTCGTGCACGACACGGCTACCGGTGCGGAGGTGGCGGAGTACACGTATGCGAACGGCTATATGATCCTGGCCCAGACGCGCGCGTTGCTGATGGAAGCTCTGCAAACGCATTCGAGCGGCAACACGCTGGCGCACTCATCGAGCTTCAGGGCGCTGCTTCCGGCGGATCAGAACGAGAACTACTCGGCAGTGGCATACCAGAACCTGGCGCCGGTGATTTCGCCGCTGGCGTCGCAGATGAGCGGCGACACTGCCGATGCTCTCAAAAAGCTCGCTGCGGATTCGCGTCCGACGGCGATCTGCGCGTGGGGCAAGGATGCGGGCATCGAGGCCGCGAGCAACAGCAACCTGTTCGGATTCGACTTTCTGACTCTGGGCAAGCTGCTCTCATCGCAGCACAAGACAACCGGCAACGCCGTGGAACAAATGTAGTGAGCTTCACGTAAGAGTCTGCATGGGCGTGATCGAACTTGATCGGCTGGAGGTGCGGCTCGGCGGCCGCATCGTCCTCAACGGATTGACGGGGGAGCTGCGCGGTCACGCCATCGGCCTGCTCGGGCCAAACGGAGCAGGGAAGTCAACACTCATCAATACCCTGCTCGGTTTTCACGAGCCCGCCTCCGGCGGCGCGCGGGTCCTGGGCCTTGATGCTCGTGGCGACCGGATGCGCATCCGGCAAAGCGTTGGCTACATGCCGGAGAACGATTCGTTCATTGGCAACATGAGTGGCGTGCGCTTCGTGCGCTACATGGCTGAACTAGCCGGCCTGCCGCCGAATGAGGCATTGGAGCGCGCGCATGAATCCCTGTTTTACGTGGGACTGGGTGAGGTCCGCTACCGCAAAATCAACAGCTACTCATTGGGAATGAAGCAATTGGTGAAGCTTGCCCAAGGATTGGCGCATGGGCCGAAGCTGCTGATCCTGGACGAGCCAACAAACGGGCTCGATCCGACGGCGCGGCAGCGCATGATTCAACTCATCAGGGGCATTCGCAAGGAAGGCAGCATGCGCATGCTGATCTCGTCGCACCTGCTGCGCGACATCGATGAGACGTGCGACGAGGTGCTGATCCTGAAGAAGGGAAGTATTGCTGCGATTTCGAATATCGAGGAAGAGCGGCGCTCGCATCGCAACTTCATCGAGATGGAGATGGAGGGAAGGACTGAAGCATTTGCCCAGAAGATGCAAGCGCTGGGATGCGAATGTGCTTGCTTCGCCGGTGGACGCGTGAAGGCAGTCATGCCCGACGCCATCACAGCGCGCGATCTCTACGTAACCGCCGCGGAGTGCGGCGTGCAGATTCGCCGGATTCAGCAACGGCGCGATTCACTTGAAGACATCTTTCTGCGTGCGATGGAATACGAAGGAGGCCGGGTCGAACATGTCAGTCTTCCTGCATGATTACCGGCCGTACAATGGCCGCTTGACCTCTCTATGGAGGCGTCCGCTGGTGCTGGCGCGCTACGGCATGGCTGAGGCGTGGTCGTCGAAGATCACAGTGGGTCTATTTGTTCTGGCGCTTCTGCCCATCGTGGTGGAGCTGGTAATCGTCTATCTCGCGAATAATCCCATTGCTCGCGCCCTGATCCTTCGTGGCAACCCGGTGCTGACGATCAACGAATCGTTCTTTCTGTCTGTTCTGGAAATTCAATGCTGGCTCGCGCTGGTCCTGACCTCGTGGATTGCACCGAGGCTGGTGTCATTCGATTTGAGTGATAACGCGCTCTGCATTCTGCTGAGCCATCCGATCTCGCGATTCGGTTATCTGCTGGGCAAGTTCTTGGCTTTGATTGCGGCGCTTTCGTTCATCACGTGGATTCCGTGCCTGGCGCTGTTTGTTTACCAGAGCTATGTGTCGGCGCAGCCGTGGGCACTCGATCATCTGCAGCTAGCCGTGGGCATCTTTGTGGGAGCCGCGCTTTGGATCGCGTTGCTTTCGCTCGTGGGCCTTGCGGTTTCGGCGTGGGTTAAATGGCGGATCATCGCCACCGGCGCCATCTTCGCAGTAGTATTTGTGCCTGCAGGAGTAGGCGGCATCGCGAATGCAATTCTGCGAACCAAGTGGGGACTGCTGCTCAACGTGCCAGTCGTGATGACTGAGATATGGCAACGGCTGCTGGGAGCACCGGCGTTCATGAATCCGCGGTTGGAGCTGCCAAACGGTGCGATGGCGGCAGCGCTGGTGGTTGCGACTCTGATGTGTGTCGCCGTGCTGAATGCACGCATTCGCGCGCGAGAGGTGGTGCGCGGATGAACGCAACGGACACAATCCGGTTCGAGAATGTCTCGAAGTTCTACGGCGAGGTGCTTGGCGTGAATCGCATCACGCTCACGCTTTCACCCGGGATTACGACGCTGGTAGGGCCGAACGGGTCCGGCAAGACGACCCTGATGAACCTGATGACCGGCCTCGTGCAGCCTTCGCGGGGAACGGTTTCAGTGCTGGGGCTGCCGCCCTCGAACGCGACCGAGTTTTTCTGCAACCTGGGATATTGCGCACAGTTCGATTCTTTTCCGCGCGGGGTGACGGGATTCCAGTTTGTGCTGGACAGTCTTATGCTCTTCGGGATGAGCGAGGAGGATGCACTGCATCTCACGGTCGAAGCGCTGGAGCGAGTTCAGCTTGACGGAGAAGCGGCTCACCGCAGGATCGCCGGATACAGCAAGGGCATGCGGCAGAAGATCCGGCTCGCTCAGGCGATTGCACATCATCCACGAGTGCTGGTGCTGGACGAGCCGCTGAATGGGTTGGATCCAATGGCGCGCGCCGAATCGCTGGCGCTGTTTCAGGAGCTTGGCCGGCAGGGAATGCACGTCGTGATTTCGAGCCACATTCTGGACGAGGTGGATCGCGTCTCCGATCGCGTAGTGCTGATCACGGGTGGATACCTCATCGCGCAGGGCAATATTCATGAGGTGCGGCAGGAGGTGCGCGACAAGCCGATGCAGGTGCTGATTCGCTGCGACAGTCCTGAGCTGCTGGCCTCGAAGATGTTTTCCGTAAACCACTGTGTCGAGGCAAGGCTGCACGCCGATGGACGCGGCGTGTTTCTGCGCACGGGCGACATCGATCAGTTCTACCGGTTGCTGAACGAGATCGCTGTCGAGGGCTTGGTGAAGATCGACGCGGTTGCTCCCGCCGATGACGACGCAAATGCCATCTACCAGTATCTGATCGGTTCAGACGGGAGCCCATCATGATGCCACTTACGAATTTGATCGGCGCTCTTCGCCAGCAGCCGTGGTCTCTGTGGTGGATCCAGTTTCGCCGCTTTACGCGCATGGAGATCCGGCGGAACCTCTTTACGCGGCGGGCGTGGTGGGTTTACTTTCTCGCGTTCATTCCTGCGGTGATTATCTTCATTCATCTGCTGGTCGATACGCATCCGGGATTTGGACTGAGCGACGACACGCAGGTGCTTGCGGGGGTAGTGCAGCTCTACTACATCCGGCTGGGAGTCTTCTTTGGTTGCCTGGGAATCTTCTCGCGCCTGATTCGCGGCGAAATGATCGAGCGCAGCCTGCACTACTATCTGCTCTCGCCGGTGCGAAGAGAAGTGATCCTGCTCTCGAAATTCTTTGCCGGTGCGGTCAGTGCGGTGGTTGTGTTCGGAACTGCCGTGATCGCCGATTTTGCACTGATGTATGCGGGATACGGTGCGGCGGGCACCGACTACATGCTCAACGGGCCAGGGCTGGGGCAGATCGAGAGCTACCTGCTGATCGTTGTACTGGCGTGCCTCGGTTATGGATCGATCTTTCTCCTGCTGAGCCTCGTATTCCGGAATCCGATGCCGGGCGCCCTGTTGCTGTTGGGTTGGGAGGCAATCAATCCCGTGATGCCCTCGCTGTTGCAGAAGTTCAGCGTGGCCTCGTATCTGCGACACCTGATGCCGGTGAGCGTACCGGCGGAGGGAATCTTCGCGCTGTTGACCGTAGAGACGGAGCCAATCTCGGCCTGGGTGGCGGTGCTGGGACTTCTTGTTTTGATCGCACTAGTCCTGACGTATTCGTGCTATCGGATCCGCACGCTCGAGATTCGCTATACGACCGAATGAATCCCTGTTGTGTCGCCCATTTGTGCAGCCACGGCCCTTACACCGCGCAAGTCAATCTTTCCTGTACCGAGGACCGGAAGCGCGTCGACGTGGAAAAACTGGTTGGCGCGTGGTTTCCAGAGCGCGGGCAGATCGCATTGCGCAAATTTCTCGATCACGGGGGCCATCTTCTCGTCGGAGAGGGTTGAGATAACGACGATGCGTTCCCCCTTTTTCTCATCGGGAAGCGCAGTGACGGCGAAGACCTGCTCTGTGATCTCTGCAAGCTCGTGGAGCTTGTCTTCGATGCGGACATGGGGAACCATCTCGCCACCGATCTTGCTGAAGCGGGAGAGACGGTCGGTGATCGTGAGAAAGCCGTCTTCTTCCAATACCGCGACATCGCCGGTGGTGTACCAGCCATCATGGAGCACTTCGGCAGTCTTCTCCGGCTTTCCGAGGTAGCCCTTCATCACATTCGGACCTTTGACGAGGAGCATTCCGGGTGTGCCGGGGGCAACCGGCTCGCCTGAATCGAGATCGACGACCTTGACGGTTACGCCGGGCAGGGGATGGCCGATCTTGCCGCGTCGCGCGCCGACCTGGCGAAAGCCGGGAGCCCGGAAGTCGCGGCCGTTGACCGTGACGACCGGCGAGCACTCTGTGCATCCGTAGCCCTCGAGCGGACGAATACCGAAGACATCCTCGAAGGCGACTGCGATGCGATCTGACAATTTTTCCGCACCTACGAGAACGTACTGCAAACTGCCGAAACTCTCCGGCGAGCAGCGCCGCATGTAGGCCTGAAGGAAGGTTGGAGTGGCAATGAGAAATGTGACGCGGTATCGTCCGACCAGTTCGTCGATCGACTTGGTATCGAGCGGATTGGGATGGTAGACAACGCCGACGCCGTTGACCGCAGGCAGCCACAACGTTGCCATGAACCCGAAAGAGTGAAAGAAGGGAAGGATGCCAAGGACCTTATCCCGGCCGTCAAGCATGAAGACCTGCGAGACCTGCTGAATGTTGGAGGCGATGTTGTAATGCGTGAGCATTACGCCTTTGGGGTCGCCGGTGCTGCCACTGGAGAAGATGACGGTCGCGAGATCGTCGACGGTGCGTTTGCCGGGCTGGGCGCCGAGGGCTTTGCGCAACAAGGCTTGCGGCATAGTCGAAGCGAGAAGGAGCGCCAGCAGCTTTTCGACTGTCCGCGGAGTTTGCAGGATGTCTTCGAGGAAGAGTGGCTTGCCGGGAATTTCTAGGTTCGGGAAGCGCTCGACGAAGGCCTTCGAAGTGATGACGAACTCCACCTCGCATTGCTTCGCACAGGAGGCGATGACTTCACTTGATGCGGTGTAGTTGAGATTGACGGAGATACGGCCAAGCATCGAGAGCGCGTAGTTGGTCAGTGCGCCACCGACTGAGGGCGGCAACAGCAGTCCGATCATTTCCCGTTCGCCTATCGCAGGACGCAGGCGGCGCGCGATGTAGATTGTCTTGGTCAGCGCTGAGAAGAAGTTCACCTTGGGCGTCTTGCCGTCGGCCATCATGAAACGCAGCGGGAAACGCCGAGCAGTGCGCACGAAGGTGCGATCGAGCGTGAGCATGCGACGTTTGCGCTGGTGGAACGCTTCGGCTTGCAGTTCCTGCACGGCGGCGCGAACGGCAATGGCGCCCGAATTGGATGGCATGGGCCGGCCGAAGCTGACGGTGACGGGATAGGGAATGCGGCGCGGCATCTTCCACAGGAAGCGGCCGCGCTCGAAGCTGAAGATGCTTCCCCATACTCCGTCGAGGTTGACCGGAATGATAGGGACTTCAACGCCCTTCATGATGCGCTCGAGGCCGCGACGGAACGGAAGCATCTGGCCGGTGCGCGTGATCTGACCCTCGGCGAAGATGCACACGATCTCATCGTTGCTCAGAGCGTCGCTCGCGGTGCGGAGCGAGCGGATCATCTCGCGTGGGCGCTGCTCGCTGGAGATGGGGATGGCTTTCAGTATTCGCGCGAAGGGATTGACGATGCGGTTCTCGTAGATGCCCTTGTACATCAGGAATCGGATAGGCCTGTCGGTCGAAGCGATCAGTAGCGCGGCGTCGACAAACGACATGTGATTGCAGACAAGCAGTGCACCGGATTTCTCTGGGAAGTTGTCGCGGCCGAGGACCTTGACGCGATAGATGCTGTGTGTGACCAGGAACAGCCCGAGACGGCCGAGCCACTCCGGCAGCAGGATCAATACGTAGACGGTGCCTGCGGCTGTAATCAGCGAGGCGGCAAGAAGGACTCCGCGCGGATTGAGATGGATGAATTTGGTGAAGACAAAATAAGCAGCGGAGGAGAGCGCGATGCCGATGAATGAGAGCAGATTGGCAGCGGCGATGATACCGCCCTTGTTCGCTTCCGCCGGACGGTGCTGGATGAGTGCGTTCACCGGAACAGCGAAGAAACCGGCCCAGAAGCCCAGCATCGCGAGCAACACCGCCGAGCCTGCAATTCCGACGTGCATCGCGCCAAGAACGACGCCGGTGCAGGTCATGCCGATGGAGCCGAGCGGAATCAGGCCGTACTCGATCTTGTTCCCGCTTATCATGCCGGCGATCATGCTGCCGATGCCGATGCCGATGGCGAGCGCGGCGTTGAGATATCCGGTCTTCGTCTGACCGATGTGGAGAACGTCAGGCCCGTAGACAACAACCGTGGCGAAGAGGAGCGATCCGAGGAACCAAAAATAGGTGTTGCCGAGAACAGCAAGGAACAGCGGCTGATCGCGGCGCATCAGCTTGATCTGCTGCCAGAGGTCGCCGATGAAATTCGCGCGAAACTTCTTTTCAGGCGCGGCAGGAGCTACGCGATCGATGCCGAAGCTGGTCGTGAGGCCGATGCAGGCGAGTCCCAGAAGCGCGTAACCCGCGTAGACCTCGTGACTGTGGAACTTTTCGCCCATGGCAGCTCCGGTCACGGTGCCGAGAATGATGGCGAGAAAAGTGCCGAGTTCAATGACGCCGTTTCCCCAGGAGAGGCGTTTGGCAGGGAGCAGCTCGGGCAGCAGGCCGTATTTCGATGGGCCGAAGAGAGCCGCCTGGGTTGCGACAAGTCCAAGCGCAAACAGGGTCAGCGTCTTCGCATGCATCGCCAGGCCGATGGTCGCGACGATCATGGCGCCGATCTCCATCACCTTGGTCCAGATAGTGACCTGACGCTTGCTGAAGCGGTCGGCGAGCCAGCCGCCTGACATGCTGAAGATTACGAACGGCAGGGCGAACAGGAGCGTGACGACCGAGACGAAAGTGTCGCGCTGTCCCTTGTTCAGGCCCATGCCGACGATCATGGCGAGCAGCAAGTTGCGCAGGATGTTATCGCTGAATGCGCCCTGGAACTGTGTGGCAATCAACGCCCAGAACCCGCGCTCGCTGCGGTCTGACTGAGATGCGGAAAGAACTTCGACGGCTTCGGAATCGGCAGTTGGCATGGTTGGACTCAGCTTAAGTAGCTGAGGATTATATTGGCAATTGCCACGGCGACCCCAGGTGACTATCGGGACACTTATTGAAGTGGACGGAAAATCGACGCAAAACAGCGAACCGCCCCGGGATCGAGGCGGTTCCGCAAACTCCAGAGAATCAGTATGCTCAGAAGGGTTGTGCTGATCAGACGAGTGTCAACAGCCCACCAAGACCGCATTTTATTTGGGTGGTCGAGGAACGCTCTCTGTTCTTAGGGAAAGGGAAACAAAATGCGGAGAGTCCCGAATTTTTGTTTACATTCCGCATCGTGAAGACGGGCGATGACAATCGTGAACAACCGTCGCCTAAAGGGCGACGGCTTCTTGGGGCACGCATGAGACAGCATCCTCTACGTTAAGCCCCAAAAGCCCGTTCCGGGCTCTGGAAAGGATCAGCTGAGCACTGACATGATCGCGACTCTGAGACAATC
>DATFSO010000078.1:0-83829 GCA_035262585.1 Occallatibacter sp. | reverse complement strand
ATTTTGTCGCGCCGCAATTCCTCGATGTGGAGATCAGGATGCGCGACAGGGAGAGTGACGATTGCGGCATCGACCATTCCTTCCACAATTTCTTCGATCAAATGGCCCGCATCTCCATGCGTCGGCCGTATCGGGCATCGGGGAAGAAGCTCTTTGTGAAGTCTGCAGAAGCCGCGGAATAACTTCGAGTCGACGAGGGGTGTCGTTCCGAACCGGACCGCGTGGACTTCATCGCGCTCAATGGCAACGAGGGCCTCCTCAATGACCTCTTCGCGGATCTCCAGGAGGAGCTTTGCTAAGGCAATGAAGGCAACCCCTGTCTCGGTCGGACGGATTTGTCCGTTCCTCAGTTTTCTAAAAAGGCGAACCGATGCCTGCTCCTGAAATTGCCTTGCCTGAACTGTCAAATTCGGCTGCGAGGTGCGCAGTTCTTCGGCGGCCACGCGGAACCCGCCCTTCTCCAAAATCTTCAGCAAATAACGGAAATGGCGGAATTCGGCCCAATCGTACATAGCCATCCTGTGTAGGACGAAAGAGCTGTGATGCGTACTAGGCTGAGATACGGCTTGGCCTGGATAGATCTTGTTCTTCACATCCCTCCTGTGCAAGAAGAAGGGCACAGCGTGGCCATAATTACTCGCGCAATGAAAACTCATTCCGACGGAAGAAACATCCAGAAAATGAGCTCTTTCGAAGCACCCGATAATTCGCAGCTATCACCCGATAAATGCAAAGTATTGGACACGACAGGGGTCGAAGATCACGCTGAGCACAGTCCCGTCATACCATGACGCCGGGATCAACTCCGCAGCCCGACCATCGTCTTCGGCGCAAATTGCGCGGGCGCTTACTCCGATGCACGAGCAAACCACTGACTTCCCCGTGGTGAACGATGGCGCATCAAAATCCGCTTTCTATGGATGTGACGCCCACCAACGATAGTCCTGAGCGATCTGAACTGAGCCGCGTAAAGATACTCGCCTTCGTTCCGGAGCCATTACTCGATACCGACGAAGCCGCAGCCGTTATGAAGATCCACCCGAAGACCCTACAAAAGCTGGCGCGGAGGGGAAGTATCCACGGCATTCACGTTGGCAAGCTCTGGCGTTTCCGCGCATCGCACATTCAAGACCTGTTGCCAGAGTTCTTCCGTTCAATTCCTAAGAGTTGCTGTATGTGCCACGCTGATGCCTCCGGAACAAGTCCAATTTGGATTCAGTCACTGAAGCATTGGGTCAGTCACGTCATCAAGACCCTGAAACCTACTCCGCGCTGAATAGGCGAATCGTTCATAAGGAGATCGTGCATGGATCGACCTGTAGAGAAGCTGCTGTATTCCAGGCGTGACACCGCCGAAGCACTCAGTTTGAGCATTCGTTCCATCGACTACCTCATCACAACTGGACGTCTTCCTGCTCGACGCGTGGGAGGCAAGATTCTTATTCCGGCTAGTGCTGTGCGTCGTTTCGCTCGCGAAGACCACCCCGATACAGTTCGCTCCACCAAGCCAAGCAGTTCCGTTCACGCAGGAAATGGCCAACGTCCTTCAGAAGAATCGATACGCCGTTTCCCGCCTCAAAGTGAGGAGTTTGGAAGCTCGGCGACATTTGGAGCAAAAGGATGAGTTGATTCCCGCAACTCAGGCAGCCGTTGAATCAAGCTTTTCGATCGCGGCTTGGTTGTGCTCTGGAGCAAGATGGGCGTACCTAGTAGTCATTGAAATTGTTTTGTGGCCTGCAAGTTCCTGCACCGTTCGAAGGTTTACATCCTTCATAACCAATCGGCTGATGAAAGTATGGCGCAGATCGTGCCAGCGAAAGTTCTTCACCTTGGCTTCTTCGAGCGCCAGTTCAAACCAAGCCCTTGGATCGTTCAGATCACGACCGTACTTTGAGAGAAATACTCGGCCACTATGTGGCCCGATACCATGAAGCGCTTCGAGAACGTTCAGGCACGTCTTGTTTAGTGGAATCTCTCGATCACTTCCGTTCTTCGTCTTCTCCAATCTGATTCGTTTCCTGGTCAGCGATACCTGGGACCATTCCAGACTGAACTGCTCGCTCTTTCGCATGCCCGTGTTCAGTGCTACATCGAATTCCGGCATGTGCTTCGGGAACCGTTTCCTTATTGCTGCGCGCAATTTCTCTTCCTCGTCTGCTGAGAGGAACCGAATGCGAGCATTGTTCTCCGCGCGTTGCTCAACCATCCTCGCAGGATTGCTCGTGACTTTTCCATCTGCCAGCGCAATCTTGAACGTCTTTCCAAATACATTTTTGTAGCGGTTCTTGGTCGCGGCGGACCATTTGTGAGAACTGATCCAGGTATCAATTTCAGAAGGTTTAATCTCGTCAGCCACCCGGTCCGCGAATGCCTCTAAAATGAATTTCATCCTCCCTTTGAAATTCCGAACATCCCTGCGGTCGTGGTTGATATACCAGTCGATGGCTTCCTGAGCAAGCAGGGAGAACTTGATGCCCTTGTCCTTCATGTTCGCTGGCATCTTTACGCCGCGAAGAATGTCCGCCTTGCGAATTTTGTAAAGCTTGATTGCGTCGCCGCGACGCCCCACCTTTTCCCGATGCTCGACTCCAGCCACCTTGAAACGTATCCACCAGATGTCTGAGCCTGGCATCTTCTCGAAGACCCCTCGTTCCTTGCGAACCACCTTCCTCGGCATAGGAATCTGCCTCCTCAATGCGATCCTAGCAAAGTCGGAACTAGGTGGCACCAAAAGTGGCACCAGTGCTTATTTTGCTCATCTTGTCGATCGGGGGTTTTGTCCTATAACTTTTTGATTCTATGGTGCCCGGAGGGGGACTTGAACCCCCACGGAGGGTAAGCTCCTGCGGATTTTAAGTCCGCTGCGTCTGCCAATTTCGCCATCCGGGCTTTGTAATGCAACTATCTGCGGCAGAGCAACTTACTGAAGAATATCAGTGGTTGGCTGAACCCGATCCAAATCACTGGTGCTAGTTTTGGTGTCAGTTGCTCCGTTCTGACCGCTATAGGCGTTTTTAGTGTCGCACAGCCGCTGCACGGCTTCCAACTGGTGCTGAGGAGCCAGATGCGCGTACCGCAAGGTGACCTGAATGGTCTTGTGTCCCATTAGTTCCTTGACCATGTAGATGTCCACTCCAGCCATGACCAAGCGGCTCGCGAAGGTGTACTGTGTACACCCGTTAGGAATTGCGTTGTTGAGCAGAGAAGGCCAGATAGATACCGAGAAGCATAGGAATGGCGGTGTACAGAGCAAAGAATTGTTCGTAATGCAGTCCCTCAAGGAGAAGTCGATATACCTCCGATGGCGATAAAAACAACAAAAGCACACCCTTGATGAGTGCGATCCACCCAGTGAGCGTGACCATGACCGGAAGCACACCACCAGACCACACATTGTGGCAAAGGACTATCGCAAGTCCTGCGATTACGCCAATCAACCCAGCCACAAACAACGCAGGGGCATTTCGGACGAGAGCGTTCATCGTCTCTACGGTTGCTTGTTTGTGAGCCGCCATAGCCAGCGAAATGATAATCAGGTAAAGCCCAATTAACTTGCCGAGAAACCTCGTTCGCGTTGACATGACACCCCCCATCAATGACTGCACTGTGTACAGTTCCTATGCGAGTAAACTGTACACCCGTATTATCCGTTGGCGTGGCGATGACGATGCGGAGCGATGACTGGCGCGGATCCCTCCCGGCACGGGCGGTCCAGAATCCTGTAACTTCCCGTTTAGCGACAATCCTTTACTTTGGTTCGTTGCCGGGAGTCAAATGCGCGATTTTGTTCTCAATCCTAGCTGCTGCGTAAAGTGTGATGGAAGCGATCAGCAGAATCCAAATGTGAGGAAGAAGGAAAACTCCCAGTGCGATCTTAATCGGATTCGTCGTAGTGCATTGACCCGCAAGACAGGATTGCAGATTGACAGCGTAGATCGTAATCATACTGCCCACTGAGATTGCCCACAAGCACATGAGACCAACAGACCTCGATAGAAAGTAAATCCCGAACGCAAAGATGCTCATCGCGGGAAGGAACCAGAACAGAAGACCGAGAACTGCGTGGCCGCCAGTGCCGAATCCTCCCCATGCTCCAGCAAATAGCCCGAAACCTGACATCGCCAGACTAGCGATCCCTGCGATAAAGAGAAGGAGAACTGAGAGAGCTTTCATGGCAGCTTGCTTGATAACAAGCATAGGGCATTTGCCATGGGCGGGAGGTGGGACCGGTTTCCTCGCGTCAAGGTTGGGTCAGGCTCAAAAACCGACCCCCCGGTGTCTATATCCGTATGCCATCAAGCCAACTGGGAATCTCTGTGAGAAATGCATTGAAACTTGCCACCGCCAGTTTGCTGTTGGTCATGGCGTTAGATGTATCAACGCTTGTCGCGCAAGTCATCGAGCCTCAGGTCGATGTTTCTCCCTGTTCCAATAGCACTCGACACATTTCGTCAGAGGAACTAACGAGTCTACTCGTATCCCGATCCCCAGTTCTCCCCCCTTTGATGGAACGCTTGTCGCTGCATGGCAGAGTCACACTACGGGTCTGCGTTAGCAAGAAAGGAAGAGTTCTCTCAGCCGCAGTGATCGACGGTCATCCAATGGCGCGTCAGGCGGTATTGGATTCCCTTCAGAAGTGGACCTTCAAGCCGTATCGGGTTAATCGACGTGCAGAGGCGGTATTAGCGGATTTGGAGGTGGACTATGATTTTCGTTCTCCACCTCAGGCCTAAGCAACGCCAAGAACTGAAAATGCTGTACTTTCTGGGTGTATTGCCACCAGACCGGAAGGTACGGCTCAGATTCGTCAGAGTTCCGGTTTGGCAACAATCTACTCTGACAAGAACGAGCGGCAACAGGGACGTCGGCGACCCGCACAGTAAAATGTGCCAATGTGCTTCATGCTCTACGCTGGAACGAATAGACCACTCCCACGAAAGGAATGGAACAGAGATGCTCCCGATCTGTGGGTGAAATCTCTGGAAGAAACTAACGCTAATATCGCAAGCCACTTCACCCTGCATGAAGTTCAATACATCGGCTCGACGTCGAATTGCGGATGCGATTTTCCGCACGTCACCTTAACGAGAGGCGAATGGGTCGGATACTCAGACGTAGTAGTCGATGACGCTGAGTGGGAAGCGAGTGAACGCTTCAACCGAGAAGCACTGGTTGGGCTACTAAGAGAAAGTGGCGAGGAAATAGTCGAACTTTACGGAATCTGGCTTTCCGACGGCACGGACTTCTCACGCCCAGAGAATTTCCGAGATGAGATTCCATTGGCGAAGATTCTTGAACCCGCATTCCGTTTCAAGGAACGTTGTTTCTACCGAGTGACTTGCGGTCAGGTTTTCGGGTAGTTGACGGTTGCCGCAGGACCGGAAGTCACGGCGAGGATTCGTCAAAGTTCCGGTGTAGCGACAACACTCTCAAAATGCCCAAAGCAGGTATATTCTGAGGTTCCATATGAACCCTTTGATGAAGGCATTCCGAGTGTTGCCCTTGGCCGCTTGCATCCTTATCGCGTCATGCGGAGGGCCGCCGATCAAGCTTGAGATGTCCGGAAAGAACATTATTGTTCATTTAGAAACGCTTGCGGATTATCCAACAAAAATTGATCGAATTGTCATTACAAAAGAAAACCACCCTGAGGAGAAAGTCTTCGAGGCTTCATCCGAAGACGGCGCTCAGATCCACCGATTCGTGATTCATGCAGGGACCAACGATTTTAGCGCCATTCAGCGGCCTTATAGTGGGAACTATAGAATGCTCATACCAAATGGAAATAGCTTTGTTCCTGTTGCCGAATGAAACCTACAGGATCAAGGTTTGCGAGGCGGGTAAGTGTAGCTCAGCCCATTTCAGTTTCAAGTAGGATCTGTGCATGTGGGCATTTGACACGCAAACCGGAAACTACCCGCTCAGGGCGACTAACTGCCCCTTCGGCCACTTCTTGCGTCGATAGACTGGCTGAGTTTGAAGCCCCTTGCTTTGAGGCTTCGCGTAAAGAATCCGTGTGTGGTCTGGCATTGAAAATTGCCGCTTGCCATCGATGATCGTTGTTCTCATCGCAAGCGTATTTCCGCAGACCTTGCAGAACGCGCTTCCGGTTGTTTCTGGACCGTAGACTCGTTGACCGCTACCGGGACATGGAACGCTCTTCATCAAAGTCCTTGCCACCCACCGGGAGCCAACTCCGGTCCTCATTTTCTTGCGTAAAACCAGTTCCCCCCAAAGTCCCTGTCCACCGTTTCTTGTGACTCGATGCTAAAAGCGACGAGAGGGACGCATTCCGCTGGATAGCCGCACGTCAGCAAGGCTTGCCGAAGTTGATCGATCAGAGCCTGATCTTCTTGGAGGCGGTTACGCACTTCATCTGACTTCACATTTATGCAAATGCAAAGATGTTGTGGATCTATGCTGGTCGCTCCGAAGCTTGAGACCCGAAAATCGACGTATCCACGCTCTCTCAATACAAGTCTCATCGTGCGACGTGATCGAAGTATCGCTGGATACAGTCTCCAGCCCACGCCGCCCGTTCCGCCAATGTAGCTCAGGAAGATCATCACGGCGGTAACCGAAACCAGACCCACCACTACCAAGGCAGCAATGACCAGCCATTTCAGCATCCTTGGATCATACAAGGCATGGCGGTGGTCCATGATTTTTGATGGACTAGATGTTCAGCAGTCTGGCTGGGTCCGTAACGGATCATCAGAAGATCACCGTTCTTGTGGAACGGAGATTCTCCCGATACTACCCAGTACTGAAGTCCGAACTCATCTGTATAGATAACGCAAGTGACATTGATCTCTGAAACGTTGCCATAGCTGACCGAGAAAGTTGTCGGGAACCTCGCGTGGCGCATAGAAACGCGATGCTTCGGCGTAATCTCGATCATGTCCAGAGGATCATTCTGAGACCCATGGGAGCAGGTAAGGAAATCCTCATTGCATGAATAAGGGCAACAACTTTCCAGTCCTTCAACTCCAAGCCCTGATCCGATCCTAGAACCTGCACCACCTCCTTCGTATCTGACCGAAGTGGTCGCAACGGAGAAAGGTATCGCGCATAGAACTTCAGCCCCTTCAGTTCGTTCGGGTAGGGATTTGACGCTTCCGCGAGGACATCGATTGAAATGAGGACTCCCGCCAGCAGGACGACGATACGTTTCAGCACAAGCCGTCTCCAGACAGCGATTGTAACCGCCGCATCCCAATTGTTCCCGGTCAACTGGCAAACGGGAGTACACCCACCGGGAAACATAGGACATTTCCCTTGGGCGGGAGGTTGGGACTCCTAGATGGGACCCTTCACCGCCTCGCCGCTTCAGTGCTGGTTCCAATAACCACTGGGGATCTCCACCCCACCCCCAGTCGATGATTTAGGTACTCTAAACGCCGTGGAACCTTAAGGATGTTTCCTTGTCGCCTCGGATCGCGACCCCGGTACTCCCCGGAGAGTCAGCAAGTCTGTTGCGATCTTGTTTGCAGGTTGCGTGGCGCAGGGTACAGAAGCTTTTTCCACCCCCTCTTTCCGGTGTCAGTTCTAGTGCCAGTTGAGTTGGCGACGGGCAGCAGAAAATGGCAACGCCCGACAGCGTGAACCATCGGGCGTTTGCATGAATACTGGCGTTTGGCGATGCGTGGCAGAACGTGGCGACTGCTTGCATTCTGCGAGAACCCATTTTAAGTCCGCTGCGTCTGCCAATTTCGCCATCCGGGCTAAAAGGATGCGATCTGGATTCATGGTAAATGGAAACGAGCCGAAGCGCTGCCCATCGCCATAAGACATAGATCCGCGGCGCACCGGCTCATGCTCGGCACGCTCAACCGCACACACGCTCAACGCTCAATTCGGCGTTACTGCGGCCGACGGAAACGAATATTCTCGCCTTCAAGCCGATACTCTGCGGAGCAGGCTTCGCCTCCGCAGATCATCGTCTCCCGTTCGCATAACTGCCGCCGAGTAATCAGCCCCATGGTCCCGCAACGCGGGCACGACATGACCGCTACGAATGGATTCTGCGCGGAACCGAGTTTGGCCTGGTTTTCCAGGAGGAAAACCGTTCCAGGGTCCATTTTGTCGGGGATCCACTCTTCGAGAAACTGCAAGTCGTTAGACATCCTGCCCTCCGGGAATCTGACGTGGCAAGGCAACTTCGGTGGTGCTGGCCGGTCCGTCCTTCAACAACCGCAGGCTGCGAATGGTTCGTCGGAGAATGTGCTTCCCCGGTTAATGTGTAGTTAAGATGCCCACACCGCATCGCGTCAACGAGAAACGCTCGTGCTTAGTTGCAATTCGGGTTCCCTGCGATGTCTCCTAATTGCCGTTCGATGCTCTTGACGTTGAAGCAGCGGAATTTGTGCGCGCGTCAATCTCGCGATAGATCTCGATATTACGCAGAATTGCCTGAACGTAATCGCGCGTCTGCGTGAATGGAATTGATTCAACAAACTCGTCGATGCCGCCGTATGGACCGGCTGCCTGCCAGTCCTCAACACGGTTGTCGCCAGCATTGTAAGCAGCCAGCGCGTACTCCGGAACACCTCCGAATTTGTCGAGCGTCTGCTTCAGGTAGCGCGTGCCAAGCCGGATGTTTGTTTCAGGATCAAGCAAATGGAACGTCTGGAAGTTTGCTATTCCCTCTTCTCGAGCCAGTCTCTTGCCGTTGGAGGGTAGAAGCTGCATGAGACCCCACGCATTGGCGTAGGAGACCGCCGAAGGATTGAATTCCGATTCCTGCCGGATGAGAGACGCAACGAGATATGGATCGAGATTGTTCTTCGCTGACTCCGCCTTGATCGTTGACCAGTAGGGCTCGGGAAACAGGATGTGCCAGTAGGGGAGCGGAATCGACTCGATCGATGCGCTCGCAGCGCCAGGCAGCGCCCGCTTCAGAGCACGCATGGCGCGATACGACTCGCCGTAGGATGCGTAAATCTGCGCTTCGGCGAGAGCGCTCCATGAGCCGGAATCCGGATCCGCTGCGATCTCCCGAGGGATATAGTCGTTCAAACCCGCATTGGCAAGCAGTTTTGCCTTGGCCAGGTGCGGGCTCTCCTCGGGGAAGCTGTTAGCGAGAATCGGCACCTCTGCAGCCTTGATCTCGTCGAGTTCCGGAGCCGAAGCAACTTCAGTGCTGCCCAGTGCCGTGAGCCTTTGCCGTGCCATCTGCGCATAGAAGAAGTGCGGGTAAACGCGCACAATGGTGTGATAGTTTGCCGCGGCCTGCGCAGGATTATGGTCCTGCGACTCGTAGAGCCGGCCGCGCCAATAAAGGGCAGAGGCAGTCTCAGGAGTACCCGGGAAATTATGGATCTGCTCCTCGAAGATGCGTTCAGCCACTTGATATTGGCCGAGCCGATAGTTCAACCAGCCCGCACGCCAATGCGCCGCCGAGGCATTCTTGCTTGAGGGGAAATGCTCCGCGAGATAAGCGTAATACTCTGCCGCCCGCGCATAATCCTTCCGCAACAGGTACATGTTCCCGCTGGAAAACAATGCCTCCGCGAGCCATTGACTCTGCGCAAAGTCCTTCTGCATGCGCGCGACGATGTTCGTCTGCTCATCGAGGTCGTTCCGATTGCGGGCAAGCTCCATCAGCAGGTACGATCTACGCGCGCCATTCTCATCCGGCGTGTCGGCGAGCGCTCTGGCCTGGCTCTCGGTAAGCCGCTTGAGCTTCAGATCGCACGCAGCAGCTGCCACTGCGAAACCGTTGCGCGCTTGCTGATCGAGATTGAACTTCTGCGAGAGCATGCGATACTGCTCGCCGGCGTCTTCATATCGTCCGGCCTTGTAGTAGGCGTCGCCGAGAGTGCGCAAGTCGTCGCTTGTCAGCGAGCTCTCCGCCCCGAGCGACATCAGCTTCGTTCGTGCAATCGCCGCCTCTGTCGTCAGCGGAAACATTAATAGGAGCGACTTGTATATCCGAGCTGCCTCATCGCTGTGATTCTGGGCTTGAGCTACGAGCCCATCTGCAAGCTGATAATCGGCGCGACCGGCCGCAGGATCGCTGGCCGCCGCATCGAGAACGTGTCTGGCGCTGGCTGGGTCGTGCAGATCGAGCAGCACGTTGGCCTCAAGTTCAGGCAATTCATCGACGAAGATGCTGTCTGGGTACTTGCTCTTGAATCCCTTCAGCAAGGCTTCGGCCTGCGCCTCCTGCCCGGCCTCGTGATAAGCCCGTGCGGCCAGGAAGTCGTCATAGTCTCCCAGCGAATCGCCTGCCGCGCTGGCCTGATGCAGGCTCGAAACGGCGTCTGCATAGCGCTTGTCGAGCATGTACGCGTGTCCCAGGGCGAGATACGCGGCAGCCGCGGCTTCGCCGGAATGCGCGTGAGCATACGCTGTCACACCCGAATAGGCAGCAGGAGTGCGCATGGTGGCAAGCTGCTGAGCCATCGGCCGCAGTTCAGAAGATGCCACAAAGGCAAGCTTGATCTTGTGTGCCCTGACCTTGCGGCGCCGGCGTTCTGCAGGGCTCACATACTTTTTTCGTCCGCGCGGTGCAGTAGCCGGCCGCTTCGACGACGCCGTCTTCTTTTTCGCACCCGACGCGCCGGATTTTGGTGCGCTGGACTTCTTCGATGACGTCGTGCTTTGGTCCGCTGCAGAGCCTGCCGGCTTCTTGGTCGAGGTCTTCGGTTTCTGGCTCGTGGAATTGGTCGTGTCAGCGGACTTGCCCGCCGGCTCGTCGAGCCGTTTCCCCTCCAGCGGAGCGACTGCCAAAAACGCGCAAAACATCCCAGCGAGCAGTCGAGCACGCAGACGCATCCGAAGAGGGGGAAAAACTGAACTCATATTCTCAATGTAAGCCCGATTTCATCCTGGATAAACAGCAGAGAACCATCGCCGTTACATTTCTTTCGGTTGGCGGGATCGCCCGTCCCGCCTTGCGGAAATCCTCATTTGGCCCAGCGTATGCTGTCCATTACACTTAGATGTGTGGAGGGCGCCCCGTTTCGGGCGCCGTGCAGATTTCCGCAACCAACCCCCATGGCGACCATCCAACCGATAGCAGGCGAAAACGAGCAGCATCCCGATATTGCCCTTGTTGAAAGGGTTAAGAACGGGGATGTCTCGGCGTACGATGAATTGGTCCGCAAATACGAGCGTCAGATCTTCCGGATCGCACAGCACATTACGCAGAACCGGGAAGACGCTGAAGACGTTATGCAGGACGCGTTCCTCAAGGCGTACGAGAAGCTCGATCAGTTCCAGGGGAATTCAAAATTCTACACATGGTTGGTGCGGATTGCAGTCAACGAAAGCCTGATGCGGCTGCGCAAGCGGCGCACCGGCAAGATGGTCTCGATCGACGAGGACATCGATACGGACGAGGGCAGCGTTCCACGCGACCTGGCCGACTGGGCTCCCGATCCCGAGCAGAACTACACGCAATCCGAGCTTGCCGAGATTCTGCGCAAGACGATCCGCGGCCTTCCTCCTGGATTCCGGGTCGTCTTCGTTCTCCGCGATGTCGACGGTCTCTCCACGGAGGAAACAGCGGAGACGCTCGGCTTGAGCGTTCCTGCCGTAAAGTCGCGACTGCTGCGCGCCCGGCTACAATTGCGCGAGCGGCTCAGCCGCTACTTCAAACGCAGAAAGGTTTCCCGGGGAAAGGGAGTTGAAAAGTGACCTGCACTGAGTTTCTGGCAATGCTCGACGACCTGATCGACGACGCAGTTTCGTCCAAGATGCGCGCCGATCTGCAGGAGCACCTGCGCGGCTGCGAACACTGCGAGGTCACGCTAAATACCACACGCAAGACCATCGAGATCTATCGCTCGCACGAGATCTACGAGATGCCCACCGGCCTCCGCGAGCGCCTGCACAAAGCCATCATGGAGCGCTGCAAGAAGGGTTGCTGAATCCCAGCCCCGTCTACCCAGCCCCGCTCATTCACCGAGCCCCGTCATTCCGAGCGAGTCGCTCTGGCGACGAATCGAGGAACCTGTAATTGCTTTCCTGCCTTTCTGGCTCAGATGGATACCTTTTACCCTCTCCCGCAAAATCTGCGCTAAGCTGTTGCGCATGGCTTCCGGACGGCTTGCTGCCATCGCTTTCCTTCTCGTGGTCCCGGTACTCGCCGGTCAGACCACACGACAGGGAACTTTGAGAATCCAGGTGCAGGACCAGACCGGAGCTCGCATTCCAGGCGCTAGGATTGAGGTCCGCTCTGAAGCTAAGCAAAGCGTGCTTCACACCCAGGTCGACAAATCGGGCAAGGCGGTTCTTTCGCTCGATCCGGCAATCTACAGCGTGAAGGTGATGGCACCTGGATTCGCCAGCTGGCTTCAGAATGCCGTGAAATTGGAGCCGGGCAACGACCAAATGATCAAGGTCGAGCTAAAGGTCGCGATGTACAGCGGCCCGGTGGTTGTTGTCGACGACCTGATTGAGTTCGAATATCGGGTCCCGGACGCATCCATTGCTTTAGAACCCTTGCAGCTCCTGGAAACACCTTCCCGCAAGCTCCTACTACGGCACCACATGCACGTCTAAAAAGCCATTTAAAATCATATGATTACGTCGATCTTCTGCTGCCCACAAAAGCCTGATTGACAGCTACGGAACTGATTACCGCCGATCAATTCCCTTCCCACAACCACAACTTCCCTCTTGAATTAGAGTCATTCTATTCAGGCAGTTCCCGTGCCGCCCCTGGTCGCAAGTCAATTCTGAGGTGAGAGATAAGCCATGCAGTTTCTTCAGGGACCGCTGACCGCAGTTCTGTGCCTCAGTCTTCTTTCGCAGCCCGTCGCGTTTGCGGGCTCCGACAAGCCTGCGCCCAAACAGGGCCCCCGCGCCGAATACCGCTCTACCCAGTTGCAGGGCGATGAGCGGATTCTGCATGCACTGAACAGGCTCACCTTCGGCCCCCGGCCCGGCGATCTCGAAGCCGCGCGCGCAACGGGACTGGACAAGTGGTTCAACCAGCAACTGCATCCGGAATCGATTGAAAATGTCGACCTGCGTGCTCGCCTGGCCGAATTTCCCGCCATGCAATGGAGCCCCGAGGAGATGCTCTTCCGCGTCCCGAGCAACGCGATCATCCGGCAGGCCCTCGACGGCAAATTGCCGGTTCCGGAACGAGGTGCGCTGCACGCTGTCTATGAGGACCAGATGTTCCGGGTCAGCGAGAAGCGGCAGGAGAGGGCCGCTGCAAAGCAGAACCATCCCGCCGACGCGAAGCCCGCAGGCAAAGATGTTGCTGCAGGCGAGATGGCTCCAACCGTGCAGTCAGGCAATCCGCAGCAGGCATCGCCTGCTGACGTCAGCCAGATCAGCATGGCGTCTGCCCCGCCGACGAATACGCCTTCTCCGGACGATGGACAATTCCGTCGCATGCTCGATCTCGCTCCGCAGCAGCGCGTGCTGCACCTTGTGGCGATGCAGCCGGCAGCGTTCGACGACTTTTTCAAGTCGCTCAAGCCCCAGCAGCGGGCGGCGTTGCTGCAGGACCTTAGCCCCGATCTGAGAGAAGCGGTTGTCGATCTCGAGAATCCGCAGCGGCTGGTCAACGAGGAGATCATCGCGCAGCGCCTGACGCGCGACATCTATTCGAATGCGCAGTTGCAGGAAGTGATGACCGACTTCTGGATGAATCACTTCAACGTCTTCCTGCACAAGAATGACGAGACGCCGTACTATCTGGTCAGCTTCGAACGCGACGTGATTCGCCCGCGTGCCTTGGGCAAGTTTGAGGATCTGCTCGAGGCAACGGCGCACAGCCCGGCGATGATGCTGTATCTGGATAATGCGAGCAGCATCGGACCTGATTCCTTTGCCGCGGAACGCGCCCAGTTCCGCCCCAACAATAACAACAAGAAGCGACGCGAGGGGTTGAACGAGAACTATGCCCGCGAGCTTATGGAGTTGCACACACTCGGCGTCAACGGCGGCTATACCCAGACCGACGTGACGCAGGTGGCGCGCATCCTGACCGGGTGGGGCGTCGAGCGTCCGCAGCGCGGCGGAGGGTTTCAGTTCGAGCCGAAGCGGCACGAGCCCGGCACGAAGATTGTGATGGGTAAGAAGTTCAAGGATCGGGGTGAGCAGGAGGGACGCGAGCTGCTTCACATGCTCGCAACAAAACCGGCGACTGCACAATTCATATCGCGCAAGCTCGCCGTTAGATTTGTGAGTGACGATCCGCCACAGGCGCTGGTCGATCGCATGGCGAAGACCTTCCTCTCGTCAGACGGCGACATCAGCGCTGTGCTGACCACTTTGTTTCATTCGTCCGAGTTCTGGGACACAAACGTATATCGCGCCAAGGTCAAAACGCCGATCGAATTTGTCGTCTCGGCTGCCCGCGCCAGCAATGCCTCGATCGAAAACCTGCAGCCGCTGGCAAACGCAACGCGTGAGATGGGCATGCCTCTCTATGGATGCGTCACGCCGAATGGATATAGCTGGAAAGCCGACACCTGGGTGAGCACCAACGCGCTCGTCAACCGGATGAACTTTGCGCTCTCGTTTGCAGCAAACCGGCTGCCAGGGATCTCCATTGAATGGGATCCGACCGCGACCGCCAACAACGACATAACTACGATTGAATCGAACCCTGCCATGCCCGACCCGCGGGCCGAGGAGGCTCGGCTTGAGTCGGTGTTGTTGGCCGGGGGCCTGAGCGATTCGACACGAGCGGCCGTCTTACAGCAGTTTGAACAGCAATATCAGAACGGCCCGGCTCCGATGGCAGTTGCTGCGGCAGACCGGCAAAAGTTACGCGCACGCGCGGCATCCGCAGCCGAGCGGCAGGACCAGCTCCTGGCGGGACTGTTACTCGGTTCCCCTGAGTTCCAGAGACGATAAAAGAAGGAGGCACGCGATGCAGGGCAATCGGATTAGTCGGCGTTTTTTTCTTCACAAAGGTGCGCTGGCGCTGGCCGGCACGACCACGATCCCAGGCTTCCTTGTACGTTCTGTGCTTGCCGAGACTGCCGGCACGCCCAATCGCCGGCTTGTCGTGATCTTTCAGCGTGGCGCAGCCGACGGGCTCAACGTCGTCGTTCCCTATCGCGAAAAGAACTACTACGCGATGCGCCCGAGCATTGCCATTCCGCAGAACCAGGTAATCGACCTCGATGGATTCTTCGGCCTGCATCCGTCTCTGGCGACATTTAAGCCTCTCTACGACGCGGGACATCTTGCGATCGTTCACGCCGCCGGATCTCCGGACATGTCGCGCTCGCATTTTGATGCACAGGACTTCATGGAATCCGGGACGCCGGGCATCAAGAGCACCGAAGATGGCTGGCTCAATCGTGCGCTTCAAGCCGAGGATCTGGTTCACAAGCGCGAACAGACGGCATTTCGTGCCCTCGCCCTCGGACCGGAGGTGCCTCGTACGCTCGCCGGCAAAGTCCCGGCCATTGCTCTCGGGAACGTAAACAACTTCAACGTCGCCGGCCGCGGTCCTGCGCCGTCTCCTGCGGCAACGGCATTTGAAGCGATGTACGGCAGCAGCGACGACCAGGTTTTCCATTCCGCCGGCGAATCGACGTTTGAAGCTTTGAAGATGTTGCGCGCCGCCAATCCTGCCCAATATCAGCCCGCCGCCGGCGCCGACTATCCGAATTCGGAATTCGGAAACAGGATGAAGCAGATCGCGCAGTTGCTGAAGTCAAATCTCGGCGTCGAGGCTGCCTTCACGGATATCGGCGGCTGGGACACGCATCAGAACCAGGGCAGCGTGGAAGGCCAGCTTTCCAACCGCCTCCGCGACTTCTCCGCCGCCATCGCCTCCTTCTGGCGCGACATGGGCGATAATGCCGAAAATATCACCCTCGTCACCATGTCGGAGTTCGGGCGCACGGCGCGTGAGAACGGAACCGCCGGCACAGACCACGGGCATGCAAACGTAATGTTTGTACTGGGCGGGACAGTCAACGGAGGCAAGGTGCACGGCCGGTGGCCGGGGCTCAGCAACGAACAGCTCAACGAAGGCCGCGACTTGGCGCTCACCACCGATTACCGGCAGGTACTCGGCGAAGTTGTAACTAAAGCGATGGGCGCAGGCAATCTCGACCTGGTGTTTCCTGGTGCGCGCATAACACCAAACCGCTTTCTCAGCCTCGTGTAGTCCCCAGAGTTGGTTGCCGCTCTCGTGAAACATCGCTCAGGGCTAAAGCCCTTGATTGTACTGTCGCGTTTCGGCACGACTGAAGTCGTGCCCTTTCAAAAACGCCCTGCTCCCTGATCTCGAATCCCTCATCCCTGTTTCTTCACTCCGCTCGCAGAGCATCGGTGGGATTCAACAACGCAGCGCGATGCGCCGGCAGGAAGCTTGCCACCAGCGAAGCCGCGCCAAGAACAACGGCGACTGTCGCAAGAGTTGCCGCATCCCATGCCTCGACGCCAAACAGCAGCTTACGCATTAGCAAGGAAGCTCCGACTGCGCAAACCAACCCAATGGCCACTCCCGCAGCAGTGAGCCATCCCGCCTGGCGCATCACCATCCGGTAGACGTTGCCTCGCTGAGCTCCAAGCGCCATGCGCACGCCAATCTCGCGTGTACGCTGGCTGACGGAGTACGCAATCACGCCGTAAAGTCCAACCACACCCAGCACAAGTGCAATCGCCGCAAACCCGCCGACGAGCCATGTGGAGAAACGATGCAGCAGCGCCGATTGCGTGCTGGTAATCTGATCGGCCATGGTGATCTCGCCGTAGGTGCCTAGGCTGTGGTCGACCTCATGTATCGTCTTGACGAGTGTCGGCAAGATCGCCTTCTCGTCGCCCGTCGTTCGCACCGCGATCGCGACGAAGTTATCCGGCCCGTAGTACATTGCCTCGTATTCGGCGGGCCAGAGATCGTCGTCGAGGCCGCCCTCGCGAACATTGCCGACGACGCCAATAATCTCGCGCATTGATTTGGGATCGAGCGATCCGTTCGCGATCTTCTGCCCAATCGGATCTTCCCCCGGAAAGTATTTCTTCGCCAGGGCCTCATTGATGATGACCTTCTGCGATCTCGAAGCATCATCCGCTTCGGTGAAGAATCGTCCGCGAATCAATTGTGCCCTCAGCATCGGTAGATATCCCGGAGACACGTCGCGCTCATCCACTTCATTGTGCTCGCCGTGGAACGGCTTGCCGACAATTCGAATCCAATCGGTGTTGCAATTGCATTGGATGGGCAGATCACTTGTGATGCCGACGGATTCGACACCCGGAAGTGTTGAAATGCGCTGTGTGACCTCGCGAAGCAGTGCCAATTTCTGCTCGGGCTTGGGATACGTGCTGTCCTGAGCAGCCATCTGTACGGTTGCCAGATGTGTCGCATCGAAGCCGAGGTCGACGTGCAGCAGCCGATAAAAGCTCTTGCCCAGTAGCCCGGCGCCAACCAGAAGCACGACCGCAACGGACAGCTCGACGATGACAAGGTTGGCTCCCATACGCTGCCAGAACCGCCCAGCCGCGCTGCGTCCGCCGTCGTTCAGCCCGGTGCGGATGTCTTGGAAAGGAAGTCTCAGGATCGGCGTGAGAGCCATCAACAACGTGGCGAACAAGGCGACCGTTCCTGCGAACAAAACGGAGTGACTGTGAAGGCCGACGTGTCTGAGGAACGGTACGTTGTCGGCCATCGATGTGGGAATCAAGCTCTTGAGAAGCGTCGTCGTCCAACTGGCCACAACCAGGCTGCCGAGACTTCCCGCAGACGCAAGCAGAAGAATCTCGGTAACAAACTGCCGAGTCAGGCGTGCGGGAGTGGCGCCGAGCGCACCGCGCACTGCAATCTCGCGCCGGCGCGACTCCGATCGCACCAGAAGTAGGCTGGCAACATTGATCGCGGCGATCAGAAGCAGCAAGCCTGAGGCGCCGAGCAGGGTGCCGAGAATGGGTCGAACCTTGCCGACGATGATTTCAGATAGGGGTTCGACAACTGCGCCCTGGCCCTTGTTCGAACCCGGATACTGCACCTCAAGCTGAGCTGCGATGCCTTTCATCTCCTCGAACGCAGCGGCGGGCGTTACGTCATCACGCAACCGGCCGACAGCATAGAGATTGTGACAGCTACGCCGCTGTTCGCATCCGTTCTTATCAAGCAATGGAACATAGAATTCGGCATTCGCACGCGGCGCGAATTCGAATTTGCGCGGCAAGACACCGACGATGCTATAGGAGACGCCGTCGAGTGTCACAGACTGACCGACGACGTCGGGGCGGCCCGCAAATCGCCTGACCCAGGTTCCATAGGGAAGGATCACGATCTTTGACCGGCCTGGCTGATCTTCGCCCGGGAGAAAGGCGCGGCCGAGCATCGGCCTCACACCGAGCGTGCGGAAGAAATCATCGCTGATGCGAGCTGCGGGTACCGGCTCCGATCCCGTCGGCGTGCGCAACAGAAATCCAGTTCCACTATAAGCGGAAAGCGAACTGAAGGAGTGGTTCAGGCGGCGCCAATCATCGAAGTCATCACGAGATAGATTCGCCCTGCGTATCAGTGCAGTGTTTTCGGTCACCGCCATCAGGCGATTGGGAGCAAAATACGGAAGCGGCTCGATCAAGGCTGCGTCTACAAAGGCGAAGATGGCAACGCTGACGCCCATCCCGAGCGCAAGAATAAAGATGGCGGTGATTGCAAATCCAGGATTATGCCGCAGCTGGCGGAGCGCAAAGCGCAGATCCTGAAGGACGGTCTCCCACTGGAAGGCAACGACTCCATGGCTCTGTTCGCGAAGTCGCGTTGAGTTGCCGAACCGGCGCGCGGCAGCTGTGCGCGCGGTCGCGGGCGCAACGCCTTCGCTGATCAATTCCCTCTCCACCTGGTCGCGATGAAATGCCATCTCTTCGTCCAGCTCCCTGCGGAATCGATCGCGCCGGAACAGAATCGCAACCCTTTTCAGAAATTTATCAGCGAGTTTCATGCGGGTTCTCCAGGAGATCCGGTCCTTTGATGTCTTGCAACTGCACTCTTCATTCTGTCCGTAAGGCCTCCGCCGGACTGACCGAAGCTGCACGTCGGGCCGGAAGAAAGCTAGCCAGTAGTGCGAACAAGGCTAGTATGAAGGCGACGCCGCCAAGCGTCGGCGCATCCCAAGCGTTTACCCCGAATAGCATCTTGCGGATCAGCACGGCTGCACCAACAGAAAGTGCAAGCCCGGCAACTACTCCAATAACGATCAACCGGCCAGCCTCTGTGAGAACAAGCCGGTACACGCTCGCGCGCTCCGCACCCAGCGCCATCCGTACACCAATCTCCCGCGTCCGTTGACTAACCGAGTAGGCAATCACGCCGTACAGCCCGACCACGCCGAGCAATAGAGCGCTCGCAGCAAATCCGCCCACCAGCCACGCCGACGAACGATGAAGATATGTTGACGGCGCGTCGTGAATCTTCTGCTCCATGGTCATCGGGTTGTAAATGGCCAACCCGCGGTCGACCGAAGCGATTGAGGACGTTAGCGCTCGTAGCAAGCCGCGGTCATCCTGCGCCGTGCGCGCCAGTACAACGAATCCCGCGAACGGATTTTGATAGAACGGCAGGTACATCGCACTGCGCGGTGCGGAATCAAGCTGTCCTTCCTGGATGTCGTTGATCACGCCGACAATCAACATCCTCTGCTTCGCATCCGCGCTAAACCCAAGCTGCTTGCCAACAGGGTCTTCCCCGGGAAAGTACAGCCTGGCCATCGTCTGGTTCAGAAGCACAACGTCAGGCTTTGAAGCGTCTTCATTATCGGTGGAGTAGCGGCCGCTCGCCAGCCGCGTCTTCAGCGTCGTCCAATAACCGGCGCTCACAAACCGGATAGCGACTTCCTTGTGCTGACCATTGTCGGGCCGGCCTATAATCACAAATCCCGATGTCCAGTCCGCATCCTCGATCGGCATCTTTTGCGTGATGCCTACAGCCTTCACACCCGGCAAGGCGGTCACCTTCTTCACCACTTCACGCACCAAGGCCACTTTTTGCTCGGGCTTTCCGTATTTCTCCGGTGGCATTTGCACGTGAACGGTTGCGATATGGTCCGGCTCTATTCCAATGTCTGTATGAAGCAGCCGATAGAGGCTCTTGACCAGCAGTCCCGCGCCAGCCAGTAGCACCGTGGCTGTGGCCAGTTCAATCACAACCAGGTTGGCTCCGAAGCGCCGCCAAGTCACGCCCGATGACGCACGGCCACGTTCAGACAACCCTTCTCCGATCTCCGCTCGTCGGAAGCGCACAATTGGTGTCAGCGCAAAGAGAATTCCTGTAAGTAGAGCCAGTGTGCATGCAAACAAAAGCACATGGCCGTTCAATCCCACCCCTTGCAGGTACGGCATGCTCGCCATCATGTCCTTGGGGATCAGCAAGGCCAGCGCGCGCATCGATTCCTGCGCGACCAGAATGCCGATTGCGCTGCCAACCGCCGCCAGCAACATTCCTTCCGTGATAAATTGTGTGACCAATCGTCGCGCCGATGCGCCCAGGGCGCCGCGCATCGCGATTTCGCCCTTGCGGCTCTCCACGCGCACCAGCAACAGATTGGCCACGTTCACGCCGGCAATCAACAACAACAGACCTGCGCCGCTCAACAGGACAAGCAAAATGGGCTGGATGTCCCCCACAATGACTTCGGTGAGCGGCAGCATATACGCCGCCTGATCGCGATTCGAATCCGGATACTGCTTTGCGAGGTTCTGTGCAATTGTCTTGATGTCAGCGAATGCCTCCGCGAAGGTAACTCCGTCTTTGAGGCGCGCTACGCCGAACAGACCATGGCAGCTCCGGCATGTGCCTGGTTTTAGGATCGCCCAGAAGTCGGCCGGCTCTGCAGGAGCAAAGCTGAATTCACGCGGCAGAACGCCAATGACAGTGTAGGTGTCTCCATCGAGCACAACGGCCTGCCCCATCGCCTTCGAATTTCCGCCGTATCGCCTCTGCCATGTCGAATAGCTCAGCAGGACAGTGCGCGCCGCCTTGGGATCGTCTTCGCCGTCATAGAAGTCGCGTCCTAAGATCGGATTCACCCCGAGCGTTCTAAAGAAGCCAGCGCTCACACGTGCTCCGTCTGTCTGCCGCAACCCATCGGCGGTCTTCATCATGAATCCGAACGGCTCATACACCTCGAGCGAACTGAAGACCTTGTTCTCGCGCTTCCAGTCCTGATAGTCGGGATACGAGAGATGGAAGCGCGGCCCAAGCGAAATGCTCTCATATAAATGAACCAGCCGGTTTGGGTTCTTGTACGGTAACGGCTTGATCAGCGCTGCATCAACGAACGCGAAGATCGACACGCTCGAGGCGATCCCGAGTGCCACAATCAAAGTCGCCGTGATCCCAAATCCAGGATTCCTGCGCAGCTGCCTCATCGCAAAGCTCAGATCCTGAACAACCGTCTCCCACCGGAAAGCGATGATACCGTGACTCTGTTCACGAAGATGCGTTGTGTTTCCAAGCTGTCGGGACGCCGCAACTTGCGCCTGCTCAGGGGCCATCCCAGAAGCGACCAAATCCTTTTCGGCCTGCTCGCGATGGAAGGCCATCTCTTCGTCGAGCTCGCTGCGGAAGCGATTGCGGCGGAAGAGAATCGAGAGCTTTCTCGTGAAAAGAGTGAACAGGTTCATCTAGTCTCCTGCACCGCCACGTTGGCTCTAGAGCAGCACGCGTGAAGCCGGAAAGGTGAAGCTACGCGGGTTCGCTCAACACACGGCTAATAGCGGCAATCATTTGTTCGAACTGCGAGACTTCGAGGCCAAGTTGTTTGCGGCCGGCCGACGTCAGCGTGTAGAAACGCGCGCGCCGGTTGGTATCGGTCATCTTCCACTCAGCCTTCACCCAGCCCTGCAGCAGCAGACGCTGTAATGCCGGGTAGAGCGAGCCTTCTTCCACAGTAAGAACATCGTCGGATGAGCGCTTGATGGACTGTGCGATTCCATAGCCGTGCAGCGGCGCTCGCGTGAGCGTCTTCAGGATCAGCATGTCGAGAGTGCCGGGAAGCAGATCCGGTTTCTTCACGCTACATGTATAGATTATCTATGGGTAGACAGGCAATGGTTTTGTGACGAATGAAGGTGATGTAGGGAGCAGGGAGTAACAAACAAAACCGCAGCAAGCCGGCCCTTTACTCCCTGGTCCCTACTCTCTATCCTCGGCTTTACTTCACCAGCACTCCCGCTGCCGGATAGGCCCTTCCATTCACTTCGGCATGAATGACCGGCAGCTCCGGCGTCGCCGTGAGCCACTCGATCTTGCCGTCCTTCAGAATCACCGTGTCCTCTGCTTTGCCGCCGCGGATGCTCGGGTTCCATGCGAAAGCCTGGTTGTTGACAACCGCTTCGGTCCCGTTCGGCGTTGCAACCCACTCGCGCTCACCATAGCCGGTCGGGCCCCCCTGGTGATGGAAGCGCTCCTCGCCCGGAAAGCCCTCGTCGGTGTACGCAGCCTGAGCGACGCGGAATAACTCCGCCGACGTCGCGCCAACCTTCGTGGCATCCAGCAGCGCAGCATTCACCTGAGCGCTTGACTTGAAGCGAGCAGACAGCTCAGCGGGGACTTCGCCGAAATGCACGAAGCGCGTAATCGAGATCGCCAGTCCCCACTTGCGCGAGCACAGATTCAGCATGCCGTACTTCTTCAGCCGCGCTCCCCGGGCCACCGCATGCTTGTACCTGTAGATGCGATCGTCAACGGCGTAGAGATAAACCGACGGCAGAATGCCGCGCCGCAGAAGGTTCCCCGCGGTAATGGCTTCGAGATCGTATTCACTCAGGCCCGGTTCGACCTGCTTGAGCGACTCAATCGTCGCCGCCGCTGTCTCCGCACCAAGCCAGCGATAACGCACAATCTCGCTCTCGATCAGAGACGCGCGCAAAGGGTACAAATTCATTAGGATCGTGCCGGGGAACGGAGTGTCGGATCCGAGTGGCCCGCCTGCGAGCTTTTCAGCGGCTGCCAGGGTGTCGTCCGCGTACCACGGAAACAGGATCGGCTCGAAGTCCAGCGCGCCAAACTCTTCGTCGTGCAGGCGCGGGGCTTCATTTTCGGTCGTGAAGTAGTAGCGCTTGCCATCGGCGGTCACCAGCAGCGAGGCCACACCGGTCTCGCTCGGCGTGAGCACGCGCAGTTCAACTGCTCCTCCGGTCAGCCACGCCACGTTCTCGTTGCGCCGGATCAGAATGCCATTGAGTTTCTGGCTGCCCAGCCATTCCACGAGCTTCTGGTGCTTCGCGTCGAGTTCAGCGTTCCATTCAGCCTCGCCAACGATCGTCGCACCGTTGACAACTAGGCTCTTGTTGATCCGCTTCGTGATGATTGACGTCTCCATATCAAACTCCTCAGAGAAAAGCTGGGCGCCGATCTGAAGTCAGCGCCCGAATTCATCCTTTTTATCCCTCGTGCTCGATTAGTCCTCGAGACAAGGATGGTGGTGGCTCTCCCAACCCATGTAACGGGCGGCCTCATGCACCGATTTCGAAACTTCGCTGAAGTTAGCGGCGACGTGGTGTTCGAAGCCTTCGCGGCAGATGTACTTCAGAAGCTTTTGCAGTTGCGGGATTTCAGCGACGCCGGCGCCGCCGAAGGTCTCCAGCGGATCGTCGGTAAAGCGGCCCGCTCCGGTGTAGCCGCGCACGATGCCTCGGCGGTCGTCCGTCGAATAGCGCGCGAAGCTCATCGCGCCGGCCTTCACGCGGCCCACACAGGTGCCGAAGGTGTTCAGCTTGCCTACGGTTCCGGCGATGATCTCCTGGTAGTCCATCTTGACGTCCTTGAAGAAGTGCTTGGGCAGGTTGGAGCAGTGGAAGCACACGCACTTGTTGGGATCGCTGCCGTAGTTATTGTTCCAGTCGAGCAGCGCAGAGGGCGTGCCGCTCGCCAGCGCCATCATGTACATGCTCAGCGTTCCGGGCACGTCGACCTCGCAAGCCGACGGGATCAGCTCGTTCGACATCATGCTCATGATCGTGCACGGCACAACGCCGAAGAACTCCTCCATCGAAGTCCAGCACTGCACGGCGCTGATGGTGACCGGCGCAGCCTTCATCCAGCCGTCGATCACGGCGCCCAGCTTCGCCATCTTCATCAGCGATTCGTCCGGAATTCCCGACGTCGTAACGTACTTCTTGATTGCAGCGAGCTTGGCTTGTGCAGCATCATCGTTGTCCTTCATGCGATTGATGCGGCCGAAAATCTCCGAAAGATCGATCGTCTCGATCGTGATCCCGCTCGTCTCGAAGATTCGCTCGGAGTAGCGAACCGTGTTAAACGCCGTGGGCCGCGCGCCGATTGCGCCGATGCGTAGGTTCTTCAGGCCCTTCACGATGCGGCAGACCGCCGAAAACCACTCGAGATCGGCCTTGAATTCGGCGGAGGTCAGAGCCTCGGTGTGCAGAGTGGTCAGCGAGTAGTTAATGCCGTACTGCATCATGTTGTTGCACGCCGACATCTTGCCGCAGAAACTGTCGCGCCGCGTGGCGATGGTCATGGCGTCGGAGCGGTCAGGTGTTGCCTGCACCAGCACCGGAACCTTCAGGCCCGACAGCCGGATGGCATCCACGATGCCGCGCTCTTCGCCGAAGTTGGGCAGCGTTACGATAATGCCGTCGATCTCTTCGGCGTGCTTCTTGAAAAGCTCAGCGCAGTGCTGCGCCTCGGTGTAGGTTTCCACCGCTCCGTGCTTGGATTGCTCAGGACCGAGCACGATTGCGCGCGCGCCGGCGGCCTCGAGCACCGAGAGGATCTCTTCGCGTCCGGTCTTGGCCAGGTGATCGGGGAAGAATCCCCGGTTCCCCACAATGATTCCAAATGTCATCTTTCTGTGCGCAGTCATAATTTCAACTCCTTGTTGCCGTACTAGTTGCGGCCCGGGCGAAAACGCACCCCATAGAACAAGCCGAGAATTAACATCAAACCGCCCCACCAGACCGGCGCATGCAGATTCGCAAGGACAACGTTTGCGAGCTGTCCCGTTGCCAATTCGTAGAGGCCATAGCAAAAGATCATTGCCCCGTAGATCGTTAGCAATACGCCGATAAAAAACCAGATGGAAATATGGCCGGAATGCATGCGACCTCCTACCAGAAGTAAATGTTGAGGGCGAGGAACACGAGGACGGCGACGACGAGCCAGAACCACTCGTTCTTGTAGAACGGAACCGGCTCTTCCTCAGGAAGGGTGGTCGCGCCGTAGACCAGCCCGTTGAGTTCCGCCAATGACTTAGGTTTAGTCGCCAGGCTGACGATAACGTTCACGAGAATCGCCACGATGACCGACCAGAGCGCGCGGTACATATTCTCGGCCATGTCCTTGGCGTCCGGCGAGAGCGCAACATAGCGCAACGCCGACGGATCTGCCTTGACCCAGGCCCACAATCCGATGGAGGTGAGCGTGCCGAGCAGTAGCCCCCAGAAACCGCCGGCTGTGGTCGCCCGTTTCCAGAACATGCCGACCAGCACCACGCCGAGCAGCGGCGAGATGAAGAAGCTGAACAGAGCCTGGACGTAGTCCATGATGCCCGCGGCGTTCATCACCAGATATGCCGTGCCGATGGAGACGATCACGCCCAGAATGGTGGCCCAGCGGCCGATCGTCACCAGGTGCTCGTCAGAGGCATCCTTCTTGATCAGCGGCTGATAGATGTCGTAGGTCCACACGGCCGAGAAGGCGCTGACGTTGCCGGCCATGCCGCTCATGAAGCCCGCGATCAGCGCGGTAATACCGAGTCCCAACAGCCCGGGAGCAAGATAGCGCACCATCATCAACGGCAAGACTTCGTTGTAGCTGTGCAGGCCCGATGCCGGTGTGGCCAGATTCTGCGGCACCAGGTTCATCAGGGTTCCGTCGGGGTTCTGCAGCACGACCAGGCCGAGCAGGCCCGGCAGGATCACGATGAACGGCACAGCCATCTTGAAGAACGATCCGATGACCGGAGCCATGCGCGCGGAGCGCAGGTTATGTGCAGCAAGAACGCGCTGCACAACGAGGAAGTCCGTCGTCCAGTATCCGAAGCTGATGGCAAATCCCAGACCGAAGACGATTCCGGTCCAATGGATGCCCATCGGGTTGTCCGTAAAGTGGCCCATGCTGCGCCACATGTGGGTGTAGTCGCCCGGTGCGGTCGCGCCCGTAGCTATGTTGTGGGCAAGCCTTGCCTTGAAGCCATTCCAGCCGCCGGCCTCGACCAGGCCCAGGATCGGCACCAGCAGTGCGCCGCCCCAGATCAGCATAAACTGCAACACTTCGTTGAAGATGGCCGACCGCAACCCGCCCAGCGCGACATAGGCCGCCACCGCCAGCGAAGAGACGATGATGGAGAAGTTCAGGTTCCAGCCGAGCACCACCTTCATCACCTCGGCCATCGCGAACATGTTCACGCCGCTCATCAGCACCGTCATGAAAGCAAAGGAGAAGGCGGACACCACGCTCGCGCCCTGGCCATAGCGCAGCTTGAGATAGCCGGGCACCGAGTGCGTCTTGCAGACGTAGTAGAACGGCATCATCACCATGCCCAGGAAGAGCATGGCCGGAATGGCGCCGACCCAATACCAGTGAGCGGCCAGGATGCCGTATTGGTAAGCCGAGCCCGCCCAGCCCATCAGTTCAAGCGAACCGAGGTTGGCCGAGACGAAGCTCAGGCCGGCGATCCACGCCGTCATCTCGCGCCCGGCCATGAAGAACTCTTCGCTGGTGTTGGCCTGGCCCTTCAGGTAGAAGCCGATCCATATCACCATCACGAAGTAGATCGCGACGATGGCAACATCAAGCGAGCTCAGATGCGCCAGGGATGGCACAGCCAGGGCAAGAAATGCCGGGGCGCCATGGAGAAGGCCGCCGGCGGTTAAAGCAGGAACCGAAACGAACATTGATTCGCCTTATATCGGTGCATACATCCAGCATTGATGTGGATGTTCGCACTTAAGTAAATGGGTTTACTGCGATACTTGTCAAGCCTTCGTTGACAATCCCCGCAACTCAGACGGGACGTCGCAGAAGGCGCCGAAAATTCACAGCCGATTGCACAGGAAGTGGTTACCGCGTGGGAGTCTATCACAGGGAACCAGTTACGAGATACGAGCCGAAGAGCGCAATTCAGCTCAGAAAACATCCCAATTTCTTTGTTGTATTTTTATGTGCGCCGAGAATACCTTGAGTTATGGGCTTCCCTTTCCCTAATCATTCGGTCCTTAAGCCTGTTCAATACCCTCCATGCCCAGCGCAGGTCGCTGTGAAGTGCAATTTCCACGACAAGGAGTGTTGCCGATGTACCCGACCGTCGATCCTATAGCTCCGACTGGAATCTCCCGCCGCAATTTCTTCCGCTTCGCCGCTGGGGCCTCCGCGCTGGCCAGCCTGCCCATCCTTACCGAGGCGCATCTCGCCCTCGCCGAACGCCCCAAATTTGCAGATCCCAACAAAGGCATCCACATAGACGCCAACGAGAATCCGCTGGGACCGTCGGATGCGGCGCGCCAGGCGATCATCAACATCACCCCCCGGGGTGGCCGCTATCTCTTCGCCGGCGAGGCAGAACTGATCGAGATGTTTGCCAAGCAGGAGGGGTTGAGCCCCGAATCAGTAATGGCGTTTGCAGGCTCGAGCGAGCCATTGCACTATACAGTGCTTGCCTTCACCGGCAAAGACAAGCCCCTGGTCGTCGCCGACCCCGGTTACGAGGCGCCCATGTGGGCGGCACAGGTTAGCGGCGCGCCGATCGTCAAGGTGCCGTTGGCCGATCCCAAGGGAGAAGCCAGACACGACATCAAGGCCATGCTTGGGGCCGCGTCGAACGCAGGCGTGATCTACATCTGTAATCCCAACAACCCCACAGGAACCTGTACGCCGCGCTCCGACATCGAATACGCCGTTGCCAATGCGCCCAAAGATACCGTGCTTCTGATCGACGAGGCATATGTGCACCTGTGCGACGCCCAGCGTTCGCTCGACTTTGTGAAGGAAGGCAAGAACGTGATTGTCCTGCGCACATTCTCGAAGCTCTACGGTATGGCGGGAATTCGCATGGGATTTGCCGTGGGCCGGCCCGACCTGCTGAAGAAGATGACGACCTTCGGAGGCATGAACGCCCTGCCCGTTACGGCGGTTGCCGCCGCAAAGGCCAGCCTCGCAGATCCGGATCTGGTTCCGACCCGCAAAAAGATCATTGGCGATACCCGTGTGCAGACGCTGGCCTGGTTGAAGAGCGAGGGCTACGCATGCACGCCGTCAGAGAGCAACTGCTTCATGCTCGATGTGAAGCGGCCGGGCAAGCAGGTACAGGCAGCGCTGGCGGCAAAGGACATGTACATCGGCCGCATCTGGCCGGCGTGGCCCAATTCTGTGCGCATCACCGTGGGCACACCGGACGAGATGATGGCCTTCCGCAAAGCTTTCACCGAGGTGATGAGCAGCGGCACTGTGGGCCTCGTTGCCCCGAAGCTGCCGCGGCGCCTGCAGGAGACCCCCTTCACGCACCTTTCCTGAAAAGGCCACAAGCTGATTCGATTCCAAAAAGCCCCGTCCTCGGATGGGGCTTTTTGATGTGTCGTCATGTTTGCATTGCACCCCGATTCGCCCTCACGCCTTCCTGTGATTCGAGTCACGGTTTGCGTAAAAGATGACGCGTTATGATCGGCTGCTTAACGTTGGCCCACTCTCGCCGGTCTGATTCTCGTTCCTCCTACGCAACGCTCATCGAGTCTCGCAGAAGGACATTACGAAATACCATGCGGAGAAGAATCGCGTCGCGGAAGCAGCAATCGGCGTGCTGGACAAGCGCATGCCAGGATCCGGAAATGCAATCGAGCTGGTCGACGTCTCCACGCCTGCGACCATCATTCGCTACACCGGCAACCGGAAAGCCTCGCAGGAAGGCTAGGCTGGTCGAACCCGGAGCGGGCATGCGAATGCTGCCCACCGTGCTTCCCGGTTTGAAGCGGTTCATGGTGGTTGGCCAATGGGTTCTGCCCGGCGGAGGACTTCCTTCCGGACCGATGACCGCACGCCCAGTCGTGAAAGCAATCTGCAAACAGGATCACGTACCATTTCAGGTTCACTCGAAGCCTGAGCCGGTTGCCGCCCTAGCGTGATGGTGTCAGCGCCAGCTTACGGCCAGATGCCAGCGAAGCTTGCGTTTTCGGGCTTTCTCAAGAACGCATTCGTACTCACGAAGCTCGCCGAGTATGGGAAGCGTCTCGGAGCCGAACGATACCGGGCTCTCCACCAGGAATTGGATGAGGCTCCGGACAGTGCTCAATCCGTGCGCCGGATCAAACCACTGGGGCTCGGGAAGATGATTCGCCCACTCGGGATCACCTGCGCCTTGTTCAAGGAGCAGGCACATCGAGTTCTCGTCAGCTGAGAAAAACTGGAGCAGAGGCGCCACTTTTAGCGACTCGGCCAGTCGTTCCAGGGCATCTTCATTGCGCGCCAGCGCGTGCCCGTTGACGAAGATGTCAAAGCCGGGGTCTTCACCTTCAACGACAATGTACAGGCTGGCAGCCATTCGCTCTGAGGATAGTGGAGATGCGGCCACAGAAACGCCAAATTCCTGGCCGGGTAATCCAATGAATCAACGAAATGGATGGCTGGGCAAGATTACGCAAGTTTCGAAGCAAGCGAAGCGCACATACAACGAAAGCGTCAAAGCACCGAATCCCATAGTGAAAGCCCATCTATAGTAGTTGGTGCGAGTTTTTTTGTGGGATAAAAATCTCTCGCCAACGAGGGGTCCGTGGTGGATTGGAGCAAGTTTCCAGATCTGGCGGCAGTGGCTGTTCTGACATGCGCTTTTGCGTCCGTTGCGCGCCAGGGTCAGACCACGGCATCACGACACTGGCTGACAGGATGGGTGTTGATAGCGCTCCATTTTGCAGCCACAATCTTTGCCAATCTCGCTGGAATCTGGGGCACACTGGCATCCGATGTTTCGCTGGCGGCCTTGACCTCCGCAGGCGTGCTCTTCATGTGGGCATCTGTTCCGTATCGTGCGGAGCAGTCAAGCCAGTGGATGCTGATTGCGCAGCTCTCAACAACCACGCTCTACATCGTTTTGATTGGTGTCGAACATCCTGTTTGGTGGGCGCTCGACCTTGCGGCCATTCTGATTGGGGCCGCTCCGCTATCGATCGCGCTGGCGACACATCATCGTTTCACGCACTTTCTGCGATGGGTTCTCGTCGGCATGTATTTTGCGCTGATGCTCTTCCTGCTTAACGTGCAAAACCAGCCCGGCAGAGGCCCGGAGCTGGCTCTCAACGGCCTGCTGTTTACGGTCTATCTTGGATGCTGCATCCACATCAGGCATAACTACCGCCGGCGCACTGCCGGATCGCTGATAACAATCGCCGGCTTTCTCGGCTGGGCAGGCGTGTTTGTGATCGCGCCTACAATCCAGGCGCAAATGCCCCGCGCGCAGATCGAGAGTGAAGTCTGGAATCTGCCGAAGTATGTGGTCGCGGTAGGAATGATCCTGCTGCTGCTTGAGGATCAGATTGAGCACAACAAATATCTGGCCCTGCACGACGAACTCACGGGTCTGCCCAACCGGCGTCTGTTTCTGGATCGGCTGGCGCTGTCGCTTGAGCGCGCACGACGGATGGGCTCCAAGGCTGCCCTTCTGGTGATCGATCTTAACCACTTCAAGCAGGTGAACGATAAGCTTGGGCATCACACCGGAGATCTGCTGCTGAAAAAAGTGAGTACGATCTTCCAGAGTCGCGTGCGGCGCTCAGACACAGTTGCGCGAACAGGCGGCGATGAATTTTCGCTGATCCTGGAAGAACCCACGAATCGTTCGAACGCAAAGTTGGTGGCAAAGCAGTTGATGGAGCTCATGGAGGAGCCTCTGCAGTTGGGCGATCACACAGTGCGCGTGGGCGCCAGCATCGGCGTGGCAGTTTTTCCGGATGACGCAACCGAGATCGAAGCTCTCTGCATCGCCGCTGATCTGCGTATGTACGACGACAAAAATGTGTCTCGCGAAGCTTCCAGCGAACGGCTGCCAGTGCAGTCTGAGCCGTTGCCGGAGTCCCGCAGCAAGGAAAATGAGGGGTTCAAGATGGCCGCGCACCGACCGAAGGTGTAAGCATCATGAATACATGCAAGAATGCCCGAGCCGTTGAGCTCGGGCATTCTGTTTTGACCAGCGACTAGCGACCTCCGCCACCCTGACCGCCGCGTCCACCACGACGGCGACGACGGCGACGATTGGCTCCGCCGGGTCCGCCGGGCCCGGGGCGTGGTCCGCCTGCTGCGGGTTGGCCCGCTCCTACCGGGACGTTGTCGGCGCGATTGAAGTTTGGCTCAGTCTCCTCGTCAAACTCCTCCTCGCCTTCCTCCTCATCGAAGTCTTCTCCGCCTTCAATGAGAATTGTGCTCTGGTTGGATCGCGGCTGGCGCTCGTCGAACTCGCTTCGCGGCTTTGACGCAGCCGGAGCAGCAGCTTCCGGAATTCCGTTGCTGGCCTCGGCGGCTTCGGCAGGCGCAGCCGTTGCTGCAAGCTTGGCCTTCTGCTCGCGGATGAGGGCCTTGCGACTGAGCTTGATGCGGTTGCCTTCGATGGCCAACACCTTGACCATCACCTGGTCGCCTTCGCGCAATTCGTCCTTCACATCTTTCACGCGATGCTCGGCAATCTCGGAGATGTGCAGCAGGCCATCGGTGCCCGGGAATAGCTCGACGAAGGCTCCGAACTCAGCAAGACGAACAACCTTGCCGAGGTAGACCTTGCCGACTTCCGGAACTGCGGTGATATTGCCGATCATCTCGAGAGCACGCTTCAGGCCATCGCCGTCGCTCGAAGCAACGCTGACTTTTCCGGAATCGTCGACATCGATCTTTGCGCCCGTCGCCTCGATGATGCCGCGAATGGTCGCGCCGCCCTTGCCGATTAGGTCGCGAATCTTGTCGGTCGGGATCATCAGGGTCTCAATGCGCGGAGCATACTGCGAGCGCTCGGTGCGCGGACCGTCGATCACGGCATCCATCTTGTCCAAAAGGAAAAGACGCCCACGGCGTGCCTGCTCCATAGCCTGCTGCAGTATCTCGCGCGTCAATCCGCCGATCTTGATATCCATCTGCAGCGCGGTGATGCCCTTCCGCGTGCCGGCAACCTTGAAGTCCATGTCGCCGTAGTGGTCTTCAGCACCGGCGATGTCGGTGAGAATGGCGTAGTCGTCGCCCTCCTTCACCAGGCCCATGGCCACGCCCGCAACTGCGCCGTTGAGTGCAATGCCCGCGTCATAGAGGGCAAGACTCGCGCCGCAAACCGAAGCCATCGAAGAAGAGCCGTTGGACTCGAGAATATCCGACACTATGCGAATCGTGTATGGCGACTCCGTGTCGCTCGGCAAAACAGCAGAAATTGCACGCTCAGCCAATGCTCCGTGTCCGACCTCGCGCCGGCCCACGCCGCTCATGCGGCCAACTTCGCCGACACTGAACGGCGGGAAGTTGTAGTGGAGCATGAAATTCTTCTTCTTCTCGCCCTCAAACGTCTCGAGGCGCTGACCCTCATCGGCAGTGCCCAGGGTCGCGGTAACAAGCGCCTGTGTCTCGCCACGGGTGAAGAGAGCTGAGCCGTGCGTACGCGGCAACACGCTGGTCTCGATGGTGATGGGTCGGATCTCGTCGAAAGCGCGGCGGTCAGGCCGGATGCGGTCCTTCGTGACCTGCTCGCGGAAAAGGCGCTCGCGCAGTACCTCATAGTAGTGCTCGAGCTTCTTCTTGCCATCCGCTTCCTCTGCAGGAATCTCTAAAGCAGCCTCGTCCTTGATCTTCTTGATCAGCGAGTAGCTCTCAAGCTTGCCATATTTCTTCGTGTCAAGGGCGTCCTTGAGCTTCTCGCCGATCTTGGCCTTGAGTGCGCTGTAGTACTCCTCATCGAAGACCGGCGCGTTGAACTGCCGTTTCGCCTTCCCTGCTTTCGCCACTAGCTCTTCGATGCCGGCGACGATCTTCAGGATCTGTTCGTGACCGAACTCGATGGCGCCAAGAATGACGTCTTCCGTCTCTTCTTTAGCTCCCGATTCAATCATCACGATGCCGTCCTTGTGCCCGACAACCATAATGTTGACGGTCGTGACTGCGCGCTCGCTGTAAGTGGGATTGACGACAAACTCGCCATTGATGCGGCCCACGCGCACGGCACCGATAATCGCACTGAAAGGAATATCGGAAATTGCGAGCGATGCTGCCGCCGCGTTAATGGCCACAACGTCGGGATCATTCTCCTTATCGGCCGAGAATACCAGCGCAATCACCTGGGTCTCGTTGCGGAATCCATCCGGGAACAGCGGGCGGATCGGGCGATCGATCTGGCGGGCGGTCAGGATTTCCTTCTCGCTCGGCCGGCCTTCGCGCTTAATGAATCCGCCGGGGATGCGGCCTCCGGCATAGGTGTATTCGCGGTAATCAACGGTCAGTGGGAAGAAGTCGATGCCTTCCCGCTGGTCAGGTGATGCCACCGCGGTGGCCAGAACCACGCTTTCGCCCGTGGTAACCAGTGCAGCACCACTCGCCTGCTTGGCCATACGCCCGGTCTCAAAGACCAGGCGCTTGCCGCCGGCAAGCTCGACGGTCACTTCATGTTTAGACATAGAGTCCTCTTTTCGTGTTTTCGCTTTGGGAAACTTGTGGGTGGGGATTGCCGGAGCGGCGGGTGCGTGGCAGCGCGGTGGGCAGAGCGATGAGCGATTGCTCCGCAACCAATCGGGCGGAGCTCGCTAAAACAACAACAACTCTGCCTCGGCCCTGGCGGCTCTCGCGATCAGCCAGGTACACCATGGCCCCATTCTCTGGGTATGACGGGGCCGTGACCAGGTTCCGGTCTGGGCGCTTCCGGTTCAACGTTTGCTTTCTGTTTACTTGCGGATACCGAGCTTTGTGATCACGTCGCGATAGCGATCGGAATCATGGGTCTTCAGGTAGTCCAGCAGGCGGCGGCGCTTGCTGACAAGCATCAGGAGACCACGACGTGAAGCGTGATCTTTCTTGTGGGTCTTGAAATGCTCGGTCAGTTCGCCGATCCGCTCACTCAGAATCGCGATCTGGACTTCGGGGGAACCGGTGTCCGTCTCGTGGGTGCGGAAGCGTTCAATCAATGACGTTTTCTTAGCAGTCGCCAGCACGGCGTGTGTTACTCCTCTTGCTTTCTCAGTCCACTCTCAAGTGTCTCCATTGAGATTATCATGAATGACTTGCGCGCGAAACCCCGGCGAAGGCAGCGGGCGAAGACTGGAACTGGTCGCAAGTGCGGCGCTTTGAAAGGGCACGACTTCAGTCGTGCCGCAAAGTGCAAAATAATTGAGCGCGGCTTTGGGCCGCTGGGGGATGTAGTCCGGGGTCCCCACGAACTGGTCTTCGTTCGTGGGGTTGAGATCTCCTTCCGTTGGAGACCCGGGAAATCACTTATCTAGCAGTCGCGCGCTGGTAAGCCGTGCCTTCTCTATTCCCCATTCCCGTTTGCGCTACTTCGATTTCGTAAGCGGCATGTACTGATCGCGAAGCTCAGTCTGGCGGCTGACCATTGGGACGGCCTTGCCATCGACGAAGACCTGCTTCACCGAGGTGCGCACGTCCAGCGGATCGCCATTTGCAACAACGACATTGGCAGTTTTGCCGATGTCGAGCGAACCGAGCTTGTCGCCGAGTCCGAACATCTCGGCGGGATTCAGAGTGATCGCCTTCAGCGCTTCGTCATACGGAAGCCCATACGCGACGGCGTATCCGGCGGCATAGGGCAGGTTACGGCTGCCACCCATATCCCCGCCCGCCAAAGCGATCTTCACGCCGCGCTTTTGCAATTCAGAGGGAAGCGAGAAAACCGCGTCGTAGCGCTCGTTCGAACGAGGAAAGTCATAAATCGAACCGACAATGACCGGCACATGATACGACGCAATTTCGTCCAGGATGTCCTGCGCGTGGGTGACATGATTCAGGATCACCTTGAGGTGGAACTCCTTGGCGATGCCCATTGCCACCTCGACCTCGTAGCTCTCATACGCGCCAAGGACCACTGGCTTCTCGCCATGAAGATACGGAAGCAACGCTTCGAGTTTGAGGTCGTGCTTTGGAGGCGCGCCTTTGTGATCGGGCTTGGCCGCGGCAGCTCGCTCCGCTTCGTAGGCTTCTGCATCAAGGAATGCCTGCCGGATTTGCGAAGCGAGACCCATGCGCGTGGTGGGAAACTTCGAAGGGCCCTCAAAGTTGGCGCGACGGCGAACACTGCCCTCGAAGTTCATGGCAAGCGCAATGTCGCGTTGGAGCAGCATCTCATCCCGGTCGCGGCCGGAAAGCTGGATCGCAGCATCCTGCCCGACAACGGAGTCTTGCGAAGCCGGAGCCACAATGGCGTTGGTAATCCCGTTCAGACGCTCTACCGGAATGCGCACCGTCTCCGCGTGGAACGCGTCGGCAACGTGCATCTGCGGAGAGATCTCGTCGCTGGTTTCTGCGAGATCGTTGCTGTTCTGGTCGGATGCAACTTCAGTGAGACCGAGGTGCGTTTCGGCGTCGAAGAGTCCTGGGTAAACGGTCATGCCCTTGGCGTCGAAGACCTCCGCATCGGCAGGAACTTCTGTTGAAGATGCTGGGCCAACGGCCGTGATCTTGCCGCCCGACATGATTACCACGCCATTCTCGATCACGCCGTGCGTTACGGTAAGAAGCTTGCCGCCGACGATCGCGATCGTTTTGGCGGGAGCGAGGGACGCGCCGTTGGGGACGGGTAAAGCAGCCTGCGCAAAAACGGAAGCCTGCGCCGCTGCAAGAATCAGGCCTGATGCGAGGATTGCAGTCTTCATTCGGCGTCTCCTTCTTCGTCTTCACCGCCAAAGCCCTCAGCGTCGTGCATCACGCCATGAAAGCGCGGAGTTCCAAAGCCGGGCGCCGAGCTATCGAAGAAGAGGTCTCCATCAATGAATACCTTCTCCACGCGTGCATAGGTCGAGAGCGGATCAGTATTCCAGATCACCACGTCGCCATCCTTGCCAACGTCGAGCGAACCCACGCGATCGTCAACGCCGATGATCCACGCAGCGTTCAGCGTAATCATGCGCAGCGCCTCATCTTCGGTGGCTCCGCCATAGTGGACCATCTTCCCCGCCTCCTGGTTCAGGCGGCGTATGTAATCATTCGAATCGCTCTTGAGCGCCACGCGAACGCCTTCGCGCATGCTCATCACCGCGTTCCAGGGAATGGCATCCCAGGCTTCGTCTTTAAATCCCCACCAGTCTGCGAATGTCGCGATGCCGGTGCCGGTGGGAGCGATCTTATCGCCCACCTTGTACATCTCGAGCGCGTGATGAAAGCCGCGAATCTTGTACCCGTATTCCTTGGCGATCGCCTCCTCGGTGAGAAACTCGTCGGCGCGGTAACAATGAATCTGTACGTAGAGCTTGCCGCGTAACACGTCAGAGAGTGCTTCGAGCTTCAGGTCCTTTTTCGGCGGAGTCGCGTCCTTGTCGCCCTTCGCGACCTTCGCGTTGTACGCGTCCCACGACGCCATGTACGCCTTAGCGTCCTCGAACGCCTGGCGCATCACTTCGAAATTGCCCATTCGCGTGGAAGGAACCTCGTTGCGCCGGCCGTAAACGCGTTTGGGATTCTCGCCGCTTGCGAACTTGATCGACCGCGGCGCATTCGGGAAGAGCATCTCATCGCGTGACAGGCCGAACTTATTCTTGATGACCACCGCCTGGCCGCCGATCATATTGGCCGATCCATGCAGCAGAAGTTCGGTGGTTACGCCGCCGGCCAGTGCCTGGTAGAGAGCCTTATCGAGGTTGTCGAAGGCATCAATCATCATCATCGACGGAGTGACTGGACTGGTGGCTTCATTCACGTCGTTGCCCAGAGCCGAATGCGAGTGGGGGTCGATGATTCCGGGCGTGACGTACTTGCCGGCGGCATCAATCGTCAAAGCACCCGCCGGTGCATTGACTGACGCGCCGACGCCGGCGATCTTTCCGTTGTGAATCCAGACGCTGCCGTTCGGAATCGTGCCGTGCGTGACGGTCATAACCGTGGCGTTCTGAATGACCACATCTGCCGGATTTGATTTTGAAGGAGCCTGCGCGTCGAGGCTCAGTGACATCGCAACCGTGGCGGCTGCAAACAAACATACGCAACCGTGCCGTCGCACGGAACGAGCGGAAGGCATTTGCTGGTCCCCCGAGGAAGATTGAACGCAATGATTGTGGTTGATCGTAACATCGCAATCCGCCTCACGGGCAAGCCCAATCACGCGAATTTGAGGCGCACAATGAAATGCCGGCCACCGAAGCCGCGGCCGGCGCCTTTACGCGGGATCGATTGAGGCGGAGTGCAGCGGCTCAAAAGCTACTGCAGGCTCCGATTGCGGTTCGCGACTCTAGAAGATCACCTTCAGCGCGAACTGGGTGTTGTACGGTTCGCCGGCGCCGATTCCCGGAGCGCCGTTGAAGTTGCCGATGGTCGTAAAGAGCTGGAATCCGTTGGTGTAGGTGTACGAAGGGTCGTAGTTGCCCTGCAGCGGAGGTGCGTAGTTCGTTCGGTTGAACAGGTTGAACATCTCGATCCGGAACTGGGTCGTAACGCGCTCACCGATCTTGGTGTTCTTGAAGACCGAGAGGTCCACGTCGCCGTAGCCCGGACCGACAAACTCGTTGCGAGAGGTGGTGCCCCAGGTTCCTGACGGTGCATCGGTGAAGGCAGCTGGATTCAGCCAGTTCAGTCCCTGCCCACCCACGACACCGCCCTTGCGGAATCCGGCATAGGGATTCACACCAGGAACGAGGTTGGCGCGCTGGTTGCCGTCGTTTGTGCCCGACGTATCCGACGAGCTGTAGACGGAAAACGGCGCGCCCCCGTGGAAGGTCATGAGGCTGTTGATCTGCCATCCCCGTGTGAGCAGGGGCGCAACATGCGCACCGGGAACGTCCCATGAGACGAGCCCAGTGAAGATGTTGCGCACGTCGAAGTCGCTCGGGCCGTAATCACCCTTGAAGTTAGTGCTGTCCTGCGGCAGAGCGCCGCGGTAGGCCGTCACTTCATCGAAGCTGTGGGACCAGGTGTAGGCCGCCTGCAACGTGACACCGTGGATATTGGTGGCGCGCAGGGTGGCCTGCAGTGAGTTGTAATTCGAGGTTCCAATACTCTGGATCTCATTGATGAAGCTGTAGAGCGGATTATCCTCGCCATCGGTAAACACGCTGTCGTACGGACGGGGTCCGCCGCCTAGCTCTGCCTGGTTGATGTCGAGGATCGACAGCAGATGACGGCCCTCGGTGCCCACATAGCCTAGCTGCGCCACCACGTTACGCGTAATGCTCTGCTCGAGCTGTACGTTGTAGTTCACGTTGTGTGAAGGCACAAAGTTCTGCGCCACCGAGAACAGGCTGTTCTGAGACGGCCCGGTGCCCGAGTTGAAAATATCCACGCCGCTCTGCACGGCCATGCCATTGACCGTGGTGGTATGCACCGAGCCGGGGCCGGTCGGGTTGCCTTCCACGCCGTTCGGGGCGCCGTTGCCTGGACGGTTGTCGAGGAACGGGTTCAGGTTGGGCGTGTCGTAGTACAAACCGGCGCCAAGTCGGATCACTGTATTGCGCGTCGCCTGATACGACAAGCCGATACGAGGGCTGACGTTGGTGTACTTCGGATCGTAGAGATTGCTGATCTGCACGCCTTGGATCGCAATGCCGGTGCCGCCAAGATTCGGGCGGAATACTGAGAGGTTCTTCAGTGAATTATGCAGCGGCCCCTCGTAGTCCCAGCGAACGCCGAAGTTGACATTTAGCTTCGGGGTAATTTGCCAGGCGTCCTGCGCGAACAGATCCCAAGTGTTGACGAAGACCTGGCGATCCGGGTTGCCGAGTGCGATGGAGGCGTTGGAGATCCTTCCGGTGAGGAAGTCAGCCAGCGCGTCGACGCGCAAATCGCGGGCGTCCCAGGTGTCGCCGGTTATAGTCGGATTCTGGTCAGGACCCTGGGTGCCGTCGAAGGTGAAGCTGCCCAGCGCGTGGCGCTGGTAGAACTCGTCGAGCTGCGCCTGGCGAAACTCGCCGCCCAGCTTGAACTGATGCTTGCCGACAACCCATGAAAGATCGTCCGTGAGGTGGCCGGTGATGTCGTTGCGGCCCTCCGGAGGCGTCTCGCCGATCGGATCGAAGCCGCTGATGCTGATATGCGGCGAACCGGGCAGTGTCGAACCGGTGACGAAGCCCATTGAGGCTACATCGAACTTGGTATTGCTGTCATTGAATATCTGGTTGAAGTAGTTCACACCAGCCAACACCTGGTTCGTGATCGAAGGAGAGAAGACGTGATTGAACACCAGGGCGTAGTTCTGCACGTGGATCGGAGCAACCTCGTAGTACCAGGGAAGAGAGGATCCGACCGGAGCCACCTGATTGCCCTGCCCGACGAACCAGTGAGCGGTCAGCGAATTCTTGTCGTTGATCGTGTAGTCGATCTTGGCAAGGCCGTTATAGCTGTAACCGAACTCCGGCGTGTTGCTGATGTAGTTGTTCGTTTGCGGCGCCGCTCCGCTCCCCCCGCTGATGGCGTCTGAAGGCCACAGCGTTGTGATCATACTGGTCATCACCGCGTTGGTGCCGTATCCCTTGCCATGAATCGCGTTGATGGCCGCCGCTTGCCATGCCTGGTCGGGCTCAGTTGCCGTTTGCGGCACACCGATGACGAACCTTTGTTTCTCAAAAGTCGTGAACCAGAACAGATGGTCTTTGACAAATGGACCGCTGGCAGAGAAGCCGAAGTTGTAATTCCGCACCTTTTGTTTCTCCGGTGCGGTGAAGGGGTTCGTGGCCCCAAAGAGTTCGTTACGGTTGTAGTAGTAGGCCGAACCGTGTATCGCGTTGCCGCCGGACTTGAGCGAGAGGTTCACGCTGCCGCCGGGGTTACGACCGGATTCCGCGGAAGCCTCGGTCTGGGCCGAAAAAGTGTCCACTGCATCGATCGGCAGGATGATCCCGGCGATACCCGAGACGCCGCCCTGATTGACGGCCGGAATGTTATGCCACAGATCGTTGTTGTCGATGCCATCGATCTGCCAGTTAATCTGATTCGCGCGTGTCCCGTTGAGCGAACCGTAACCGCCGGCGCCGGAGTTGGAGAAGCCCGGCGTGAGAATGATGAGCTGCGTGAAATCGCGGCCATTGAGCGGCGTATCCTGCAACTCTATGCCGCCCACCTCGGCCGTCTGCGTCGTCGAGGTCGTGTCCAGTGTGATCGCCGCAGCGTCGACTTCCACCGTTGTGGCCGTCTTCTCAATGCTCAGCCTGATCGGGATCGTATAGATGGTTCCCGCTGTCACGGGCACCTTGGAGATCACGGACGCCTGGAAACCGGGCGCCGATGCAGTCACGGTGTATGTACCGAGCGGCATATCCTGAAAACCAAACTCTCCTGCGCTCGAGGTGATCGTTTTGTGCGAAACGCCGGTAGCTGCGTCAGTAGCCTCAACACTCGCGTTGGGAACAACGGCTCCGGACTGATCCGTCACCGTCCCGTTGATGCCGCCACGAAATGTCTGGGCAAAGGTGTTGAGGGGCAGAGCGAACAGAAATGCCACCACAACGAGAGTAGCGATGAGTACACTCCGGGTATGTCGATAAAGCATTACGCCTGACCTCCAGAAGAGAGTGAATTCTTGTGTCTGCACGCCTGGAAAAGTGGCATCGCCTTCGAGCAGAAATGGGCGCAAAAAGACCGCACACTGCCTTTACTGTTCTTTGGGATGTTTAGCGGGATGGAATGTATGAGGTTGGGATTCCATTCCCAACGATAGTTACTGAACAAATAAGGAAGCAATAAAGAAAGCCATAAAAAGTCTCTGGCTCCTGAATCGAACAACGGAGATTCATGAGCCGAAGTGTGATTTAGCTCACGCTGTCCAGTGCCCCTCGGCACATCTCAACGCCGCCGGCGGTGCAACGCTCTTCGCATAAAGGTGCGCGCGATGCCAGACGCCGGACGAAGCCGTTGGGCACATCCATCCGTCATCCTTGTCGCGACAGATCTAAGCGATCTCGACCGTCTGACTCGCTTCGCGCTTGAACAGGCACACCAATCCGGCGCACGCGTTATCCTGCTCCATGTGCTCAGCGCTAGTGCCGGCGTTACTGCGGACCCCACGGGAATGCCGTACTACGACCTGGCAGAACAGGCCGAATTTGCGCTCAAGACAATTGAGCCCTCAAGAGCCGTCGCTCGTGCGCAGGATATCGCCTGCGACACCGTCATTCGCGAAGGACAGCCCGCCCAGCAGATCATTCGGGCTGCCCGCCAGTTCAGAGCTGACCGCCTGCTTCTTGGGACTCGGAGCCGGAGTAAGGTAAGCAAGCTGCTCCTCGGCTCCGTTGCAGAGCAAGTGCTGCGCTCGGTTGACCTCCCGGTCATGACCGTGGGACCCGAGGCTCATCTCGAAGTGGCCAACGACGCCCGGCAAAGGGTCGTCCTTCACGCCACCACACTTAGAGTGACCTCCTGCCCGAGCGCAGCGCTTGCCTGTCAGATTGCCGGCGTCCAGAGAGCAAAGCTGGTCCTGCTGCACGTGTTGCCGCCGATCGATGCAACGAAGCGAGGCAGTGTTCCGACCGGTCTCGACTCCACTGCAATGCACGAGCTTGGCAGCCTTGCAGCAGAGATTGGAGCATCCGAATCCTGCTGCGCGAAGGTGGAAACACGCGTCGCACACGGCCATCCCGCGATCGAAATCCTCGCAGCGTCGGTGGAATTGGAAGCAAATCTCATTGTCCTCGGAGCGGCCAACCGGTCAACATTTCACAGCATCACGCATGATCGCACCGTGTATCGAGTACTCGCGCACGCTCGCTGCCCGGTTCTTACTTTGCGTGAAATTCGCGAAGAGATGATTCCGTTGCCGCCGGAACACGACGTGATTCACCTCTAGCTGCTTAATATTTGCTGAATAATCTGCCGGAAGTGTGTTTTGTAACATGGCACGAGTTCACTCGAGCCGCAAACGGAGCCAAAAAATGACGCGGGCCCTTAGTCCCAAAGAACGGTTTCGGCCCCTTGCAAGACCTACGCGGTAAGTCGTTCGAGCTGTTCGGGCTTGGCGATCGTGAGACTGGCGCCTTTGATGATGATCCACTGATCGCGGCGGAATTGATTCAGCAGCCGCGTGACGGTTTCGCGCGAAGTACCTGCCATGTTGGCGATCTCTTCATGCGTGAGCGCCATCGTGAAACGGATCTCGGGTTTTCCGTTGGAAGCTGCGCGGCCCCAGTCCAGGAGCAGGCGCGCCAGGCGCCCGGCAGCGGAACCGGAAAGTGCGAGTCGCTTGGCGTCGTGGAAGACGGTGAGATACTCCCCCGACAACGATTGTGCCGCATGCATGCTTGCGATGCCGTGCCGCCCGAGGAAATCGATGAACTCCTGCTTCCGAATCGTCTTTACCTGGCAGGGTTCGATGGCCTCGGCGGTGACCTCGTGCGGAACGTTGGCCAGAACGGCGCTCAAACCCATCACGTCGCCGGGGCCGGCAATCTTCAGGATCATGGTCTTGCCGTCACGCGAAGTAGACGAGATTTTTACCTGGCCGAAACAAATAATGAAAACATTTCGCGCCGCATCACCCTCAGTGAAGAGCTTGGCGCCGCGCGCGTGGCTCATCATGATTCCAATGTTGTCGAAATCCTGCAGGGCTTCGGGGGTGAGATTGCAAAACATCCGCAGATGGCGGTGCTCGCAATTGAGGCAATCTTCCGGTGGGTGATGAGAATGAAGTCCGGCCATACTTCTTCCGCTGGTCTAGCCAAAGTATAGCGCAAATCAACAAGATAAAAAGGAGGAGACCAGTCCAAATACCGTTGTTTGCAACTAAGAAACGAGCACGTTCGAGAATGCGATGCAATCAACAAAAATGTCTCTTAGATGTGCGCAGAGGAAACTGTTTTTCGCCGGAGCCCTGCTGTTCGAGTTGCGCAGCACATCCCGTATGCTCTTGATACTTCACGGGCTAGTTCTCCGAGTAGTTGCATTCTAAGGGGCGCATACATCTGGAAGGCTCGACTGAGAGCCTCCTTGGGGAGACGCATCACTGTTCCCGCCGTTTGTGCTAGCAGCGTATACGTGTGACGTGCGTCACCTAACATTGCCGCCAGTTCCACCACTTCTCCGCCGCGCACAGTTCCAAGCGTCACTCGCGAATCGAGACGAGCAGCCTTGCGCAGCAACTGACCGGTGATCAAGACGTACAGGCCCCGGCAAATGTCATTCTGGTGAAAGATGACTTCGCCTGCTTCGAATTCAATGCATTCTGCCGAGGCGTTCAGCAGATTGCTGACGGCAGGCGGACAGGACAACAGTTCTGCAATCGGGCGCGCTGAAGCGGGATCGCGCTGCTTAGGTATTGCGGATTGCATCATCCCGGCTCCTCCTGCCTCATTCCCTTGCACAATACTGCACGCCGAACCTTCGGCCATGTACTGATCCGCGTCCTCGCAGTTCCTTCTGGTCCCTCGAAATTGCAGAGAACCGAATTCCATGTGCTGAACTCTTGGTGCCAGCTACAAGTCAATCTTGAATGCGTGGGACGATCGACTCGAGGTACAGCCTCCTCGCCGGTTCGAAGGAATGAACAAAATCAGATTGCTCACCCTTTTCCGCGTGCGGCTCAAAGCAAAACCAGAGTTGCTGCACCTCGAAACCGCGAGGCAAAGTCGACCCGACCATCCGGGGCCCCCAACGACACGGATTTCGTCGTTGGGGTGGGAGCATCAGGGAGCGGCGACCTTGCAAAGGACTCATCAGGACACACTGACTCTGGTTTTGCCAGAGGAAATCGTCGCCGTCGTACAGGCTTCTGCTTCACCCCGCGCCCCAGCCGGCGGAACGCAAAGCACAGGTACGCGCGACCGCGCCAGCAGGGTGAAGGCAGTGCCGTGTGGTCCCGGCGTCTCGCTGGACCGCTTCACTCCAATCACCAGCATGCTCGGATGAAACTGTCCGATAGCTTCGACGATTGCATCGCTCGGTTTCCCATCCTTGACAAGGCACCTTACGGGAAAACGCCCTGCACCGGCAATCCCGAATTGCGCTGCCGTTGTCGCTGCGGGGTTGAGGAAGGCAATGGCCTCTTCCGGCCTGCGCGCGTGGACAACAATGAGCACGCGACGGAAGACCTCAGAGAGCGAAGAAGCTGTTGCAATTGCCTCCGGCGTAGCCTCGTTCCGCTCCATCGCGAGCATCACCGGTCCCCCCGGCGCGGGACGAAAAGCTCCGGCGTTGTAATCAGCTGCAACCGCGAGCACCGGACACGGAGCCAGTCGCACCAGTTGTTCGGCCACCGCGCCAACGAGAACCGGACCGGCGCCCTGTCGACCCTCGGTGCCAATGACGATGAGACCTGCCTCGTACTGACGGGCCACATCCACGAGCAGTTGGGCGACTTCGCCCTGGCGAATCTCAGAATGACTGCGAATGCCCTCGCGGATGAGATCGGCTGACAACAGGTCGAGAGCTACGCGGGCCTGCTCGGTCATGCTGCTGAGCACTTTGCCGGGCACACACACCACTGACGCAAAGTCGACGGGATCCAGCCCATGAGCGAGAACAATACGGGCGCCGTAGGCACTGGCGATCTTCCGCGCGTACTCCAATGCAGCATCTGCACGCCCGTCAAGGTCGGTTGCAACGACGATGGTCTTCAAACCAGTTGCGAAACTCATAACTGCCTTCTCTCGGTAGCCCTGTCGGGCCCCGTCAAGCGCCTCGTGTTTTTGGCAGGGCGGTTCTCAGCCCAGGCCTGATGGAACAGAGTCTGCTCTTGGACGATTGACTGGGCAGTGACAACTTTCACCCCCATTTGTGACCGCGATCACAAGTGGCTGTAACTCCGAGCATCGCTCGCCCATTCTTCAGACGATCAGCTCGGACCCGCTCAAATGTACAGCCGTTGGGCTAATGCGTTAGGCTTCTCTCCGTCATGAAAAAGACCGAACGCTCCTCTACTCAAACGTTTGGTCGAGTGTGCCGTGGATTGCTGCCGGTGGCCGCCGTGGTGTGCCTCGTCTGCCTTCGTCTTGCTGCAATTGCACAGGCTCCTGCTTCCGATTCACCCGCGATCGAGGCAAAGGCCCAGGCCATGCTTTCCAAACTCAGCCTGGAGGAGAAGATCAAGCTGATCGGCGGGGTCGACGATATGTTTACCAATGCGATCCCCTCCATCAATCTGCCCCGCCTCAAGATGTCGGATGCTTCGGTGGGCGTCCGCACCTGGGGACCCACGACCGCTTATGCAGGCGGCGCGGCCCTTGCGGCAACCTGGGATCGCGAATTTGCGAAGGAACTTGGGGAGAGTCTCGGACGCGATGCCCGTGCGCGAGGCGTCAACTTCCTGCTCGGACCGGGCGTGAACATCGCACGCTCCCCGGTGAATGGGCGCAACTTCGAGTACCTCTCCGAGGACCCATACCTGAACGGCGCTCTTGTGGTCCCTTATATCGGGGGCCTTCAATCGCAGGGGGTAAGCGCAACCGTGAAGCACTACGCGCTCAATAACCAGGAGTACAACCGGCACAACGTTGAGGTGACGATCGATGAACGGACGATGCGGGAGATCTATTTTCCCGCTTTTGAAGCGGCCGTCACCAGGGGGCACGCAGACGCGGTGATGAATTCCTACAACCTGATCAACGGCGCGCATGCGACGCAGAATGAGTTCCTGAACCTGAAGGTGCTCAAAGGCGACTGGGGATTCAAGGGCGTGCTGATGTCCGACTGGGATGCGACCTACGACGGTGTTGCGGCCGCGAATAACGGGCTAGATCTCGAAATGCCGTCGGCACGGTTCATGAATCAGCAAGTGCTCGTGCCTGCGGTGAAGAACGGGGCGGTCAAGGAAGCGACCATCGACGACAAGGTCCTGCGCATTCTTCGGCTCGCTCTTCGTTACGGATGGCTTGACCGCCCGCAGTTCGACGCCGCCAATTCGACCTACTCGGTGGCCGCTCGCCCGGTCGCACTGAAGGGCGCTCTCGAGAGCATCACGCTTCTGAAGAACGATGGACACATCCTGCCGCTGGACGCTACGAAGATCAAAACGATTGCCATTATCGGTCCCAATGCATGGCCGGCGGTGACAGGTGGCGGCGGATCGTCGGAGGCTCAGGCATTCGAGCCGGTAAGTATCGTTACCGGAATGGCGAACCTCGCAGGGCCAGATGTACACGTGCTCTACTCGCGCGGACTCCCGGAGATGAACGATGTCTTCGAGCACACGCACTGGGAGCCTGGCCTGAAGGAGTCGACTTACCCGAGCAACGACTTTAAAGGAACTCCGCAAGCTAGCGAAGCGCACGGCATCAACAACTACAAGCCGGAGTGGTGGGGACCTGAAGACAACACCCCGCGCAGCATTCGCTATACCGCGTCGTTCAAGGCCCCGAAGGCTGGTAAGTACCTTGTGCTGGCGGCCACGTCGGGCAGCGACCACTACAAGGTCAGCGTCGACGGCAAACAGATCATCGAGCAGGTACAGGTGGAAGGCCAGCATCCGGAGTCCGCCACGATCGAGCTGAATGCCGGCCAGACGATCAGCGTCGTTGCCGACTACCTACCCGGCTTTGCCGGCAACCGGTTTTCGCTCGGCATCGCGAATGAGGCCGACCTGATTTCCGAAGACGCAAAGAAGTTCGCCTCGATTGCCGATGCCGTCGTCGTCGCGGTCGGTTTCAATACATCAACTGAGAGCGAGGGCTTCGACCGCAGCTTCGCACTCCCCTGGGGACAGGATGCTCTGGTTGAAGCGGTTGTGGCTGCGAATCCTCGCGCTGTGGTGACGTTCATCGGAGGCGGTGGCTTCGATACGCGGCGTTGGCTCGACAAGGTGCCTGCTCTCGTTCATGCCTGGTATCCCGGTCAGGAAGGCGGCACGGCCATTGCTGATGTGCTCTTCGAAAAGCACAACCCCGAGGGCAAGCTGCCGGTGAGCTTCGATCGCAGCTGGGAGGAGAATCCGTCGTACCCGTATTACTACCCGATCAAGGGCGCGGATACGAAGCTGCACGTAATCGAGGTGAATCGCAAGCCGGTGGATATCGTCATTCAACACGTGAAGTATGACGACAAGCTCATGGTCGGCTATCGCTACTGGACGACGACCGGCAAGCATCCGCTATACCCGTTTGGCTTCGGCCTCAGCTACACGACGTTCAGCTTCTCGAACCTGCAAGTGCCCGCGACCGCGACATCGGGATCGGAGATTTCGGTCAGCTTCGGCGTGACGAATAGCGGAAGCGTCGAGGGCGCCGAAGTGGCGCAGCTCTACGTATCCGATCCTTCCGCGAAGGCGAAGCGGCCGGAGCGCGAATTGAAGGGATTCGAGAAGGTGAAGCTCGCGCCCGGTGAATCGAAGCACGTGACAATCTCGCTCGATGCCCGCGCATTCAGCTACTGGGACGAAGCGAAGCACACCTGGACCATCGATCCCGGCAAGTTCGTGATTCTCGTCGGCGACTCCAGCGAAAACACACCGCTGCATGCAGACCTGACGATCAATTAGTGTCTCAAGTCTGAAGTTTGTAATGATAAATCGCTCTGTCATCCTGAGCGAAGGTCGTCCGCCGGGGCGGACGGCCTGAGGATCTGCGGTCGTTTTTAAACAAAATCTCAGACCGACGACCTCGGCTTCTGCCACACTCAAGAGAAAGGGCCTGCCCGCGTGGCAAGCCCTTTCTTATTTGAGGGTGCGCCTCAATTTCCCGAACGGACCGGTCTCTAACGGAGGCTCTTCAGCGCCGGATACAGCTTGCGCCATTCCGAGTACCCACTCTTGTAAGCGGCAAGGTCGGCGGCATCCGGTTCGATGCGCTGAGCCACATCGATGGCTTGACCGCAAGCCGCATCGAGATCCACCCAGTGTCCCGTGCCTACGCCCGCCATCAGCGCACATCCAAATGCCCCGCCCTCTTCGGCAGTGAGGACTTCGACCGCCTGGCCGTAGATGGCCGCCTGGATCTTGCGCCAGAGCGGCCCGCGCGCTCCGCCGCCGCCGAGCCGGACGGCACTGACTGGAATGCCAAGCTCCGCGAAAAGCGTAAACGTGTCCGCTAAGGAATACGCTACGCCCTCGAGCACGGCGCGAGTAAAGTGCGGAGCAGTGTGGATTGTCGAGATACCCGCGAACGCAGCACGGACGTAAGGATCAAGATGCGGCGTCCGCTCTCCCATCTGGTACGGAGCCCACATTAGCCCGTCGCTCCCAGCCCGGATCTTCTCGGCCGCCGCGGTCATGCTGTCGTAACTCTGCCCGGCAAAGAATGTCTGTTTCAGCCAATTCAGGCTCAATCCAGCGCCCTGTGTAACACCCATGACATGCCACACGCCCGGAACTGCATGGCAGAACGTGTGCATGCGCCCCTTCGGATCCTTGGTAGGCTGCGCAGTCGCTGCAAAGACTACGCCCGAAGTGCCGATCGTCGCAGAGACAGACCCGGGCTGCAGAATGCCCATGCCAACGGCGCCCGCTCCCTGGTCGCCGGCGCCGGCAACGACAGGTGTGCCAACCTTGAGACCTGTCAGCCCCGCTGCGGTTTCGCTGATCCGCGCACAAACCTCGGGTGATTCGTAGACCTTGGGGAGCCAGCTTTCCGGGATGCCCGCAGCCTCTGCGACCTCTTTGGACCATCGGCGATGCGTCACATCCAGCAGCAGCGTGCCGCTGGCCTCCTGAACATCGATCGCGAATTCGCCGGTGAGCCGGTAACGCACGTAGTCTTTGGGGCACAAGATGTGTCGGATCTTTGCGAAGATCTCCGGCTCGTGCTTCTTGACCCACAGCAGCTTGGTCAGGGTGAAGTTGGGCAGTGCAGGATTGCAGGTCAGTTCGATGAGCCTTTGGTATCCGATCTTCTCGGTCAGCCAGTCGCATTCGGGCTGCGTGCGCGTGTCGCACCAGATGAGCGATGGACGAAGCACTACTCCGTTTTCGTCGAGCATCACCGCGCCATGCATCTGGCCGGTAAGGCCGATCCCGGCGATGGGCTGGTGAGGCTCGGGCGCGGCAGCCAGCGCCGACCTGATAGCCTCCTGCGCGGCCCTCCACCAGTCTTCCGGATCCTGCTCGGCCCATCCTGGGTAGGGGGTGCGAAATGGAGCGTGCTCGCTTGAAGCTCCACTCATAAGCTTTCCATTCTCGTCAACTACGACAGCACGTGTGCCGCCCGTGCCCACATCCATTCCCAGGAACCACATCGTCTTTCCACTCCCTCGTAAATCGCTTTTCTCCGCGCACGAAGCATACCAGCTCAGGCCTCCTGCGGGAAGGTAGACGGAGCTGCAAATTTGTCAATTTCCTCCGAAGCTCGATCCTTGTACACTCGTAGAACTCACAAGCCCGACTTCTCCCTGCCGCAAGCAAGTTCCCTGCTCTTCCCTGGTCGGCCGGTCATTTAAAGGGCGGTCGAGAATCCCGTGAAAAGGAAAAAACATGACCACGTCTGCAGTCTCACCAGATCACATTCTGCAAACCGGCCTCGCCTTTTGGGCCTCGAAAACTCTGCTCAGCGCCGTCGAGATGGAGGTCTTCACCGAACTATCCAAGGGCCCGGAAAGCCTGGAGACCCTGACTGGCCGTCTTGGCCTGCACCCCCGTTCGTCACGGGATTTTCTTGACGCGCTGGTGGCGCTTGGGTTTCTTCAGCGCCAGGACGGCCACTACTCCAATGCACCATCGAGCGATATCTTCCTCGACAAGCACAAGCCGTCGTACATCGGCGGAGTTCTCGAAATGGCCAACAAGCGTCTCTACCACCACTGGCGCCATCTCACACCTGCTCTGCGAACAGGCGAGCGGCAAAGCGAGGAGCCGGGAGCAGAAGACGTCTTCGCAGCTCTGTACGCCGATCCGACGCGCCTCAAGGGCTTTCTTCGCGCCATGACCGGCATCAGCCGCGGAGCTAACATGACGATCGCCGGCAAGTTTCCGTGGGATAAGTACAAGACTGCTGCCGACTGCGGAACCGCTCAGGGCGATCTCATCGTTCAGGTCGCGCTGAAGAATCCTCACATCACAGGAATCGGTTTTGACCTTCCCGAGGTGGCGCCGATCTTCGAGGAGTATGCGGGACTTAACGGCCTCACCTCCCGCCTTCGTTTCCAACCCGGCAGCTTCTTCACAGACCCGTTGCCAAGGGTCGACGTGATCATGATGGGGCACATCCTCCACGACTGGAACCTTGAAGAGAAGAAGATGCTGATCCGGAAGGCGTATGAGGCCCTCCCTGAAGGCGGGGCATTCATTGCCTACGATGCCCTTATCGACGATGAGAGGCGCACCAATGCCTTCGGTCTTCTAATGAGCCTAAACATGCTCATTGAGACGCCCGGCGGGTTCGATTACACAGGCGCTGACTGTATCGCGTGGATGAAGGAAGCTGGATTCCGGGAGGCGCGAGTTGAGCATCTGGTCGGGCCGGACTCGATGGTCGTGGGAATCAAGTAGCCTCAGGCTTTGTTTAGTGCGGATTCTCGGTCAATACCGTTGGCCTGACTCTCGTCGAACCTTTTCTTCGAGTGCCTCAGTATTCAGTTCGTATCCTTTTCGCTGAGATGGCGTTTTCTTTGAGAAAGCGCCATCTTGCATGAATTGTTTGCTACGGATACATGACTGCCGAACGGACCTTAAATACGCTCCCCCGACTGTTCAGGAACGGACACATCATTCCGGAATCGAACATCCCTGGGACGGCCCTGAACCCATTCTTCTATTGAATCTTACGGTTTTCGCAGCACTTCCGTGGCACGCAGCTTGCAGGACACGGATTATGAGTTGAAACCACCGCCACGGGCCTAGCCGCAACCAATACTCTCAGCAGGAGACCTCCCATGGCCGTTCTTGTTCAGTTGCGACAGGTACTTCGCCGCCTGAGCCGTGCCCCGCTCTTCACGGGAATCACTCTCCTTACCCTCGCCGTCGGCATCGGCGCCAATACTGTCGTGTTTGGCGTTGTGGAAAGCGTCCTGCTGAAACCGCTCAGTTATCCGCATCCCGAGCAGCTGATTGGCGTCTGGACGTCTGCCCCGGGAATCAGCATTCCGAACCTCAGCATCTCTCCCTCTCTCTATTTCATCTTTCGGGACCAGAGCAAGACCCTGGAAGACATCGGAGCCTACACCGGTGACGGGCTCAACATCACGGGCGTCGGGCAGCCCGAGCATGTGGGCGGGCTCGACGTCACTGACGGCACCCTTCCGCTGCTCGGCGCAAAACCTCTCCTGGGCCGGCTATTCACCCGGCGTGACGATCAGCCCGATTCTCCCAAGACCGTCATTCTCTCCTATGGATACTGGAAGCGCCGCTTTGGCGGCAGCAGCTCGGTCATCGGCCGCCCCATCACGGTTGACGGAACCGCGCGCGAAATCATCGGCGTCCTTCCGCGGGGTTTTCAGTTCCTCGACTACTCCGAAGCAGACGTGGTCTTACCCATGCGCTGGGACCGCAGCAAAACCAAGCTTGGCAACTTCAGCTATCAGGCCATTGCGCGGCTCAAGCCCGGCGCCACGATCAAACAGGCCAACACCGACCTTGCCCGCCTGATCCCCATCGCCAATCACAGCTTCCCTGCTCCTGAAGGCTTCAGCGTCGCCCTGTTTGAGAAGGCCAATATCACATCCAACCTGCACCCTCTCAAGAAAGATGTCGTAGGCGATATCGGCAACGTCCTCTGGGTGCTAATGGGCTCCATCGCGATCGTTCTGCTGGTTGCCTGCGCCAACGTCGCCAATCTCCTTCTCGTCCGCGCAGAGGGACGCCGCCAGGAACTGGCTATCCGCGCCGCACTCGGAGCGGACCCACGAACTTTATCTCTTGGCCTGCTCCTGGAGAGCTTCGTCCTCAGCGCCACCGGTGCGCTCATCGGCATCGGACTCACCTATGCCGGCTTGCGGGTCCTCGTTGCTGCCGCGCCAGCCGGCCTGCCACGGCTCAATGAGATCGGCATCGACGTCAACGTCCTGCTCTTCACACTGGGCCTTACGCTGTTCGTCAGTTTCGTGACCGGCTTGCTGCCAGTGCTCAAGTTCTCGTCGGTCAGTCTTAACACTGGCCTGCGCGAAGGCAGCCGCTCCTTGTCGCAGAGCCGCGAGCATCATCGCGCCCGCAAAACACTGGTCGTGGTTCAGGTCGCACTGGCTCTGGTCCTTCTCATCTGCTCCGGTCTTATGATCCGTACATTTAGAGCGCTGGCCAACGTCACGCCCGGCTTCGGAGATCCAGCGTCGCTCGAGGCTTTCCGCGTCTACATTCCAGAGTCCCAAATTCCCGAGACGCAGCGCGAGAACGTTCTGCGAATGGAGCAGGCGATTCGCGATCGTCTCGCCACCATGCCCGGCGTCACCTCAGTCGCCATATCCACGAAAGTCCCCATGGACTTCAATACATCCATGGATCCGGTGTATGCCGAAGACCGTACCTACAAAGAGGGTGAACTTGCGCAGCTGCGCCGCTTCAAGTACATATCGCCTGGTTTCTTTTCCACGCTCGGTACGCCGCTCATTGCCGGACGCGACTTCACGTGGGATGAAACATATCAGAGGCGCCCGGTTGCCATCCTCTCTGAGAACACCGCTCACGACCTCTGGGGCAGCGCTGCGGCTGCGATTGGCAAGCGCGTCCGCGTAGGTTCAACCGATGACTGGCGAGAAGTTGTCGGCGTGGCGGCCAACATCTACGACGACGGCGTGAGCAAGGATCCGCCCACCTCGGTCTACTGGCCGCTCTTCCGCTCAAACTTCGAGGGCCAGAAGGAAGACATCATGCGCGGCGTTGCCTTCCTTCTTCGCTCGCCCCGCGCCGGGTCTGCCGCTTTCATGAACCAGATCGGACAGGCCGTCTGGTCCATCAACCCCGATCTTCCGCTCGCCAACACCACGACTGTCGAAGCGCTTTACAAGAAGTCCATGGAGCGGACCTCATTCATGCTGGTCATGCTGTGCATCGCCGGCAGCATGGCCCTTTTGCTGGGCATCGTGGGCATTTACGGCGTGATCTCCTACGCAGTCACGCAGCGCACGCGCGAAATCGGCATTCGCATGGCGTTGGGAGCGCGCAAAGAAGAACTGATCGGAATGTTTGTACGGCAAGGATTGTTGCTCGCTGCGATTGGCGTGGCCTTCGGAGTGGGCGCTGCCTTCGCCACAATGCGCTTCATAAAGGCGATTCTTTTCCAGGTCAGCCCAATGGACCCCTGGACCTATCTCCTCGCAACGGCAGTTGTGATCGCAATTGCGTGGATTGCGTGCTATTTGCCGTCGCGGCGTGCGGCGCGAGTGAACCCCGTGAATGCGTTGCGGTCCGAGTAGGTGCCCTGGGAAGAACTAATAGCGGTTCCCATCCTCATTGAACTCAGAGCGGCTAAGCCGGCTATGCAACGCTAGAACTGCGTTGCATAAATCGTGCCTTGAAAGGGCACGACTTTAGTCGCGCCGAAGGCCGTCGAAAATCATCTGGCTTTAGCCCCTGAGGCATGTTTGGCCCCGATCCGCGAGGATTCGATTCGTCAGTCGCCTAGTACATCCAACTGCAGTTGCTCGCAAAGTCGCTTGACTTCGCCCGTCGCCACGTTCCGCCGCTCTTTTCCACTTCAAAGATTCCGCCGCTGCCGCGACCGGAGCCGAACTCCTTGATGATCGACACCAGTGCGCGTGTGCGTGTCGGATCAAATCCCGGAATCCCAAGCAGGCGCACATGCCGCACACTCTTGAAGTTCGCGCAACCGGCTTCCTGTCCGTGGATGTCTAGGCAGTGCTCCACTTGCGCGATCTCCGCTCGCGATAGCAATTGATAAGGCTGTGTAATCGTGAAGCTCCGTTGCCAGCGATGGCTTTGGCGATTCGCGGCCTCAAAGGACTGCGCCATTTGGAGCTCCGCAGCGCTCGAAGGCCGCAGACAACTGCCATTCAACTGGGGGATGTCGGTGTACGAATCCGCACCAATCACCAGCGGATCGTCGCTTGGCTGTTGCTGATAGAGCGCAGAGTAAGGCTCATAATCCTCCGCCGGCACATCCCCGCCGCCCGGCTGATTCAATGGGCTTGTTCGCGACAAGTCGCCGATCTCACCACCCGGATGCCTGTGCCGCAAGGCGACCCACGTGAACCCGAACGCCAGCGCCCCGGCGGCCACTGCGACCAACGCGATCAACACTCGCGAACGCATGTGCGTGTCCCTCAGTCGCCACGTTCTTAGTCCCGAATCCCTAATCTGATCCCTGATCCGTCATCCCGAGTTCGACGCATTCACTCCGCCGCCAGGTCTTTTCCCTTGACCTCATGCCCGAGCGACGCCAGGATAGCCAGCGCGAGCGCGACGATGATCACCGTAACCGCCAGCACATGGGGATAGCTGCCCCATCTCTCCGCCGCCCATGCCTGCGCTTTTGCGTTCCACGAAGTCACCAGCCCACCAAGCTGATAGGCAAGTCCCGGCGCGGTGGCGCGCACCGGAGCCGGTGTAAGCTCGGCAAGGTAGGCAGGTACGACTCCCCAGGCCCCCTGCACCATGAACTGCATCACAACCGCGCCGATCGCCAGCGTCACCGCCGAGCGCCCATACGCCCACGCCGGAATCGCGATCAGCGACAGCAGCGCAGCCGCGATGATGGCGCGCTTGCGGCCCCATCTCTCAGAGAGTGTGCCAAAGACGACACCGCCGGCGATCTGCGCAAATCCGTAGATCACTCCGATCGCGCCCACCACACGCGGCGTCAGCTTCATCTGCACTTCGAGGAAGGTCGGGTACACATCCTGCGTGCCATGCGAGAACGACATGAACGCCGTCATCAGCAGGACGAGGAAAAGAAACGTCGGCGTAAACGAGCTGATGAGTCCAAGTTTTTGCCGGAACGCTGTCCGCACCGGATCAGCGCGCCGTTTGCGGTCGGCGGCGAGCCACACGGGAGACTCCTGGACGCGAACCTGCACGTAGAACACGAGCAGCGCCGGCGAGGCCCCCAGCATAAAAAGGCCGCGCCAGCCAATCGTGTGAAAGAACAGCGCGAAAGCGGCCGCAGCAAGAATCGAGCCGAACGCATACCCTTCCTGGAGGATGCCGGAGTAGGTGCCGCGTCCTTCGCTCGGCAGGGTTTCAAAGGCAAGCGCCGCCCCTACGCCCCACTCCCCGCCCATCGCGATCCCGAACAAAGCACGCAGCACCAGAAGAACCGCAAGCGACGGCGCAAAAGCGCAGGCGAGCTCGATGATCGAGAAGCTGAGAATGTTGAACATCAGAACTGGCCGGCGGCCATAGCGCTCCGCCAACACACCGAACAGAAGCGCACCGACGGGGCGGAATGCCTGGGTGAGAAACACCGCCGTGAGCACGGCGGAAGGCTTTACCGCGAACTCGGATGCAATTGCGTTAACGCAGAAGATCAGGAGAAAGAAATCGAGGCTGTCGAGCGTCCACCCGAGGAATGCGGCGGTGAAGGTATGGCGCTGCGTGGTGCTCAGGCGCTGAAAATCGCTTACGAAGGACATTAGCGGGAGAATAACAGGGACGAGGGAACAAGGGACCCATAGGATTGGGGAATAGAGATTAGGCACTAAGTAACTGTCTAAACGAATACCTGGACGTTATCGTCCATAGCGCGCTGTCAACTGGCCCTGCGCGATGACGTGGCCCTTCGTCGCTTCTTCCACCTGCGCGCGTGTGGCGCCCGGTGGCAGGCTGATCTCGCCATCAAGCGCGGTGAGCGCAAACACATAGCGATGTGGCGATCCGCTCGGCGGGCATGGGCCGCCATAGCCAATCCTGCCGAAGTCGTTTCGACCCTGCCGCGTGCCGTCCGCGAGTTGACCCTGCTTCTGCACTCCGGCGGCAAGATCACTCTTATTTGCAGGCAGGTTGTAAAGGACCCAGTGGGTAAACGTGCCACCCGGCGCGTCGGGGTCCGTGACAATCAGCGCGAGAGCCTTTGTTCCGGGCGGCGGCGCGCTCCATCTGAGCGGCGGAGATTTGTCTTCGCCGTCACAAGTGAATTCTCTCGGCACCCTGCCGCTCTGGAGGCTGCTGCTCGTCAACGTAATCGCACCTGCCGCTGCTGCAACCAGTGCCGGCTGGTCGTGACGGCATCCGGCGAGAAAGGGCAGGGCAAAAAGAAGCCCGAGAAGCAGCAGAAATCGCCACATGAGCCCGTAGGAAATATGCAGGTGCCTTGCCGGAGATGCCGCTTCGCCGAGGTACATCTCGTTAGCCCTCTTTCCCGGTGCCCGGTGGTGGCACGTTTCGTTCGCCGAACAGTATAGACCCGAGTTGGATTGGGGGTCGCCAAAAAATCAAAGCCGCATCCTTCGCTCACCACCGAACGGAAGATAACCGTTCGGGGCCCCGTTCGCTCAGGATGACACCCAAGTGGGTGCTATTTCGGCCGGATCAGCTCCATGCGGTCGTGCGTCCTCACCCAGGTGTTTCCGGCCATGCGGCCCACGGCATCCAGCCCCGCCGGATCAACGCGAAAGTCCTCCACCAGGTCTTCGCGCACGTGGAACCGCACTACCTCGCCAAGCACCACTACGCCGCTGGCGGGCTTATCACCGGTGTAGATCACCTGCGTCAGCCTGCACTCCATCTGCGCAGGTGACTCGGCTACGCGCGGCGCACGGATCACTTCGCTCTTGAGCGGGGTCAGTCCCGAGAGCTTGAACTCATCCACCTCCGGGCCCACCTCGGCGGCCGTCATGTTTGTCTGGGCCGCAATCGCTTCGCTCACGACGTTGATGACGAATTCCCGCGTCTCCTCGACATTCTGCAGGGTATCCTTACGCTGGCCCGTGCGATCGACCTTGCCGGGCCGCAGCGCCGGGCAGAAGAGCACGGTGGGCGGCGCCGAGCCCACGCCCGCGAAAAAGCTGAACGGCGCCAGGTTGGCGTTGCCGGCGGCGTCGACCGTCGAAACCAGCGCGACGGGCCGCGGCACGATGATGCCGGCCATCAGCTTGTAGATATCTCGCTGCTGGTGCCGGGCAGGGTCGAAACTGATCATGGATGCATGCGCCGAAGCTGATTCGTTCATTCTGATAGCCTAGACCATCGGGCGCCACGCAAAGGATGCGTGACCTTTGACCCGCAAATCGTGTCAAATGAGATGCCTTGGGGGAAATTCGTCTCTCCGTAACATGAATTGGTGCAGAATCGTTAAGAGGGGTAGGATTAGTCGTGCCGCGTATTCACTTTCAGCTTCAGCTTGCCGAACTCAAGGACAAGATGCTCGCCATGGCTGCACTTGCGCAGCAGGCGGTTGAGTCAGCTGTCGATGCCTACATCCTCCGCGATCAGAGCCTCTGCCAGTACGTCAGGGAGAACGAGACCGCCATCAACTCTGCCCAGCATGAACTGGATGAGATGGCCTATGAGCTGCTCGCCAAGGAGCAGCCCATGGCGATCGACCTGCGCTTTATCCTGGCCGTCATCAAGATCAACGGCGACCTCGAGCGCATCGGGGACCAGTCGATGACCATTGCGCGCCGCACCCGCGATGTCATGAAGCTGGAACCGGTTGAACTGCCTGTCGATTTTACGGCCATGGGCGAGTGCGCCGGACGCATGATCCGCACCGCGATCCTCTCGCTGCTTGAAGGCGACGCGCGGATTGCCGATTCTGTCCGCGAGATGGACGACGAGATCGATCGCATGAATCGCGTTGCTCACGCCGATCTGCTCAAGATGATCCAGGAACTGCCGCAGTACACACAGCAGGCCATGAACGGTCTCATGGTGTCGCGCAGTCTCGAGCGCATCGCCGACCATGCCGCGGCCATCGCCACCGACGTCATCTTCTGGATTCGCGGCGCCGATGTGCGGCACCAGCTCAGCCTGTCCATGGACTGAGCCGCCTGGCAATTTGGGCCGTTTGCTCAGTGTGTCGCGATCTGCATCTGCATGCCGTACTTGGCTCGGAGGGTGAAGATGGCTTGCGGCTCGACACGGCAGCCGGGGGCGATGCGAGGACGGAATTGCTGAGCGAGTGTGGCGAGGATCAGGACGGCTTCGGCCATCGCGAATGCTGCGCCGATGCAGATCCTAGGCCCGAAGCCGAAAGGAAGATAGGTGAGGCGGTCGCGGCCCGCGCTGGCTTCGGGTGAAAAACGCTCAGGATCGAAGCGGTCAGGATTCTCCCAATGGGAGCGGTGACGGTGGATCAGCCAGGGCATGATGGTGACGATCGAGCCTCTCGGAATGCGCATGCCGCACACGATGTCATCCTGTCGCGCCTCGCGAAAGGCGAGGGTGTGCACGGCGGGATAGAGTCGCATCGATTCCTGGAGGATCATGCGCGTGAAGGAGAGCTTCCCAACATCGGACCACGTCGGCTCTTCACCACCGAGGACCCGGTAGAGTTCCGCGTGCATCCGGGCTTCGTGCTCGGGGTGCATCGCGAGGAGATACCAGGTCCACATGAGGGCGAGGGCAGTGGTTTCGTGGCCGGCCACGAAGATGGTGAGGATCTGGTCGCGAATCTCGCGAGCGGTCATGCCGGCGCCACCCTCTTCGTCGCGAGAGGCGATGAGCTGGTCGAGGAGGTCGTGGTTGCCGTCGTCGGGAGGGTTCTTCGTGCGCGCGGCAATAAGGTCGTACATAGCGCGATTGAAGTCGCGCATGATTCTTCTTCCCCTCATTCCCTTCCAGGCGCTCCACAGCGGGCCGAGGGCCGGCACGAACTCGAGCAGGCCGACCATCATGATTTGTTGATAGCGCGCGGAGCCCTCGCGGATGATGCCCTTGATGGCATCGCTGTCGGCCGCGAACATGGATCGCGAGATAATCTCGAGGGTGAGTTCCATCATCGCGTCTTCCATCTCGATGGACGAGCCAGCGGGTAGCGCAGCCCAGCGTTGGGCTAGCTTGCGCGCGGCATCGACCATGACTGGGGCATAGCGCTCGATCGTGCGGTGATCGAACGCCGGAGCCATGATTCGGCGATGGGCGCGCCAGGTTTCGCCCTCGCTGAGGATTAGGCCGTTGCCCATGGCGGGCCCGAGGATGCGGTGCTCGACGCGGGCTTTGGGATAGTTCGCCGCGTTTTCGAGAAGGACGCGGCGGATGCCGGCCGGATGGTTGACGATGAAGCTCCGCGAAATCGCAGTTCCCAGGCGGACGATTGGAGCGTGGTACATGCTGTCGTCGAGGGCTTCGATGAAGTTCCGCCGGACGGCGCGCAGGTACTGAAAGTAAGGAAGAGGTTTCGCTGGTGGAACGGGGCCGGCGAGGATCGGAGGCGACGAATTGGCAGAGACGATGGCAGACATGAAGGGATCGGGGAAGGCGCGGTGCACTTATGGGTCGGATTTTAGATGATTCGGAAAGGTCTGCGATCCAGTATCGGCAAACGGGGATGGCAGGCAAACCGGAACTTTGACGAACCTTTGGTTTGCCGGTGATTCGGGAGTTACGCCGACGCAGATTGTGCCAATTCGACGGCCATGAGATGTGTACGCTTACAAATGTTTTAACCTTTTAGAAATAAACCCCCAAATGCACAATCAAAGTTGGTCAATAGAAGCCATGCCCATCAATGGCCCTGAAGACCTGCGAGAGATCACTCGCGGCTCGGAGGTCGAGGTCACTCAACTCAAGCCTGGGAAACTTCAGGGCTCTATCAGACACATTGGCATCGGAAACCTCGGGATCAGTGTGGGGCAATTCAGCTCGGAGATTCGCTCAAAGGGGCCCCTCCATCGTGAAAACGTCGTACTTGGGACACATCTGGCCAGCGAGGGCCGTGCTTTGCACTGGTGGGAGGAAACACGACCAGGCGACGTGGCGATATTCCCCCCTATGTCGACGCCGATGCGATCTATGGCGGCGGTGCGGACTATATGGTGATCTCCATCGCTTTGCCTGAGCTTTCATTGCTCCTTGGTAGCGAGGGCCGTCTGGCCGATCCTGCATTCTGGAACAGGAAGCGCTTGTGCCACACCGATTCCCGCATCGGGGACGAGGCAGGGCGACGGCTCAAGGGGATCCTGTGTGGCGTTGAGCGCAAAGCGACCGCCCCTTCTGCCCACTGTGGAGACTTTCTGCGGCGTACGATCATCGAGGCCTTTATGGTAAGCCTGATGAGCGCCCTGCCCCAGGACAGCCGACGATCCTGGAACACCGGTGCCCGGCTTGTAACCGAAGCGGAAAATTATGTAGATGCGGCAGCCGGACGGCCCGTCCACCTATCCGAACTCTGCAGCGCCCTCAAGGTATCGCGGCGAAGTCTCCATCGGGCCTTTGCCGATACGTTGGGCATCGGTCCCGTTGCATATCTGCGCCGCAGACGGCTCTCGGCCATCCGGTCGGTCTTGAAGCAATGCGATCCTGCAACGATCTCTATCGGGGACCTGGCCTTCGAATACGGTTTTCCGGAACCTGGACGGTTTGCCGCCTACTATCGGGCTCACTTTGGTGAGTCGCCTTCAGAAACCTGTCTGTCCACAATGAGAGAGACGCAGTTAGCTCTCCAACGCGCATCACGATGAGGGTCGGCAAAACCGGAACCTTCGATGCCGATCCCCCTCGAAGACATTAGCCCTACACTAAGAACAATGCGCTTCCTGACAGCTTCCCTGTTCCTGCTATGCCTTCTTTCTGCGTCAGCCCAGACACCTGTCGTGATGACCCTGCATCCCTTGAAAGAAGCCGACTCACTTGGCGCCGATCTTTATGCGAACTCGGGCGCAACGGGGATCGTGCTGGTAGTGGTGCGCGGCAACCAGGCTTACTTCCGCAGCTATGGAGAAGCGGTGCCCGGATCGCACACGGCCCCGACTCTGGACTCTGTGGTGCGGCTTTGCTCGCTGACGAAGATCTTCACAGCGGACGTGCTGGCAAAGCTTGTGTCCGACGGCACGGTTGGCTTGGGCGACACGCTCAAAAAGTACGCACCCGAAGGCGCAGTCGTTCCCGCGAGAGATGTGCCAATTACTCTCGAGGAATTGGTGACCCATACAGCAGGCTTGGAACGTGAGCTTGGAACCGCGCCGCGCCACACACCGCACTTTTCCTATCCCGACTACGAGACGCGATGGCATTGGCTGTCGGGTACGGAGCTCAAGTTCACGCCGGGAACGCAGGCGTTCTACTCGAACGTCGGGTTCGATCTGTTGAGCGATGCGCTGGCGACAGCTTCGCACATGCCCTATGCCACACTGCTCGAGACGCGCACACTGAAGCCGCTCAAGATGTGGGAAACGACCCTCTATCCGAGCCCCGGACAGTGCGAACGGCTGATGACGGGCGCGCACGACGAGGGTCCTTGCACGATAACCGAGAACACGGAGGGAAGCAGCGGCCTCTACTCCACACCCGCGGACATGGAGAAATTCCTCAGCTATCTCGTGGGCGGCGCCGCGCCCGGGGTGCCAGTGCAGGCCGACGATGCGCACGGTGTGTACCTTCTACCGTCAAAGCTGAAAGGACAGTACGGACTGGACCACGCAGGCAGACCGAGTGGGATCGGCCTGGGATGGATGCACCTGGGCACGAACGAGGACATTTCGCACATCATCGAGAAAACGGGAGGCGGAGCAGGATTCACGACTTATATCGCGATTCATCCCGCGAGCCACACCGCCCTATTTGTGGCGGCAACCGAGGGACTGCCGCGCGCAGGGAGAGAGGGGTGGTTCAATCTCTTCAAGGCGTCGAACAATGGGTTGCTCGCACTTGCCGGGCTGCCACCTTTGCCGGATGAACCGAGGAGGAGAGTCGCAACCCGGCACATCGCGGAAGCTGTGCGAAGTGCACACGCCAGGAAACCAGGCAAGGGAAAACGCGCGACCCGGGTGGCGCAGCAAGCAGTCGTGGACGAACCGGAACCTTGACGAATCTTCGCCCCGAGCACGTATTAGGTTGCAATTCCCACGTCAAAACTGAACTCCTGGTTCCGGTCTCACCCTGCGGGTTGCTCGGCGAAAAAGCATTTTGGCCGCCGCGTGCGGTCATTGCCGGAACTTGCCGCAATCGCCTCGCCAAATCCCTGATTGTGTCCCGACGGGTTTGTTTACAGCCTGCTGACTTGCTAGCCCCACCGACGGAACCGACGCCGCTTGCGCTTTGCCGGCTGGGACGCTCACTCCGGTGTCTCGGCAACATAGATCACGCTCCCTCCGTCCGGTATGTCTACAGTAGCAACTGGGCAAGTTCTGCTGGCAGGTCCTTCCCTGCTGGATTAGCTAGCTTCGCTGAACCTTCCGGTTTGCCGATCACTCGCCCGAAACCCATCCCATCTCCGAACGTCCAAAAGATGTCTCGTTCGTGTGGAATGAGGTGCGAGATGCGGCGCAGAGAATTTGTAGAGGGATCAGCCCTTGTGGGTTTGCTTGCAGCAGTCTCCTCGATTGCCCGTCCTACTGCTGCCTTTTCCAGTTCCAGCCAGCACAAAACCACCGCGACCGAAAATATCCCGTTCGGCAATCCGCTGACGCCGCCCTCTCACGGGCAGATTCCGGCCGCGTTTGTCGTGTCAGAAGGCACAGTCATGATCGACCTCGCCGGTCCGTGGGAAGTCTTTAACAGCGTGATGATCATGTCACGCGGCTCCAGTATGGATGACCAGATGCCATTTCAGACCTACACAGTCGCCGAGAGTACAGAGCCGGTTACGCTGGGCGGGATCAAAATCATCCCTGAGTACACCTATGCCAATGCACCCAAACCGAAACTCGTCGTCATCCCGGCTCAGGACGGAAAAACCGAGGCGATGCTGGACTGGATTCGCGAGGCGACGAAGACTACAGATGTGACCATGTCCGTCTGCACCGGAGCCTTTGTGTTGGCGAGCACGGGGCTGCTCAGGGGCAAACCGGCGACTACCCACCACGGCGCCTACAAGAGCCTCGCCGCCCAGTTTCCTGACATCAAAGTGCAGCGCGGGGCACGGTGGGTTGAGTCGGGCAACATTGCCACTGCAGGTGGGCTGACTTCCGGCATCGATCTTGCCCTGCATGTCGTGGAGCGATACTTCGGCCGCAAGGTCGCCGAGGACACGGCGTACATGCTGGAATATCAAGGCACGGGCTGGACCGATCCCGCCAGCAACGCAACTTACCTCAAGGCAGCCGTATCGAGCGACGAGCACCCGCTGTGCCCAGTTTGCGACATGGAAGTGAATCCTGCGACCGCACCGAAGACGGTATATAAGGGGAAGACTTATTATTTCTGCTCGGAGGACCACAAGAAGCTGTTCGATGTCGCACCGGAAAAGTGGCTCTGATTAGGTCTCACCCCGGCTCCAAATTGGCGATTTTCTCTGGAGGGAACAGGCTTTGCCCATCTATGGGCCTCGACGTGTCCGGATTTGTCGGCCAAACCGGAACTTTGACGAATCTTCGCCGACAGAACGTAACTTCCGTTTGACGGTTCGCCGCCAAGAACGCGTTGTCGATGAGGCGCATTGGCGATCACGCACCTCGTAGGAGTGTGGCTGAGGTCGAGGTTCATTCTGTTCGAATCGAGCCTCAACCAGGCAGTTCGTTGAATCCTCGCCCACCTAGGATCATCGGCACGCATTTTTCCACTCGCGCTGATCTGGTTTTTGCCTGCTTCGCACTTGAGACGTGGAAGATGTATGACTTCCTGCGGCCCGGGGAGAGCGCTCCAAAGGCCGCCCTAAGAACCGCGTTGTCGTCCAGCTTTCTCTGCAACTCCTCAGGAATCGGGTAGTCTGAGGGCTTCTTGAGTTCTACCTTCTTCCCGGACTCCTCCAATGCGATGGCTTCGTAGATGTAGTCCGTCAGGGTCGATCGCAGGGGCGCAATTTCTCTGAACGAGGTGAACTTAATCCATCGTGCGGCCTGAGTATGGACTCCGATCCTTTCGAGGATGTGCTTCGGATCCTTAAGCAGCGCGCCTTTGAAAAACGAGAAAGCGCACGACTCCTTGAGCGGGATAACGATCGCCACGTTCTTCTTCTGGAAAGTGAAGCAAGGCTTGCCCCACTTTAGTGCTTCGGCGAGGTCACAGTCGACAGCGATCTTACGCAGTTTATCTGTTTCCTTCTGCCACTTGTTCGCATAGGGAACTTTCATCGTTTCAGCCTCTCCGCCAGTGCCGAGAATCGTGGAACGCGTCAGGATTCCGCCGCCGTCTCCAGATTCTCCCACTGTACGCCTGACCGGCCGTCGATTGGGCAGAACAGGCACATCACTCGTTGACGGGCGTTCTGAGCGCGTTGTGGGCCGGTAATTCGGTCAGAATCGACGTCAATGTCGTTCTCAAATGGACAAACTCCAAGGTCGCAGTGCCGTTATCACCAAAGTTTTTCTTGCGTCGATAATTTCCCAGCTATGTTTCCCTAGCCCCGCTATAGTCCTCGGATGATTCCCAAGAACAAGTATTGGGCTGGCGTATTGTTGGCCGGACTGTCTTGTGCTTCACTGTTCGGCCAGGAGAAGAGACCCGGCGACCGGCTGGTCGCCCCACGTTGGCAGTTCAGCACAACAAGCATGATGCAGCCAGGAGAGCGCACTGGAAGAGGGGTGATTGCCCAAAAAGGCGATGGCTACTCCTACAAAGCCATGCAGCTGAAACAAGCCTTTCGAGTGCCAGCGATTTCGAGCTACTTTAATGCTTCTGACGGGGTCCTGCAGACATCCATTCAGCTACTGCCAAACACAGAAGCCGCCTTCCACGTCGAATTCGCTAAGGAGAATACAGTCCAAGCGCCGCCCCAAGTTGTGCTCGAAGCGAAAAGTACCGGCGTGATCGAGTATCGGCTCCACAATTGCCAGGTCTTGCTGATCGAGTGGCCTAAGAGGCGGTAGCGTTTGCCGGTCAACCGCCCGGAACAGCTCGCTCAGTGAGGCTAGCGAGTCCGCTTTGATGGGAAATCTCCAAGGATGGGCTCAATTGGCTCCTGCACCAACCAAAGCCGACAAACCCGATTCGGAAAGTAGTCTCTCAAATGTGCGTTGGCGAGAACCATTCAACGTAGATCTTGTTGACTGGCTAAAAGGGGATGAAGGATCATGGTCGGGCCACTCCAAAGCAAGTTTTGAGTTTCCTGCAATGCCCTCAAGAGGAGGTCTGTCATGCCAGGCTACATTTACTTGCCTGTTCCTACGCAAGAGATGCTGGGACTCGCCGAGAAATTCCGGAACGCCCAGACTGCCCAAGGAAAAGAGCAGTACTCCATCCTGCACAATTATGAATCGGGGTGGCGCAAAGGGTTCACGCGAGCGATTGGGCTGGGGGTACTGCGTAGCGTTTCGGCCGGAGACAAACTCTATGTGATGTCTCACGGGTCGGAAGTAGGATCGCGTTTTACGGGGGCATCGCGCGGGGCAACAATGCAGGCCAACGGAGAATGGGAAGGCGGGGCACTGAAGAAATACTCTCCGGCTCAATTGGCGGAGGTGATTCAAAAGGAGGGGCTGACCACAGCTTTCGTCCGCCTCCATCTGTTCATCTGCGGCAGCGGGTTGAAGCCGCGGCAAGAAGGAGCAAAGCCCTTCGCCCAGGCCCTCGCTATCGCGCTGGGAGATCTCGGCTACAAGCACATTCGGGTGTTGGGGTATGTAGCCTTCAGGGTGAGCCCTGATAACAATCAAATTAGCGGCCTGATGCACACTCCTGGGGGCGACTTCTATCGCCCGCTGAATGAAAGCATGGTGGCCTACGGGCCAACCGGAGGGCAAGTACCGATCCCGGCACTAATGGACGCGGGGGTTTGAAAAAAGACGTGCGGCGTCGCCAAATCCAACCTAGCGGTACGATTCGCGGCAAGCGGAGTTAAAAATCTTACGGCTCGGATGCCTCATTTGGCCTCGTAGTGCTTTTCCGACGGAATTTGTACGAACGCGCGGAATCGTGTGCTCCTCCGGCACTTCAATGACCAGGAAGCGCTTCCGTGTAGGAAGGCTTGAACCCGACCAGATGCTCAGGATTTTCAGTCTGTAGAATTGCCAGAACTTCTTGTTTCGGGACAAGGAGCTTAGCGGTCAGTTCTCCGTTCAAAAACTTGGGGTAAAACTCGAACTCTAAAAACCAGCCATCCACCAAGCTGTATTCGGTCGCCCGAATCGCCTGGAACTTCACAGCTGATGGCAGGGTATCTGGGTTTTCCGGCTCCAAAATGTTACTCATGCCTGCTTCGTCAATCCATGTCTTTCGGATGATGATGAGGGCTTTTGATTGCTTAGCTTGTCCAGCCATGCGTCGGATTCTAGCATTGGCGGACACGCGGGCAGCAACCCAATGCAGATCGTTCCGAGTTGTCGGCAAGCCGGAAGTTTGACGATTCTTCGCTTGAAACCAGGGACTTCCGGTTGAGAATGGAATCCGGCGCGATCGACAGTTTTCTTCTCGGGACCCGTGGTGCCATGCCGAAGGCCTCGATCCAACAAAACAGGTTGAACTTTTCTATTGAGAACTCCGTAAGACAGTTTCACGGATCGTGAGGGTGCCCCCATGACTTCAGTTCGCGAAAAATCAGCACTGCCCGGGTGGCTCGCGCTGATTGTGATTCCCGGCGCACTGTTGCTGATAAGTGGAGCAATCGTTGCTCTGGTAAATCCTGCGATGCTGGCGCACGGCGAGATCAACGGCGCTGTTCATGTCTACGCCGGATACCTCGTAGCGCGCAATCTCGCGCTGGCAATTCTTCTCCTCCTCACCTTGAGTATGGGTGCTCGCCGTCCGCTGAGCACACTCATGGTGCTCACGGCAATCATCCAGATGTTGGACGCCGTTATGAATGCCTTCGAAGGCCGATGGTCTTTGATCCCGGGTGTCATCTTCATTGCTGTCGCGTTCCTTTTCGGCGCCGCACGCGCAACCGGATACCCCTTCTGGACGCTCGCCGCCTGGCGCGACGCGGGATAGCGAGCGGTAGCTTTGCCTCGCACCGGTTCTCAGGGGGCCGCAATAAGAGCGAGTTCCTCCGGGAAAGAAACCTTCCTCAGGTTCCGGTCGCATAGAACTTCATTTACTTTATTTTGCCGTTGGGGCTGCCCAGCCCGGTACAAAGATCGTATCCTTGGCCGCTGAAGCTGCTGGAGTAGTAGTTGCAGGCTCCGTACGTGATGTCCTGGAAACCCAGTGAGGATCCTCCCTGAGCGTAATTCTCCGAGTACATCATGGTTAGTTCCTCCTGTGTGGAAGCGGCAAAGTGACCGGAAGTCGTCGACGCAGCGTTGAGGATTCCAGCCCACAACGGTGTCGATGCACTTGTTCCACCCACAATCAACCATTTTGGAGAGTCGCTGAACCCCGCGAGCGGGAAGCTGTCGTATTCCCAGTACCCGGTGTTCGGATTCGCATCGGCCGAAACGTCCGGCAGAGCACGAAATCCCTGGGCAATCATGGCAATCCCAGACTGATAGGGAGGGGCAAGCTCGTAGAAGCTCAAGCCGCCGCCTGCATCGGACCAGGCGATCTCCTGGATCAAATCGCCGGTGGCAAGGCTGCGCGCGGTTGAGGTGCCGCCCACCGAGATCACGTTGGGAGAGGCACTGGGATAGATCGGGCCCGGCGCATCGCCTGCTCCAGCCAGGTACACGACGTTCTTTGCGGTGAAGACCCAGTCGAAATCGGCCTCAATGCTGAATTCTCCGCCGCCCCAACTCATGGAGACTTCGCCTTTGCCACTTGCGTCCGAGGGACAGGAACTGGCATTTCCGCAGCGCACAAGATTCGCGGCGACGAGGACAGCACCGAAGAGATTGCCAAAACTGTTGTCCTTGGCTTCGACCAGGTAGATCGTCGCTTCGGGCGCCATGGCGTGGGCGTATTCGACGTCGAGTGCCTCTTCCAGTTCCCAGCCGCCGGTTGGGTCGACCGCTGGCGTACCCTGCGCGTAGACCACTTTGAATTTCTCAGTGTGGAACGGAAGCCCAAACTGGGCTGAGAAGTACGCAAGGTCCGATGCGGCATTCGGATCGTCGAAGGCGTCCACAATCGCGATCGACTGGCTGCCGCCGCCGGGTGTGTTGGTGGTCAAGTTCGGATTGCATCCTTTGATCGGGGTAACAAGCCGGTAAATGCAGGCAAGCGAAGCAGGGGTTTCATAGCCATATCCGAAGTAAGGCGGTAATTCGGACGGGCCGGCAACCGGCGGCACGATGAGGCGAACGTCTGTGTGGGCCCTGACGCCGAGGTCTTCTGCGTTCGCGAGGCTTGAGGATGGGATGATCATCGTTCCCGGTGCAGGATGTTTCCTTTCCTGCGCCGCGGCCGGGAGAAACAAGACGGCAAACGCAACGGTGAGAACTGCGACACTGACAGGCGAGAAGTGATGGCCGAGGCGACCTGGATTCGTCGCGGTGGCGGCACACAGAGGACGATTCATAGGTACTCCCCTTTCCCATTCGCAACCGATTGCTTCATGTAGCGCAACAGCGTACACGCACTCTCGCCAGATAATCAACAGGAAAGATCGATGCGACTGTCACAGGGATCGATCGGAGTGCCAGCTCCATGAAAGACTCGCGTGCCGGAGTCGAATTCGCTTCTACGGTTTCGGTTTTTCGATTGAACCCACGAGAAGCGAAGTCAAGAATAGGGAGGCTTGTTCTGAGATTCCATTGTGCGCCGAGAACAAGAAATTACATGCAAATCAGACCGGAAAATAGTTCCACACGTTTACCAGCTTGACGGCCGCTTCCGTTAGTGTTAGCTTACTGTAAGTGTTGACTTACGAAGAGCGGGCCCTCGATGCTTTAGGAGATCCTACCCGGCGGGCTGTGCTGAAGCGTCTGCGCGGCGGTGAGAGATCCGTCGGCGAGATTGCCGAAGGGATGAAGGTGAGCCGCCCAGCGGTCTCTCAGCACCTGAAGATCCTAAAGGCAGCACGACTGGTTACTGTGCATGCTGAGGGCACACGCCGGGTCTACGCAGTCGACGCACGCGGCATTCTTTCGCTCCAGAGGTGGTTCGCTCAATTCTGGGACGAGACGTTGCTCGCATTCAAAGACGCGGCCGAACTGGAAGCGGCCAAAGACGCATCGGGACCACCGCACGAAGGGGTCGAACGACAAAACAAACAGCAAATAAGGAGCCTGCCCAAATGAGGAATACGACTCTGACACGGATAGCGATTTTGCTGCTGGTTATTTCGACAGCTGTCTCGGCGCAAGAAGTGACGCAGACGGAAAAGGAAAGGGCGCTTCAATACTTGGAGTCAACAAAGGCAAATCTTCTCGAAAGTACGAAAAGCCTTTCCGAGGCGCAATGGAATTTCAAGCCAGGGCCAGATCGCTGGTCCATCGCGCAGGTAATGGAGCATATCGCCGCGTCTGAAGACTTTATTCGCGACGGCTTGCTGAAAGAAAAGGTCATGATCTCTCCGGCGGGACAGCCGAATCGCGATGTAAAGAAGATCGACGAAGCGGTAGTAATGATGATTCCCGATCGAACTCACAAGGCGCAGGCGCCCGGGCCACTGGTACCCAACAATCGGTTTGGTTCTCCGGAGGAGTCACTCAAACACTTTCTGGAGAGCCGTGCGACGACGGAGCAATATCTCAAGACCACAGCAGGACTACGAGAGCATGTGATGGATGGTCCGGTGGGCAAAATGGACGGGTATGAATTCATTCTCTTTATCGCCGCGCACTCTGAGCGGCACACCAAGCAGATTGAGGAAGTGAAGGCAGACCCGAATTTTCCAAGGAGATAGAGAAAAACACGAGCCAGAGGGCAGAACAGCAATGTCTGAGAACTTTGACCCCAATAGCGTGCGGAAGGTCGTGAGTGTTCAGGCCCCGCAGTTCGTGGCGTGGCGGGTGTTCACCCAGAAGATGGGTTCGTGGTGGCCGCTGGCGTACTACAAAATAGGCAAGACCACTGCAGTGGACGCGGTTATTGAGCCGCACGTCGGAGGTCGCTGGTACGAGCGCGGCGACGACGGAAGCATGTGTCAGTGGGGCAGCGTGCTCGTGTGGGAACCGCCCTCGCGCCTGGTTCTCTCGTGGGATATCAGCGCCGACTGGCAGTACGACCCGACCCTGAAGACTGAAATTGAGGTGCGCTTCGACGCCGACGGTAGTGATCGCACACGCGTCGAACTAGAGCATCGTCTTCTTGATCGCTATGGGGCGCGTCGCGATGAGATGCGCCGAATCTACGACACCGAGGGCGACTGGGGTCGGCTCCTGGAGGCGTTCGCTCGGGTCGCAGAAGCCGAATGAGGGCAGTCCAAGTCGAATATCAAGTTGCGCGAAAAGTACTGGTGAGGCTCGCCGAACATCAGGGGCGTCAATTCAGCGAGAATCGACGCCTCTGATCGAAGAGCCGCTTGCGATCTATGCAGACTGGACCGGGTGTGTTGCATAGTGCAGCAGGCAAGCCACGGCGCAACTGGTGAGCCGGGTCTCAGCGGAATCAGCCCGGCTGGTCAGGATGACGGGAACCAGAGCGCCCAGCACGATTCCGGCAAGCTGCGCGCCGCCCAGGTACTCGAGTTGCTTCGCGAGCATGTTGCCGCTCTCGAGATCGGGCACCACTAGAATATCCGCCTGGCCCGTGACGGGCGAGTCCAGATGCTTGATCTTCGCTGCGTTGACGCTCACTGCTGTATCGAATGCCAGCGGCCCGTCCAGAATTCCGCCGGTGATCTGGCCGCGATCGGCCATCTTGCACAGTGCGGCCGCCTCCATCGTCGAAGGAATCTTCGGATTCACGGTCTCAACAGCCGAGAGCAGTGCGACCTTCGGCTCAGGGATGCCTAGCGCGTGCGCCAGGTCAATGGCGTTCTGCACGATGTGAATCTTGTCCTCGAACTCCGGTTTGATGTTGATCGCCGCGTCGGTGATCATCAGCGTGCGCGCGTAAGCCGGCGTATCCATCACGAAGACGTGCGTAATGCGGCGTGATGTGCGAAGACCCATTTCGCGCTGCATAGCAACTTTCATCAACTCGTCGGTGTGCAGACTGCCTTTCATCATGGCCTGCGCATTTCCGCTGCGGCACATGCTCACGCTGAGTTGGGCTGCCTTCGTCTCGTCATCTGCGTCGAGAATCGGAAACGGCTTCAGGTCTACGCCGATCTTTGCAGCCAGCGCCCGCATCTGGGCCTCGTCGCCGATCAGGGTCGGCTGGATGAGACCTTCGTGGGCGGCCTCCACCGCGCCCTTGAGTGCGACGTCCGACAGCGGCCAGCAAACGGCCGTGGTAATAGGCGGCAAGGATTTGCAGCGCTCGAGAAACTTGTGAAAGACATGGAAATCGGCCGGATGGCCAACCAACGGGTCAACGACAACAGCTTCGGCAAGGGGGGCAAGATCACTCATCGGTTCAGCTCCATGGGCGGCACGGGAGATCCGCACCTCACGATTTCATTCTGACTCGACTGAGGAAATTGCCGTGTGCGAGTGGTCACAGTACGGGGAGCCGTCTCCTATTGCGGTACATGTCTGACAGGCACGGCTTGTGTCCGGTTCAGGACCTCGTCCAGTCGCTTCCTTCGGCGGGCGCTGTCACTGTAGCCCATCTTTCTGCGATTTTCTCGCCTTCGAATCGCCACATAACAAAGCCGTGAAATTGCATCTTTTTGCCAGAGGTCTTGTCGATCCATCGCCAGATATTGCGGCAAACCACCTTGTCACCCTCCGCAACCATGTCTTCGATAGTCAGATGAAGGTCCGGCAGGGCTGCGTACATTCCGCGCATCATCGTCTCATCGCCGTTCACGTCGGTCGGCTTGCCCCCTGGACCATCGTGATCAAAGAAATCAACGGTCATATTCGTGCGAATAACCTCGGGTTTCTGCCGATTTACAAAATCTTCGAAATGATTGCGCACAATCTCCTTCATTTGTTGTGGGCTTAATTGGGTTGCCATTGCGCGCTCCTTCCGGCTCTCTTGACTTCTCTCCAGCCGAGCTGGACGGACTCGCCGTTCCAGCCGCGCCGGAAATGCCCGTGAAGCTACAGTAGCGCGGTTATCCCGAGCCGAAAAGTACGGACAGATTCCGGCGTGAGATATTTGTTGCAACGAATACTCTGTATGGCGCGTCCAACAGAAATAGAACTGCGGTTTCCCCGAATTCCCTGCCGGAGTTGATCGGCGCGGTTGGTCCGCGGCGGCTAAAGCTGACTTACGGCCAGTGATTCGAATTTCAAGGTTTTGTGCAAGGAGAGAAAGCGATGAAGCAACTGGCAATGATGATTGGCACGCTGGCATTGGCTGTTCCGGCTATGGGCGTGGCGCAGACTTCCACCTGGGTGCCGGACAAGGCGCATAGCGAGGTCGATTTCAGCATTCTGCACATGAGCCTCTCGAAGGTTCACGGGCGATTTGGCAATCTCGGCGGACAGATCACGTGGAACGACGGCGACATCACGAAGTCGAGCGTAAATATAACGATCGACGTGGCGACGGTAGATACCGGAAACGAGTCGCGCGACGCCGATCTGAAGAGCCCAGGCTACTTCGACGTGGCGCAGTTCCCGACCGCGACCTTCGCGAGCACGAGCGTAGCAAAGTCAACCAACGGCCTGACGATTAACGGCAATCTGACGCTGCACGGCGTGACCAAGCCGGTGGTGCTGCAAGTGGAAGGACCCGTCGGTCCGGTGAAGGGCATGGGCGGCAAGATGCACGCCGGATTCTCAGCAACCACGACCATCAAGCGTACCGATTTTGGCATCGCTCCAAAGGCTCCCGGTGCGATGCTGGGCGACGATGTACCTTTGAGCATCGAACTGGATGTGGTCAAGCAGTAACAGAAGAAACGGCCCGCAGACGTCGAAGCTCGATGCATGAGCGAATGCGGGCCGAAACCGAGTAGAGGATTAGATGGCGCCCTTGAGGCAGGAGATCGCGCAGCAGCGCCCGTTTTCAAGCATGGAAGAAGAGGCGCTACTGAACCTGATGCGAACGTCGGATTGCGTGCATCGTGAGTTTCAGCGCAGAACGCGGCATTGGGGCATCACGTCAACGCAATACAACGTTCTGCGTATTCTGCGCGGAGCTCAGCCGCAGGGACTGACCTGCTCGGCGATCGGGGACCGGATGATTACGGCGGAGCCGGATATCACTCGGCTGCTGGCACGCATGAAGACGCTGAAACTGATCCGGCAGCAGCGTGACAAGCGCGATCGGCGTGTGGTGTGGACTCAGATTTCGAGCGCCGGACTGGACCTGCTGAGCAGGATGGACGCCGAGATCGACCAAGCCCCCAGAGACTTCCTGGGTCACCTGGACCGAGCAGAGCTTCAGGAGCTGATTCGCCTGCTCGAACTGGCACGAAAGAACTGTATGGACACGCATGCCCCGGTAAGCTGCGAGGGGCAGTCTTGCGAGCCGACAGCGACAGAGCAACCGGCCATCCAGCCCGAGCCCCGAAGCGCAGTTCTGCCATAGAAGCAATTTGGCGCTGCTTAGAGCAGCGCCAGTGTTTCAAGCAATATATGCGGTATCAGTATCAGCGGGCGACGATCTTCTGAGCAATAACCACCTCGTCGGCGTCGGACTTGATGATCTTGTTGTGCAGGCAATACAGAGCAAGTTCGAGCCGATCAGAGACACCCAGCTTGTCATAGATCTTGCGAAGGTAGTTCTTAATGACCTGCTCAGTGGTGCCGAGCTGGAATGCGATCTCCTTGTTGCGCTTTCCCTGCGTGATGCAGGTGATGATCGCAGTTTCCTTGGGCGAAAGGCGCGGCTGAGTCCGCGGGCTGACGAGTGCCGCGGCCTGGGCGCGATATGCGTCGATGACCCAGTTCACAGCCTGGTTGTCAATCCAGGTCTCGCCGGTGGCGATGCGGCGCACACAGCGAACGAGCAGATCGGGCGATATCGAGCGAGAGATGATGCCGCGGACACCGCGGCGGTATAGCTCGACAGTCTGCGTTTCATCGCTCCCGACAGCCTGCACGATCAATTTAACGTCGGGAGCTGTGCGGAGCAGGTCAGGGATCGTGGTTGCACTTCCCGCAAGAAGTCCGCCCTCGATCAGGACCACATCGGCCGGATGGCGCTCAAGGGCAGTGCGCAGGTTGTCGAACGAATCGGCTTGAGCGACAACGCGAATGTCATCTTCAAGCGCGAAGATCTTGCGAATTCCGACGCGATAGATCGCTTGAGAGTCCGCCAGGATGATACGGATCGTACCCGGCTTTACCGGTGCGTCCAAAACTTCGCCGTCGGGTGTTTCGTCGAGTAATTCCATAGGTGGCCGCAACAGCCGTCAAATCGGGCCTTTACTGCTCCACAAAATGATATTCATCGATGGTAGCAGCAGCCTGATAGTGACTTTGGCTTATGGAGCAGCGTACCACACGTCCACGACAGTGAACTAACACATCTTGGGGAGTGCCCAGCACACTTCCAGGCATGCGCAAATGAAAATCGAGCTCATCGCCAACGTTGAGCGGCCCATTCAGCTCAAGCAGCACTCCGTTTGCCGAAACGTTCCGCGTAACCGCTGGTGCTTCGTTGCGTTTGTCCTCAGGTAGTTCAACCGGCAAAGAAAGAGGAAAGCGCACCGCACACCGTACTTCCTTGAGAAAGGTGCCTCGCCCGCCCTGCCCGCGGTCGTCTGTCGGACCCGTCTTGGAGATCTCCATCATTCGATATCCTCTTCCCTCTTTCTGATCCACTGCTCAATGTATACAACTTCTACACGCGAACCTAGAGCACGAAAGTTTAAAAGTGGTAATCGGATAAGTAACTCTGCCTTGAAGAAGCTACATCCAAGCGGAGAACCAATGCTTGCCCCTGATCATATATAAAAAGCGGCCGATCCACCGACCCATTCTTGATTTTTATTGTGGTCGACGCCCATCATCTTTCCCCTCCCCAGGCGGACGAGCGACAACGCAGGCGTTAGAGAGCCGTCATCCGGCCAAAGATACAGGATCCGAACCTCAGCCTGCGTCAGTCCGAACGGGGTGTCGATCGTGGGTTCAAAGCGCATTCGTTGTTGAACGAGGTAGCTCGAGCGTTCTTCCGCCGGGATCGCACGAAGGCGGGCGAGCGACGGTTCAAACTCGATTCCCTTTCCGGCGAAGGAAAACAGCGGTTTGAGCAGGAGTTCGGTGAAAACCGTGCTGGGGGCGTTGCCGGCGGGAATGGGAACACCCGCTGCGGCCAGCTCGTCTCGGCCTGGGCCCGCGAGGAACTCGTCGACAAACGTTGCAGGCGGAACGACCGAAAACTCGCCGCTGCGTGAGAGCCATGGAAGCGAGAACTTGCTGATGAGGAAGTACCAGTTGGGATGGCCTGCCCACTCCACATCCCACGATCGCCTGAGATCAAACTGCAGACGGACTCTGCGGGCAATGAGTTCGTCGGCAATCGCCCTGTTATAGATCCGCTTGATGGGCGTAAGATGGCCCGCTGAATCGCGATAGTGCAGTTGGTTGCCAACCGGCTCAATTGCGGCGATGTCGACAACGGCGATCCCGATCCGGTCGGCGGTGACATGGAAATCGGGGAACGTCTTCTGATGCAGCGGATCGACTTCGGTGAGAACAACGTATGTGGGCTCGTGCGTCCCGAGGATCGTCCGACGGAGCAAATCCCAGTAAGTAGATTCACTGAGACCTCCGAGAAAATTGCCCAACGATCCAGGCAGATGGAAGACTTTACGATAAGCGCTGCAGAGCTCCGCCTGATAGGCAAAGACCGACGGAAACGCCTGAATCTCGACGAGTTTTGGGAGCAGCTCATCCGCAACGTTGCGCACCAAGGCAAAATCGGCAGTGAGAAAGTGCGGATGGGCTGATTGCCCTGGTACATCAAATCCCATGGGAATTGCGCTTCGCGCAGCGGTTAGATAGGCCTCATCGGCGATGAGGTGGCGGGCAAGCGCGGCACCCTGTTCCGCCATCCCGGTAAGAAGTGCTTCGCTGACGAAGATGGGAGTCTCGGCCACTCGGAACTCAATTGGGCCGCCGCATCGCCGGGCAAGCGTCGCAAGCAGCTCTTCGTAAGCGAAGTTTGTGTATCCCGTATTAAATGCGGCGCGCTGTTCGGGAAGCAAAGCTATCTCCTTGAACCAAGAGGTTTATTCATAAATGCGCATCTAGAATGCTGCGGAACTGATGCGCCGATTGTAATTCGCACTGGCCGCGGGGCAAGGTAACGTGACCCGCAGGTGACATTCAACCCGCAAATCCCACATGTCGGTATAAGCAAACGTTATCTCGCAATTATTTTGTTTTTTTTCAGTACTTTTGTTGTAACGCTTTGCACTCTATGGGTTAGGCTTCCAGCAGGTTCCGCAATCACTCAAAGGGGTAGCCCAAATGAATTCGCCATGGTTGAAAGTCTCATGCGCAGTTCTTGGTTCGATTCTTGCTGTGTCCGCAGTTAGCGCATTTGCAGCGCCATCCACGAAGAATTCCGTTCCTGCCCAGAAGCTGGCTCACGTCCCGACCGTTCCCGTACCACCCCAGATGCCAAGTCTGGTAGCTCACGTCCCAACCGTTCCTGTACCACCCCAGATGCCAAGTCTGGTGGCTCACGTCCCGACCGTTCCTGTACCACCCCAGATGCCAAGTCTGGTGACCAGCGTCTGATTTGTCTGGCGAGAACAGGGTCGCGAACTGCTAACCTTAGAGGGATCCTCTGTCGGTATATATCGATAAAGGCAGACCATGGCCCCAGAGCAATATCTCGAGATCATCGGTATCCTTGTTCAAGCAGTGGTCATCGGTCAGATCCTTTACAGACGTATCTATAAAAAGTTTCCCCTGTTCACGCTGTATCTCGTCTGGGTGCTCCTCTTTACCAGCGCCAGCCTATTCATTGTTTCATTGAGCGCTGCCTCGCGCGCCTACCTGGTTGCGGACATTATCGATGCGGCTTTTATGCTCTCCGTTCTCGTGGAGCTCTCGATGTCCGTCCTCAATCCGATTCGCTCGTCGCTTCCGCGATGGACAGTTCTGGTGGTTGGTGGCCTGCTGGCGCTCGCGTTTGGGGTGATCTGGCCGTTCGCCATACCGCCAGGTCTGAAGATACTATCCTCGGTGAGCCAGCAAATCATTCATATCGACATCACTTCATCCGCGCTGTGGATTATCTTCTTTCTTGCGCTGGCTGCGTTGAGCCAATTGCTTTCGATCGGGTGGCGTGACCGTGAACTACAGATTGCCACTGCTCTCGGTTTTTACTCTCTGGTTGGCCTTTCGGTCACCCTGCTCCATATGAACCAGGGAATCGGAAACGAATTCCTGAACCGGCAGTATCACATGCTGGACGAACTGGTTGCTGGAAGCTACATCTGTTCGATGGTGTATTTGATCGTGAGTTTTGCACAGAAGGTGCCTGAGCGCCGGGAGTTCACGCCGCAAATGCAAAGCTTCCTGCTGGCGGTTGCGGGTAGCGCGAGAGCGACTCGAATGGCCATGGCCAACTCGTCGGAAACGACGTCCGGCCGGGGGACGCGCGACTAGGACCACTGCAAAAGATCCGTTCTCAGCAAAGCAAGAACATACCCGCTACAACAACTAGATTCTAAAAGACTTCTTCTTGCAGCCTATAGGCCATTCTGAGACCCGAAAGTGTCATTTACTATCGATAATGGTTACTTTATGTTACTGATGTGATTATTCATGTAGGTTACCCTTGTCGGGGGAAATTGCAGGGTGTTGAGGAAAACATATCCACAAAGTCCGCTTTTTCTGTTAGTAGTGTAACGAAGCGTGAAAGTGTGTCCGGTGCCGCTCGGAATGCCGTAACGGTTACCAAAAACCGGACGAGGTGATACTGATGATCTTCCCGCTGCTTCAACTCGGTGCAGTTGTCGTAGTTGCCTTGTATCTGGGCCGCTGGCGGATGAATGCGCGACGCCGGAATCATCAGTCCTGGGAGTCCTTGATTTCGAAGCTGCGGCCCGACTGGAGCGCCCGCGAGTTAAGCGATCAGTTTCTGTGGAAGGAAGGCTTGAACGCATCGCCCGAGGATACGTGGATGCGTATGGACGGCCCCCGCGGTCTGTGGGTGATGTATCAGAATGCGAAAGTCATGCTTGAGATGGCCGACTACGCATGCAGGAACTGCGAGCACGTCGATCGCGTGCTGGTGGAGACGCTGCGCAGTGATGCCATGCAGATCAGGGTGTGTGTATTGATGGCGCTGACACAGTATGCCTTCACACAGGCGAGTGAAGGTGTTCGCGTGAACGCGTTCCGCGCCGCCTCCATGTACACGGGCATGGCGGCAAGAATGACGCAGCTGCTGCAAGAGAGCGCAGCAACCATGGTTCCCGACTTTGTTGCTGCAATGTAAGCGAACTTTCGATGCAAAGCGAAAGCCCTGGCATATTGCCGGGGCTTTTGCTTTGCATCGATCGCAGGCGATCAACAGAACTCCGGGAGACCGCTCACAATACCGCTCACACGGGATTCGCGGAGAGAAAGTCGTTGATCTGCTTGTACTCGTCCGCGCTGAGGCGGAAACGGAGCGCGGAAGCGATGCCTTCGACCTGCTGCGGGCTGCGTCCTCCGACGATAGCCGCGGTGACGGCTGGGTGGTAGAGCGTCCAGGCGACTGCGACCACACCCGGCTCGACGTTGTGCTGCTTGCCGATCTCGCGGAGCAATTCGACGAGACGGAGGTTGCGGCTGAGCCGAGGCTCGTTGAACTCAATAGCGCGGCGCCGCCAGTCGTCCGGAGGAAAAGCTGCGACACGCTCGGAGGTCATCTTGCCGGTGAGAAGACCGGAAACCATCGGCGAGTAATTGACGACGCCGATGTTGTTGGCCTGCGCGAACGGCAGGGTCTCCTCCTCGATGGCGCGCCGAAGCATTGAGTACGGCGGCTGCAGGCTCGTAATCGGAGCGATGCGCTGCACTCGCTTCATCTGTTCGACATTGAAATTGGAGACGCCGATGTAGCGCACCTTCCCTTGCTTTTTGAATTTTGCGAGGGTCTCCCAGCCTTCTTCGATCTCTACTTCCGGATTGGGCCAGTGGATCTGATAGAGATCGATGGTGTCGCGACCGAGGCGGCGCAGGGAGGAGTGGAGTTCTTCCTCGAGGGACTTGGTTCTGAGCGAACGGTAGATGGACCGGTCGCTGTGCCAGCGCATGGAGCACTTGGTAAAGACGTAGGGCTTGTGGCTGCTGGCCTTCAAAGCCTTCGCCACCACCTCCTCAGAATGGCCCAGGCCGTAGATGGCCGCGGTGTCGATCCAGTTGACGTCTAGGTCGAGGGCGCGGTGGATGGCGGCAATGGACTCGTTGTCATCCTGGGGACCCCACGCGAATTCCCAATTGCCGCCTCCAATCGCCCAGGCGCCAAAGCCGATCGGTGTGAGATGAAGGTCGGAATTTCCCAAAGTGCGAAGCTGCGAAGCGGCGGTTGCGGAAGTTGTCATCACACTCCGTTCGATGGCAACCTTCCGAGATACGGTGCACAAAATCAACTATTTAAGTGCGCTCAAATGTGGGACCGAGCCTCTCGACCGCTGCTGTCTACTCTCTTGCATCAGCACCGGAGTGTTTCCTATCACTTGACCGACAGGCAAATAGTGGCACCCTTAGTTCGTCACATGAAAACCAGTTCTGAACATGGCGTGCTGGAAGCACTTCGCGAACTACCTTGCTGCTTCGAACGCAGTCCCGATTTCGGCGACGGCAAAGGGTAGCCGCGTTTGCATTCGAGGCTGATGAAGCAATGCAGCGGGTGCGGCGATCGCGGCCGAGGAACAAAGCAGAGGCAGCGTGAGCCATGTAGTGCGCAACAGCAACTATGCGCGATGCGTTGATGCACCAAAGGCGCCCTGGATGCAGGAAATATTTCCGGGGTTTATTGCATCTTCCGTGCCCAATGCGGGTTCGAATGGGCAGAGAGATTAGAGGTGGAAGAACGGAAAGAGGTAAATATATGCTGATCGTTACAACACTTTATTGCATGGAATTAGAGACCGCCAAAAAGCTCGCCGCAGAGAAACCCGCGAAGGAGAATGCCGTGAGTATCCCTCTGGACGACCGCGAATTCCTAGGCATCTATCAGGGCCAGAGCCGCGTGAAACCGAACGAGCAATAAATCGCTCGTTCGTGACACTGGTTCATACTTAGTGTCCTGTGCGAAATAAATTGCACTCGATGCAGTAAATGCGCGAGGACACTTGTGTGTGCCGGAAAATTCGCTGCGGCAAGCATCTTCTTTTCCGGCTTGAGGTTCCAATACTCAGTCGTACGCAACTGTGCAGCAGGGCCTGACGTGAAACCGTGAAAGAGGGTCCGAAGATGCTCATCGTCATTACGGCTACCTATTGCGTGGAACCAGAGCTCGTCCACGATCCCATCACAAAGAAGATTGTTGAGCGAGGCGTCTCCGACCCTGACCTCGAGGACGCTGATCGGAAGCTGGTGATTGTCTACGCGGGCAGCAACCGCGTGCCGCCGGATGAAAATTCGCGGCATTCGAACTAGATGCCCTTCTCCGAAATACCTGCCAAGATTGCGCAGTTCGTGATTGAGCGCAGCGCGCCTGCGGGTTTCACCGCGCAAAAGCGGCCTGGCCGGGGCCACAAACCGGCGCTCTGTCGAGCGCTCGTGCATCCCCCTCACTACGTTCGTTTCGCACCCAAGGCGTAAGTCGCTCAACGCGATTCACCCCCTGGCTAGGGCACCGTTGGTTGTGGTGGCATGATGACAGTGAATACCTGGGTGGGTGCGGCGATGAGCGGTGAGGAGTTCAGAGACGATTCGGTGAAAGATGCGCCGGTGCGGGGATCTCTGCACCGGGCGAACGGCGAGGGCGCGGATGGCCTGGTGCTCACACACGGGGCGGGGGCGAATTGCCGGTCGCTGCTGCTGACGGCGATGGCCGAAGCGTTCTGTATGTCGGGCTTGACCGTCCTGCGTTGCGATCTGCCCTTCAGGCAGGCGAAGCCGACCGGGCCGCCCATGCGCGGGAGTGCGGAGCGCGACCAGGAGGGCTTGCGTGCGGCGGTCGCTGCGTTGCGGTGGCAGACGGCGGGGAAGATCTTTCTCGGCGGCCACTCGTACGGGGGCAGGCAGGCATCGATGCTGGCGGCGGCAGAGCCGGGGGTTGCCGACGCGCTGCTGTTGTTGTCGTACCCTCTGCATCCGCCGAAGCAACCAGGACAGCTACGGACCGCGCACTTCCCTGCTCTGCGGGTGCCGGCGCTGTTTGTGCATGGCGAACGAGATGGGTTCGGATCGCGTGAGGAGATGGAAGGGGCGCTGAGCCTGGTTCCGGCAAGAACTGAGTTGATGATGGTGCCGGGAGCAGGACACGAGTTGATGACCGGACGCAATCGAACAGAGCTGCCGCGATGGGTCGTCGAGGCGTTTGCGAGGTTTGTGAGTGCTGCGTGAGCCTTGCGGAAAGAGGAGCGGGTCTTCGGGATAAATCGAGGTAATCCTATGGGACTCCACCTTACGGAAGACGTCACACACTCTGTCTCCACGACCTTCCCTCAGCGGCTATAGCCGCCAATGATTTCTTGCCTTTCTCGGCACGGTTGAAAATCGTGCCCTTTCAAAACAAGGATTCTCAAGCAAGCTGTGTAGTCGTGATGCGCATCTATCAATAATTCGCGATCTGGAGCAATCTTAGATGCTGCATTGATTCGACAGAAATTCACAGCATATCTTCTTGACAAAGCCATGCAGGCTGGTATAGTTTGCGACCCGAATTAAATTTGGCTCAGCGACGGGTCCGCAAAACTGTGGCCCGGCGCAACCCACCTGCACAGCGCGTAGTTTGGCGAGGTGCGTTGAGTATGTTTTGTCTCTAAGCGGGCTCGTGGAAGCGATCCCCACCCCGAATGAGGAACCTATGAAAACATCCCTTTCGCTAATGTTGCTGCTATTGGTGTCGGCCACGGTTCCTGCAGCGTTCGCTCAGGAGAATACGTCTGGCGACTCGAGCGTACCGCTGGTCTATAACGTTGAGAACACGGGCGCGAACTTCCAGGCGCCGAACTTCCCAAGTTTCGCTCAACTCCCCATCATTCGACCGTTGCCGGACCCGTTTGTGTTCGCCGATGGGACTCGCGACACCTCGTTCCCCAACTGGGAGCGCCGGCGCAACGAGATCCTGGCTGCGGTAGAAAAGTATGAGCTTGGCACAAAGCCCGATTGCCATGACTGTACGATTACGGCGAACTATGTGCCTCCAGCGGCGGGATCAAGCACCGGTTCGCTGACGGTGAACGTTACCCGGAATGGGAAAACACTCACATTAACGTCGGGCGTTTATATTCCACAGGGTATGGGCAGCGGCCCGTTTCCGGCCTTGATCTCCATGGAGATCAAACTCTGTTTTACTTTTAATGGACAAACCTTTTGCTTTGGTCCGCCCTCGCAGCCCGATTACGGCAGCCTTCCAGCCGGCGTCTTTAAGAGTCTTCCCATCGCAACGGTGGGCTACGTCAGCACCCAGGTCACCGCGTACAACTTTTCTTCGCCGAGTGACCATACCAAAGATCCCTTCTATCAGCTTTACTCCGATTCCGGATATTGCGAAGGAATATGCGGTGGCACAAGCAATCAGGGCGAATACGCCGCCTGGTCCTGGGGAGTGAGCCGCCTTATCGATGGCATGGCGATCGCTGCACAGCAAGCCAATAATCCGCTGCCCATCGACACGAAGCACCTCGCAGTCACCGGATGCTCCTTTGCGGGGAAGATGGCACTGTACGCCGGGGCGCTCGACGAGCGGATTGCACTTACGATTGCCCAGGAAAATGGCGGCGGCGGCGCGCCAGCGTGGCGCGTCTCGCACGACATCGAAGCCCAGGGGACTGTGGAAGATGTCGACGACACGAACTATGACTGGTTCAGCCAGCAAATGCTTCAGTTCGCCGCCGACAACGTATACAAGCTGCCGTTCGATCAGCATGAGTTGATGGCCCTGATTGCACCCAGGGCCCTGCTCGAGACCGGAAACGCCTCGCAGTACTGGCTGTCGAATGGATCGAACTACGTCTCGGCGCGGGCAACGCAACAAGTTTATAACGCACTCGGAATCGGAGACCGGTTCGGTTTCTTCATCGACGGCAGCCACGCACACTGCGCGACGCTGCCCATCGAGATCGCGCCGATAACGGCATTCGTCGACAAATTCATGCTGGGGCAGGCATCCGTCAATACGGATGTTGAAGTCTATCCCACCCCCGCTAACGCAGGGAGCCCGATCACGACCGCTAATGGCGCCTATGCTTACGACTTTCCGACCATGAATTATGGGCGGTGGACCAATTGGTGGGGAACCAACAACCCGTCATTTCCCGACAACTGGAACACGGGCGGCACGGTCGTAGAGTCGGTGAATGACGGCTTGAGCATCAATTCAGGCGACATAGTCGAGGCAGGCTACGAGTTACTTTTGGACGGCAACCACCCAGCGGCGACGGTGTCTCTGGTGAAGGGGGCGAAAATCACGACCGATGTCGTCTGCCAGGGCGGCGTTTCCTATACGCTTGCGATTCCGCTGCCAACGCAATCGTATTCGTTTGTCGCGGGGGAAACCCCCTGGTATCCGTCAAGCAATCCGCACAGCTCGCTCACCTTCCAGGGCTCGACCACAGCCACTCCTCCGGCTGGGGTTGAGGCGTGCGTTGCGGGTCAAACGACGAATGCGTACTTCAGCGCGACCGGTCTATCCGAAAATGGCGATGGCAACCCCGGAGGACCGGGTTTGCTGACCACCGACGTCACGGATCCGCTAAATTTGCGGTTCCATGTTCTCGACACCAACACCGGCAAGTCCACTCAATATCTTGCGCCTCTGATCGTGAACTGGAACCCGCTGACCTCGGCGAATAGCACCAACACGAACCCGGCTCCATAGCAATAATGCGGCGGCGCCGGCGCGCCTCCAGTAAGGTGGTGAACAACCGTCGCCTAAAGGGCGACGGCTTCTTGGGGCACGCATGAGACAGCATCCTCTACGTTAAGCCCCAAAAGCCCGTTCCGGGCTCTGGAAAGGATCAGCTGAGCACTGACATGATCGCGACTCTGAGACA